>NZ_JAQSDH010000038.1 GCF_029945805.1 Flavobacterium sp.
CATTATTATCAAAATTAATTATAAATTTGTCTAAACTTTTGGGTGCAGTCTATTTTAATGAGAGGCTTTTTTATTAGAACAAAAAATTATTTACAAATTAAAGATAACCTGTCCATTAATAGTTCCTAAATTTCCTTTAAAACTATCGCCATTATTCAAAACTTTTAAATTATCATCTTTATTAAGTTTATTCAAGATATTGGTAAATCCGTATTCATAAAAAATAACCAATCGAATTACTTTCCCACCGGCAGAACCGCCTAAATAAAAGTTACCGCTTACTGGTGAAACATCTACAATCTGATTGGCTTTTAATAAGGTTCCTTTAATTAGTTTGTTTTCATCTGAAGAACTTACCTTTAGCTTTCCATTAATCTGTAAAACGGGTCCAAAATCTAGAGAAATATGGTCTTGAATTACGTTGTAACTAAATAATAATCTAATCTGAACACCTTCAATAGTGTATTTTACGTTATCATTAAAATTAGATTCTAACGAAAAATTATTAGAGAAAAACTGCATTCCATAAATCATGCTCCAATTATTATAATAATTCCCTCTCACAGAAAGTCCTCCTGCAAAACCAGTTTCGGGCTTGGCATTAAAATTATTGGTAAACAAAGTCGTTTGTGAAATTCCCCCTGAAATTCCGATTCGGTTTCCATCTCGGTAGCCGTATTGTGCAAATCCTAGTGATGAAATCATCAGTAAAAGGATTGTCATTTTCTTATTCATGAAATAGTGACTTATAATTTGTAACAAACATACATATATTTCGTATAAACATTGTATTAACAATTTAAATAAAAAAAAATGGATGTTTTTTTAATTGTCTTTCTGGTATTTGGCCTTTTTGTATTGTTCTCGTCTTTTTTTACAGTCAAACAGCAGACTGCTGTAATTGTTGAACGTTTTGGAAAATTTTTAAGTATCCGACAATCGGGCCTTCAATTAAAAATTCCAATGATTGATAGAATCGCGGGTCGTGTGAATTTAAAGATTCAACAATTGGATGTTATTATCGAAACAAAAACTAAAGACAACGTATTTGTTAAGCTTAAAGTTTCTGTACAATTTATGGTGGTAAAAGATACCGTTTATGATGCCTTTTACAAATTAGAATATCCGCATGATCAAATTACTTCTTATGTATTTGACGTAGTACGTGCTGAAGTACCAAAATTGATTTTGGATGATGTATTCGAAAGAAAAGACGATATCGCTATTGCTGTGAAAAGAGAATTAAATGAAGCGATGACGACTTATGGTTATACGATTATAAACACTTTGGTTACCGATATTGATCCTGATATTCAAGTGAAAAATGCAATGAACCGAATCAACGCTGCGGATAGAGAAAAAACAGTTGCGGAATTTGAAGCAGAAGCTTCAAGAATCAGAATTGTAGCTAAAGCCAAAGCAGAAGCAGAAAGCAAACGGTTACAAGGACAAGGTATTGCCGACCAAAGAAGAGAAATTGCCAAAGGTTTGGTAGAAAGTGTAGATGTTTTGAATAGGGTTGGTATCAACTCGCAAGAAGCTTCGGCTTTGATTGTAGTTACACAACATTACGATACTTTACAAGCCATTGGTGCTGATACGAATTCGAATCTGATTTTGTTACCTAATTCTCCACAAGCGGGAAGCGATATGTTGAATAATATGGTTGCTAGTTTCACGGCAAGCAATTTGGTAGGAGAATCAATGAAATCAGGATTGAGAAAAGTAAATTCAAAGAAAAAAAATCTTCTAAACGATAAAAATCTTGAAGATGAAACTACTGAATCAGAGTCATAATTTATAATCAAACTATACTAAAAAAGAGGCTTAATTGCCTCTTTTTCTATTTAAATACCATTTGATTGCAGTTGGTATTAATGTCTTAATAATTATTCCATAGGGTCCAGATGAAAAATCAGAAACAGTTTCTAAAACTTTATTAATTTTCCTAAACGGAATAATACTTTCTTTCGTTTTATCAACATTCAAAAGTACTTTCTGGTAATAGATTTCTCTTTCTAATTTTAGAATTTTTAAATCCAGCTCTATTTGAGCATACGATGAATATTTTTTGGTTTCCATGCTTAGTCGTTAAAAAATATTTCTGAAAATTTCTCTAAAATTGGACCTTCTATTATTTTATCTTTTACCAAGAATAAAAATAGCGCCAGCACTAAATAAATTCCAGCTACAATCAAAAATCCAAAAACGTAGTTGTCCACTAATTTTCCAAAAGCTAATGCACCCGCAACGGAAAGGAATAATAAAACAATCAACAAACACATAGCAATCAAGAAAAACTTAACCATTAATGTTGTTGACTTCATGGCTAATTTAAAACCCCAAAGTTTATAATAAGCCAAACTGCTTTCTACATAAGCTTTTGTGTTTTCTTGAATACCTTCAACATTTTCTTTTAGTTCATCAAATGCCATTATTTTTGAAGTTTGGAGTTTTGCTTTTTAAGTTCGGCTAATTTTTCTTCCAAAAAAGTAATTGCTTCTTCCGCTTTGTAACTAGAATCTGAAAGAAAACTTTCTACCCTATCTTTTAAATCATCTTTTGCATCTGAAAACTTTTCTTTGGTTTCATTCTCAAAAATATTCAATCTAGATTTTGCTTGATCTTTCACATCGTCGAAACCATCTTTTATTTTTTCTCTAGTTCTAGAACCCTTATCCGGAGCAAATAAAACTCCTATTCCAACACCAACTGCAGCACCGGCTAAAACTGCCAAAATACTATTTCCTTTACTACTTGCCATAATATTAAAATTTAGAATATTAAAGTTACAAAAATTATTTATTGTTTTATAAATTGCCCAAACTTATTTTAAAGCCAAATGCTGAAGACTTATGTGCCAAATGCTGTCTTTTGTTACTAAATTTTTAAAAATGCAATAAAATCGATTTATGTTGGTCGGTTTTGATTGCTAAAAATTATATGTTTTTTAAGTTTCATAAGTTTTTTAAATAATAAGAAGGCCCACTAAAAAGTGAGCCTTCGATTTATAAAATCTATATTGATTATTCCTTATTTTCCACTTTGGCCCAAGTATCTCTTAAGCCAACCGTTTTATTAAAAACCAATTTTTCTGCCGAAGAGTCTTTATCGACACAATAATAACCTAAACGTTGAAATTGGAATCGTTCTCCGTTTTTGGCTGATGCCAAACTTGGTTCTAAATATCCCGTAATCACTTCTAATGAATTTGGATTGATGTATTCTTTAAAATCAACCTCTTTATCACCATCTGGATTTTCGTGAGTAAATAATCGGTCGTAAATACGCACCTCAGCTTCAATAGCGTAGTTGATAGAAACCCAATGAATGGTTCCCTTTACTTTTCGTTGCGACGCTTCTGATCCGCTTCCGCTGCGCGAATCTTCATCATAAGTACAATGAATTTCTGTAATATTTCCCGTTGCGTCCTTTATAACACTTTCACCTTTAATAATGTAGGCGTTTTTTAAACGAACTTCAGTTCCCACTGTTAAACGGAAAAACTTCTTGTTTGCTTCTTCCTGAAAATCTTCTCTTTCGATATATAATTCTCTAGAAAAAGGAACCTTTCTAAAACCTAAACTTTCGTCTTCTTGACTATTTTCAGCTTCCAATTCTTCTTCTTTTCCTTCTGGATAGTTGGTAATAACCAACTTCACTGGATTCAAAACTGCCATAACTCGTGACGTAGATTTATTCAATTCTTCGCGAACGCAAAATTCCAACAGTGAAACATCTATTAAATTGGTGCGTTTTGCAATTCCGATAGTAGTAGCAAAGTTCCGAATCGCCATTGGTGGATAACCGCGACGACGCATTCCAGAAATGGTGCTCATTCGTGGATCATCCCAAGATTTCACATATTTATCCTCAACTAATTGCAATAGTTTTCTTTTAGAAACTACAGTATGTGACAAATTTCTGCGGGCAAATTCTCTCTGTTTCGGACGCACTTTAGTGTCATCGTAAACTTGGTCTAAAAACCAATCGTACAATTCTCTATGCGGCAAAAATTCAAGCGTACAAAACGAATGAGAGATCTGTTCTAAATAATCGCTTTCACCATGAGCCCAATCATACATAGGATAAATACACCAATCGTTTCCGGTTCTGTGATGATGTGCATGCAGAATTCGGTACATAATGGGATCACGCATCAACATATTGTTTGCACCCATGCTTATTTTGGCACGAAGAATATGGGTTCCGTTTGGAAATTCGCCATTTTTCATTCGAGTAAACAAATCTAAATTTTCTTCAACCGACCGGTCTCTATATGGTGAATTTGTTCCTGGAGTTGTGGGCGTTCCTTTTTGGATTGCCATGTCCTCTGAAGATTGACTGTCGACATAAGCTTTACCAGCTTTAATAAACTCAACTGCCCAATCGTATAATTGTTGAAAATAATCAGAGGCGTAACATTCGTTATTCCATTCAAATCCAAGCCATTCAATATCTTTTTTTATAGCATCTACATATTCCTGCTCTTCTTTCGCTGGATTGGTATCATCAAAACGCAAATTCACCGGCGCTTGATAATCAATCCCTAAACCAAAGTTTAAACAAATCGCACTAGCGTGTCCAACATGTAAATAACCATTGGGTTCAGGCGGAAAACGAAAACGCAATTTGTTCTTTGACAAACCTGTTTTCAAATCTTCTTCTATTATTTGTTCGATGAAATTTAGCGATTTCTCTTCTATTGACATATTCAAAATTTTGAGCGACAAAGTTATCAAATTTGTTGGTTATTTGGTAATTCGTTGATTTGGATATTTTACTTTTTAGAAGTAGAAATACAAATATTTAGTACTTTTATCAAATAAACACATAACCAAATCCTCAAATTACCTTTTTATGGGAACTATAAAACTTCAAAATATTAGAACCTACTCCTTTCATGGCTGTCTTGAAGAGGAGGCGAAAATAGGTTCAGAGTACCGTGTGGATTTAGAAATCAAAACCGATTTGAGAAAATCGTCACTTTCTGATGAGCTCAAAGACACGGTAGATTATGTGCTTTTGAATAAAATAGTTGTTGAAGAAATGGCAATTCGTTCTAATTTGTTAGAACATGTTGCTGAACGAATTCTATCTCGAATCTTTAAGGAAGTCCCAGCAATTTCTAGAATAGTATTGGCAGTATCCAAACTAAATCCACCCATTGGCGGTGATGTAGAAGCAGTTACTATTGAAATGGAAGAATATCGTAGTTAAGATTACAGATTTAAGATTTAAAAATGCAGAATAAAATCAAAAATCGTTAAACTAAAAACAACAATTAAAAGTTTTTCAATTTTGTCTTTTGTCTTTTAAGTTTTTTAGTATATTTGCCGTCCAATTGGCATCGTGGCCGAGCGGCTAGGCACCGGTCTGCAAAACCGTCTACTCCGGTTCGAATCCGGACGATGCCTCTTAATTAAGCTCTCTTTTTGAGAGCTTTTTTTATGTGAAATTTTTAGAAAAAATTAATTAAAGACAACTGCAAAACCGTCCGCTGCTTTCTTCAGCTACTTCGAATACAGACGATTCCTCTTAATTAAGCTCTCTTTTTGAGAGCTTTTTTTATGTGAAATTTTTAGAAAAAATTAATTAAAGACAACTGCAAAACCGTCCGCTGCTTTCTTCAGCTACTTCGAATACAGACGATTCCTCTTAATTAAGCTCTCTTTTTGAGAGCTTTTTTTATGTGAAATTTTTAGAAAAAATTAATTAAAGACAACTGCAAAACCGTCCGCTGCTTTCTTCAGCTACTTCGAATACAGACGATTCCTCTTAATTAAGCTCTCTTTTTGAGAGCTTTTTTTATGTGAAATTTTTAGAAAAAATTAATTAAAGACAACTGCAAAACCGTCCGCTGCTTTCTTCAGCTACTTCGAATACAGACGATTCCTCTTAATTAAGCTCTCTTTTGAAGTGTTATTATTTGTAATTCTACAAAGTAACTAAAGAAGTTTTTAAGCATTTCAAAAGGCTTGCTGTAACAATTTCTATACAAGTAACTATAGAAAAATTGGATCTCCGAGATAATAGCATTTTTAAATCCCTCTAAATTTTATAGTAGTAAAAAATTATTTCTGATGTTCTAACTTTTCAATTGCCTTGTCAACAATCTTCTGTTCTTTTGGAATCCATGCTTGCGATAGTAAAACAGTACCGCAGATAATCAATACTATACTTATAACTTTTTTGATTAAGAGAATATTTTTTTGGGTTAGTTTGCTTCGTAATTGTTTAGCTAATAATATTTTGAAAATATCGGTAACGAAATAAACGATAATTAAAGTAATAAAGAAAGTCAACATTCTAGATGTTTTTAATTCTAATTGTGGACCAATAGTAATAAGGATTGCTAGCCAAAATCCGAGTACACCAATATTAATAAAATTCAAGAAAAACCCTTTGATAAATAAAGTCAAATAATTAGTTTTTGCTAATTCTTTTGGATCGATTTCGTCAATTTTTGCTTTTTTGGCTTCCTTTTGGTTATTTACAAAAGAAATAATTCCGTACGTCAACATTACCAATCCTCCAAAAATAAACAAGGCTGGATCATCTTTAATGCTTTGAATCAATCGGTAACTACTAAAAAAAGCAATGGTAATAAAAACAATATCTGCTAAAACTACACCCATATCAAATACAAGTGCAGCTCTAAAACCTTTGACAACACTTGTTTCAAGTAATACAAAGAAAACCGGTCCAATCATAAAACTTAGAAAGAAACCAAGCGGAATGGCAGATAGAATGTCTTTAAGTAAAATCATTATTAAATTTTTGACACCGCAATTTAGAATTTAAAATTCAAAATGTAAAATAATTTCTACTTTGCTTCTTTGATTTCTCCGCCAGCAACCACCTTTGAATTGATTTTCTTTGGCTTACCATGAATTATTATTTCTCCTCCAGCTCTCACTTTGGCATCAACCAAATCTGTAGCATAAACATCGGCTTCACCACCAGCATTATTGGTAATTGTAGTTTGTTGTGTCTCCAATTTTTCAGCATTATAAATACTGCCCGAATTCACTAAAACATCTTGAACTTTTGCACTTCCTTCAACGGTAACTGTTGAACCACTTACAGTTCTTACTTTCAATTTATCAACTTCTAAAATCAATTTTACTTCTGATCCTTCTTTCGCAATAATATCAAATGAGGTTTCTTTAATTTTATCTCCACACGCAATTCTAGAACCCTCGTTCGCTTCTACTGCATCAATATTGGTATAATAAACAGTCACCGAAAGATTATCTCCATCTAATAATTTTAATAATGGTAATCTAATTTTTAATTCACCATTTTTAGTAAGGATCTCAACGTCCTCTGCATTTTTCCCTTCTATTTGAACTCGGTTTTCATTTCTGGGAACCAACATTACATCAATTCTATCGAAAGTGGTTACTTTATTAAAATCGCCTAGTGTTTTTTCAATTTGTCCAAAAGCCGTCGAACTCAATGCTAATAGACCAAAAACTATCTTTCTCATAAACCTTTTTTTTCTGATTACTAAAAACTAAAAATCAAATACTAATCTTGATTTCTTCTGATAAAGTGGAAATCCAATTGTTTCTTAACTAAATCGGCATTTTTTACTTTTACAAAAACTTCATCTCCAAGTTGTAAAATACTCTGCGTAGCTTGACCAACCAAAGCATATTGTTTTTCATCAAACGTATAATAATCCTCTTTTATCTCGCGAATTCGAACCATTCCTTCGCATTTATTTTCGACGATTTCAACATAAATTCCCCATTCGGTTACGCCTGAAATAACGCCTAAAAACTCCTGATCTTTATGATCTTGCATGTACTTCACTTGCATGTATTTCACTGAATCTCTTTCTGCTTGTGCAGCCAAACCTTCCATATCACTAGAATGTGCACATTTTTCTTCATACACATCAGCATCGACAGATTTTCCTCCATCTAAATAATATTGTAATAAGCGGTGTGCTATTACATCTGGATAACGACGAATTGGTGAAGTAAAATGACTGTAATATTCAAATGCTAAACCATAATGTCCAATATTCTCAGTCGAATATTTAGCTTTACTCATACTGCGAATCGTCAATGTATCTACTAAATTTTGCTCTTTCTTTCCGTTTACATCATTCAGTAATTTATTTAAAGACATAGAAATATCTTGTTTTGATTTCATGTTTATGGTATAACCAAATTTAGAAATAACGGTCTGCAAATTGATTAATTTATCTTCGTTAGGTTCATCGTGAATTCGATAAATAAAAGTTTTCTTTTGTTTCCCAATAAATTCTGCTACCTTCCTGTTGGCCAACAACATAAATTCTTCAATTAAATGATTGGCATCCTTCGAAATTTTAAAGAAAACACCAACGGGCTCTGATTCTTCATTTAAATTAAATTTAACTTCAACCTTATCAAAAGATATTGCTCCTTCCGCCATTCTTTTTCTGCGCAGTATAACTGCTAAATCTTGCATTTTAAGTGTTGCTGAAACAATATCTTCAGAAACTTTATATTCTTGTCCAGTTATTGAAATTTCAGCTGGAATTAGATTTGATTTTGTCTCTATAATTTGTTGTGCTTCTTCATAAGCAAACCGTTGATCAGAATAAATAATAGTTCTTCCAAACCATGAATCTACCACTTCAGCTTTGGCATTCAGTTGAAAAATAGCCGAAAAAGTATATTTCTCTTCATGTGGACGGAGCGAACAAGCAAAATTAGATAATACTTCGGGTAGCATGGGTACAACACGATCCACTAAATAGACAGAAGTCGCTCGTTTATAGGCTTCGTCATCTAGTATTGTTCCTTCTTGTAAATAATGAGAAACATCAGCAATATGGACACCAATTTCATAGTTTCCATTTTCTAACACTTGAAATGATAGCGCATCGTCAAAATCTTTAGCATCTTTTGGATCTATAGTAAACGTCAATACTTTTCGCATATCACGACGTTTATCAATTTCTATTTGTGTTATCGTTGTATCAATTTTATTAGCGTATGCTTCTACTTCAATTGGAAAATCATAGGGCAAACCGTATTCTGCTAAAATTGCATGAATTTCGGTATTGTGTTCACCTGGTTTACCAAGTACCTTCATTACAGAGCCAAAAGGGGAATCAGCTTTAACTGGCCAGTCTTCCATCTGAACCAAAACAACATCGCCATGTTCGGCATCACCTAATTTATTTTTTGGAATAAAAATATCAGTATACATTTTGGCATTTGCCGTAGTTACAAATCCAAAATTCTTCTGGATATCAACAACACCAACGAATTCGGTTTTATGTCTTTCAATAATTTCAATTACTTCTGCTTCCGGTTTTCTCGAACTTCTTCGATTATAAACATACGCTTTAACCTTATCTCCATCTAACGCATGATTCAGATTTATAAAAGGAATAAATACATCATTTTCTAGTTCATCACAAACAAAATATCCTGTTTTTCTTGAAGTCATATCCACTACTCCTTCATAATATTGTTGACTGGATGCTTTAACTAAATATGTTCCTGGTTCAGCTTCTGTAATCAATTTCTGCGCTGCCAGAATCTTTAAATCTTTTATAATTTCGTTTCTGCTTTTGGTATCATCCAATTCTAAAATAGCAGCTATTTGTTTGTATGTAAAGGGTTTATTTGCGTTTTTAGATAATATTTTAAATATCTTTTCGGAAAAAGTTTTCTCATTTTTTCCAAACTTCGTAGGTTTCTTACTCATTTTTGTTTTCTAATTAATGTTGAAAATTACGAAATACTTACAAGTAATGAATCATAACGATTCAGTTTTAATATAAATGTAACATTATAGGAACAGAAATAAAATTGAAATCACTACAAAAAGAATGTTATCAACACATATTAAAAATAACATTAAAAAAAATTAATTAAATTTAAATTTATGATGGTTATTATAGCGTGTTCATTTGTACAACAACTTTATAATTTTAAGAGAGATTTTGTAGTTATTCTTTTTTATATAGATTTATCAACATAGTTATTCAAATTTAAACAACTCATTTTAAACCTTTTTTTAGATTTAGTCAACAGTTGTTCACAACTCAATATCGTTAATTTTTGTAGATAACTTTCATCCTTAATTTCTGTTGAAAACCCCCTTTTTTGTATTGATAACTTTTCTAAAAATAACCCAAACTTAATTAGTTTTTTCCACCTAAGTTTTTGATTACATTTTTTAATAAGACAAAGCTAAAAAACTTCTAAAATTCTATCTAAAGTTGTTAACAATTAGTACTAACTTAAGATTAACTCAGTATCAATACTTTGAGAAATACTATTAACATTCTATAATTTTAACATATATATTAAATAAAATGCAATGATTTACAAATAGTTATAAAAATATTTTGATGTAGTAAACGTGTCGCAGCTTAATAATCAAACACTTGTAATAAACGAAAAATACAACCAAATCTTTATGTAAATTTGTGCAACAAATTACAAATACGACACTATGAAAATTTCAATAGGAAACGATCATGCAGGACCAGAATATAAGAAAGCAATTGTGGACTTTTTAAAACAAAAAGGGCACGAAATTTTAAACCACGGAACCGACACTTTTGATAGTGTGGATTATCCGGATTTTGGTCACAATGTTGCCATAGATGTTGAAACAGGAAAAGCAATTTTTGGTATTGTGATTTGTGGTAGTGGAAATGGAATAGCCATGACTGCAAACAAGCATCAGGGAATTAGAGCCGCCTTATGTTGGACTAGAGAAATAGCTTCTTTAGCAAGACAACATAATGATGCTAATATCATTAGCATTCCGGCACGATTTACTTCTGTTCAGCAAGCTGTAGAAATGGTTGATACTTTTTTAAATACGAATTTTGAAGGCGGAAGACACGCAACTCGAGTTGATAAAATAGCTTGTAAATAATACTACTTCATGTTTGAATATTTAAAAACAGCTTCGGATTATATTACTTTTAGTAGAAAAACAGCTTTGATTACTTTTTTACTAGGGACAATAATTGTTTCTCTATATTATGTTACGTCCTATAGTGGTGTTATTTATATCAGCTTGTTTTTTATGATTAGTTTTTTTCTTTTAAATAGTGTGCTTTTTGTTAAGCTACTTATTTTTTTCTTTAAAGACAAAGAAGAAAGAAATGCAATTACTGTAACACTTTTATTAATGTTATTGAATTTACCTATTGGTTATTTATACTTACAAATAGGATTTTCAATTTACAGCCTTATCAATATTTAATCAATGGCAGAAATACACATTCACAAACATGAAGTCAAAGGGAAAAATTTAATTATTTCGATTCTTTTAAACCTACTTATTACTATTGCTCAAGTAGTTGGAGGAATTATTTCGGGAAGTTTGGCTTTGATTTCGGATGCGCTTCATAATTTTTCAGATGTACTTTCTTTATGTTTTAGTCTTTTTGCGCATAAACTTTCAAGACGAAAAGCCTCAGTAGATTATACATTTGGTTATAAAAGAGCCGAATTAATTGCCGCTTTTATAAATGCAATTACATTAATTGTTGTGGCACTATTTTTAGTTTATGAAGCTTCTACAAGATTGTTCCATCCAGAACCAATCAAATCTACTTTGGTTATTTGGTTAGCGCTTTTAGGAATTATTGTTAACGGCGGTTCGGTTTTATTACTAAAAAAAGATTCGGAACACAACCTTAATATGAAATCGGCATATTTGCATTTATTGACCGATATGATGGCTTCGGTTGCTGTTTTAGTTGGTGGTTTGTTAATGAAATTTTATGGCTGGTTTTGGGTTGATAGTCTAATGACTTTGTTGATTGCATTTTATCTAATCTACGTAAGTTATGATTTGATTAAATCAGCCACTAAAATGTTAATGCTTTTCACGCCAGATTACATCGATATAAAAGAAATTGTTCGGGAAGTACATAAAATTAAAGGCATTAGTAAACTGCACCATATTCACGTTTGGAATTTAAATGATGAAGAACTGCACCTTGAAGCCCATTTAGATTGTTCAGAAGATATAAAAATGAGCGAATTCAATATTCTATTAGATGAAGTTGAGCAAGTTTTATTTAAAAAATTCAAAATTAATCATACCAACATTCAACCCGAATTTAAAAAAGAAGATCCAAAAGATTTTATCGTTCAAGATTAAATTGTAAAAAATGACTACACTAGATTTACATATAATTCAATCTATCTATAAAAAACGATTACCCAATTCTAATAAAGGCAATCATGGTCATGCTTTGATAATCGCCGGAAGCAAATCTAAAATGGGCGGCGCAGTTATTGCAACCAAAGCTTGTCTTAGAACTGGCGCAGGTTTGGTTACCGTAAATGTTCCTAAGAAAGAACGACTTGCCATCTTTAATTTTATTCCTGAAGCGATGATTGAATTTAGAAATGATAAGAACGACTGCAATATCTATAGCGCGGTAGCTATTGGACCAGGAATTGGAGTAGAAAAAAATGCAGAAAAATTACTATTCAAAGTTCTGGAAAGCAAAAAAAAAGGAATAGTTTTAGATGCTGATGCTTTAACTATAATTGCCAAAAATCAAATCCTGATTTCAAAAATTCCTCAAAAAACAATACTAACGCCACATCCAAAAGAATTTGACAGACTTTTTGGAAACCATACCAATGATGACGAAAGAAGAGCAAAAGGAATTGCAAAAGCCAAGGAATTGCAATGCATAATTGTTTTAAAAGGACACAAAACCTTTGTTACAGATGGAAAAGAAAGTTTTGGAAATTCAACTGGAAATTCAGGTTTGGCAAAAGGCGGTTCAGGAGACGCATTAACCGGAATCATAACGGCTTTTATAGCGCAAGGTTATGAACCAATACATGCTGCTTTGCTCGGAGTTTATATTCACGGATTTGCAGCAGACATTACATTAGAAACACAAAGCGAGGAAAGCATGTTGATAACAGACGTTATCGAAAACTTAGGAAAATCTTTCAAAAAAATTCAAAACTAATTTTAGATAATGACTACCATACAATTCATTCAAAGCCAAGTAAACACTTCGCCAAAAAACATTGAAGCCACTTTAAAATTACTTTCTGAAGACTGCACCATTCCGTTTATTTCACGTTACCGAAAAGACCAAACCGGAAATCTCGATGAAGTCGTAATCGAATCAATAGCAAAACTTTCAAAACAATATGCCGAAATCGTAAAACGAAAAGAATCGATTCTGAAAACGATAGACGAGCAAGGTCAGCTTACACCCGAATTAGGAAAAAAAATCAAAGAAAGTTTCGATTTACAGGAAATAGAAGATTTGTATTTGCCTTATAAAAGGAAGAAAAAAACCAGAGCTGATGTCGCCAGAGAAAACGGATTGGAGCCTTTGGCTAAAATTATTTTTGCACAAGGAAAAGACGATATTGATTGTATTTCGACACAGTATTTGAATGATAATGTCAAAAATGAAGATGAAGCATTACAAGGTGCTCGAGACATCATTGCCGAATGGATTAATGAAAACACGTTCATCCGGAAAAATCTTAGACGATTGTTTCAGCGAAAAGCCATCGTGTCCACGAAAGTGGTAAAGAAAAAACAAGACGAGGAAGAAGCTCATAAATTCAAACAGTATTTTGATTGGGCAGAACCCATTTCAAAAGCGCCATCACACCGATTATTAGCCATGCTTCGTGCCGAAAACGAAGGATTTATAAAGCTAAACATCGATATTGATCCCGAGCGGTCGGGAGAAGAAGCAATTGATTTTATCGAAAATGAAATAATTAAAGCCAAAAACGACACGACTGAACATATTGAATTAGCTATAAAAGACAGTTACAAACGATTGCTCGAACCCGCAATTTCAAATGAAACTTTACAGGAATTTAAGGCTAAAGCCGATAAAACCGCAATCGATGTTTTTGCCAATAATCTAGGACAACTTTTGCTCGCGCCGCCATTAGGTGAAAAACGAATTCTCGCCATCGATCCAGGATTTCGTTCGGGTTGCAAAATTGTTTGCTTGGATGAAAAAGGCGATCTGTTATACAATGAAACCATTTATCCGCACCAACCGCAGAACGAAAGTGCAATGGCGATGAAAAAAATTCGTTCGATGGTAAATGCCTATAATATTGAAGCCATTTCAATTGGAAACGGAACCGCAAGTCGGGAAACCGAATTTTTTATCAAGAAAATAGCATTCGATAAACCCGTACAAGTTTTTATAGTTTCGGAAGCTGGAGCCTCTGTTTATTCAGCCTCGAAAATTGCGCGTGAAGAATTTCCAAAATATGATGTTACGGTTCGTGGATCGGTTTCTATCGGACGACGTTTGGCAGATCCGTTGGCGGAATTGGTAAAAATCGATCCAAAATCAATAGGTGTCGGACAATACCAGCACGATGTAGATCAGACAAAATTGAAAGAAGAATTAGATACGGTTGTAACGCGTTGCGTGAATTCGGTTGGCATAAATATCAATACAGCAAGTAAATCGTTGTTGAGTTATGTCTCAGGAATTGGCGAAAAAATGGCAGAAAACATTGTTCTTTACCGTTCAGAAAACGGTGCTTTTGAAGATAGAAAGCAAATTAAAAAAGTACCACGTTTAGGCGAGAAAGCCTACCAACAAGCAGCAGCATTCATCAGAATCCATAATGGTAAAAACCCGTTGGATAATTCGGCAGTACATCCAGAAGCGTATCCCATTGTAGAAAAAATGGCAAAAGATTTGGGTTTAAAAACGAATGATTTGATTGCCAATAAAGACAAAATCAAACTGATTAAACTCGAAAATTATGCTACTGCAGAAATTGGAATTCTAGGACTAAAAGATATTGTAAAAGAACTTGAAAAACCAGGATTGGATCCAAGAAAAGCCGCTAAAGTATTTGAATTTGATCCGACCGTAACTTCCATAAAAAATGTTAGAACTGGAATGATTTTACCCGGAATTGTGAATAACATTACTGCGTTCGGTTGTTTTGTCGATATCGGAATTAAAGAAAGCGGATTGGTTCACATTTCGCAACTTAAAGCTGGTTTTGTTTCGGATGTAAATGAAGTTGTGAAATTACATCAACACGTTCAAGTGAAAGTTGTTGCCGTTGATGAAGATCGAAAGAGGATTCAGTTGACGATGGTGCTATAACTTTTAAAATTGATAGGCCAAACTAATCCCAAAATTATTTTGATTTATCTTTTTAGAAATTGCAAAAGTGTCATTTGAACTATTTTTGAAAATCAAATTTTTTGCATTTGCATTGGAATAATTTATTCCAACCGACCATTTTCGGGTTAATTGATAATCCAATTGAACTAAATAACCAAAATATAAAGATTTTGCCGTGTAAGTTTGGGTTTCATCAAAAGTTAATGGTAAACTTCCTGACGAACCAATAAAAGTTGATTTATAGTTGCTTATGTTTCCAAAAACACCAATTGAAGGCGTATATTTTTTAATTTTCCAATAAAATTGTATCGGAATTTGATATTGAAAACCTTTGTTTGTTAAGGAATTAAATAATTTCGGATTCCCGTCTGGTGTAAAATAATAACCATTTAACGAAGAGTTGTTTTGTGTTGCATCAAAATTAAAAGTGCTTATTGAAAGAAACGTTTCAAAACCAGTTCCAATTGCAAAATTGGGGTGAAAAAGTGTTTTCTTAACAAAAACACCAAGCCCAAAATTCATTTGAAATTTTGCATTAAATTCTTTAAACATCGAATTAGAACTAAAACCAGCAATTAGTTTTGCACCAAATCCCCAGTTTTTTGGAAACGGTTTCCGTTTGGGTAGTACAATCAAAGAATCTACAGGAATTATTGTTTTTTTATCGTTTTGAAAAAAGGTTAGAGTAGGTTTATTCCCGTTTTTTTCGGGAGTAATTTCAATTTTATCAAACTTAATTTTATCTAGTGGTTTATCAATAAAAATGGTGTCATGAACAATTACGTCTTCATAAACATAAATAGTATCAGCTACTTTTTTGTTTTGTGAAAAACCAAGAAAACCTATGAATAAAAGAAACCACAGAAATTTATTTTTGAACATAAACCGTGTCTTTTTTTATAATTTGTTTTTTAATAACTACCACTTTTGGCGTTTCTTGTTTTGTAATAGAATCTTTATTTTGTATGCTTGAGGTAGTATTTTGTTTTAGAACAGAATTTACAACAACCTTATTTTTTGAAACAACTTTTTCAGAATTTATCGAATTGTTTTCTATTTTTTTTTCTGTCACAGAATCCGTTTTTACAACTTCAACTTTAGTTAAATCAGCAGAAGAATCATCATTAATTAGTTCTTTATTATTAATAGTTTGTTTTTCATTTCCATTAAGAGTTCCCTCTTTTTTTAGATAATAAAAAACCAAAAAAGGTACTATAATAAAAACAGCACCAACTTTTAAAAATTGAAAATAATTTGGCGATTTAGTAGAAAAATTAATCATTGAACTTTCAACTTTTCTTGATAAATCTAATTGATTTTTGGGTTGAATTTCAAAATCAGAAAATGATTTTTTAAACTTTTGGGAAAACATTTGATTTCCAAATCCTAAAAACAAAAAGAAAATAATTCTTTGTTTTTTATTTTCATCTTTTTCGTTGTTTTTTATTTTTTCGAGTAAATATTCTTGAACATTCTTTCGTGCTCGCGAAAGACTTGATTTGGAAGTTCCGACAGAAATTTTCAACAACTTACTGATTTCTAAATGCGAAAACTGATCTACTATATATAAGTTAAAAACTGCTTTATGATTTTCTGATAACGAATCAATAGCTTCCAGCAAATTTTCTTGGCTGAAATCGAAAGCTAATATTGCAGCTTTTTTATCAAATTCTAAAGTATTTATCATGGTTGTTTCGTCAATAAATTCAAAGTTTTCTGCGCTTGTAAAACTAATTTTAATTTCATTTTTCAAATAATTTAATGCTTTGTTAATAACAATTCGGCTCAACCAACCATTTAAAACTTCTTTGTTTTTTAACTCGTTTTCTTTTTGAATAGCAATAATAAATGAGTCTTGAACAATATCTTCAGCAGTAGCAATATTTTTTATATACCTACGACAAATCCCCAAAAGTTTTGGGGATTGTTTTGTGTAAATTTCATTCCAATTAGTTTGTTGCATAGGTATTAATCAATGTATAAATTATTGTATACTTCGTTAGAAGTTGCTGTCATTGTTATGACATTGTTTATTTTCACAATTTGACTATTACTTCCCTCAATGGTATATAAATTATCACTTACAACAGTAAATGTTTTTATAATATCTGTTTGAGGAATGGAATAACCAAGAATAGAATTTTTATAAATCCCAAATAAACTACTGAAATATAAATTATTATTATCAAACATTAATTTTTCTACATCTTGAATAACTGAAGAATTAGATTCTAAATTTGTACTTAAATTTTTATAATAAACTGTATTTGAGTTTGAATTTCTTCCGTAAATGGTTATTTGATTATTGTTTCCTGCAATTCCTTTTAATTCCACACCACTTGGAACACTTTGAGAAACAGTGTTAACGAAAACACCCCAAGAAGGAGTAGTAACATAAATTTCATTGTTTTGAACTTTTATTTTACAAACTTCAGCGTTAGCATTTGTTGTGTTGTTGTTAATTAAATCAGTAGCTACATTATTTTTCCAAGTTTTTAAACTAAAAGCATTCGTCGCAAAATTTTTAGTAAAACCAACAAAGTAAACATCACTTCCCACTACGTCCATGTCACTAACGTAAAGAAAATTATCTAAAGATTCAGTAAAAAATAATGCATTCAGATTTGTTAAAACCCCATTTTTCCAATATAAATTTGGACCATAGTTGCTGCCTCCAGTTGGAAAAGCTGTTCCTAATACATATACATCATCATTAGACACAATTATTTTTTTTGCAGCAGATCCAGTAAAACTTCCAGGATCTAACACTACCAATTGATTGTTTTTCCAATAGCAGGCTTGATTGTTTTTTTGTCCAGCTACGTAAACATCTACTGGATTTTGAGTAATTGGATTAGCTACATTTTCATCGTTGTTGCAACTAATAGTAAAGGTTAATAAAACCATCGCGAAAATCGAACATAATTTTTTCATTATATAATTTTTTTAAAGTTATTACTATTAAGACAAACAAAAACTAGAAGGTTGCAGTAAAAATTAAAAAAATCACAAATTTTAAAAGGCAAATTAAAAAAATCAATTGAATCACAATAAAGAAAATCAGCCAAGGTTTTCGAATTTGATCCAACAGTAACCTCCATAAAAAACATAAAAACGGGAATGATTTTACGCGGAATTGTCAATAACATTACTGCGTTCGGTTGTTTTGTCGATATCGGAATTAAAGAAAGTGGATTAGTTCATATTTCGCAACTCAAAGCAGGATTTGTTTCGGATGTAAATGAAGTTGTTAAATTACATCAACACGTTCAAGTGAAAGTTATTGAGGTTGATGAAGAACGAAAACGCATACAACTTACGATGATACTTTAACTAAAAAATCCCAAAAGCCTAATGGAATTTGGGATTTTTTATTATTTAAAAGAATACTATTTTTTAGCTTCTTCTTCTTCTTTTTTAGATACAGCATTCGCTTCTTCTTCACCTTTAGATGCTTTTTTAAATTCGTTAACTCCAGAACCTAATCCTTTCATTAATTCAGGAATTTTTTTACCACCAAAAAACAGCAAAACGACAACCGCAACCAAAATCATTTGATTAACGCCGAATTCACCTAAAAATATAGTTAAAAGTTTCATAGTTTCAAAATTAGAAATAATTATTTTGCAAATGTAGAAAATAATTGATTAAACCCGCAAATAATCGGCAATAAAGAACGTTAAAATCACAAGATGGTTTTGGAACTTATTTCTATATTTGCAATACATTCATAAATCATGTCTGAAAAAAGGCTCAAGCGGAAAAAAATCAAAAAAAAACTCTTTGCAAAAAACCGCTTGGTTATTTTGAATGAAGACACTTTTGAAGAAATTTTCTCACTCCGACTTACGTTAATGAATGTGTTTGTTGTTGCCACAATTGGTGCTTTGTTTATCATTTTTATCACAACGTATATTATTGCTTTTACGCCTTTGCGCGAATTTATTCCAGGTTATGCCTCTTCACAATTAAAAAGAGACGCTACAGAACTTGCTTTGAAATCGGATTCGTTAACAATTGCTTTGAAAAAAAATGATCTTTATATTCAATCCATTAAAAAAGTTTTGACAGGAGATTTAGAATATGCTACGTTCAACAAGGATTCGATCGTTGCCGCTACTTCACTATTGGTTTCAGAAGATGATTTGAAACCCTCCAAAGCCGATTTAAAACTTAGGGACGAAGTAGAACGAGAAGATAAATACAATCTTTTTGAAAAAGCCAAACCAAAAGTCAGCACCGTTTTGTTTCCTCCGGTAAAGGGATTGATAACTGAAAAATTCAATCCAAAAGAAAAACATTACGCAGTTGATGTTGCCTTGGCAAGAAACACACCCATAAAAGCAATATTAAGCGGAAGAGTTATTTTCGCCGATTGGACTCCAAATACAGGAAACGTAGTCATCATAAGGCACAATAACGGATTTATTTCCGTTTACAAGCATGCTGCTTCCATGACGGTTGCTCAAAATGACGTAATTAGAACGGGTGAGGTTATTGCTTTGGCAGGTTCAACAGGGCAAGAGTCAACTGGAGTACACCTTCATTTTGAACTGTGGAAGGATGGTTATCCAATTGATCCGAGTATTTTTATTGAATTCGAATAATTATGGAAGAAATTTTAAATTACATATCAGATAGAATTGGAATTATTTCCTTTTTAACGGGAATTATTTTCACGATTGCCGCTTTAATTTTATATTGTTTTCCACCCAAAAAAATTAACTATCTATATGGTTATCGAACACCTTCTTCTATGAAAAATCAGCAAGTCTGGGATTTTTCACAAAAGTATTCTGCCATTAAGATGCTTCAAATAGGATTACTATTGATAGCAGTTTCATTCATTAACGTTGTTATTACTATCAGTGAGAAACAGGAAACTATTCTTGGAATAGGATTACTGATTGCAGGATGTATTTATATGTTTATGGTTACAGAAAGCGCAATAAAAAAGAATTTTCCAAACCATTAAAAGTATGTCTGTAAAATCAATTGCCGCTAAAATATTTGCTCAAATCATCCATGCAAAAACTCAAAAATGGGTTCGGCATCCCATTGAAACACAGCGAACAGTTTTTGAAAATCTTTTGGCTACAGCCAAAGAAACGCAGTTTGGTAAAGACCACAATTTTGCCAAAATCAAATCCTATGAAGATTTTGCCAAACAAGTTCCAATAAGAGATTACGAGGAATTGCGACCTTATGTAGATCGTGTGGTAAAAGGAGAATCTGATATTTTATGGAAAGGAAAACCACTTTATTTTGCCAAAACTTCAGGCACTACTTCGGGTGCAAAATATATTCCGTTGACAAAAGAATCGATGCCATTTCATATTGAAGCAGCGCGGAATGCCATTCTGGGTTACATTCACGAAACTGGGAAAACAGATTTTGTAGATGGCAAAATGATTTTCTTGCAAGGAAGTCCAATTTTGGAGGAAAAGAAAGGAATCAAACTCGGAAGACTTTCGGGAATTGTGGCACATTTTGTTCCGAAATATTTGCAAAAAAACCGAATGCCAAGTTGGGCAACCAATTGTATCGAAGATTGGGAAACTAAAGTCGACGCGATTGTAGAAGAAACGTTCAATAAAAATATGACGGTGATTTCTGGAATTCCATCGTGGGTACAAATGTATTTTGAAAAGTTGGAACAGAAAGGAAACAAACCCGTTGGTGAAATTTTCAAGAACTTCAATTTGTTTATTTACGGCGGTGTAAATTATGAACCGTATCGCGCTAAGTTCGAAAACTTAATCGGAAGAAAAGTGGATTCTATTGAACTTTTTCCGGCCTCTGAAGGTTTTTTTGCTTACCAATCCCGAAACTTCGGGAGCAAAAATGAGGAAGGTATGTTGCTGCTTTTGAACTCTGGAATTTTTTATGAATTTGTAAAATCAAGTGAATTTTTCAATGATTCCGAAGGTACTGCACCAAAACGTTATACCATTGGTGAAGTTGAATTGAATGTCAATTATGTTCTGATAATTTCTACCAATGCTGGACTTTGGGCTTATAACATTGGCGATACCGTTCAGTTTACGAGTTTGAAACCGTATCGCGTGATTGTTTCTGGTCGCATCAAACATTATATTTCAGCTTTTGGGGAGCATGTGATTGGAAAAGAAGTCGAACACGCATTAAAAGAAGCGATGGAAGATTCTAACATTCGTGTAAACGAGTTTACGGTTGCGCCACAGATTGCGCCAGAATCGGGATTGCCTTTTCACGAATGGTTTATCGAGTTTGAAAATGAACCAGAAAATCTAAACGATTTTGCATTAAAAATTGATGCCGCAATGCGAAAACAAAACGCCTATTATGACGATTTGATTGTTGGAAAAGTATTGAGAACATTGGTTATTTCAAAAGTTCAGAAAAATGGTTTTCAGGAATATATGAAATCCATCGGAAAATTGGGCGGACAGAATAAAATTCCAAGGTTGAGTAACGATAGAAAAATTGCTGATTTACTGCTAAGAAAATAGAAAATAGAAAATAGAAAAAAGATGAAAGAGAAAAGAGGGTTACTGCTGCTATTTCTAATTAGCTTATCCGCTTCAGCACAAATAAAAGGAATTGTTATCGATGAATTCAGCAAACCAATTTCGTATGTGAATATTTGGGTTGAAAACGAAAATAACAGCACAACGTCTGAAGAAGATGGGAGGTTTACCATCAGTTCTTCCTCTGATAAAAACCTGATTTTTTCAGCTTTAGGATACGAAAAGAAAACCGTTAAAGCATCGGAAGCGCAAAAAGTTGTATTAAAAATAAGTGCTGTCGAATTAAATGAAATTATCATTTCCAAAAAAATAGAAACTAAGGAAATTGAAATCGGCAAAGTCAAAAACCAAACCTATCAAGCATTTGAAAACGGGCCAAGAATAGATGCTAAATTCTTTCCTTATTTACCAAAATATAAAAAAACAAAATTCATTCAGAAAGTGAGCGTTTTTGCAGATAGCCAAATAGATAATGCAGGATTTAAAATTCACTTCTACAGTGTTAATCCAGACGGTGCTCCTGGAGAAGAATTACTGCAAAAAGACTTTATAGTTTCCGTGAAAAAAGGCGTTAAGAAAACATATTTTAATGTGTCAGATTTTAATTTAATAATGCCTAAAAGCGGATTGTTTGTGGGTTTTGAAAAACTGATAATTGAGCGAAACAAACTCGAGAAAGAAGTTACTGATTCCAATACTAAAATTAAAACAATTCAAAAATCTTATTTTCCTTTTATGTTGTATAATTATGTTGAAAGGGATTTTATCTACTTATTTTCAAAAGGAAAATGGACCAGGCAAACGAAGGAAGATGTAATTAATCCAGCGGATAAAATGGCTGTTTATGAACCAGCAATAAACCTAATTCTGACCAATTAAATATGAAAGTAATTTTATTTTTATTTTTCACTTTTTCTATTTCGGCACAAATAAAAGGAGTTGTTATTGACGAAAACAACAAGCCAATTTCTTTTGTAAATATATGGGTAGAAGATGAAAGTATCGGAACAACCTCGCAAGAAAACGGAACTTTTTCAATTGACATTTCAAGTGAAAAAACAGTAGTTTTTTCGGCAGTGGGATTTGAAACAAAAAGGATGACGATTTCGGACAAACAAAAAGTAGTTTTAAAAGAAGCGGTCTTTAAGTTAGAGGAAGTTGTCATTGAAAAAAGTAAGCAAACCAAGGAGTTGGAAATTGGCGGCATGAAAAAAATTCATCACAGACAATTGTCAGGTGATAACCCATGGATTTATGCGAAGCGTTTTAACTATGACGAAAATTATAAAGCAACACCTTTCATCAAGAACATCGTTTTTTATTCGGATAGTGAAATTAAAAATGCGAAATTAAAAATAAGAATTTTTCAATTACAAGATTCACTTCCAGCTAATGATTTGATAGAGGAAGACATTATAGTAAGTGTTAAAAAAGGAATGAAGAAAAATGTTATCGATATCTCAAAATACAAATTAAAAATGCCTAAAAATGGTGTTGTTATTGGTTTGGAATGGCTCATTATTGCTGAAAATTATTATGAATTTAAATATCAGGACTCCAAAAAAAAGAGAATTACAATGCCTAATTATCAACCAAGTTTGGTTGTAAATTATTTTGAAGAAAGAAACGCCTTCAATTATAGAGGCGGGAAATGGTATTGGTCCTATATTACAAACACAAACGGTAACCATCCTTGGACTAATAAAATTATGACACCAGCCATAAACCTAATTCTGACCAACTAAAAAACAAAAACCTTATATTTGCGGGTTAGAAAACAAATTTAATGAAAGAAATTAAGAACATTTCGCGTTCACGAGCGCAAGAATCGTCGGCAGCTATCGAACGATTGTACATTACCATGAGGCATTTATTTAACAGGGGTTTTTACAAACCAATGGGTGTTTCAGGAGAAACTTTAAGAGAAGCTTTACTTTCTCTAAGACCAGAAATTTACGGAAGTATCGCCGAAGAAAAAGTAGAGCTTAGCGGTTTACTTTATGTGATAGAACGACTTCCGGTTGGTATTGAAGAATGCCGCTTTATTAATTTAACATCTGATGAGGGCTATTCAAAATCGCATTTTCAGCCCATAGTTCCGCCAAAAAGAAGAAGAAACTGTTACCGTATTGATGACGAACAAATGAACGTGGAAATCACACGCGGTCGTTCCGACATCTATGATATTTTGACGCATTTAACGTTTATTTTTATCGAATCTCATAAAATTAAAAACAGAGTTTTACTTGATGAACTAGAAGTTGAGGTTACTCGAGATTGGGAAAAATTGGAAGATGCCGTTTTGCAAAACAAGAAAATGACGCTGAAAGAAAAGGAAATAGCCATTTCGCATGCGGCCAATGTTTTGGGTAGAAGTTTTTCGGAAGTGTTAGATATTTATGAAGATTTTGCCACCAAAGAAAAGCCAGATCGTTTTTTACACGTCATCTATTGGTTGGGAAAATTGGCCATCGATGAAGTCATCAACAACAACAAAAGAACCATTACTTTTAGTCCGATTTTGAGAGAACGATTGGGACATCACATTCATGGAGAAATTTGGGCAAACAACATCAAGAATGTTTTGAAATCCAATAATCTTCTGGAAAGGCCCATCCACATCATCAGTGCGAATATGCACAGTGTGATGAATTCAATTTTTGCAACGAATGTTTTGAAAAGCAAGTTTAAAGACAAATCAGATTTCTTTATTTATGAAGAATTAAGCAAGTCGGGTGCCAACGATCTTCGAAATAAAGTTGAAGATGTTGCATTGAAACAAGGGATGATTTCACTTCCTGATGATGCTTCAGGAACTAATATTGATGTTCAGATTTTTGATACGTCAAAAATTGATTGGGCAAAATCAAGTTTTTCAAAAGCGGTCATCGGTACAGAAGCACCAGTACTGATTGTAATGGATTATGCTTTTGGAGAACAGGCTTTTGAAACTATTGACGAATTATTAAAACCGTACAAAGAAGGAAAAAATAGATCCTTCTTGAATGTTGAGTCGGTTTCAATAATGGGTAAGGCGGGAATTCTAGAAGGAGGAAAGGGCGACATTATGATTCCGTCTGCGCACATTAATGAAGGAACCGCTGATAATTATCCATTTGAAAATGAGTTGACTGCCGAAATGTTTGAAGGTAACGGAATTCCAGTTTGTTCAGGACCAATGGTAACTGTATTGGGAACGTCCCTTCAAAATCGAGACTTATTAAAATTTTTCCACGAATCTACTTGGGAAGTAATTGGTCTTGAAATGGAAGGTGCCCATTATCAGAAAGCCATCCAATCCGCATCCAAAATAAGAAAAAGTATTCCACAGAATGTGAAAGTAAGATATGCCTATTACGCATCAGATAATCCATTGGAAACCGGAAGCACATTGGCTTCTGGCGGCTTGGGGACAACAGGCGTAAAACCAACGTACTTAATCACGATTAAAATTTTAGAACAAATTTTTAACATAAAATAAAATATTTTTATGAGTGCAACGCCTCAAAACAATGACAACCAAGAAATAGATTTGACACAAATTTCAAGAAAAATCGGTGTTTTTTTTGAAAATATCTCGACTTCCATTTTTAAAGGATTTTTATTCTTAAAAAGAAATAGTATTTGGGTTGGAATATTGTTTATTCTTGGAGCTGGATTAGGATTTTACCTTGATAAAACCGTAAAAGTTTATGATAATCAAATTATTGTAAATCCAAATTTTGGTTCAGTAGATTATCTATATGCCAAAATCGAATTGATTAATTCTAAAATAGTAGATGGCGACACATTGTTTTTGAAAAATGTGGTTGGAATTACGGAACCAAAAAAGTTCAAAGAAATAAAAATCATGCCAATCAATGATGTTTACAAATTCATTGAAAATAAAGATCAGAACTTTGAGATGATTAAATTGATGTCAGAAGATGGCGATGTTAAAAAAGTTCTCAACGAAACGGTAACAAGTAAAAATTATCCGTACCATAGTATTTCTTTTTCTACACTTGCTCAGACTTCTAATGAAAAGACAGTACTACCTCTTTTGAAGTATCTTAATGATTCTGATTATTACAAGATTATCCAAAAAGAGTACGTGAATAATATTAAAATTAAAATGGTACAAAATGATTCCATAATTTCACAAATTGATGGTTTCTTAAACAGTTTTAAAAAGAATGTAAACGGATCTCAAAAAAGTGATAAGTTAGTTTATTACAATGAAAATTCTCAATTAAATGATGTTATCAAAACTAAAGATTTATTGGTTTACGAGCAAGGAACACACAGAATAGAATTGGTTAATCTTGACAAAATCATCAAAGAAAATAGCGCAACATTGAATATTAAAAACAACCAAGCAGTAAACGGAAAAATGAAAGTTGTATTGCCGTTACTATTTGTTTTCATGTTCATATTGTTTGGATTTTTGAAATCATACTACAATCACCAAATGGCCAAATTAAAAAATTAATTTATGAAGGGAATTATTTTAGCTGGTGGATCCGGAACGAGATTACACCCATTAACATTAGCAGTTAGCAAGCAGTTAATGCCGATTTATGACAAGCCAATGATCTACTATCCGTTGTCAACTTTGATATCGTCTGGAATAAATGAAATTTTGATTATATCAACACCTCATGATTTACCGCTATTCCGACAATTATTGGGCGATGGAAAAAGTTTGGGTTGTCGTTTTGAATATGCTGTTCAGGAACATCCAAATGGTCTTGCTGAAGCTTTTATCATTGGAAAAGAGTTTATTGGAAACGACAAAGTTGCCTTAGTTCTTGGTGATAATATTTTTTACGGAACAGGATTGTCTGATTTATTGCTAGCCAATAATAATCCGGATGGTGGAATTATTTACGCCTACCATGTACACGACCCAGAACGTTATGGTGTTGTTGATTTTGATTCTGAAGGAAAAGTGCTTTCAATAGAAGAGAAGCCAGAGCATCCAAAATCAAATTTTGCGGTCCCTGGAATTTATTTTTATGATAATGATGTAGTCGAAATTGCGGCGAATATCAAACCAAGTCATCGCGGCGAAATTGAAATTACCGATGTGAATAAGGAATATTTAAAAAGAGGAAAACTCAAAGTAAGTATTCTAGATAGAGGAACTGCTTGGTTAGATACGGGAACCTTTCAGTCGTTAATGCAAGCAGGACAATTTGTACAAGTTATTGAAGAGCGTCAGGGATTGAAAATTGGTGCCATTGAAGAAGCGGCCTACAGAATGGGTTTCATAGATGAAAATCAGTTAGAAAAATTGGCCCAACCCTTAGTTAAAAGTGGTTATGGAATTCATTTAATGAGTTTATTACAGGAAAAAAAGAAATAATAACATACCAATATCAAGTAGTTAATTTTTTAAAAATTGCTTTTTGACATTGACATTGACATTGAAAGATGAATTTTATTGCGACCAAACTTGACGGCTGTTTTATTATTGAACCAAAAATCATTACTGATGACCGCGGTTATTTTATGGAAAGCTTTAATGAGAATACATTTCAAGAAGGAATAAATCAAAATGTTCATTTTGTACAAGATAATCAGTCGTTCTCTTCAAAAGGGGTTTTGCGAGGTTTACATTATCAAACGGGAGAACATGCCCAAGCCAAACTAGTTCGCGTTTTACAAGGCGAAGTTTTGGATGTTGCGGTGGATATCAGACCCGACTCGAAAACATTTGGTCAATATGAAGCCGTACACCTTTCGGGCGAAAACCAAAAACAATTTTTTGTTCCAAGAGGCTTTGCACACGGATTTTTAGTATTAAGTGAAACAGCCACTTTCTTTTATAAGTGTGATAATTTTTACAATAAAGAATCAGAAGGCGGAATTATTTTTAATGATCAAACCATTGGTATTGATTGGGAATTTCCAACAACAGAATTGATTATTTCAGAAAAAGATAAGGTGCAACCTACGATCGCAAACGCCAAAAAAGCATGGTAGTTTTAGTTACTGGAGCCAACGGACAATTAGGACAGAGTTTGCAATTTAGTGCACCCAATTATCCTGAATTGCAATTTGTATTTTGTTCTTCCACTGAATTAGATATTACAAATGCAGAAAATTGCGAGACCGTTTTTGCAAAAGTAAAACCCAATTATTGCATCAATGCGGCAGCATATACCGCAGTAGATAAAGCTGAAATCGAACTTGAGAAAGCGCATTCAATCAATGTGGATGGTGCAAAAAATTTGGCTACCGTTTGCAAATTAAACAATACAATCCTACTTCACATTTCTACCGATTTTGTTTTTGATGGAACAGCTTCAAAACCTTATACTGAAAACGACATTCCGAATCCAACAGGCGTTTATGGACAAACTAAATTAGATGGGGAAAAAGCAATTCAGGAAGTTTTTAACAAGTATTATATCATCCGAACCTCATGGGTTTATTCCCAATTTGGAAATAATTTTATGAAAACCATGTTGCGATTGGCTTCTGAAAGAGATTCACTTTCAGTAGTAAACGACCAAATCGGAACACCAACCAATGCGGTTGATTTAGCAGAAGTTCTGATGAAAATTATTCAGCATTGTCAGACGGAGCTTGTCGAAGTGTTCGGCATTTACAATTTTAGTAACGAAGGACAATGCAGCTGGTATGATTTTGCTAAAGAAATATTTGAAATTAATGGGGTTAAAATAAATCTGCAAGCAATTCCAACATCAAGCTTTCCAACGCCGGCGAAAAGACCAAAATATAGTGTTTTGGATAAGAGTAAAATCAAGAGTACTTTTGGAGTTAAAATTAGAAATTGGGAAGAAAGTTTACATCGTATTAAAAGTTAAAAAATGGATATATCAGAATTCTCAAGATTAAATGACAAGAGCAATTACAATAGACATCCATGGGAAACCTCAAGGAAAAACGTCTTGCACACTTTTTTAAAACAATCGAAAATAAAGTTTCCAATAGATAGAATTGTTGATATTGGAAGTGGTGATGCTTATGTAATTCATACATTAGTTGAGAAAAATTTAGCGAAAGAATATTACGCTATAGATACTGCCTACACTGCAGAGGTGATTGCGCAATTAAAAACCAATAATAATAACAGTAAAGTTGTTTATTTTCAAAATCTTGAAGAATATTTAGTAACAGTGAAGGAAAAAGTTCCAACACTTTATTTGTGTATGGATGTTCTGGAACATTTAGAAGATGAAAAAATTATCTTAAACGATTTACAATCTAAAGAAAATAATTATTTCTTTTTTGCAGTTCCCGCTTTTCAATCTGTTTTTTCGAGCCATGATGTTTTATTGGGTCATTACAGACGATACACTCTTAATCAGTTAGAAAATGTTTTAGATAAAAATGAATTTACTATTATAGAAAAAGGATATTACTTTACGTCTTTATTATTATTCAGAAAACTCGATAAGTTTCTTAAAAAAGATAAAGACGAATCTATTGATAACTGGGAAGCCGGAAAGGTTAAAACAGTTGCTATTAATACCATGTTAACCATTGATTTTAAAATTAGTTTATTGTTTAAAAAACTTGGAATAACGATTCCTGGACTTTCTTGTTATTGTTTATGCAAAAAATAGCGATTATAATTCCGTGTTACAATGAAGAAAAGAGATTAAAAACAACTTCATTATTCTATTTGATAGAAAATACAAACGTAGATATCTATCTCGCAAATGACGGAAGTAAAGATGGAACATTAGAGGTTATAACAGAATTTTCTTCAAATAACGCAGAAAGGTGTTTTGTGCTAAATTTTAAACAGAATCAAGGTAAAGCAGCAACCCTATTTAAAGCAGTAAACTTGTTGATAGAAAAAGACAGTTACGAGTATATAGGGTATTTTGATGCGGATTTTTCTACTCCAGAAACTGAAGTCATAAGGTTAATCGCTGAAATTCAGAAAAAAGAAACCGAATTTTTAATAGGTTCAAGAATATTATTGCTCAATTCGGGTATCAAAAGAAAATACCACCGGCACATCATAGGCAGAATAATTATTACATTGATTAACTTAAAATTTAAGTTGGGAATATATGATACACAATGTGGAGCAAAGATATTTTCGTCTGCTATTTTAAAACAATGTTTTGATAAACCTTTTAACACTTCTTGGTTATTTGATGTTGAAATTTTTATCAGATTGAAAAAGAAAAATTTGTTAAGCAAAGGAAGAGAAATCCCCGTTTACAATTGGAAAGATGTTGACGGTTCAAAATTAGGCTGGAAAACGGCTTTTAAAATTTTAAATGAATTGTATTTATTAAACAAAAATTATTAAAAATGAAGATAATTAATTGGTTAAAAAACAATAAATTACTTTTAGCAATTGTTGCTTTTGGAGCTGTTTTACGATTTTATAAGTTGGATAATCAAAGTTTATGGATTGATGAATTATTTTCGATGAATGTTGCCAATCCTAAAAATGATTTTCGATTTATTTATACTTTTTTAAGAGATCATGATCCACATCCTCCGTTATACTATTTTTTAATTCATCTTTTTTTTCTATTATTTGGCTATACCACATTAGTTCTAAAATTATTTTCAACCCTTGTCGGAGTATTGGGAATCTTTTCTATTTATTACTTAGGAAAGAAAATGGTTAACAAGCAAGTTGGCTATATTGGAGCAATTTTAGTTTCGGTTAATTACTTTCATATTTACTATTCTCAAGAAGGAAGAATGTATACTTTACTTTTTCTAACAACTTGTATTGCAATATATTCCTTCTTCGTATTCATAAAAAAATCTACATATCAAACAATGATTCTGTTTATAATAGGATCGTCCTTAATGATTTACAGTCAGTTTTTTGGAGTATTTGTTTTATTTTCAATGTATATAATCCTTTTATATACCATTATTAAATCTGATTTAAAAGAAAGAGGGACAAGATTGAGAATGACTATTATTGCTGGAATTGTAACGGTAGTATTATACATTCCATCAATTATAATAATTTTATTTAATCCAAAACGAGAATCTATTTGGATACAACCTCCAACTTGGAGCACTTTTGAATCAATATTTAAAGAATTTTTCGGATTTAGTCAAATTCTTAATTTCATCATAATAGCACTATTTATAATAGGATTGATTTTGTATTTTATTAAGCATAAAAAGCAACAAGTTAAAAATGGAATTTCGCCATTAATTTCACCAGAAGGAATTTTGATTACTATTTTATTGATCACTGTAATATTGCCTGTGGTATATTCAAAATTACTATTACCTATTGTAGTTAGTAGATATTATATATGTATTCTTCCAGCAGTTTTAATTTTACTTGCCATAGCAATCAACAATTTTAAAAATAATAATGTTAAAATTTTAATTCTAATTATTTTTTGTTTTTTTTCAATCAAAAATTTAATTATTGATAAAGCTTTTTATACAAGTTTTTACAAAACACAGTTCAAACAAGCGGTTAATTATATGGTGCAAGAGACACCAAATGATATTATTGTATCAAAGTTGGGAGACTTTTATTTAAGGTTTTATTTAGATGAAAATAATTATAATAAACCTGTAATTGAAAACGATATTAATAACTACGTTTCAAGCATTAAAAATGACACATTGAATTTAAAAAATTTTTGGTATTGTGATGGTCATCTTCCGAGCTATATGCCAACAAATCAAACTCAAAAATTTATTGATAGTTATTATTACATAGATGAAAATGTTGACTTTTTTGACGCTCTAATAAAGCATTATTCTTTAAAAAAGAATTACAAGGAAACACTTGATATTTCTATGTTTTTGCCTCTTGCTGAACGCAACGGAAATGAGATTAATTTTTATATTGAAAAGTTTGAAGCTATAAATAATAAGATTAATTTTTCTGGATGGGCCTATCTTTCCGATCAAGGAACGGAGAGTTCAAAAACAGAATTAGTGGTAATAAAAGAAAATACCTGTAGGGTAATTTTTGGGAATAAAATCAGAAGAGAAGACGTTACCACTTATTTTAAAAGTCAATATGATCTTTCAAATTCCGGTTTCAGTTCTAGTTTCGATAAAAATGATTTAGAAAAAGGAAATTATAAAATTGGAATTTATATAATTGACAAAAAAAACAACAAAAAAGGATTGGTTGTTTCTGATAAAATTTTTACAGTCAATTAAAATAAAAAATTATATTTGCAAAAATTAATAAATTATGAAATCGAAAAATCTAGTCTTGTTTTTTTTACCATTTATTGTTTTAATCTCGTGTAAAAAAGATGTTGAAACAAAAGAGAATGTAGAAACTCCTGAAATTCAAAATAAGCATTTTGTAGTAACATTAGATTTAATAGTGAAGAAAAATGATAACATACATCTTTATTATACACAAGATCGATCTATAAACTTTAATGAGGAACAATCATTATGGGCAGAAGTGAAAGGAAATAATGAAGTTCAACAAGTGGTGTTTAAATTACCAGAAGATGTAATTCCAACAGATTTTAGATTGGATTTAGGTTATGGTAAAAACGTCGAGCAGACTGAAATAATTTTTAAGAAATTTATGATTAATTATTATGATAGAAATTTCGTAGCATCTGGAGCAGAAATTTTTAATTATTTTTATAATAATAAAGATAACGCCACCGTTGATAAACTTACGGGTACTTTAAAAAGATTAAAAGTTGATCAGGAAACTGCTCCATCTCTTTATCCTCAAACATCTTTAGAAGAAGAATTAATAAAATTGACAAGATAAACTTGTATAATTTATTTTATAAAAAACCATAAATTGAAGTTCAATTTATGGTTTTTTAATTTAATTTTGAAAGCAAGCAAAACCAAAATGCTCCAAAAGAAACTTCTTTTATTAAAAAAGCAAAAACAATTTACGAACCTCGTAACATACGGTTTTGGTCAAGGTTTTAATCTAATTACTCCATTACTTGTAATTCCTTACATCGTATTAATTTGCGGTGAAGAAGGTTATGGGAAAATTGGCGTTGGAATGGCAATTGCTTTTTTTATAATGGTTTTTATAGATTATGGTTCAGAAATTACCGGAGTACATCAGGTAGCAGTTAATCGAGAAGATACAGCCAAACTTGAGAAAATATTCATTACTACTTATAGTACTAAATTTCTACTTCTTCTTCTTGTGCTGTTTATAGTATCAATTCTATTCTATTTCATTCCTTATTTTAGTCAAGACAAAAAACTATTCTTTTTAAGTTTGTCTATGGTTGTTGGTCAATTCATTAATCCAACATGGTTTTTTCAAGGAATAGAAAATTTCAAATGGATTACCATCTTAAACATCCTCTCAAAACTAATTTATTTGGCCGGAATTTTCATTTTTATAAACAAACCATCGGATTACATCTATTGTAATTTTATCTGGGGAATTGGGATGATTGTAGCCAACTTGATTTCATTTGGTTACATACTTAACCAGTATTCTTTTTCCTTTGCAAACACAAAAATAGCTGATGTTTTGAAGATGGTGAAAGCTAATTTTTCCATTTTTTCATCACAAATTTTTGTTTCCTTACAAATGTATTCGCCAATAGTATTAATCAGTTTCTTTGGCGGAAATACAATGGCGGGCCAGTACAAAATTATCGATCAAATCATAGTTATTTTCAAAACCTATATTTTACTTTTTTTCAATTATGTCTATCCAAGAGTTTGTTATTTACTAGCTAAAAGCAAAACGGAAGCGTTGCATTTTTGGAAAACGTATAATGGTTTGAATTTTATTTTTATAGTTTTTTCAATGGTCGCGATTTACTTATTTTCGACAAAAGTGGTTTCCTACTTTAACCCAAAAGGAATAGACGAAATAGCTAGTTTGTTGAAGATGGCCGTTTTAATTCCGATTTTACAGGCCATTACTATTCCATTAAAACAATTAGTACTAGGATCTAATAGACAATCACAGTATGTAAAAATAACAATGATAATTACTGTTGTGAGTCTTGTATTGATTATTTTTATTACGCCAATTTATAAAGTTTTCGGTGTCTTAATTGCTTTGATTCTTACCGAAATTATAACTTCCTTATTTTTCTACTTCATGGTTAAAAAGGACTTATTTATTCGGTCAAGTTAAAAACTATTGTATTTTTGAACTTTGTAGAAACCATTCTCTAAATGATAAAAAAAATAGTTCAAAATTTACTACTAAAGTCGGGTAAGACTTATATCATCGATTCTAAAATTCCCAACAAACTTTTTTATAACATGCTTATAAATAGAGTAGTGATGTTGGTAAGAGGGTTTTTAAAAACGGGTAAAAAAGTTTTCATTGGCTGTAACACTAAAATTTTGAACAATAAGAATATTGTGTTCGGAAAAAGTGTAACTATTGGAAGTTATTGCGAAATTGATGGTTTTGCTTCTCAAAAAATTATTTTTGGCGATTGCGTGAAAATTGGTTCTTATTCTAAATTACTTTCAACGAGTCATTTTTCGCATTACGGAAAAGGGTTGGTTATGGGCTCAAATTCTGCCATAGGAGATTTTACCCACTTTGGAGCACCAGGTGGAATTGAAATTGGAAATGACGTAATTATGGGTTCTTATATTTCTTTTCATGCCGAAAACCACAATTTTTCAGATACATCAAAACTCATAAGGGAACAAGGAGTAAATCATAAAGGAATAAAATTAGGTAATAATATTTGGGTTGGTGCTAAAGTTACTTTTCTTGACGGATGTGAGGTAGGAGACAATTCAGTTGTTGCAGCTGGTGCAGTGGTTACTGGAAAATTTCCCAACAACTCAATAATTGGAGGAATTCCAGCAAAAATTATTAAAAGTATTGAATAATGAAGCTTACGATTCCTAACAATATTTTTTATCAGTTTTTATTCATCCTTTGCGTATCCGTACCCTATTTGGATATATTTGAGCTGACTATTGGTACATGGAGTTTGACTTTTTTAATCACCATCAGGAATAACTATTCTATTTCCCTGTTTAAACTTATCATTCCCTATATTTTAATTCTACTTATCGCTTTTGTTGTCAGTTTCAATTATGATTATCAAAAGTATTTTATCATTAGAGATGTTACTTATCTGTTAAAGCCTGTAATAGGTTTCTTTTTGGGATACCAACTTTGTCATAAAAATTTGAATAACGCTTTTAAATTGATCGTTACCACTGGTGTTTTCATAGCAATATGTCACATAGCGGTTATTCTAAGTGCAATATTTATTTACGGAGCACGAACGGTAGCTGATTTACGACTTCATTCAGGATATTTTAGTGATTATGAGATTTATACGTTAATCATATTAATTTTCTACAAGAAATTTCAGCTTGATTATTCAAAAAAAACAGTACGTATCTTAACTATTTTAGTCGGATTTTCGGCTTTTATGTATTTGGCACGAACCAACTTTATTCAATTTTTAATTTTGTTTTTAGCTTTAAAGGGATATTTTGAATTGAACAAAAAATCAATACTTATTTTCGCATCCATAATAATAACATCCATAATTAGTTATTCTATCGTTTTGTATATAAACCCAAGGCGAGACGCAGAAGGAGTTGAAGGGTTTCTATATAAAATTAAAGTAGCACCACTCGAACCTTTTAAAACAAAAATCAATAGGGAAGATTACAAAGATTTTAATGATAATTATCGTTCCTACGAAAATATTATGACTATCCGTCAAGTAACAAGAGATGGAGTAACTCCCACTATTTTTGGTAAAGGACTGGGTTCACAAATTGATTTAAAACAAGAAGTTAGGTTAGGCGATATGAATCTTAGATTTATTTCAATACTACACAACGGATTTATGATTGTATTTTTGAAATCAGGATTGCTCGGAATATTCTTTTATTTATTTACAATTTTTTATTTCTTCAATTCTCCAAAAAGCGAAACGGGAATTGGAAATCAAATTACGTTGCTTTTTATAGGGACTGGGGTGTTTCTGTTTATCTCTAATTGGGTATTCTTAGGTTTTTATAATCTAACTGAAACAAAATCAATATTATTAGGGTTTTTAATTGCTTACAGAGAAAAATATAAATAAATGAAAAGCATACTATTCATTCATCAATCTGCAGAATTATACGGTTCAGATAAAACAATGTTATATTTTCTCTCAAAATTAGATAAAACAAAGTACCTACCCGTAATAGTTTTACCGTTTGATGGTCCGCTTAAAACAGAGTTAGAAAAAAATAACATAAAGGTTGTAATTGCTCCGGTACTTAAATTGTACCGAAAAATGTTTACGCCTAAAAATATGATTAAATTTTTCAAAGAATATAAGGAAGGAATAAGGACATTAGACAAACTTAACGAAGAGTATAAATTCAAACTGGTTTATTCTCACACTTTGGCGGCGTTAATAGGAATTATGTTTGCCAAGAAAAGAAAGATAAAGCATTTATGGCATGTTCAGGAAATCATAGCAAAACCCAAAGTTTTTAACCTTGCATTTAAAAAAATTCTTTCGTGGAAATCAAATCATAAAGTCGTTTATGATTCTATTGCAACAATGAATTTCTGGATTGATGGTAATAAAATATTGACTAAAAAATCAGAAGCAGTTTGGAATGGAATTGAGACTACTAATTTACCAACGTTTACCGCTAACGAACTAGCAGAAGTTCGTAAAAATTTCTTTTTATCCAATGAGGATGAAATAGTAATTGCCTTAGTTGGAAGAATCAATAGCTGGAAAGGACAGCAACTCTTATTAAGTGCGTTTGCTCTTTTGTCAAAAACGCATACAAATATTAAGCTGGTATATTTAGGTTCAGCACCACCAAATCAAGAAATTTTTGAAATAGAGTTACACCATAAAATCAAAGAATACAATCTTCAAGATAAAGTTGTAGTTATTCCATTTCAAAAAGATATAACTAAATTTTGGAACGCAATCGACATCGCGGTAGTTCCTTCTACAGAACCCGAGCCATTTGGAATGGTAGTTATTGAAGCTATGTTAGCCAAAAAACCAGTTGTTGCATCCAACCATGGCGGTCCAACGGAAATACTGGTTCATAACGAAACTGGATTTTTGTTTGAACCAAACAATGCCGAAAGTTTGGCAACAGCTTTAGAGAAATTAATTCAGGATAAAAAATTGAGAATAGAATATGGGAAAAGAGGCTATGAAAGGGTTTTAACCACTTTTTCCTTAAAAAGCCATGTCAACCATTTTGAGAAAATTTTCCAGGAATTAATTTAAAAAACAATTAGTTCTATAAAGAGACTACCGAATAAATTTCACTATAAATGAGGTTAAAACTAATTTATACATGTTACCTTTTTATTAGTCAACCATTGAATTTAAAGGCTTAGTGTTGAAATAGCAAATAAAGGCATAATGTTATAAAATTCATAAGTTGTGATACACTTCTTTTTTCTACTTTTACCGTCTGAAAATAATCATCATTCATGAAAATAGCCATACTAGGAACGCGTGGTGTACCCAATTATTACGGTGGTTTTGAGCAATTTGCCGAGTTTTTTTCGGTGTATTTAGTAGAACAAGGACATCAAGTATATTGCTATAACTCACACAATCATCCATTTCAAGAAAGTTCTTTTCATGGTGTCAATATCATTCATCAACATGATCCGGAATACAAATACGGTACTTTTGGGCAGTTTATTTACGATTACAACTGCATTATTGATTCTCGAAAAAGAGATTTTGATATTATTTTACAATTAGGCTACACTAGCAATTCCATCTGGCATTATTTACTTCCGAAAAAATCGATAATCATTACCAACATGGATGGTTTGGAATGGAAGCGAACTAAATATTCGAAACCAGTACAGCAGTTCTTGAAATTTGCTGAAAGACTGGCTGCAAATAGCAGTGATTTTTTGGTTTCAGATTCCTTGGGAATTCAAAAATTCTTAAAAGAAAAATACAACAAAGAATCAACCTATATTGCCTATGGAGCTTACCCTTTTTCTGATTCAAATGAAGAAATTTTAAAGGAATATAGAGTAGAAAAGGAAAAGTACAATATGATTATGGCGCGGTTTGAACCAGAGAATAATTTGGATATGGTTCTTGAAGGTGTCGCAAAAAATGAAGACAAAACACCCATTTTAGTGATCGGAAAACACGAAACTAAATATGGTGACTATTTAAAAAATAAGTTCAAAGATCACTTAAATATTCGTTTCATGGGCGGAATTTACAATCTGGAACATTTGAATAATCTTCGTTATTTTTCTAATTTGTATTTTCACGGACATTCAGTAGGAGGAACCAATCCATCATTATTGGAAGCGATGGCTTCAAGAGCACTTGTTATCGCCCACAATAATGATTTCAATAAAGGTATTTTAAAAGGAAACAGCTACTATTTTTCTACTCCAGATGAGGTAAAAAATATTCTAAATACAATCAAAAAAAATGATAACTTGCGATTTGTTCAAAACAATTTTGATGCCATTGTGAACGAATTTAATTGGGAAAAAATAAATGGTGAATATTTACAACTTTTCGAAGAATGTTATTCAAAATCTGATAAGAGAAAACAAAAACAATAGTTCTTTTACGCCAATACTTTTAGTTCTTTGTACAATTCCGTTATCTTTTGCCATAAATAATATAGCATTAGGTATTTTTTTAGTTGTAGCGTTAGTCACCTTTAAGAAAACCAATTTTAAGGTTCAGAAAGAGTTGGTTTTCCCAATACTTCTTTATGTATTGATGGTGATTTCTTATTTCTGGTCTATTGATCAAAAAGAAACACTTGCTGCGCTCTCAAAAGAACTTCCACTGTTGATCATCCCGCTTGGATTCTTTCTTTTTAAAACAAACACAGCAGAAGAAAAGAAAAAAATTATTACGTATTACAGTCATGTAATTGTTGCATTCGCTCTCTATTTTTTAGTAAGAGCCACAGTGCGATATTTTATATATGACGATTCGAGAATGTTTTTTTATCACGGTGAAAATGATAAAGATTATGGACTAGTTCCAAAATTGCTTAACGCGATACACATGTCCGTTTTTGTTGCAATTGCGTTTTTCTATTTTTTTACCAAAGAAATAAAGTCAAAGACAGACCACTTTTGTTCGCTGCTTCTTTTCGGATTTATTTTGTTGCTGTCTTCAAAAAATATCATCCTTATCGTTTTTGTGCTATCGCTAATACATATTTTCTTTATTTCTAAAGCTGCACACAAATTAAGGTTAAGAAACTTGATTGTTTTCGGATTAATGATCGGAATATTATTTTCATTAGGAAGAATAAAAGACCGTTTCAAAGTTGAATTTCAAAGTAATACTGAAAAGAGTTTAAGTACGAATGTAATCGAAGGAGTTCCGGCCGGAGTTCATTATGTAAGCATAAAAGAAGCCTGGACAAATCCAACGTTTACACCAAATGATTATTTCAACGGAACATCATTTAGAGTATACCAATTCAGAATTTTCACCGAATTAATAAAGGAAAACACCATTTTCCTTACCGGTTTTGGACTCAATGCGTCGTATCCAAAAATCAAAGAAAAAGCGATACAATACAATCTTTATATGGGAGTTGAAAATGATTTGGACAGCGGATATCAGTCTAAGAATTTTCACAATCAATATGTTCAGAATTTTGCTGAATTAGGAATTTTCGGCTTTTTGTTACTACTAGTTATTCTTTTTGTGAACGTTAAAAATGCAATTAAATCGAAAGATTTTGTACATTTTGCTTTCGCAATTCTAATGATAAGTTTATTTTTGACAGAATCATTTTTATGGAGGCAACGAGGCGTTGTTTTTTTTACCATGATGTATTGCCTATTTAACTCCCGAATTTTTCTAAAAAGTTCTAAAGCAGAATAAAAATTTATATGAAAAGAATATTAATTACTGGTGCAGCTGGGTTTTTAGGCTCACATCTCTGTGATCGTTTTATAGCCGAAGGTTATTTTGTTATCGGAATGGATAACCTCATTACAGGCGACTTAAAAAATATAGAACATTTATTTAAAGATAAAAACTTTGAGTTTTATCACCATGATGTGACGAAATTCGTTCACGTACCAGGAAACATCGATTATATTCTTCATTTTGCATCTCCTGCAAGCCCAATCGATTATTTAAAAATTCCGATCCAAACCTTAAAAGTAGGTTCGCTTGGAACTCACAATCTTTTAGGATTAGCACGTGTTAAAAAAGCCCGAATTCTTATTGCATCCACATCTGAGATTTACGGAGATCCATTGGTGCATCCACAAACGGAAGATTATTACGGAAACGTGAATACCATCGGTCCGCGAGGAGTTTATGATGAAGCCAAACGTTTTCAAGAATCAATAACAATGGCGTATCACACTTTTCATGGGGTTGAAACCAGAATCGTTAGAATATTCAATACGTATGGACCAAGAATGCGTCTGAACGACGGTCGCGTAATCCCGGCATTTATTGGACAGGCTTTGCGTGGCGAAGATTTGACCATATTTGGAGACGGTAGCCAAACACGTTCGTTTTGCTATGTGACCGATCAGGTAGAAGGTATTTTCAGATTATTGCATTCGGATTACTCACAACCTGTAAATATTGGAAATCCAAACGAAATAACAATCAAAGATTTTGCCGATGAAATTATAAAACTAACTGGAACAAATCAAAAAGTGGTTTATCATCCATTGCCTATTAATGATCCGATGCAGCGTCAGCCCGATACCACTCGTGCTAAAAACATTTTGGGGTGGGAAGCAAAAGTGTCAAGAGAAGAAGGAATGAAGTTAACCTATGCCTATTTTAAATCGCTTTCGTCCGAAGAACTTTTAAAGGAAGAACATAAAGATTTTAAGGGATATATCCATTAAATAATATATGGTTGCACAACAGACAGGTAGATATTCTAAATATATTAGACCGATTAACATTGTTTTCGATCTAATTGTAATAACAGCATTAAGTTCATTTTTCTTTAGAGAATTGAATCTTGATATGCTTTATTATGTATCATATCAAGCGTTTACCTGGATTATGATTGCAATATTGGTGAAATTTTATGAAGTGTACCGTTTTACAACACCGGTAGAAATCATAAGCAAGTTGCTAAAACAGTTTAGCGTCTTTTTATTGGTCGTTATTGCTTTTTTCCCTTTTGCAAAAACCGCAATTTTTAGCGGAAGCGTCATCGCAGTTTTTATGTCAACTAGTTTTTGTATTATTGTAAGCTTTAAATATTTCTGGTTTTTTTATCTAAAAAAATACAGAATTGTAACTGGGAGTAATTTTAGAAACGCGGTAATTATTGGATACACTCCAGAAGCAATAAGACTTAAGGAAGTGTTTGACACCAGAAAAGATTACGGATATCGATTTTTGGGATACTTCTCTGATAAAAAACAAAATCCTGAAGTAAAAGGAAAAATTGATGATTTATATGACTTTGTTGTCCTCAACAAAGTAGATGAAATCTATTGTTCGCTAAATGAAATATCTAATGAAAGACTAAAGGATTTAGTTGAATTTGCAGACGATAATAAAAAAGCAATTAAATTCATTCCAGACACTAAGGAAATCTATTCCAAAAATTTAAAAATTGATTACTACGAATTATTTCCCGTTCTCTCACTTCGGAAAACACAATTACACAACCCAATAATTAAAGGGCTTAAACGCGTTTTTGATATTTTATTTTCATTGCTGGTTATCGTTTTTCTATTGTCGTGGTTAATTCCTGTTTTAGCAATTTTGATAAAATTAGAATCAAAAGGGCCAGTGTTTTTCAAGCAAGGAAGACCCGGTATGGATGAAGAGGAATTCTTTTGTTACAAATTTCGTTCGATGCAAGTAAACGGATATACCGAACAGGAAGCTTCTAAAAATGATCCAAGGGTTACCAAAATGGGGAAACTCATGCGTAAAACCAGCATGGATGAATTACCGCAATTTTTCAATGTATTACTTGGTGATATGTCAGTTGTTGGTCCAAGACCGCACTTGTGGTCCCAGAATAAAGCCTACGCTAGTAAAATTAAAAAGTACATGGTGCGCCATTATGTAAAACCTGGAATCACCGGTTTGGCTCAAGTTAAAGGCTTCAGGGGCGAAATAGAAACAGAAGAAGACATGATAAATCGAATAAAATTGGACGTTTTTTATATCGAAAATTGGTCATTAATCATGGACATTAAAATCATCTTCCAAACCGTCTTCAACATCTTCAAAGGCGAAGAGAAAGCCTATTAAAAAACTTCTTTCTCAATTAGGAATTTCATCTGATTATCCAAATTGAATTCGAGTTGTGATTGTTTAAAGATCTGCCTTTTTTTTGTGTCCAAATCTGCTTTTCCTAGTGCAGAAATCGATTTAAGTTTTTCATTCAAATCAACATAGTTTCCAACCAATGCTACCCAACCCAGTTCATTGTCACGAACCATAGATTCGCCTTCGCCACCACCAAAATATAGTATCGGAAAACCAAGCGAACCATATTCAAAAATCTTCGATGGAACCGAACCGAAAATCCTAGTTTTTAAAGGAACTATCGCAATATCAAATGTTCTTAATTTTTCATGAAGATTTTTTCTTTCCATCATCCCGTGAAAGAATATGTTTTGGACTTTTTGAGCCGAAATCAACGTTTGTATTTGAGTTTTTTCAGCGCCATCACCAAAGATGTGAAATTCTATATTCAGTCCGTTTAAATCGATTTTTTGACACAATTCATAAACGCCTTGAGCAATTCCCAAAAGACCGGCGTAAAATAGTTGAATGGGTTGATTTTTGTCTGTTATTAATTCCAGTTCTGGACTATTGTGATCCGGAAAATTACGATACAAATAACATTTTTTATTCGGATACAATGAATGAATGTGCGTTATAATTTCATTAGATTGTCCTAAAATTAACGTTGCTTTTTTATAAATATAACGCTCCAAAAACAACGAGAACTTGTGCGAAAACGAATCTTTTTTCAGTGCATTTAATTCAACAGCAGCCAAGGGCCACAAATCAGAAACATTCAAAATAATCTTTTTGTTTTTAAGAGAAAGTACAAAAACAGAAATAAAAGAAAGCAATAACGGAGGCGATTGCACTACAACTTTATTCGGCGTTTTTTTTAACAATAAATAGAAAAATAAACTCAGTGAAAAAGACAAAACAGAAAGAATCCGAATCACTAGATTCTTACTAACACTTGGATAAATCCAAAGGCGGTTCACGGTGATATTGTCGCGATTTTCCGTTACCGAAAATTTGCCTTTATATTCAGGGAATAATGCGCCTTGAGGATAATTTCCTAATGGACAAATAACAGAAACCTTGTAGTTGTTTTGATGAAGCTTTAACGCCAATTGCTCAATTCTATTAGCAGCCGCGCCTTTTTCTGGCGGATAATAATTCGATATGATTAATATTCCTTCCATGTATGCTGAATTTATTTCAGTATCTTAAATTTATTTCAGCATTTACTGATTGTAGGTATTTAGCAGAATATCGATGATACGCTCAGAAGCTTTTCCATCCCAAAGTGCGGGAATTCCCGCTTTTCGAGGACCATCAACTAAAAAGGCACCAAATATTTTCTCTAGATTTTCAATAGATGTCCCAACTAAAGTGTTTGTTCCAATAGTCTGCGTTTCTGGTCTTTCGGTATTATTTCTCATGGTGAAACACGGAATTCCCAAAACAGTTGTTTCTTCTGAAATTCCACCCGAATCCGTGATCACTGCAAAACTATTTTTAATCAGATACATAAAGTTCAAATACCCTTGCGGATCCACAAACAAAATATTTTTTAGTTGGAGATTGGTTTCTCCCAAAATGGCTTTAGTCCTTGGATGAATAGGGAAAATAATTTTCTTATCGCCAACCATTTTGTCAATTCCTTCCAGTAAATGAATCAGTGATTTTTCCTCGTCAACATTTGCCGGACGATGTAACGTTAGAATAATATAATTTCCAGTTTCTAGATGATATTCCGACCAAAATACTGGTGGTGAACTTCTATCTAAATTCTGGTAAAGCGTATCAATCATTACATTTCCAACAAAGTGAATTGATGCTGGATTAGCACCATATTTCAACAGATTTTCTCCAGCCCAAGTTGACGTTGTAAAGAAATAATCAGTAATACTATCGGTAACAATTCGGTTAATTTCTTCAGGCATGGTCATGTCGCCCGATCGGATTCCCGCTTCAACATGGGTAACTTTTATATTCAATTTTTTGGCAACAATAGCGCAAGCCATAGTCGAATTTACATCGCCAACAACCAAAACTAAATCACAAGGATTTTGGATTAATTCCTGTTCAAAAGCAATCATAATGGCTGCTGTTTGAACTGACTGCGAGCCACTTTTCACTTCTAAATTCGCATTCGGATGCGGAATATTCAATTCTTCAAAAAAAGTATCACTAAGGTTTTTATCATAATGTTGTCCCGTGTGAACCAATCGAAACGAGACGTCAGCACCATCTTGTTGCTTTTTTTCAATTGCTTTGATGATAGGTGCAATTTTGATAAAGTTAGGCCGTGCGCCGGCAACTATTGTAATTTTCATAGTTATGCTGAATTTAATTTACTGCGGTAGCCGCTGTGCTAGCGTCTGTATTATTTATTGTACTAAAGAAACAAACTGTTTCAATTTTCCACTCTTGCTGCGTTCTAGTTTTTCTTTTCGATGAAAATAAAAAGTAAGTCCGCTTTCAAGATATTTTTCCGTGGCTTTATAAATATTTTGTATTTGAATTTCTGTCAATTCTAATTCGCTTACATATTCGATGTCAAAAGTATCGATTTTGGTTTGTTTTATCACAAATTCTTTGACATTTCCATCGTCTTCAATAATGCTTTTCGTAACGTAGTAGAAGGTAAGGCCGGGCGATTTTTTTCCACTTGGTAAAATAGCAATGTCATTGGTTCGACCAATTAACTTCTTTAATATTGGTTTTTTACAAGTGCTTTTTTCGTCCAAAATACCAACATCGCCAATATCATATCGAATGAACGGATGCGCTTTATTATAAAGTGAAGTAATCACGATACGACCTTCTTTTCCGTAGGGTAAAACGGTATTGTTTTCATCAAGAATTTCTACAAATAAGGTTTCTGAATTCAGTTGCCATTCGCCTTTTGGGTTTTGGAAAGCAATTAAATCCAGTTCAGAAGCACCGTATTCATTGATAACCGGAATACCAAATTGTGTTTCGAGCAAGATTTTGTCATCCTCAAAAAGCATTTCAGAAGTGACCACACAGCATTTTAATGTGGGGCAAACCGAAGTTAAAATAACATTCTTTTTTTGCAGATATTTAGCAAATAAAACGATTGAGGAAGTATAACCATTGATGTAATCAAATTTCTTATTTCGGAATTTTATCAGTACTTTTTCCAGCACAGCATCCGATAAATCAAAAATCGTAAATCGGTAGCGATTGCTTAAAAAATCTTTAATTCTTTCTTTTTTGTTCCCGATAAAATCTAGTGGAATTCCATAAAAACGAGCTTGTAGCGAGGCATTAAAATCGATTCCAAACCGGCCAAACCGATGCATTATATTTGCCCAAGTCAGTGCGTGACAAAATTTATCCTTGGCAAAAATGAAGGGATCGCCGCTAGAACCTGAAGTTTTGTTTACATAAACATTTTTTGTTGTAAATCCTTTTGAAAGTCTTTCTGCTAAAGGTTTCTGAAAGTCTTTTTTTGTCATTATTGGAAGTTCGTTCCAGTTTTGAAACGAAGGTTCCCCGACAAATTCACGATACGATTTATTATTTTTTAAATGATACTCAACAATTTCATTACGTTTTTCAACTGCGTATTTTTCAAAATCAGTTTCTGAAAAAGAAAGTATTTTTTGCAATTCAGCAGTAGCTTCCTTCATTGGAAAGCCATTTAATCGAAGCGATAAATTGAAAAGATGGAACATAAAGCTATAAAAAAAAGGGCTAACAAATGTCAGCCCTTAAAAATACTATTTTATTTGGAATTAATTTTTAAGAATTTTAACTACTTCTCTTTTGTTTTCAGAGCTTAATTCAAAGAAGTAAGCACCAGAAGAAAGAGCAGAAACATCTACATTATTTTCCATTCCGTTTAATGATTTAGTCATAACCGTTTTACCTGTTAAATCTGTAACTGATAATTTGTAAGAATCAACATCAGTAGCAGAAATCGTAACAGTAGAGGTTGCAGGATTTGGATAAATTCTAAATTTAGCCGTTGCAGTAACTGTAGTAGTAGCTAATGGACTTGTTAATTTGAAAACACCATCAACTAAAGCGCCACTAAATCCAGCACACCATCCTGTTGTTGCATTTAAAAACGAAGAAACGCCTCTTTGAGCTCCAGATTCAACATCCGTCCAGGTAGTTCCATTGTCTGTACTTACAGAAGTTCCAACTGGTACCGCAGCAGAAGTAGCAACAATTGTTGTAGTTCCTGGTATATAAGTTAAAAGACGACGTGTTCCTGTGAAAGCAGCAGCAGCAGACCAAGTAGTACCACCATTTGATGTAGTGTAGAACGTATAAGTAGTTCCTACAGTTTTAAGTAAATATCCATTGGTTTCACTACTGAAAATTACTGTACCACTTTGAGCAGCGCTACCAAAATCAGTTAAAGGAGCTTGAGCTTTAGTCCAAGTAATTCCCGCATCATCAGTTCTCAATAAATTCCCTTTATTTGTAGTAAACCATAAAGTATTACCCACAGCAATTGGCGTATTATTATACCCATATTCGCCACTCAACGGGTTTGGTAATGCAGCAGCAGAAATCTGAGTCCAGTTGTCACCACCATCAGTGGTTCTGTAAACTTCAAATTCCCCTAAACCTGAGCCAGTTGGATCACCATAAGCTATACCAACGTTTTCATTAAAGAAATACACTGAATTAAGGAAAGAAGCACCAGTAGTTTGAAATCCTGTAGACAATTGTTGGTTCCAAGAAGCTCCCCCGTCGGTAGTTTTGAAAATAACTCCATTTCCATCAGCTGGAACTAAGGCAGATACCCATGCAGTTGTAGCGCTAACAGCACTAATATTATTAATTTCCAAATCTGGATTTCCTAGATCAACAACTCCTGCACTCCATGAAGCACCACCATTTGTAGTTCTTGTGAACTCTTGGACGTTGGCAGCAGCACCTGAACCGTCGTAAGCTAAAGCCCAAACGGTATTGGCATCAACAATTTTAATTTGATTTAAACCTCTGCTGTCATCTGCAAATCCAGTAAATTGCGAAGTCCACTGTGCATTAATAGTTGATGAAAGGGCAATTAATGATAATGAAAGTAATAGTTTTTTCATAATTTTTTATTTTAAACGATTAAATTTTAGGCCACTAAGGTAAAAAAAATATAACTATATAATAGTTTTAAAATAATATTAACATTCATTTTTTAGAAAGAACTTGATTATCAACCGAGTTAAGATAAATTTTATTTACTGATTTTTATCTTTAATAATGTAAAAAATAAAGAAGAATCACCTTATTTTTGCACCATTATTGATTCTGAAATAATTCAGAATAAACAACGCAACAATGACAATTTTACTACTAGGTTCAGGCGGAAGAGAGCATGCCTTAGCATGGAAAATGCTGCAAAGTTCAAAATGCACGAAACTTTTTGTTGCGCCTGGAAATGCTGGGACGGCTTCAATAGCAATGAATGTTCCTATAGATACAAACGATTTTAAAGCAATAAAAACTTTAGTACTTCAGGAAAAAATAGACATGGTAGTTGTGGGTCCAGAAGATCCATTGGTACTTGGAATTTATGATTTTTTCAAAAATGATTTGGAGCTAAGTCATATTGCCGTTATTGGTCCATCAGCAATCGGTGCTCAATTGGAAGGCAGTAAAGAATTTGCCAAAGAATTTCTTGTTAAACATAAAATCCCAACCGCTGCTTATGATAGTTTTACAGCAGCTTCGGTTGAAAAAGGGTGTGAATTTTTAGAAACACTGCAACCACCTTACGTTTTAAAAGCAGATGGATTAGCAGCAGGAAAAGGTGTTTTGATTCTACACGATTTGGAAGAGGCGAAAACCGAATTAAGAAATATGTTGGTTCATGCAAAATTCGGAATCGCAAGTGCAAAAGTAGTTATAGAAGAGTTTTTAGACGGTATTGAATTGAGTTGTTTCGTTTTAACCGATGGCGAAAATTATAAAATGTTGCCCACTGCCAAAGATTATAAAAGAATAGGAGAAGGCGATACCGGTTTAAATACGGGCGGAATGGGAGCCGTTTCTCCAGTTCCGTTTGCGGATGTGATGCTGTTGGAAAAGATAGAAAACCGAATTGTTAAACCAACTGTTACTGGTTTGCAGAAAGACGGAATAGTATATAAAGGGTTTATTTTTATCGGATTGATCATTGTAAAAGGAGAACCAATCGTTATTGAATATAATGTTCGAATGGGTGATCCCGAAACCGAAGTCGTAATTCCGAGAATTAAATCTGATTTGGTTTCTTTGTTTCAGGCTGTTGCCGATGGAAAACTGAACGAAGTTTCGTTAGAAATTGATGCCCGAAGTGCTGCAACTGTAATGCTGGTATCTGGCGGATATCCCGAAGAATATTCAAAAGGTTATGAAATTTCTGGATTGGAAAATACGGAAGATTCTCTGGTTTTTCACGCTGGAACTACACTTGAAAATGGAAAAGTACTGTCGAATGGCGGCAGGGTTTTGGCAATAACGTCGTATGGTACTGATTTCCACGAAGCCACAAAAAAATCTTACCAAAATATAGATAAACTCTATTTTGATAAGATGTATTTTAGAAACGATATTGGGCTTGACTTACTTTAAGAAAGAGTGCGCCGTAGTATCTTGGTTTTCTTCGTTTTGGTCTTGATGAATTTTTAATTGCTTGCACCAGTAGACAACAAAATAGGCACAAGTACCAATTGCAATCCAACTAACAATATTAGCAAACCACCAACTGCTTAACTCTAAAGAGCGTAACGCGTCTAGTGGTACAAATAAAAAATCAACAAATAGTGATTGTATAGCTTCAAAAAATGCTCTCATTTTATAAAATGTTATATTTACAGCACAAATGTATAAAATATCCTTATGATAACAAGCATTTTCAAAAAATCTACGATAGTTAATTATAGCTTGATTGGAGTTTCACTACTGGTTTTCTTTTTTTTGTACCTGTCAAATCATTTGGAAATAATGAATTCTAACAACGGTATTTTAAAAGCGACCTCTTTGATTACCTTGTTTATTAGTTCTTTTTTTCTCGTGAATTTTATTGTAAAAAAGAACGGATTAACTAAGGATTCTAGTTACACAGTCTTGTTTTTTTTATTATTTATTGTTCTTTTTCAATCGGTTTTTAGTGATTTAAGCATGCTCTTTTCCAACTTTTTTTTGCTTTTAGCAATTAGAAGGTTGATTTCTCTGCAAACTTTAAAAGCTCCAAAAGAAAAAATATTTGATGCTTCTATGTGGATTTTCATAGCAGCGCTTTTCCACTTTTGGTGCATCCTTTTTATTCTTTTGGTGTACATTTCAATAGTATTCCATGCTTCGCGAGATTATAGAAATTGGTTGTTACCTTTTGTCGCTTTTTTTGCAACAGCTGTTATTTTTCTGTTTGCAGCATTACTTTTCGACACGGCGTGGATTGACCATATTTTGTCTCAGACTCATACCAATTTCGAACTAAATTATTTCACCAATAATTATCAGAATGTTGCGCTATCCGCTTATGTTGTAATAGCCTTGTATTTTGTTTTGTCGATGATGTTGTCATTGACAAACCGACCAATAATATTGCAGGCGTCGTACAAAAAAATGATTTTTGCGTTCTTAATTGGTCTAGTCGTTTTTCTGATTTCTCCAGAAAAAAATAACGGAATGTTACTTTTTACATTCATGCCATTATCGGTTATGTGTACGACTAATATTGAGTATTCACAAAATAAAATGTATCAAGAAATAGTGTTGGCTTTAGTACTACTTGGAAGTTTATTTATCTTCTTTGTCCAATTATAATTTGCTTCCGTAAGCCAAATCGCCTGCATCCCCAAGACCAGGGACAATATAATTTTTTTCGTTAAGTTTTTCGTCTATAGCAGCGATCCAAAGATGGCAGTTTTGAGGAAGATTTTTTTGTAAGTATTCAATTCCTTCTGGAGCCGCAATGACAACGGCAATGTGGATTTCTTTCGGTTTTTGTTCCAAATGTAATTTATTCAAAACGGCGACAATCGATTGTCCGGTGGCTAACATGGGATCAATCAAAATCAGGTTTTTATTCTCAAATGACGGAGCTGCTTGATATTCTACCAGAATTTCAAAATCATCATCGTTGTTGTAATGATGGCGGTACGCTGATACAAATCCGTTTTCAGCATTGTCAAAAATGTTCATAAAACCCGTATGTAAAGCCAATCCAGCACGAAGGATAGAACACAAAACCACATGATCAGCAATAGTTGTAGTGTGTTTGATTCCCAGAGGCGTTTGCACATCAATGTCTTTATATTCTAACGTTTTGCTCAATTCATACGCCATGATTTCACCAATTCTTTCGATGTTTTTTCGGAAACGCATGCTGTCCTTCTGAATGTGAATATCACGAATTTGAGCCAAAAAATGATTAAGAATGCTATTATTTTCAGAAATATTGTGAAGATGCATGTATGTAGAATTTGTATGTTTAGGTAAAAGTATAAAAACTATCTTTGCACTCGAGGCCTTTTGGTCGAATTGTATGAAATAAAATAAAATGTAAAGTTATGTTTTCAAAATTTGCCTATTCTATATTTGAACAAAGTATCAAGGATTATCACGTTTACGACAATGTTGATCAACCCATTGACAATCCCTATCCGAAAGAAAAAATTGAACATTTATTGTATTTTAAAAATTGGATTGACACCGTTCAATGGCATTTTGAAGACATCATCCGCGACCCAAATATTGATCCGATTGCTGCTTTGGTTTTAAAAAGAAGAATTGATGCTTCCAATCAGGAGCGAACTGATATGGTTGAATATATTGATAGTTATTTCCTTCAGAAATATAAAGAGGTTAAAGTAAAAGACAATGCCAAAATTAATTCTGAAAGTCCGGCTTGGACATTAGACCGATTGTCAATTCTGGCTTTGAAAATTTACCATATGAATGACGAAGCTACTCGTACTGAAGCTTCACAAGAACATAGGGATAAATGCCAAGTAAAGTTAAATGTACTTCTTGAACAAAGAACGGATTTGTCAACAGCAATTGATGATTTAATTACCGACATTGAAAACGGAGACAAATTCATGAAAGTGTATAAGCAAATGAAAATGTACAACGACGATGATTTGAATCCAGTTTTGTATCAGAATAAAAAATAATTAAAAAATATTTTAAACCATTAAGGTATTAAGAAAAATTAAGGTAAAACTTAATAACACTTAATACCTTACTGGTTTTTAAAAACAAATAAATTGTCAAATCCGATCCAACATATCGCCGTTTTTCGATTATCAGCCATGGGCGATGTGGCGATGACAGTTCCCGTAATTCGGGCTTTTGTAGAACAGTTTCCAGATGTGAAAATCACCGTCGTTTCGCGTCCGTTTTTTAAGCCTTTTTTTGATGGCATTCCCAATGTAGATTTCTTTGCAATTGATGTAAAAGAACGGCATAAAGGTTTCGCCGGATTATTGAAATTGTATGCCGATTTAAAGCAACTTAATATTGATGCTGTTGCCGATTTGCACAATGTGTTGCGTTCTCAAATCATCAGAACCTTATTCGCTTTAAGCGGAAAAAAAATAGCTGCGACAGACAAAGGCAGAGCCGATAAAAAAGCCTTGACTCGACCCAAAAACAAAATTTTTAAACCAGTAAAAACTATGGTTCAGCGCCATCTAGATACGTTTAAAAAATTAGGTTTTGAGATTGATTTATCGAATTCAAAGTTTCCAAAAAAAGTAATTTTAGCTAAAGATATTCTAGCAATAACGGGCGAAAAGGAAAACAACAAATGGATTGGAATCGCACCATTCGCACAATACGAAAGTAAAGTCTATCCGCTAGATTTAATGCAGCAAGTTATAGATCAATTGGCATTAGCTAAAAACAATAAAATTTTTCTTTTTGGTGGCGGAAATAAGGAAATAGAAATGCTAAATTCGTCTGCACACGGAAAAGAAAACGTAATCAACGTGGCCGGAAAACTCAAACTTCCACAGGAATTAGACTTAATTTCCAATCTAAATGTGATGCTCTCAATGGATTCTGGAAATGCACATATTGCTGCAATGCTCGGAATAAAAGTGATTACTCTTTGGGGCGCAACACATCCTTTTGCGGGATTTTCACCTTTCAATCAGCCTTTAGAAAATTGTTTGCTTTCCGATAGAGAAAAATTCCCAATGTTACCAACATCCGTTTACGGAAATAAAAAAGTTGCGGGTTATGAAGATGCGATGCGAAGTATTTCTGTTGAAAGTGTTGTTGAAAAATTGAACCATTAAGATATTAAGAAAAATTAAGACAAAACTTAATGAAACTTACTATCTTAATGGTTTAAAATATCTTTATAAAAATCTATGAAAAGAGTTATCTTAAAATTAAGAGAAAACTTAATATCTTAATGGTTTAAAAATCTTTACAAATAAATCTGATTATCTCTACATTGAGACAAAATATATCTTTTTAAATTTGAAATTGTTTCTTGGTAGTTGGGTGCTTCATAGCCAAAACGCTCATGTTCGGCTTGTTCTTTTTCAATAGCATTGCAGCCTTTCACAACTTCTTTAATCATGTCAAGCATAATTAATTGTTTGTTTTTGTCCTTTTCAAATTTCAAATCAATAAGTTCATCTTCCAGTTTTTCGCAATAATCCAATAGCGCTTGAACTTCTGGTTCGTCAAGAAGATCTTGTGCTTTTTTGAAAATTTCGAGTTTGTTTTTCATCACTAAAAGTCAACTTCAACCCAATCTAATTAACGGAATACTAAATACTTTCTAAACATCATCATAATCAATATAAAGTTCTGCAGAAGTTGGATGCGCTTGACAAGTTAAAATCAATCCGTCGGCAATTTCACCATCCGTTAGAATAGAATTCTTTTTCATTTCGGCAGTTCCGTTAGTAATACGCGCCAAACAAGAACTACAAATTCCACCTTGACAAGAATACGGTGCATCAATTCCTTGTTTCAAGGCTGCTTCGAGAACCGTTTGCTTTTGCGACATTTCAAAAGTGGTTTCTTCATGGTCAACCATTACTGTGATTTTGGTATGACCTGTATGCGATTCAGCACTTGGATTATCAGTCGTGGCCGCGGTCGAAAACAGTTCAAATTTGATATTTTTTTCAGGAACATTGTGTTCTTTCAAAACATCCGAAACCAAATTAATCATTTCTTCTGGACCACATAAATAGAATTTATCAAACTCTTTTTCCTTATGTTTATTGTTCAGCACAAAATTCACAGCCGATTTCTCGATACGTCCAAAAAGACATTCATCGGCTTTAGCCTGACTGAAAACATAATGCACAAAAAAGCGTCCCACATATTTTAATTGTAAATCGTGTAACTCATTGTAGAAAATAGTTTCTTCGGGTGATTTGTTTCCATACACCAGTACAAAAGTGCTTTTCGGTTCGTTTTCTAAAACCGATTTCAATATTGACATTATTGGTGTAATTCCACTTCCGGCAGCAAATCCAGCATAGTTTTTTAGTCGTTCAGCGCTGGGTTCAAATGTAAATTTCCCTTCGGGCTGACCCACTTCAAGAATATCGCCTACTTTTAAATTTTCATTGGCAAACTTAGAAAAATGACCATCTTTCACCGATTTTATGGTAACGCGCAAGTCACCGCTGTTGGGTGAAGAACAAATAGAATAGGCACGACGAATTTCGGCTCCGTCCAAAGTTAATTTTAGGTTTAAGTATTGACCAGCAGTAAATTGGTAAGCAGCTTTTAACTCGGTAGGAATAGTGAAAGAAACAGAAATCGCATTAGCAGTTTCTTGTTTTACTTCTTTAATATGTAATTTATAAAATGAAGACATGAAATTAATTTTTGACAAAGGTAAGAAATAGCAACGATTAGAAAAGTAAAGAAACTTTGAAAGTGTGTAACATTTATTTACATTTAGAAACTAATTGCCAAACCTAAACAATTACCCTATGTTCAAACACTTTATTTCTCTTGAATGGAAAGCCTTTACCCGTTCGGCATCCTTTGGCTCCAATCTTGTTCTGAAAATTTTAATGGGTTTAGCTGCATTATATTTTATCGCATGTTTCGCTATAGTGGGTACAGCCGTTTTCTTTATTTTAAAAAAGGAAGGAATGGAGCCGTTAGTAACCGTAAATAAATACATCATTTATTATTTAGTTGGTGATTTGGTCATTCGCTATTTTTTCCAAAAAATGCCGGTAACCAACATTAAGCCGTTATTGGGCTTACCTATAAAAAGAAGTGTGATTGTGCATTTTTCATTAGGTAAAACGGTTATTTCATTTTTCAATGTGCTGCATGTTTTTTTCTTCGTTCCTTTTACGGTGGTGTTATTAATGAAAGGCTACGGATTACATGCGCTACTTTGGAGTTTAGCAATGTTTGCCTTTATCTATTCTAATAATTTTATCAATGTTTTGCTTAATAATAAGAATAGTGTTTTTTATTCTTTACTGGCAGTAGTTGTTGCTTTCGGACTGGCACAATACTGCGGATATTTTGACGTAACAACTTACACACAACCTTTTTTTCAGGGAATGTATGCTACAAGCTATTTGTTTTTACTTCCGATACTTTTAGCAGCAGCGACGTATTACTTTTCGTTTGATTATTTCAAAAAGAATCTAAATCTGGATACTGGATTAGCGAAGAAAAGCGACGAAGCTCGAACAGAAAATTTCACTTGGCTGAATCAATTTGGAACTTTGGGAACCTTTCTTAAAAATGACATTAAATTATTGAAGAGAAATAAGCGTTCGAGAACAACGGTTATAATGAGTTTTCTTTTTATTTTCTACGGATTGCTGTTTTTTACCAATTCAATTGACGCTTATAAAAGTCCGATGATGCAAGTATTTGCCGGAATCTTTGTTTCGGGTGGATTTTTGTTTACGTTTGGGCAATTCATTCCGAGTTGGGACAGCGCGTACTATCAACTGATGATGAGTCAAAATATTCAATACCGGGAATACATCAGTTCAAAATGGTGGTTGATGGTAATTGGAACGGTGATTGCGACCATAATCGCTTCTTTTTATTGGATTTTCTTTGGCTGGCAAATTTATATGCTGATTGTAGTTGGAGCGATTTATAATATTGGTGTCAACTCCCATTTAGTTATGCTTGGTGGTGCTTTTGTAAAAACACCGATAGATCTAGCTATGGCAAATAAAGCCTTTGGAGACAAACAGGCTTTTAACGTAAAAACAATGTTGATTGCCATTCCAAAATTATTGGTTCCAATGCTTTTATATTATATAGGATATACGCTGTTTTCTGCCAATATCGGATTTCTTTTCGTCGCCTTAGCCGGAATTCTGGGCTTTGCTTTCAGAAATTACGTTTTCAAAAAAATTGAAAAAATCTATAAAACAGAGAAATACGCAACCATAGCAGCCTACAAACAAAAAAACTAAAACTAAGAGTTTTAAACTAAATTTTAAACTCACAAAACTCATAAATTTTTAAAATGATACAAGTAAATAATTTAACGAAAAGATATACTTCAGAAAGAACAGTTTTAAATATTCAAAACCTTGATATTCCAAAAGGACAAAGCTTTGGATTGGTGGGAAATAATGGCGCCGGAAAAACAACGTTCTTTAGTTTGCTTTTGGATTTAATACAGCCAAGTACCGGACATATTAAAAGCAATAACGTTCAAGTTGATGCGAGTGAGGCATGGAAACCATTCACTTCTGCGTTTATTGACGAAAGTTTTTTGATAGGCTATTTAACTGCCGAAGAGTATTTTTATTTTATTGGCGATTTGCGCGGACAAAACAAAGCAGATGTTGATGTATTACTTAAAAAACATCAAGAATTCTTCAACGGAGAAATCCTAAACAGCAAAAAATATTTAAGAGATTTATCTAAAGGAAATATGAAAAAAGTGGGCATCATTGCTACTTTAATTGGAAGTCCTGAAGTAGTTATTTTAGATGAACCTTTTGCCAATTTAGATCCAACAACAGTACACCGATTAAAAGCCATCATTAAGGAATTAGCCGAAGATCCAAATGTTACAGTTTTGGTTTCTTCACACGATTTGGTTCACACGGTTGAAGTTTGCAACAGAATTGTAGCGCTACATTTGGGCGAAGTTGTAAAAGACATCCAAACATCTCCAGAAACTCTCAAAGAATTGGAAGCATTCTTCGCAGTTTAAACAACACTTTTTTAATTTTAAAACCTAACAGAAAAATGGGAACCTACATAGATAATAATTTAATTAAAGACGAACAGGTTGAATTTGAAACTACTTATCATTGGATAATTTTCTGCAATTTAAGAGCACTTTTAACGCTATTTATTGCTCCGCTAATTGACAAATATTCGGATGAGTTTGCCATAACGAACCGACGCGTAATCATTAAAACAGGATTGATTAGCCGAAAAACATTTGAAATGAATCTTTCAAAAATAGAGAGTGTTAATGTTGATCAAGGAATATTCGGAAGAATACTGGGTTATGGCACTATTTCAATTGTTGGTACCGGCGGAACACGAGAAATTTTCCCGAACATTTTAAATCCGATAGAATTCAGAAAAAAATTTCAAGAATTATCTTAATCAAAATGTAAGTAAATTTTATGCGAAATTGCCATTGCCTAAAATACATTCGTGCAAGTTGATTAGCGTGCGCTGATTTGCACATTACCTGACCGTATTTCTCACTATTGATATAAACTAACCGCTTATTTTTTTTGCTATATCAAAAAGAAACGTATTTTTACCAGTTAGTTATACTATCGATAACTTTTTTGCGTTATAACATTAAACGTTTTGCTTTGAAAACCAATACAATAAAATATATTATTTTCTCGGGATTTTTATTGCTTATGATTGCCTGTTCCACTAAAAGGAACACATGGCTATCCCGAAATTCGCACGCACTTAGCACCAAGGACAACATTTTATATAATGGTGGAATTGCTTTAGACAAAGGTGTTGTTGAGGTAAAAGCACAAAACAAAGACAATTTTTGGGAAATTCTTCCAGTAGAGCGAATGCAGATTTCCGACCAAAGCCTAATGCCGGGTCAAGCGAAAAATGCCAATTTTGAAAGAGCAGAAGGTAAGGCTACGAAAGCTATCCAAAAGCACTCGATGAACATTGGCGGATCGGAAAAAAACCCGCAGATGGACGAAGCTTATCTGATGCTGGGACAAGCAAGATACTACGACCAGAGATTTGTACCCGCTTTAGATGCGTTCAATTATGTGCTAAATAAATCTCCAAACAGCAATAAAATTTATATCGTAAAAATTTGGAGAGAGAAAACAAACATGCGTCTGGACAATGATGCTTTAGCTGTTAATAACCTTCGAAAACTGTTAAAAGAAATTAAGTTTAAAGATCAAATTTTTGCTGATGCAAACGCAACTTTGGCGCAAGCGTTTATTAATTTGGAAGAAAAAGATAGTGCGATTGCCAAACTAAAAATTGCGAAAGAATTCACTAAATCAAATGAAGAAGTTTCAAGATACAATTACATTTTGGGACAGCTTTATGAAAAAATGGGTTACAAAGATAGCGCTTACGCGAGTTATCAATCGGTAATTGATATGCACAGAAAAGCGGCGAAGTCCTATGTGATTCATGCTCACGCAAGGCAAGCTGCGCAGTTTGACTATGTTAAAGGAGATACAACAGCTTTCTTAAAAAAGTATAAAGATTTAGTGGAAGATAGAGAAGACAGGCCACATTTAGATGTTCTTCACCATCAGCTTGCTATTTTCAGAGAGAAGACTAACAATTTAAATGGCGCGAAAAAAGAGTATAATTTGTCGCTAAAAAAGAAAACAGCAGATAGTTATCTTATAGCGTCCAACTACAGAAATTTAGCGGACATTTATTTTATAGAATCAAAGTTTGTAAAAGCGGGAAATTATTACGACAGTACTTTGGTAAATCTAAAACCACGAACTCGTGAATTTAATTTGATAAAAAAGAAAAGAGAAAACCTTGATGATGTAATAAAATATGAAGCTATTGCTCAAACGAATGACAGTATCATTTCTCTATACAGCATGTCGACTTCGGATAGAACGGCTTACTTTGAAAAGTATATAGTTAGGCTTAAAAAAGAAGATGAAGCGAAGAAAAAATTAGCTGAAAAAGAAGCTAAGATAAAAGAAAATAAAGAAAGAAATAGCGGCAACATTGAATCAAAAGAGGGCTTTTCTTCCGATTTAGAAGCTAAAAAATCAAAAGTTTCTCAGATGGAAATGTCTGCATCAGCTGTAAATTCAGGCGGTAGTGGAAGTGTTTTTTACTTTTATAATTCAACGACCGTATCTTATGGTAAAATACAATTTGCTAAAACTTGGGGCAAACGAAAATTACAAGATAATTGGCGCGTAGCGTCACTTTCTGACAAAGGAATTGATGATGGTAAAGATTCAACAACTAAAGAGAAAGAGGATTCAAAAGATGCTACAACACTAGATGAACGGTATACACCAGAATTTTACACAAAGCAAATTCCGGATTCGCAGACCTTAATTGACAGTTTAAGCAAGGAAAGAAACTTTGCAAATTATCAATTAGGTGTTATCTACAAAGAGAAATTTAAGGAATATAAATTGGGAGTAGAACGGTTTGAGAAGTTATTAGGAGACAATCCAGAAGAACGATTGGTATTACCCGCACTGTATAATTTGTACAAACTTTATGAAATTCTAAATAAGGAAAAAGCTGAAGCGATAAAATCAAGTATAGTGTTGCAATATCCAAATTCACGTTATGCTCAGATACTATTAAATCCTGCGAGTGAGGTTGAAGAATCGAGTGATTCGCCAAATAGCGTTTACCAAAATCTATACAAACAATATCAAAACGGAGAATATAAAACGGTCTTAACAGCTACAGAAGACGCAATAAATAGATTTACAGGTGATGAAATTGTTCCAAAACTAGAACTGTTAAAAGCGAATATATCTGGTAAATTAGGTGGACTTTCAGAATATAGAAATGCATTAAACTATGTAGCGCTTAATTATCCGAATGTTGAAGAAGGTAAAAAAGCAGAAAAATTAATCGCTGTTGATTTGCCAAAGCTGGAAGCTTTACAATTATCTAAAGCACCATCCAAAAATTGGAAAATTTTATACAGTACGAAAGATTTTGACGATGTGCCTACTAAAAAACTTCGTGAAACCATTCAAAAGTTCATTAAAGATAGAAACTTAACCAAGCTTACGGTTTCGTTAGATATTTATACGATGACTGATAATTTTGTGGTAATCCACGGTATGAGTTCTCAGGATTTAGCTAATGGAGTAGCTTCTGTTTTGAAAGAATTTAAAGAGTACAAAGTTCCCCAAACCGCAATACTGATTACTACCGAGAATTATACTATTGTTCAGGTCAAAAAGAATTTAGAAGAGTATTTAACGGGAGATCTTCCGGAGACCGCAGCACAACCTAATTGGGATGGAACTTTAGAAAAAGCACCACAGCCACAACAAGAAGCACCACCACAGCAACAACAGCAACAACAGCAACAATCAGCGAAGAATCAGGAGCAGCAGCGAGACTTGCAGCAAAATACCAAAGGAAATAATCCGCCATCTGACGGTGATCAATTTGGGCCGCCACCAGCACCACAAGAAAAATCAGGCAAAAAAGGTTAGCAATCATGTTTGAGAAAAGTCCAAAATCATATACAGATCTTTTAGGTAAAACCAATAGAATTGTTGAGGGAACCACCCTTACTGGTGATATAATATCGCCAGCAGATTTTCGTTTAGACGGACATCTGGTTGGAAACTTTCAGTCAAAAGGCAAGATTGTAATTGGGCCTGGAGGAAGTGTCAAAGGCGATATCATCTGTAAAAATGCCGACATTGAAGGAAAATTTGACGGAAAGATAGAGGTGCAAGAAATCCTTAACATAAAATCCAAAGCTCATATTCACGGCGAAGTAATCTGTGGTAAATTATCCGTAGAACCAGGAGCAGAATTCAGCGCCACTTGTGTTATGAAACCGCACCTAAAAAGTATGATTAGCGATGGAAAATCCTCAGAAGAAAAAACAACGTAACAAATGGTTTGCGCTTATTAATATTCCAATTCAAATGGGCGCCATCATTTTTGTCTTTTCTTACCTTGGCGGATGGCTAGACGAAAAATACCCCAATTCACATAACGTATATGTTAAGATTCTGACTTTAGTTGGTGTGGCAATTGCATTTTATAATATTAACCGACAACTGAAAGAAATAAACAAAATAGATAATGAATAAGTTTAGTTTGTCAAAATTTAAGCCAGTACTTGATAGTTTACTTTTCGCATTACTTGGGTTTGCACTGCATAACGTGAGTTTTTATTTTTTCGTTTCAAGGGAGTTTGAAGGTAATTTTGTGTATTCCATTTTGACGCTTTACATTTTCTTTTTCTGCTTTTCAGCAGCTATACTTTTTGGATTACAAAACATTAAGGAAATTAATATAGATTATGTTGGCTATTCCTTTCTCCTATTAACTAGTTTAAAAATAGGCGCAGCATTTATTTTTGCTAAACCAATCTTATCCAACGAGCTTCCTAAAACATCAATTGAGAAGGTTAATTTTTTTGTAATTTTTATTTACTTTTTAGCAATAGAAACCTATCTAACCATCAGAATTTTAAACAATAAGCAATAAAATTGTAATAAATTGACAATTCGTCCGAAAAAAACAAAAGTTATACTTTTTAATATTAATTAATATTGTACTTTTGCACCAAATTTGAAAAACGTTAATATAAGTTAATTGTCAGATATGGTGATTTCAAAAAAACCACTCCACTTTATTATAGCAACTTTTGTTGCATGTATGCCTTTATTAAGCGCTGCTAATCCTTCAGTTGACTCTGTAAAAGTTGAGACGGTGTCTCCAGTTACGGTAGAAGCTCATGAAGAAAATGCAGGGCCAAAAGACATCAAAACAGAAATCAACGAATTCATTGGGCATCACTTACAGGATTCCTATGATTTCAATATTTTTGGATACAAAAACGAAGCCGGAGCACTAGAGCATGTTGGTTTCCCTTTACCCGTAATTCTTATTGATGGCGGATTGCAAGTTTTCTCTTCCTCAAGATTTCACCACGGTGAAGAAACGGCCGCAGTAAACGGAAATTTCTATCGTGTGCACCACGGTAAAATTTATAAAGTTGACAACGCTGAGGCTGATGTTACACTTGATGATAAGCACCATCCAACAAATGCAAAACCATTAGATTTTTCTATCACCAAAAACGTATTCATGATTTTTGTGGTAGCCTTGCTAATGTTCTTATTGTTCAGAAGCCTTGGAAAATCCTTTGCTAAAAATGGGGGAATCTCTTCTGGAATTGGCCGTATTTTCGAACCAATCGTTTTGTATGTAAGAGACGAGATCGCTATTCCAAACATTGGGGAAAAGCATTATAAAAAATACATGAGTTATTTATTGACCATCTTTTTCTTTGTATGGTTCTTAAACATGTTCGGATTAACACCATTCGGAATAAATGTAACGGGAAACATTGCTGTTACCGCTTGTTTGGCATTAATTACTTTTTTAATCACAACATTTACTGCGAAAAAATCGTATTGGGGTCATATCTTTTGGATGCCAGGAGTTCCTGTAGCCATGAAATTTATTTTAGCACCTATTGAAGTGTTGGGAATGTTCATCAAGCCTTTTTCGTTAATGATTCGTCTTTATGCTAACATTGTCGCTGGTCACATCGTATTGATGAGCTTGATTGGATTAATGTTTATTTTTAAAAGCTGGTTGGGAAGCACGTTATCTTTCTTCCTTTCATTTGCTATTTCACTAATTGAAATATTAGTTGCCTTGTTGCAAGCTTATATATTTACAATGCTATCTGCTTTATATTTTGGTTCAGCAGTAGAAGAGCACCACCATGAGGAGGCGCACCATTAATATTAATGTTTAATTTTTAATACATATTTTTATGACAATTCCTAGAATTATCGGAGCAGGATTAGTAGTTATCGGAGCTGGTATCGGTATCGGTAGAATCGGTGGATCTGCAATGGACGCTATTGCACGTCAACCAGACGCATCTGGAAAAATCCAAACAGCGATGCTTATTGCTGCTGCACTTATTGAAGGTATCGGATTTGCTGCATTATTTGCAGTTTCTGAAAACTAGAAAAAAGAACAAAAAGCCACAACGGTTGGTTGTGGCTTTTGTTTTAAACATTACATTAAAAGACTATAATTAAAAATATAATATGGATAAGTTAATAAATGATTTTTCGTTAGGATTGTTCTTCTGGCAATTTTTGATTTTCATAGGATTGATTTTCTTATTGAAAAAATTTGCTTGGAAACCTATTCTTGATGCGGTTAATGAAAGAGAAGAAGGAATTAAAAATGCTTTACTTTCTGCTGAAATTGCCAAAAGAGACATGCAAAATCTTAGATCAGATAATGAGAAATTATTAGCTGAAGCAAGATTAGAGCGTGATTCATTGATGAAAGATGCGCGTGAAATTAAAGAAAAGATGATTTCTGATGCAAAAACTGAAGCACAAATTGCAGGTCAAAAAATGATTGAGCAAGCAAAAGCTTCTATTGAAAGTGAGAAAAATGCAGCTTTGGCTGAATTGAAAGCTCAGGTTTCTACTTTGTCTTTAGACATTGCTGAAAAATTATTAAAAGACGAATTATCTAACAAAGAAGCTCAAACTAAATTGGTTGAGAAAATGTTAGGTGACGTAAAATTAAATTAATCGGTATGTCAAGAGCTGCGATTAGATATGCGAAAGCAATTTTAGAAACTGCGGTTTCAAGCGGAAAAGCTAGCCAAGTAAATGATGATATGAAAATCATTCTTAATGCGGTTGACTCTAGTGCTGATTTAAACCAATTTTTGTCAAGCCCAATCATTACTCAGGATTCGAAAATGAATGCCTTGACCGAAATTTTTAGTTCAGTGCAATCCGAAACAAAATCACTTTTCAGATTGTTACAAGAAAATAAAAGATTTGAAATATTGGCAGCAATTGCAACACAATACAATGCTCAGTTTGATGAAATGAACGGAGTTGAGGTTGCAAATGTTACTACAGCGTTTGCTATAACTCCTGAATTGGAAGCAAAAATATTAGCCAAAGCAGCAAGTATTTCAACAAAGAAAATAACTATTCAAAATACAGTTGATCCTTCTATTATTGGTGGATTCATTTTGAGAATAGGCGATAAACAATACAATGCATCTGTGTCAAACAGATTACAGGAATTAAAAAGAGAATTTAGTAATTAGAATAAAGTACTTATGAAAAGAATTTTCACAATTTTGTTTTTAGGTCTTAGCTTAATATCATTTTCTCAAAAAGTGAAGTTGAAAAAGGAGAAAGTACTTATTGACGAGGTTGAGACATACAATTACGAAAAAGAAGGTAGAAACATTACTTTTTCTACTTTGAAATCTGAAGAGTTTATTTCTGTATTGAGTACAACATATGAAGAGAGAAACCCTGCTCATTACAATCAGAATAACCCACAGGCTTATCGTTACCCTGCTACTTTAAACAAGGAAGTCAATACTATCAAGTTTTTAAAAAGTGGGAAAGAATTATTTACTGATATGAGTGACAAGGATATTATTAAAGCAGTTTTTAAAGCTAATCTTGTAGATGAGAATAACAATATTGATGAAGAGAAACTTAGCATTTTCATCAATAAATACAACAACGAGAATTTAAAGTTAAAAATAAACTAATCTTTTAGATTATATATTATGGCAGAAATTAATCCAGCTGAAATTTCAGCAATATTGAAGAAACAATTATCTGGTTTTGAATCAGGTGCAACATTAGAAGAAGTAGGAACAGTTCTTCAAGTAGGTGATGGTATTGCTCGTGTTTACGGGTTATCAAACGCTCAATACGGTGAGTTAGTTCAATTCGACAACGGATTGGAAGCTATCGTTTTGAACTTAGAAGAAGACAATGTTGGAGTTGTACTTTTAGGACCATCTACTGGAATTAGAGAAGGGTCTACAGTAAAAAGAACCCAACGTATTGCGTCTCTTAAAGTAGGTGAAGGAATTGTAGGTCGTGTTGTAAACACCCTTGGAGAGCCAATCGACGGTAAAGGACCAATTACTGGTGAATTATACGAAATGCCATTGGAAAGAAAAGCTCCTGGAGTTATCTTCCGTCAGCCCGTAACTGAACCGTTGCAAACCGGAATCAAATCTATTGATGCGATGATTCCAGTTGGAAGAGGTCAACGTGAGTTGGTTATTGGTGACCGTCAAACGGGTAAAACTACAGTTTGTATCGATACCATTTTGAACCAAAAAGAATTTTACGATGCTGGGAAACCAGTATATTGTATCTATGTAGCCATCGGACAAAAAGCATCTACGGTTGCTGGAATTGCTAAAAATTTAGAAGAGAAAGGGGCTATGGCATACACAACTATTGTTGCTGCTAATGCTTCTGATCCAGCTCCAATGCAAGTATATGCACCAATGGCCGGCGCTGCAATTGGTGAATATTTCAGAGATTCAGGTCGTCCTGCTTTGATTATTTATGATGATTTATCAAAACAAGCGGTGGCTTACCGTGAGGTGTCTCTTTTGTTAAGAAGACCACCAGGTCGTGAGGCATATCCTGGAGACGTTTTTTACTTGCACTCTCGTTTATTAGAAAGAGCTTGTAAAGTGATTGCTGATGATGATATCGCAAAAGACATGAACGATTTGCCAGATACATTGAGAGGTATCGTAAAAGGTGGTGGTTCATTAACAGCGTTACCAATTATCGAAACACAAGCGGGTGACGTATCTGCTTATATTCCAACAAATGTAATTTCGATTACTGACGGACAGATTTTCCTTGATGGAGATTTGTTTAACTCAGGAGTTCGTCCGGCGATTAACGTAGGTATTTCGGTATCTCGTGTTGGTGGAAATGCTCAGATTAAATCGATGAAAAAAGTAGCAGGTACCTTAAAATTAGACCAAGCACAATTCCGTGAATTGGAAGCATTTGCTAAATTTGGTTCTGATTTGGATGCGGTTACTTTAAACGTAATTGAAAAAGGAAGAAGAAACGTTGAAATCTTGAAACAAGCAGTTAATGATCCGTATACTGTTGAAGATCAGGTCGCAATTATCTATGCAGGTTCTAAAAACCTGTTAAGAAATGTACCTGTAAACAAAGTAAAAGAATTCGAAAGAAGCTTCATCGATTACTTAAACAACAAGCATAGAGATGTTTTAGATGCTTTGAAAGCCGGTAAATTAGATGATACTATTACTGACGTTTTAGAAAGAGTAGCTAAAGAACTTTCAGCGAATTACTAAAAAAATTATTTTAAATTTTGAATTATAAATTTTAAAGGGTAACTCTAATTTATAATTCAGAATTTATAATTTAAAATAATACAAATGGCAAACTTAAAGGAAATACGTAATCGGATTAGTTCAGTTTCATCAACGATGCAAATTACATCGGCAATGAAAATGGTTTCTGCTGCAAAGCTGAAAAAAGCTCAGGATGCTATTACAGCGATGCGCCCTTATGCCGAAAAATTAACTGAACTGCTGCAGAATGTAAGCGCTACTTTAGATGGTGATGCAGGTGGAGAATTTACAGCACAACGTGAAGTGAAAAAGGTTTTGATTGTAGCGATAACTTCTAATAGAGGTTTGGCAGGCGCATTCAACACCAACGTTATCAAGCGATCTAAAGAAGTTGCGGATAGTTACGCGGGAAAACAAGTTGATATTTTTGCGATTGGAAAAAAAGGGAACGACATTTTAAGAAAAACGAATACCGTTATTGAGAACAAAAGCGAAATATTTGACGAACTTACTTTTGAACGAGTTTCAGAAATTGCTGAAGTATTAACTGAAAAATTTACTTCTGGTGAATACGATAAAATTGAATTGATTTATAACCAATTTAAAAATGCTGCAACACAAATCGTTCAAGTGGAACAGTTTTTACCGTTAGCACCAATCGCATCAGACGTCCCAGCTTCAACAGGAGATTATATATTTGAACCTTCAAAAGAAGAAATCGTATTGACCTTGATTCCAAAATCATTGAAAACACAATTGTACAAAGCAATTAGAGATTCATTTGCCTCAGAACACGGAGCGCGTATGACAGCCATGCATAAAGCTACTGATAACGCCACCGAATTGAGAAACCAATTAAAATTAACATATAACAAAGCGCGTCAGGCTGCAATTACGAATGAAATCTTAGAGATCGTTGGTGGAGCAGAAGCTTTGAAAGGATAATTTTTAATTCAGAATATTTTGAAAAAGAGCTAACATTTTGTTGGCTCTTTTTTTATACATTTATATAAAATTATAATGCAAACCAAAGAACTCAATTCTTTAGAAGAACTGCTGGCTCAATTTGAAACCATTACTTTTCTGTATCCAAACATGACTTTAGAAACCTATAAGTCTTTTTTAGAAGATATGATTCCAAAAGGATACAAGCAAGTGGCTGTATTTGAAAATGAAGTTTGTCTTGGGATGACCGGCTTTTGGGTTGGTACAAAATTGTGGACCGGAAAATATATCGAAATTGACAATTTCATCGTACATCCCAATCACAGAAAGAAGGGAATTGGCAAGATAATTTCTGAATATATCGATGTCAAAGCTGAAGAGTTAAAGTGTACGTGTATTGTCTTAGATGCGTTCACTGGAAATTTCCCAGTACATCGTTTTTATTATAATTTGGGCTATGTTCCAAGAGGATTTCATTTTATAAAAACTATTAATGAAAATGGATTTTCGTAATCAAAGAAAACGCTATTTTTGTTTCATTAAGAAAATCACCCCTTGAGTTTATATAAAAATCTTTTTAAACAAACCTTAATTTACGGATTAGCAACGGTTATACCCAGGATAATCAGCGTTATTCTGACTCCACTTTATGTTATTTATCTACCGGATGAATCTAAAATGGGGGAAATCTCTGTTATTTTTGCCTATTTGGTTTTCTTCAATGTGATTCTTTCTTACGGAATGGAAACTGCTTTTTTCCGATTCTACAATAAAGAAGATAACAAAAAAAGTGTCATTTCTACATCAACCATTTCGCTATTTTGGACCTCCATTGGATTTTTAGTTTTAGGATTACTATTCCGAAATACCTTAGCAACTTGGTCAAATATTAGCGTCGATTACATTACCTATTCCATTTGGATATTAACGCTGGATGCCTTAGCTATAATTCCATTTTCGAAACTTCGTGCCGAGAAGAAACCAATAAAATATTCCGTCATAAAAATTGGAAACGTTACCGTAAATTTATGCTTGACCATTTTCTTTTTAGCCTTTTTACCCAAATTAGCAACCAATAATCCGGATAGTTTTTTTAACACTATTTATTTTGAAAACTTTCAGATTGGATATATATTTATTGCAACTCTAGCCGCCAGTTTAGCCACATTGCTGGTTTTACTCCCAAACTACACTAGCATTTCTTGGAAGTTTGACAAACTACTTTGGAAAAAAATGATGAAATATGGGTCTCCCATTTTAATCGCTGGACTGGCTTTTGCCGTTAACGAGCACTTTGACAAAATACTTTTACAATGGATGCATATTCCGCTATCAGAAATTGGAGCCTATTCAGCTTGTTATAAAATAGGAATGTTTATGGTGCTGTTTAGAACAGCGTATACCTTAGGAATAGAACCATTTTTCTTTAGTCACGCCAGTAACGAAAACGCTCCGGCTACTTATGCAACAGTCACTAAATATTTTGTAATTTTTGGTTCATTCATCTGCTTGTTTGTTATCGCTTTTATAGATATTTTAAAAATTCCATTAGTACCAAAAGCTACGTATTGGAGCGCCATCAAGGTTGTCCCGTTAATTGTTTTGGCTAATTTTTTTCTGGGCATTTACACCAATCTTTCTGTTTGGTACAAATTAATAGATAAGACAAAAGTGGGCGCATACATTTCGTTAATTGGTGCTGCGATCACCTTAATTCTTAATTGGCTTTTAATTCCGACAATGAGTTACTATGCATCTGCTATTGCAACCCTTTCAGCTTATGGAACTATGATGATAATTTCCTATCAACTCGGACAAAAGCACTATCCAATTCCGTATGATTTTAAAAGAATTTTCAGCTATTTGGGATTGACGATAATGTTCTCTGCAATCTCATTTTATATACCGTATTTAAGAGAAAATTATTTTGTAAAATTCGCTTTGTTAGCCTTATTTTTATACTTCATTTATTATAGCGAAAAGGAAACATTACTCCGAATCATAAAAAGAAAATCAAAATATAATGACCATAAAAATCATTAATAAATCACAACACGAGTTGCCTAATTATGAAACCATTGCCTCAGCTGGAATGGATTTAAGAGCAAATCTTACAGTGCCTATAGAACTAAAACCATTAGAAAGAGCCATTGTGAAAACAGGACTTTTTATTGAATTACCAATTGGTTACGAAGCACAAGTTCGTCCTCGTAGCGGATTGGCCGCCAAAAAAGGGATAACGGTTCTGAATTCTCCAGGCACAGTTGATGCGGATTATCGTGGGGAAATTGGTGTGATTTTAGTAAATTTATCCAATGAAAATTTTGTCATAGAAAATGGTGAAAGAATTGCCCAACTAATCATTGCCAAACACGAAAGAGCTGAATGGGTTGAAGTTCAGGAATTATCCGAAACATCAAGAGGAGAAGGCGGTTTTGGAAGCACAGGAGTGAAATAATATTATAAAAAGACAAATATAATCCTTGCGAACTTTGCGAAAACCCTTTGCGAACTTTGCGGTTAAAAACATAAAAATGAAAATAATAGTTCCAATGGCGGGACGCGGTTCACGTCTTCGCCCACATACATTAACAATTCCAAAACCATTAATTCCTGTAGCCGGAAAACCAATAGTTCACCGTTTGGTTGAAGATATCGCGGGAGTTTTAAATCAGAAAATTGACGAAGTTGCCTTTATCATCCACGAAAGTTTTGGTCAAAAAGTGGAAGAAGATTTAATAGCTATTGCTGAAAAGCTAGGAGCAAAAGGAAAAATATATTACCAAAATGAAGCGTTAGGAACGGGTCACGCCATTATGTGTGCTAAAGATTCACTGAGCGGTCCAGCGGTAATTGCTTATGCAGACACCTTAATTCGTGCCGATTTTGATTTGGATAAAACTGCCGATAGTGTGATCTGGGTAAAACAAGTCGATCAGCCAGAATCTTTTGGGGTAATCCATCTAAACAATAAAAACGAAATAGTAGAATTGGTAGAAAAACCAAAGGAATTTGTGTCAGACCTTGCTGTTATCGGGATATACTATTTCAAAGAAATTTCCGTTCTAAGAGAAGAACTTCAGTTGGTTTTGGATAATAATATAATTCACGGCGGCGAATACCAAATTAATGATGGAATTAAGCAAATGATGGCAAAAGGCATGAAATTTGTACCAGGGAAAGTCGATGAATGGATGGACTGCGGAAACAAAGATGTGACTGTTGAAACCAATTCAAGAATGTTGGGCTTTTTGCATAATGATGGCGAACATTTAGTTGATTATGACGTAAAACTAGAGAATTCAACTATTATTCCGCCATGTTATATTGGCAAAAATGTAATTTTGACTGATGCTGTTGTGGGACCAAATGTTTCTTTGGGTGACGGAACGCACGTTTTTAACACCATCATAAAAAATAGTTTGGTTCAAACACATACACATATTAAAAATGCGCATTTAGATAATGCCATGATTGGAAATCACGTTAGTTTTGATGGCGATTTTACAAGTATTAGTATTGGAGATTACTCGGTTTTAGAATAAAAAAATGAAAAAAATTACGGTTTTTAGTTTGTTGTTTTTTGGGATACTCTGTCTTCCCAGTATCACTGTAGCTCAAAAAGAAACACCCAATGATGTTGTGACTTTAGACGATGGATTTGAGGATTTGTTTTACGAAGCAATTCAACAACGAAGTATCGAAAACTATGACAAAGCAATAACGGCGTTGGAAAAAGGAATCGCAATTCAGCCCGAAAATCCAGTGATTTATTTCGAATTGGGCAAGAATTATTTAGCGCAGAAAAAATATCCAGAAGCGTTCACTAACTTTGAGAAAGTGACCAAAATTGATCCTAAAAACCGATGGGCGTGGGTTGGGATGTATGATGTTTGTTATGAAACAAAAGATTTCAATAAAGCCATTCCAATAGTGGAGAAACTCGTAACATTCAAAGAAGATTACAAAGAAGATTTGACATCGTTGTATATGAATACGCAACAATTTGACAAAGCTTTAACCCTTATAAATGAATTAAACCAAAAATACGGGAAGTCCGACAAACGAGAATTATATAAAGCTGATATTTTAAAAGATGCCAAATACCAATCGTCTGAAAAATTCAACTTGTTAGACCAAATTAAGAAATTTCCAAAAGAAGAATCGAATTATATTGCTTTGATTTATATGTATTCGCAAAGTAATCAGGAAGAAAAAGCTTTAGAAGTTGCTCAAAAATTAGAAAAGGAAATCCCAAATTCTGATTGGGCTCAAGTAAGTTTGTTTAAATTTCATTTGAATAATAATGACGGTGATAATGCAGTTAAAGCGATGAATATTGTTTTTCCGAGTAAAAAAATCGATTCTAAAATCAAGCACCGAATGCTGAATGAGTTTTTGATTTTCACCAAAACAAATCCAAAATATGAAGCCAATTTAGACAAAGCAATTTCTTATTTTGACAAAGATAAAGAGGTAAGAGTTGCCAAAGAAATCGGTAAGTTTTATTATTCGAAATCGAATTGGCCACAAGCCAGTAAATATTTTGAAATGCATTTAAAAAATACTGATGATGATGTAGAAACTCAGATTTTATTGATGCAATCCTACACAGAAAATCAACAATTTGATGTTTTGGCTAAGAAAGCAGATAATTTGACGCAACTTTTTCCAACACAACCACAGTTTTATTATTACGCCGGATTAGCAAACAATCAGCTGAAAGCATTTAAAAAGGCAGTATCATTTTTAGAAGCTGGATTGGATTTCGTAATTGAAGATGAAGCCTTAGAAATCAATTTCAATATTCAATTAGGAGAAGGATATAGTGGTTTGGGAGATAACGCGAAGAAGGAAAAGTATTTCAAGAAGGCAAATGATCTTATCAAGAAACAAAAAAAATAATGAAAAAAGTATTGTACATTTTGGTGGTTATATTTTTGGTTTCATGCAAATCGAAAGCTGGACTCGTTACTACTACAACACCTTTAGATGTTGTCAACGATAGTATAGTAACATCTGGAAAAATAATTCAAAATCATTACGATAACAAAAATAATTTTTCGACATTGTATATTAGAGCAAGCGCGAAGTACAAACATGATGATGATTCGCAAAGTGTTTCAGCGGAAATCAAAATAAAAAAAGACGAAGAAATATTAGTTAGTGTACGTTTTCTTGGAATTACAATGGCAAAAGCATTGATAACTCCTAAACAAGTCAAATATTACGAAAAAATTGGGGGAAATTATTTTGAAGGCGATTATGCTTCATTAAGTCAATGGCTTGGAACCGATTTGGATTTCAACAAAATTCAGAACATGCTAATTGGAAAACCTATTGATGACATGACAAAAGACAAATATGTTTTTACTGAAACAGAGCAATTTTATAAATTGAATGCTACAAACAATAACACCATTAAATCTTTTTTCTTTGAAGCACAACAATATTTATTAAAAAAACAAGAAGTCAGTCAGCCTGAAAAAGAAAGAAGTTTTGAGGCAAATTATCCTAGTTTTAAAGATTATCCGCTGGGAATTTTTCCTGAAAGCCTGACGATAAATGCCTTTCAAAAACAACAAAAAACGACAATCATTATTGATTATAATTCGATGACATTCAATGAAGAACTGAATTTTCCTTACAGTGTTCCGAGTGGATATGATAGAATTTATATAAAATAACAGAATTGAGAAATTAAAAATATGTCAAAATTAATTTTAACCTTATTGCTATTCTTTTGCTTCACAATACAGATGTGGAGCCAGCCGCCAACACAAGAACAACTTGAAGAACGCAAAGCTAAAATCCAGTTGGAAATTCAGGAAAAAGAACAATTGCTAAAATCTGTGAGAAGCAAAGAGAAATCGGTGCTAACAGAAATGGCGCTTCAAAAGGAAAAGATCGGTTTGAAAGAAAAACTAATCAAGACAACTGAAAAGCAAACTAAATTATTGAACAACGATATCTACATCAATCAAGTAAAAATCAACCAACTTAATACTGATTTAGACCAATTGAGAAAAGATTACGCGGCAATGATTGTGAAGTCTTACAAAAGCCGTTCTGAGCAAAGTCGTGCTATGTTTCTACTATCTTCAGAAAACTTTCTTCAGGCCTATAAGCGTGCGCAATACATGAAGCAATATGCAAGTTATAGAAAAATGCAGGGTTATGAAATTGAGGGGAAAACCAAACAACTTATTGGATTCACTAATAAAATTGTTATCCAGAAAACAGAAAAAGAAAAGCTAATTGTTGAAAATGAGAAGGAAAAGGAAGAGCTTGAAAAGGAAAAGAAAGTCCAAGAAAAAATAGCCATGCAAATTCAAAAAGACAAAGGCAAAATTACTGCTGAAATTAAGAAAAAGCAGCAAGAAACTAGAAAAATTGATGCTCAGATTCAGAAGTTAATTCGTCAAGCCATTGCTGAATCGAACAGAAAAACGGCAGCGGCAAAGGCCAAAGCTAATCCAAAAACTACTACAGCAAAGTCAACAAAAGCTCTTGAGAATTCGACAAATATTGTATTGACTTCTGAGGGTCAGTTGGTGGCAAATAACTTTAAAGCTAACAAGGGCAAATTGCCTTGGCCAGTAGAAAAAGGAGCAGTTTCATTGCCTTATGGCGATCAACCGCATCCTATTTACAAATCGCTTATGATTCACAATAGTGGAGTTGAAATCACGACTGAAAGTGGCGCTTCTGCAAGAGCTGTATTTGGTGGAGAAGTAACAAAAATCTTTAGGTTATCTCCTTTATATATTGCGGTATTTATTCAACATGGAGATTATTTCACAGTCTATCAAAACCTGAGTAGCGTAAACGTCAGTGTAGGAGACAAAGTTTCAACAAAACAGGTTTTGGGTAAAATCAGGACTAATGGTGATACCGGCAAAACTGTTTTGAAATTCTTAATCCTCCAGAATTCAACTTACAATAATCCTGCAACTTGGTTGTATAATATGTAAAAGAAGAAGGAAACCAATTTGGTTGCCTTCTTGCTATAAAAATAGCGCTTTTAATTCGGTTGCATCGTGTGGATTCATTTTCCCAGCTAAAACTAAGCTAAGTTGTTTTCTCCGCAAAGCAGCTTCAAATCTCGTTTTTTCTAGATCAGTTTGTGGCTCGATTTGCGGAACCTGAACAGGATTTCCGGTTTCGTCAACGGCTACAAAAGTATAAATGGCTTCGTTAGCTTTAGTTCGGATTCCCGATTCTCTGTCTTCCAACCACACGTCGATATAAATTTCCATTGAAGTATTGAAAGCTCGAGAAACTTTGGCCTCAACAGTAACAACACTTCCCAATGGAATGGCGCGGTTAAACGCAACGTGGTTTACCGAAGCGGTAACGGTAATTCTTCGGGAATGTCTTCTGGCAGAGATGCTTGCCGCTCTATCCATTCGTGCCAATAATTCTCCGCCAAAAAGATTATTCAATGGATTGGTTTCGCTAGGTAAAACTAGATCAGTTAAAATGGTCAATGATTCGGATGGGGCTTTTGGGCTCATACTTTTTTTACAAAGGTAATTACTGAAAACAAAAAATCCTGATTTCTCAGGATAATTTTATAAGGATTCAACTAAAAGCCAAGCATCTTTGTTGTCTAATTTCTGAATGTCTTTCATGGCCTGATGTGCTTCGGAATAACTGGAATAACTTCCGTAAAGTACAGGAAACAATCCATGTTTGTTTGGCGCCAGCCTTTTCGCTTTAAAACCTAGCTTAAGCAGTGTTTGATAGGCACCTTCAGCATTGCTCTCAATTCTGAAAGCTCCAGCAACCACATGATATGGCATCTCTTTTTCACTCGGAACCGTCAATGTAACCGTAGGTAATGGATTTGAAATGATAAAAGTAGCTTCTTGAATTTTTTGATTTACTTTTTTCTGAACATTGGTTTCAACTAAAAGCGTTTCTTCAGCGATTTTATTTTCATAGAATTTATACCCAAATGTTCCTGCAGCTCCAATAATTCCCGCGGATAAAGCGAAAATGGCAGCATATTTTAATGGAGAAAAATTTCTTTTTCTTTCCGGTATGAAAATAATTGGAGTTGCTGCTGCGGCCTCTTCAAATTCTTCCTCACGTACCTCATGCAAAATTTCGCGTTTTACTGAAGGAGAAACAAATGAACTCAAACCAAAAGATTCTTTCATATAATTGACTTGATCCGTTGGAACAAAAACTATATTATGCTCTGAGTTTAATGAAAATTGACCAATGTTTTTGATGGAGAAGTTTCCAAATTCCTGAATTTTTGTCTTCCAATGAGAAACTTCATTCTGAATAGTATTTACCGCAATTTCGTAGGATATTTTTTCGGCTTCAGCCAAATGATTTGCCAATAACCCGTCATTATTTTTAATAAACGGATTAAAAGAAATCATTTTTTTTGGAGGATAAAACGAATGGGAGTTTTCATCTAAGTATGCCGATTGAAATTCAGTAAGGAACGCGCCAAAACCAGGTACGGTAACACACTGATATCGATATAATAATTGGGAAATGTACTGCTCAATCTTCATGTCAACAAAATTAGATAAACATTAATGGTATCAAAAAATTATTCACACTATTTATTAACAATTCCGATAAAAATTTACTAATTTGCGTAGTAAATAACCTATATGAATCAGAGAGAACTTTTATATATTCTGGCACTTTCACGAGTAGAAGGAATTGGCGATATTGTAGCTAAAAAACTGATAAATCATTGCGGTTCAGCTGAAAGTGTTTTTAATGCAAAAGCTAATTATCTTAAATCCATTGACGGAATTGGCGATAATTTGATTAAAAAATTAAAAGATAAAACTGTTTTCGAAAAGGCAGAGAGAGAACTTCGGTTTATTGAAAGTGAAAAAATCAACGTTCTTTTTTATCTAGATGAAACGTATCCGGAACGATTAAAACATTGTATTGACGGTCCAGTTGTTCTATTTGCATCTGGAAATCTAAACTTTGAAAATCGTAAAGTCATCAGCATTGTCGGAACCCGTGAAATCACTTCATATGGAACGGCTTTTTGTAAAACGATGGTTGAAGATTTAGCTATTTTCAATCCAATTATCGTTAGTGGATTTGCTTATGGTGTTGATATTGTTGCCCATCAGGCAGCGATGGATCATGGATTGCAAACTATTGGAGTTTTGGCACACGGATTAAACCAAATTTATCCTAAAGCACATAAAAAGTATGTGGCAAAAATAGAGCAAAATGGTGGATTTCTAACCGAATTCTGGAGTACATCCAATCCCGAAAAAGAAAATTTTGTGAAGCGAAATCGTATTGTAGCGGGCATGAGCGAAGCTACTATTGTGATTGAAAGTGCCGAAAAAGGCGGTTCATTAATTACTGCTATGATTGCTAATGATTACAATCGTGATGTATTTGCCGTGCCGGGAAGAACTACCGATAAATTCAGTCAAGGTTGTATTAATCTAATCAAAACGCAACGCGCAAACTTAATGACTTCTGCAGCCGATTTAGTTTACATCTTGAATTGGGAAATTGCTTCTGAAAACCGCAACGACAACGCAGTTCAGAAACAATTATTTGTAGTTTTAGATACCGACGAACAAAAAGTATACGACTATCTTCAAAAAAACGGAAAGCAGTTATTAGATATCATTGCGTTGGAATGTGATTTCCCAATTTTTAGAATTTCAACACTTCTATTAAATATGGAATTGAAAGGTGTTATTCGACCCTTACCAGGAAAATTATTTGAAGCGGTTTAAGTTTATTCAAATCCCAATTTCATTCTAACTTTTTGTAAAACACTATCAGCAATTACTCCTGCTTTGGCTGCTCCTTGTTTTAATAAAGTGTCAACTTCGGGCCAGTTGCTCATGTAATAATTGTATTTTTCTCTCTCATTTTTGAATTTAATAACGATTAGTTCGAACAATTCTTGCTTAGCATGACCGTAACCAAAATCTCTATTTACATTGGTATATTTAATTCTCATTTCAGAAATCTGTTCCGCATTTGCCAATAATTTATAAAGGCCAAATATTTTGCAAGTAGTAGGATCTTTGGGGTCTTCTAGTGCCGTACTATCGGTTTCAATACTCATAATTTGCTTGCGCAAGGGCTTGTCTGCTAAAAATATATTGATCAGATTTCCGCGAGATTTACTCATTTTTTGACCATCGGTTCCCGGAATATACATCGTTCCTTCTTCAATTTTGGCTTCTGGAATTACAAAGGTTTCTCCCATCTGATGATTGAAACGAGCAGCGACATCACGCGTGATTTCAATGTGTTGCAATTGGTCCTTTCCAACCGGAACAAAATTGGCATCATACAGTAAAATATCTGCCGCCATTAGCATTGGATACGAGAACAAACCAGCATTTACGTCTTCAAGTCGGTCGGCTTTATCTTTAAAAGAATGCGCTAATGTTAATCGCTGAAAAGGAAAAAAGCAACTTAGGTACCAAGATAATTCTGCAGTTTGAGGCACATCGCTTTGACGGTAAAAAATCACTTTGCTTACATCCAATCCGCAAGCAAGCCAAACGGAAGCAGTGCTGTAGGTGTTTTGTCGCAGTTCTTCGCCGTTTTTTATCTGAGTTATCGAATGTAAATCAGCAATAAAAAGAAACGATTCGTTTTTTGGATCTTTGGAGAGCTCGATTGCAGGCAATATTGCGCCTAATAAATTTCCTAAATGTGGTGTTCCTGTACTTTGAATCCCAGTAAGTATTTTTGACATCTTCATTATTTTTCTAATCGCAAAGTTAAGGCTTTGTATTAAAATTAGCATAGCTTTCATTACATTTGACGGCATGAGAGCATTGAAAATTGTTTTATGGACGCTTTATCGCATTTGGTTTTATATTTTAATGGGTATCCCCATTATTATTATGTTTCCGTTTCTTTTCATTTCCATTCTTAAAGAAAAATGGTATCCTTACTTTTTTGTGATGGCAAGAATTTGGGCCAAAGTCATTCTTTTCGGAATGGGTTTTTTCCCGAAAGTCGAATCCGACCAAGAAATTGTAGCAGGTAAAAGCTATATGTTTGTTTGCAATCACACTTCAATGACCGATATTATGTTGATGCTTTCGAGCGTGAAGAATCCCTTTGTTTTTGTTGGAAAAACAGAATTAGCTAAAATTCCTCTTTTTGGTTTTTTTTATAAAAGAACTTGTATTTTGGTTGACCGAACTAGTTCTAAAAGCAGAATAGAAGTTTTTGATAGAGCACAGAAAAAGATTAATCAAGGGTATAGTATTTGCATTTTTCCCGAAGGCGGCGTTCCAGAAGACGAATCAATAATTTTGGATGAATTTAAAGATGGGGCATTCCGCTTGGCAATTGACCACGGACTTCCAATTGTTCCCATTACGTTTGCCGATAATAAAAAACGTTTCTCCTATACTTTTTTTAGCGGAAGTCCGGGACAAATGCGCGTTAAAATTCATCCTTTTTTTGAAACGAAAAACCAGAAACCAGACTATAAAAGGACGGTTAAAGAAGAAGTGCGTCAGGTTATTTTAAAACAACTTCAGAAATACAATACATAAAAAAGAGTCCCTAATTTTGGAACTCTTTTCTAGCTATTACTCGAAAGTAATAACAATCAACCTAACTAATTTTAAAAGAGTAACAAACTAAAATTTATAACTGACGCCACTGTAAATTCCAAAAATGTAAGGCTTGAAATTTCCGGCGTTATCAGTAAAAGTATTCAACTGATATTTTAACGTGGGCTCTACATTGAATTCGAAAGATTTCATAAATGCATATTTCATTCCCAAACCAAGATTCGTACTAAAGTGAACATCACTTAAGTTGTTGGCTTCGCCAAGTAAAGTGTCACGCCCTTGAGCTATAATTACTAAGTTGTTGTCTTGTAGAAAAAGCGTACTAAAGCCGCCAATTATTTTGATGCCGAATTTCTTATCCAAAAGGTTATAGGTCATTTCTACCGGCATTTCCAAATAGCCCATTTCCTGTCTTATATACCCGCTTTTAGGGAGCATAATTGAATTTTCGAAAGGTAATAATGTGGTTTCAGAACCTATTTGAGAACCAGCTGTAGTATTGCTTTGTATTTGTATGTTAGCACCCGAAGCACTAGGGTTAACATTTGTCATTTTTTTTGCGTCAATTGCTGTGAAAAATGAAATATTATTGGTATTGTAACTCACATTAACTTTGTTCAATCCGGTTCGTACTGAAAGCTTTTTATTTACCGCATAGCTCACACCAAGACCGAAACCAACATTGGTATTGAACGATTTAGAATTTCTAGATAGAGTAGAGTCAATTGGAGACCCGTTAGCAATTGAACCTAAAAAAACAGGCGCAACGTTTGATGTTAGCTGCCACCTGTTTCTTTTAGATTCCTGCTTTGATTTGCTTTCTTTTTCATTTAGCAATTCTTCCAACGCATTGGAAACGACACTGTTCTTAGCAGCAGTATCGTTCACTTTTTTCACAGTTTCCTGTGTAACAATTTTCGAATTAGAATCTCCTTTTAAAGCATCAAGATTGATGTTTTTGGTTTCAAGTGATGATTTAGAACCATTGTAGTTACTCGATTGTACAATATCTTTTTCAGCAGTTGATTTATTATTTTCTTTTTTCTTGTTAGAATTTTGAACTAAAGTATTTTGTGATTTTTCAAGAATATTTTCGGTTGTATTTTCATTGTTTTTATCAGAACTCAATGTGTTTTTTGAAGAACGTTGCTTTGGTAATTTTCTTTCGGCAACGTTTGATTCAGAAGTAGTATTGTATTTTTTAGTTTTGTTCTTTCTTTCGGAAATAGCATCCTTTTTACCATTATTATTAACTGTAGTAACAGCATCGGAAGCATTATTTTTCAACACTTGTTTTAGAGCATTATTTTCTGCTTTTCCTGAACTGTTTTCATTTACAACAGCATTATCAGTTCTAATTATCTTTTTGTATTTTAATACTTTTTCATCCGTTGCAGCACTGTGAGCTTTATTTAAAGTTTTTTCATTTGCTACTGCATCATCCGCTTTGATTTGCTCGTTAATATTTAAGGTTTTTTTGTTGGAGTCAAGAGTGTTTGTTCCATTATTTGTGTTGGATTTTTGCTGATTTACAACAGAATTTTCACGTTTTATAGTTCCATTATCAATAGATTTGGAAACCACAAATACAAGTAAAAATAATGCTGCAACTCCAGACAATTTCCACCAAAAAGGGATGACTCTTTTTTTCTTTTTATCATTAAGCTTAGCTTCAATAGTAGCCCAAGATACTTCCGGAGGCGTTACTTCGTAAAGCTTAAACTTTTCTTGAAAAAGCCGATCTATTTTTTTTCTTTCACTCATTTTGCAGAAGGAAATGTTTTATTTTCTTCGTTTTTATATTGGTCTATTTTGTTTTTTAAGATCATTCGGGCGCGCGATAAATTTGATTTAGATGTTCCAATGTTGATCGAGAGCATTTCGGCAATTTCAGCATGCGAAAAATCATCATTTACATATAAATTGAAAACTAATCTATACCGGTCTGGTAATTCCTGAATAATTTTTAGCAAATAGTCCAGTGAGATATCTTCATCATCTATTTCAAAATCAGTGTCATCCTGAATGTCTTCGTTTACCAAACTCAAAAAAGTTTGGGTTCTGTATTGTTGTAAAACATTATTAATCATTACTCTTTTCAACCAGCCATCAAACGAACCTTTGAAAGAAAATTGCTCAATCTTATTAAAAATCAATAGGAAACCGTCTTGTAAATTGTCTTGCGCCTCAGTATAATTGCGTGAATATTTTAAGCATACAGCAAACAGTTTTGGCGAATACAATCGGTACAACTGTTCTTGTGCTTTTCTATCATTGTGTTTGCAATCATATATGAGCTGCTTTAAATCCAATTTTTGAAAATTGATTGTTATTTAATTGGTTACCGGTACTTCGTATTCTAAAAATTGGTTTTCTCCAGATTCATTTTTTCCTTGGTAAAATTTAAAAATATAGGAGCCGCCATTACTAGTTACTAGAAAATTGAAAGTGTGTTCACCTATTGCATTGGGCGTTTCTATGCAATTATTTCTATTTTCAACTGCACTTTCAATTGCGATAGTTCGTACGTTTAGATTTCTATCATAATATAAATTATTAAAGTAGTGGCAAGAAGATGGTAACTTATAGTGAACAGTTATTGGATAAGTTTCTCCTAAAGCAAATTCAGCTGGAATTTCAACACTATCAATTTTTACTAATTCAAATGAATAATTTACACCGTCGCTTGGAGAACAGGAATTTAGGATGAATAAAAGGACGAAAAGGGATGCTATTTTTTTCATGATTAATTGTGTTTAGAGGTAGGATGTTTTTTTATAAAATTGGTTGCGTTAATTTAATAAAAAAACCCGAAAATTTTCGGGTTTTAAGTTTTAAGCATTATTCTCTTTAATGAGTTGTTTTATTTTTTGTTCCAATTCATCTGCCATTTCTGGATTGTCTTTAATTAAGACTTTCACAGCATCTCGTCCCTGCCCAAGTTTTGTATCGCCATAGCTAAACCAAGAACCCGCTTTTCGGATGATTTCAAATTCAACTGCCAAGTCAAGGATTTCTCCCGTTTTTGAAACACCCTCACCGTACATAATATCAAATTCAGCAGTTTTAAATGGAGGTGCTACTTTGTTTTTTACTACTTTTACTTTAGTTCGATTTCCGATAACATTTTCACCGTCTTTAATTTGAGAAGAACGACGAATATCTAAACGAATTGAGGCATAGAATTTCAAGGCATTACCACCGGTTGTCGTTTCTGGATTTCCAAACATAACCCCGATTTTTTCTCGCAACTGATTTATGAAGAAAACGGTACAATTTGTTTTGCTAATGGTTCCTGTTAATTTTCTTAAAGCTTGTGACATCAAACGAGCGTGTAATCCCATTTTAGAATCTCCCATTTCACCTTCAATTTCACTTTTTGGAGTCAAAGCGGCTACCGAGTCAATTACTACGATATCTATTGCTCCAGAACGAATTAGATTTTCAGCGATTTCCAAGGCTTGCTCCCCATTGTCCGGTTGTGAAATGATTAAATTTTCGATATCAACACCTAATTTTTGAGCATAATTTCTATCGAAAGCGTGTTCGGCATCAATAAAAGCTGCAATTCCACCTGCTTTTTGCGCTTCTGCAATAGCATGTAAAGTCAATGTTGTTTTTCCTGAAGATTCAGGTCCGTATATTTCAATTACTCTACCTCTTGGATACCCATTTACTCCTAATGCTAAATCTAAACCGAGCGAACCTGAGGGAATTATTTCTACTTCTTCTACAGCTTTATCGCCCATTTTCATTACGGTTCCTTTTCCGTATACCTTGTCTAATTTATCAAGCGTTAATTGTAATGCTTTTAATTTTGCTTCTTTTTCTGAACTCATTTTTTATAAATTTTGTGGCATAAAAATACTGCTTTTTTTGATTTTATCAGATACAAATTAGAGTAATTTTGAACAAATTACTTTCGCTCCAGCGGGATCCATTATCAATGGATTAAATGTACAAAGTCTGAATTTTTAATTGGTATAGAAAAAGTGTACATTTTTATAATTTTATAAATGTTTTTAATTCAGATTTATATTTCTTACCCTAATTTTTTGTTATTTTTGTTGTCTATTTGTACGTTATGGAAAAGATAATTTCGTATCCAATTTCAATTATTTTTTATCTCAGTTTTGGCTTGTTTTTGGTGATTTTTCATCCAATACAATGGGTGTGCTTGAATGTTTTTGGTTATCAGGCACATAAAAAAAGTGTAGATTATTTGAACTTTTTTTTGGCTAGATGCACGAATCTTTTAGGAACACGTTATTCTTTTGAAAATAGAGATACAGTTCCTATAAATGTTCCTATAATTTTTGTTGCCAATCATCAGAGTTTGTATGACATAGTTGGAATTATTTGGTATTTGAGAAGATTTCATCCCAAGTTTGTTAGTAAAAAAGAACTCGGAAAAGGAGTTCCAAGTGTTTCTTATAATTTAAGACATGGAGGTTCCGTTCTGATTGATAGAAACGATCCTAAACAAGCTATTCCTATTATTAAAGGCTTAGGGGAATACATCGAGAAGTATAAACGTTCCGCAGTTATTTTTCCGGAGGGAACCAGAAGTAAGAACGGTAAACCTAAAGAATTTGCCCAAAGCGGTTTAAAGATATTATGCAAATCTGCACCATCAGCATTTGTTGTACCAATAACTATTAATAATTCGTGGAAAATAGTTAAATTTGGTGTTTTCCCTCTGGGTTTAGGAAATCATTTACAATTTATAATTCATGAAGCAATTCCAGTAAATGAATTTTCTTTTGAAGAATTAATGGAGAAAACAGAAAAAGCAGTAACCCGATCTATTAAAATTTAAATTTGATATAATGTCACAAAAAAATATACGTCTAGAAGTCATGCAGTTTTTGGAAAAAAGCGTTGATGGTTTTGTCAAGGACTATTTAATTCCAGTAGAAAAGATTTGGCAACCTTCAGATCTTTTACCCGATTCTGAAAAAGATACTTTCTTTGATGAAGTTAAAGAGTTGAGAGAAATTGCCAAAGACTTGCCTTATGATTTTTGGGTAGTTTTGGTTGGAGATACCATTACCGAAGAAGCATTACCCACCTACGAATCCTGGTTAATGGATGTAGAAGGAGTAGACCAAAAAACAGAAGCGGGTGGTGACAACGGTTGGGCTAGATGGTTGCGTCAATGGACAGGTGAAGAAAATCGTCATGGCGAATTATTGAATAAGTATCTGTATTTGTCTGGTCGGGTCAATATGCGTGAAGTTGAAATTACAACGCAACATTTAATAAACGATGGTTTCGATCCGGGAACCGACCGCGATCCCTATAAAAATTTTGTTTTTACTAGTTTTCAAGAACTCGCAACCTACGTTTCCCATAATCGAGTAGCGCAATTAGCGAAAAAATATGGCGACAATAAATTATCAAAAATATGTAAAATGATTGCGGGCGACGAAATGCGTCATCATCATGCATATAGCGAATTTGTAAATCGTATTTTTAGTGTTGATCCAAGTCAAATGATGTTGGCGTTTCAATATATGATGAAGAAAAACATTACGATGCCAGCCAATTTAATTCGAGAATCAGGTGAAAGTATTGGATCAGCCTTTGAAAAATTTTCAGATTCAGCGCAACGAATTGGGGTTTATACCGCAATGGATTACGTAGATATTCTTCAAAAATTGAACGTCAAATGGGAAATCGATAAAATTACTAATCTTACTGATGAAGCTGAAAAAGCGCGAGATTATTTGATGAAATTGCCTGGTAGAATGACTAAAGTTGCAGAGCGGATGGTTATTCCAACCGAAGAAAAATTATTCAAATGGGTACAACCTGCTTTAATAAAGTAATTTACTAAAATCCTTTCATTTACTGAAGGGATTTTTATTCGAAAAATAATGTCATTACTAGATAATACGATACTTTTTGTCAAAAAAAAACTCGAAAATGCGGAAGGTGGGCACGATTGGTTTCACATTGAACGCGTGTATAAAAACGCATTACTAATTGCTAAAGGGGAACCGTGCGATATAACAATAGTTCAGCTTGGTGCGTTACTTCATGATATTGCAGATAGTAAATTCAACGGTGGTGATGAAACTGTAGGCCCGAGAATAGCAAGAACTTTCTTGGAAAGTGAAAATGTTGATGAACCGACGATTGCTCATGTAATCAACATCATTGAAAATATTTCGTATAAAGGCGGCAATTTTGAAAAGGAATTCAGTTCCAAAGAACTTGATATTTTGCAGGATGCGGATCGATTAGATGCCATTGGAGCCATTGGTATAGCTAGAGCATTCAATTATGGAGGTTTCAAAAATAGAACTATATATCATCCTAAGATTGCGCCAAAGATTACTATGAGCAAAGACGAATATAAAAATTCGGATTCCCCAACGCTCAATCATTTCTACGAAAAACTACTTTTATTGAAAGACAAAATGAATACCCCAACGGGGAAAAGAATAGCCGAAGCCCGACATATTTTTATGCAAAATTACCTTTCGCAGTTTTATGCAGAATGGGAAGGCGAGCGATAAAAAAAGTCCCGATGTTTTAAATATCGGGACTTTCTACTTTATTATAATGTCAATTTGAGAATTTGTTTTTTCTTTCCTTTTTGTCCTAAGAAGAAAACAGAATCGCCACTAATTTCTCCGTAAGCAACCATAAAAGGCACTTCATTTTCTTCATCATCCAAAACTTCACGGTAATCAAAATCTCCATTCTCATTTATCTGAATAACGTTTAAATTGGAACGTTTCGGACTTGCTTCTTTAAACTCAATTCTGTCTTTTCTAATCTTTCTGACCTTTTCGCCAGTATTAATATAGAAATAAGCATTGTTCCCTTTTGCAGTTGAAGTATACGAGAAATAAGGATTATAACTTGGCCAATCTTGACGTTTGTTTATATTTCTGGCCCAAACAATTTCTCCATTTGAATTTATTTTGGCGCTTACAATGTCGTCATAATGATAGGTTGTTCTTGTATAACTCCCTTGAGGCGTATTCATGTAAGTAGTAACAATATAAAATTCTTCAGCATTTAAAATTATATCATTTTGAGCTGTTATGATTAGTTTTTTAAAACGAAGGTTTTTCAATTCCTTGTCTTTATCTTTTCCATATTTATCAATTATGAATTGTTCAGTAAACGGATTGAATTTTGTTTTCTTTATTGCAAGAGTTGTTGGGTCTAATTCGAAATAACTGATGCCTTTAAAACGATTGTCATTTCGGTCGGAATAAAAACCAATACAATTCAGTCGGTCTTGAAAAACAATTGTTTTCAACGAAGCAGCATAATGATCATCGGTATCAAAAACTTGTGTTTTTTCGTCAGTGCTGGTAATGCGTGTCAATTCATATTGATATCTTCCGCCATCTTTTTTCTTTTTTGCTTCATCAGTTCTAACTTTTCCTAAAAGATATAAAGTGTTTCCATCTTTAGAAACATCGATATTTTCATAAATAAATTTTTTGTCTTTTATATCTCTTTTAAAAGTGTGATCAATCTTCTGATTCAGTGCCTTGTCAAACAAATAAATCTTATGCGTTTCGTTGTTTTTATCTTTAATATCTACGGTAATTGCAAATGCAGATTTGTCTTCATTAATAATCATTTGTGCGCCTGAATCACTATCGTAACGACTAGAACTTCCGCTTTCAGTATCTTTAGAATTCAATCGAAAAAGTTCTTTTGAAGTGAAATTAAAATTATTGATATTAGAAGTTAATGCGTTGCAAATAGTTGACTTATCTTTTTTATCATAAACATATTCAATCATGTTAATTTCCTGACCATTTAGAATGACACCAAGAATACTGCGATAGATTTTTTTATCTTCTTTTTTTTGTTTGGCTTCATATTCATATTCTTTGATAAGTTTTAAGTTGCTATCATAATGTTCAAAATAATAGCCAAGACCAGAGGAAAAAACACCTCCAGCGTAGGATCGTATTATGATAACGCCGCCATTTCCGTCATCTTCAACCAATTCAATGGAGGAATTTTTGTACTCGTCTTTAAAAACATCACTTTTAGTAACTTTGACGGGAATTTCTTGAGCATAAGAATGCAGTGATAGCATTGCAAATGCTAAGCAAATAATAATTTTTTTCATGTTTTGGTTGGTTTTTATTGTTGCGCCGAATATAGAAAAAAAATCCCACCATAAAAGGTGAGATTTTAGTTTATTTCCCTGTAAACTCCGCTTTTCTTTTTTCTAAAAATGCGGTAGTTCCTTCTTTAAAGTCTTCCGTGGCAAAACATTTTCCAAAATTTCTAATTTCGGTTTCATAACCATTCACGCCATCTTTGAAATTAGCATTGATCGCTTTTATAGCTCTTCCGATTGCGTAAGGTGAGTTTCTCATAATTTTTGTCGCGATACCTTTTGTAAAGTTCAAAAGTTCAGCTTGTGGCACAACATGATTCACTAAACCCATTCGAAAAGCTTCTTCAGCAGAAATCATTCCAGCGGTCATTATCATTTCCATTGCGCGGCCTTTTCCGACTAATTGCGGTAAACGCTGTGTTCCGCCATAGCCTGGAATTACACCAAGAGATACTTCGGGTAAACCCATTTTTGCATTATCGGAAGCAACTCTAAAATGACACGCCATGGCCAATTCTAAACCACCACCAAGTGCAAAACCATTAATAGCGGCAATAGTTGGGGTTCTCATATTTTCAATAAAATCGAATAACAGTTCATGTCCTTGAACCGCCAATTGTGCTCCTTCTTGTACTGAAAAATTCGCAAATTCAGCAATATCTGCCCCAGCAACAAATGCTTTTTCACCTTCGCCAGTTATAATTAGGGCTCTGATGGTGTCGTCATTTTCCAGACTTTCAAGGGCATTGTGCAATTCTTGAATAGTAGCAGTAGTAAGTGCGTTTAATTTTGACGGACGATTAATGGTTATCTGTCCAATGCCGTTTTCTTGGGAAACAAGTATATTTTCAAAGTTCATATTTTGATTTTTAAGTAAAATAATTTGTGATAATGTGTAAAATCTCTGTTTTATTTAACAATTGGAAGCGATACACTAAATGTTGATCCGTTTCCGAGTTCAGATTCAAAAGTAATAGTTCCGTTGTAATTTTCTATGATATTTTTAATAATTCCTAAACCTAATCCCATTCCGCTAGTTTTGGTAGTAAATTTAGGTTCAAAAATGTGTTCTCTGTTTTCGGGATTAATTCCAATTCCGTTATCTTTTACCGAAATGATTACATTATCTTCAACCTCATTTACGGAAACCAAAATGGTTTTTTCTAACTGCTCATCTGGAATGGATTGAATTGCATTTTTAACCAAATTAGTAATGATCCGAATCAATTGCGTTCGATCTAGTTTCGAGATTACATATTCTTTACTGCTCTCAAAAACAATAAAATCTTCATTAAAAATATCCAATGCTAATTCTACGACCTGAACTACATTTAGTGTTTCGTTTTGTTGGGCTGGCATAGATGCAAAGTTTGAAAATGCTGAAGCGACGGCACTCATTGTATCGATTTGTTGAATCATCGTTTTCGAATAATCGTTGAGTTTTTGTTTTAATTCGGGATCATTAATATCAAATTTTCGCTGGAAACTTTGAACCGTTAAACGCATCGGTGTCAATGGATTTTTGATTTCATGTGCCACTTGTTTTGCCATTTCGCGCCAAGCTTGTTCTCTTTCGCTTTGCGCCAACATCATAGCGCTATCTTCCAATTTATCAACCATTTGGTTGTACGCATTGATTAATGAATTGATTTCTTTACTGTTGGCTTCGATAACAATTTTTTCGTTTTTTTGATTTAAGCTTGTTTCATTAATTTTATCAGAAATGGTTTTTAGTGATTTGGTAATATAGGTCGAAAGAAAATAAGCCAACGCAAAGGCGATAATCAACATAAAAGAGTACACTTGGCTCAATCGAAGTAAAAACTGTTGCAATTCAGTTTGATAAAAGCTATCGTCTTCAACATATGGAATATTCAAAATTCCCAAAGGCTTGAATTTGTCGTCTTTGATTTGACTGTACGAAGAACGGTTTTTTACACCATTGGCGCTTTTAATATCCACATATCTTTTTTCGACGGAAGACTGAACTAGTTTTAAGACATAATTCGGAATTGGAGGCGCTACCTTATCCACAGAAAATGAGGCTTTTGAAGATTTTAGCAGTTTTCCATTCAGTCCATAAATATTGATTTCTAGGTTATGAATATCGGCTAATTCGTGAATTTTATCCTTAAAAATCAGTGGAAGATTTCGCTCTGTTAACGGATAAGTGGTATTGGAAAGCACATAATTGATGTGTTCTTTTATGGCAAATTCTTTTTGGTCGAGACGCTTTTGATGGTAATCTTTAGCTTCATTTCTAAACTGAATAATGGAAATAGAAGCCATCAAAACAGAAGCGATTAATATCAATATAATCATCGATAGGAAAATCCTAGTACGAAGTGAAAGCATTGACATTTTAAATCCTTTTAACATACTATTCAGTGTTCATTGTTCGGTCTCAGTCTCAGAAATGGCAAACGAAAACTGCGGTTGAACCCTATTTCTTTTCACGAATTCTTTTATAAAACTTAAAACCTAACATTATCAGAACCGAAAATAAAATAATTCCAATGACGCCATAAATCCAGTTAAAAGCATTTTTTAAAATTACTAAAAAAACCACGGAAAACAGAATAATCGTTGCGCCTTCATTCCACAATCGCATGAAATTTGACGAATAGTTGACGACATCATTTTGTAATTCCTTAAAAATTAAATGACATTTTATTTGGTATGCAATTAGTAAAACTACAAATCCTAATTTGACATGCATCCACGGCATTTGTAGCCATGCGGGCATTAGAAGCAATAACCAAATTGCGAAAATAACCGCCAAAATAGCACTCGGCCAAGTAATGATGTACCATAACCGATAGGTCATTATTTTGTATTGCTTTTGCAGAATTTCTTTCTCGGGCGAAGGTTTGTCGTTGGCTTCAATTTGGTATACAAACAAACGAACGATGTAAAACAAACCTGCAAACCAAGTGATGACAAAGATGAGATGCAGTGATTTTATATAATTGTAGAATTCCATTTTAAATGTTTCAGGTTTCAGGTTTCAAGTTGCTCTAACTTGAAACTTGAAACAAATTTAAGCTTTTGCATAATCCTTAATCCAATTTGCCACAACGCCACACCATTCATCCTCGTCGTTCATACACGGAATTGCCATAAATTCTTCGCCACCATGTACTTTAAATTCGTGATTGGCTTCCATAGCAATTTCTTCTAAGGTTTCTAAACAATCTGAAACGAAAGCTGGAGTGACAACGGCTAGTTTCTTAATCCCTTTTTCGGGCATTTTATTAACTTCAACATCGGTATAAGGCGTTAACCATTTATCACCAGCTAACCTCGACTGGAATGTTTGACTGTATTTGCCTTCGGGAATGCCGAGTAATTTCACCACTTGTTTTGTGGTTTCATAACATTGATGGCTATAGCAAAATTCATGTGCTGGTGAAGGGGTATGACAACACGAAAAATCCATTTTACAATGTGATTTGGTAATGTCCGTTTTGCGAATATGTCGTTTTGGAATTCCATGATAGGAGAACAACAAATGATCATATTCAAAAGTGTCCAAATGCTTTTTGATAGAATTTGCCAAGGCCTGAATATAATCGGGTTTGTTATAAAATGCAGGAACAATAGTGAACTTCATTTTTGGAAAGTGTTTCGCACGCAATTCTTCTGCCAAAGCAAGAATAGTTGTGGTTGAAGCCATGGCATGTTGCGGATATAAAGGAAATAACAGTACTTCGTTTACGCCTTTATCATGCAGTTCTTGCAATCCTTTCATAATGGTAATTGTTCCATAACGCATGGCTAACGCTACGGGAATATCAACTAATCCTTGCACCTTTTTGTGCATTTTTTTAGAAATTACAATTAAAGGCGATCCTTCATCAGTCCAAATTCTAGCGTAAGCTTCGGCAGATTTTTTTGGGCGGGTTTGCAAAATGATTCCACGGACTAATAACGCTCGCAATAAAAATGGTACGTCGATTACGTATTTATCCATTAGAAATTCATCTAAATAAGGCTTGACATCTTTTGCAGTCGGACTTTCTGGAGAACCCAGATTTACTAATAATACTCCTTTCATATTGGCAATTTTAATTTTTTTTATAAAAGTAAATAAACTTCTTTTTTATAGTTTTTGATTAACACTTATTTAGTGCTTGTTTGATATACGAAATCATTTGGATTAGGTATTTTGGTTAAGCGACATTAGATATTTTTTTGGAGTTGTGGCAAACTTTTTTTTGAATGCTGCAATAAAATGACTTCCGGTGCTGTATCCTATTTTTAGTCCAACTTCGGTAACATTGTACGATCCACTGTCTAATAATTGTCTTGCATAATCCATTTTATAATCGAATAAATAACCATAAACCGTATCGCCGTAAATTTGCTTGAAACCCATTTTTAGTTTTTTCAAGCTCAAACCAACTTTTTCAGCGAGTTCTTCCAATCCAGGCGGTTCGGCCATATAATTGATGATAATTTCTTTTGCTTTTCTAATTTTCAAAACGTTTTCTTCATCAATCAAAAACGGACATTGCTCCGCATCAGGATCTTCAGAACGATTGAAATACAAACTCAATAATTCATAACCTTTACCTTTATAATATAGGTTTTTAATCGACGGATTTAGATTATAATGAAATAGTTGACTTAAAACAATCGCCATCGACGGACTGATATCGTTCTCCTTGTAATATTTACGATCTTTATTTTCATCGCTTAAGAATGGAATATGATTGGCATCATTAGAGAACAATCCGTGGAACTTTTGAATAGAGATTATCACTGAAATAATCCAAGAATTGGGTGCTAATTCTAAATTTAAGGGCAACTCTTTTTGTGGATTATAAAATAAAAGTGATTTCTCATCTTTCAATTCTAAGGCATAACTTCCTTCATTGAAGACAAATTTAGCCTTTCCTTTAATTCCAAAATGAAACTGAATAAGCCCTTGATTTACAGGTCTCTTTACATGAAAAGTTTCATTTCCGTCATTCTGAAACCGAATTAAAATAAAATCATTTTCAATTTTTATCTCTTCTTGAGAACCCATAGCGATATTTTTACGTACATAATTTTGAATTCTGGCCGAAATCTTATTTAGAATCAATCTACATAATCGATTTGTTAGCACTTGATTTCAGTACAAATTTAATAGAAATTACGTTGTCAATAGCATTTTGAATTAAAAATTCTCACAGCGACACAAAAAGTCCCTACAGCGTTACTTTTATAAAGTAGATAATAATAATTTTGTTGAACTTTATAACTAAAGTATTTATATGGAAAATTTTAACATGTCGAAGCACACTTCTTTTTACGCTTTAGGTTTAAGTTACAAAAAAGCGGATGCTACAATGAGAGGTAAATTTAGTTTAGATGCTACCGCTAAATCGACAATTTTAATTCAAGCGGAAGCAGAAGGAATAGAATCCTTAATCGTTACTTCAACATGTAACCGTACTGAAATCTATGGTTTTGCCAATCATCCATATGAATTGATAAAATTACTTTGTGAAAACAGTAAGGGAACGGTTGAAGAGTTTCAAGAAGTGGCTTACATCTACAAAAATCAGGAAGCGGTGAATCATATGTTTCGTGTTGGGACAGGTTTAGACAGCCAAATTCTAGGCGATTTCGAAATTATCAGCCAATTAAAAATAGCGTTCAACGAAAGTAAATCAAACGGCTTAGTGAATTCCTTCATGGAACGATTGATCAATTCAGTGATCCAAGCTAGTAAAAAAATTAAAACCGACACTGATATTTCTTCTGGTGCAACCTCTGTTTCATTCGCTTCTGTTCAATACATTATCAAAAATGTAGCAGATATTAGCAACAAAAATATTCTACTTTTTGGCACTGGAAAAATAGGTAGAAATACTTGTGAAAATTTGGTTAAACATACGAAACACGAGCAAATCACCTTAATAAATCGCACCAAAGACAAGGCAGAAAAGCTAGCTCAAAAATTGGATTTAGTCGTAAAAGATTATTCCGATTTACAATTAGAATTACAAAAAGCTGATATTGTTGTAGTGGCTACTGGCGCACTAAATCCAACCATTGACAAAGCGATATTAAATCTGAAAAAACCATTGTTGATTTTAGATTTATCAATTCCGAAAAATGTTCATGAAAATGTTACTGACGTTGAAGGCGTAACCTTGATTCACTTGGATCATCTTTCGCAAATGACTGATGAAACTTTAGAGAAACGCAAACAACATATTCCTCATGCTGAAACTATTATTGAGGAAATTAAGGAAGAATTCATGGCTTGGACCCGAAACAGAAAGTTTGCTCCAACTATTCAGGCCTTAAAAGAAAAATTAAACGCAATTAAAGATGGTGAGTTGAGCAAACAACGCAAGAAAAATGCGAATTTTGACGATGCCCAAGCCGAATTAATAAGCAGCCAAATTATCCAAAAAATTACCAACCATTTTGTAAATCATCTAAAAGATGGTGATTCGATGGACGAAGGAATTGAATGGATTGAAAAAGTATTCCAACTTGAACAAGAGAAATCATTCTTTTAAGAGTTACTTTTACTACACAAAAACAGAAATAAAGTGACTGAAAAAACAATACGCATAGGAACGCGTGATAGTGAATTGGCACTTTGGCAGGCACACACCGTTCAAAAAAAACTTCAGGATTTAGGATATAAAACCGAAATTATTGCTGTTAAATCTGATGGTGATATTCTTCTTGACAAACCGCTCTACGAGCTTGGAATTACAGGAATTTTTACGAAAACCTTAGACATTGCTATGATAAATGGTAAAGTCGATATTGCCGTGCATTCTATGAAGGATGTCCCAACGGCTTTGCCAAAAGGAATTGTACAAGCAGCCGTTTTAGAACGTGCGAATACCTCAGATATTCTGGTGCATAAAGGGAATTTAAGTTTCTTAGATAGCAGTGGAATTATTGCAACGGGAAGTCTGAGACGTCAGTCGCAATGGTGGAACAAGTATCCAAATCATTGTGTTGTCGATTTACGTGGAAACGTAAACACGCGAATGCAGAAATTAAAAGATAACAATTGGGATGGAGCCGTTTTTGCAGCAGCAGGTTTAGAACGAATCAACCTAAAACCAGCTGATTTTATCAATTTGGATTGGATGATTCCAGCGCCAGCACAAGGAGCAATGGTTATAGTTGCAATGGAAAATGACAATTTTACCATTGACGCAGTTTCACAACTAAATGATATCGAAACGGAGATTTGTACGTATATCGAACGTCAATTTTTAAAAACCCTCGAAGGCGGATGTACTGCGCCAATCGGAGCTTTGGCAAAATATAATGAGGACGAAGATACGATTGATTTTAAAGGTATTTTATTATCGATCGATGGAAAGCAAAAAATAGAAATCGAAAAAATAGTTCCTATTTCCGAATGGAAAAAACTAGGATTTAATTGTGCCCAAGATGTGCTGAACAATAACGGCGCAAGTTTGATGGAAACCATTCGTAAAGATTTAAAAAAGTAATTTTATTTAGTCATGATGAATGAAAATCATCTGTAGAGCGTTGTAGTTAATTCACCAAATAAGAAGTTTCTAATGATTCAAATTCTTTCCACAAAAACCCTTTTGGACAATCAAAAGCAAGCCTTGGTAAAAGCCAATTTCAATGTCGTTGAAGCTGATTTTATTCAAACGAAAAGCCAAGCATTTGAATTTAATGAAATTAACGACAATTTGATTTTTACAAGTCAAAATGCAGTTCAAAGCTTTTTATTAGATCCGAAATCAGACGATTTAAAGGCGAAAAATATTTTTTGTGTCGGATTGAAGACCAAAATTCTCTTGTCAGAAAGTGGATTTAATGTAATTGCTTATACGGGTTATGCTGAGGATTTAGCCGAAATAATCACGTTGGTTTATTCCAAAGAAAGTTTTACGTTTTTTAGTGGAAATTTGAGAAGAGAAACCTTGCCAAAAGCCTTGAGAGAAGCCAAAATAAAGTTTAACGAAATCCAGGTTTACGAAACTATTTTAACGCCTCATAAAATAAAATCACCTGTTGAAGCCATTTTGTTTTTCAGTCCGTCTGGCATTGAAAGTTATTTAAAAGAAAATACCATCAAGAAAGAAATTTGTTTTTGTATCGGAACAACCACTTCGACTGCCTTAGACAAAATCACAAAAAATATAGTAATCGCAGAGCAACCTTCGATTGAAGACGTGATTGAAGAAGTATTAAATTATTATAAACGCTGAAAGCTAATCGCTAGCAGCTAAAAGCAAAAAAAAATGATCAAAAACGATTTATTCCTTCGTGCCTTAAACAATGAAATAGTTGAACGTCCACCCGTTTGGATGATGCGTCAAGCTGGAAGATATTTACCAGAATTCAGAGCATTACGAGACAAATATGATTTTTTCACACGTTGCGAAACGCCAGAATTAGCGGCCGAAATTACGGTTCAACCCATCAGAATTGTAAAGCCAGATGCTGCTATTTTGTTCTCAGATATTTTGGTAATTCCAAGAGCAATGGGAATTCACGTCGAATTAAAAGACAATTTGGGACCCATAATTCCAACGCCAATTCGCACCATGGAACAAGTAAATCAAGTGATTGTTCCGGATGTTCATGAAACATTAGGGTACGTTTTTGATGCCATCAAATTGACCAAAGAAATGTTGAACGATGAGGTTCCATTGATTGGATTTGCAGGTTCCCCTTGGACGATTTTCTGTTATGTTGTAGAAGGAAAAGGCTCTAAAAGTTTTGATACCGCTAAAGGATTCTGTTTTTCAAATCCAATTGCAGCGCATACTTTATTACAAAAAATAACAGATACCACGATTTTATATTTAAAAGAAAAAGTAAAAGCAGGTTGTAATGCCATTCAAATTTTTGATTCTTGGGGCGGCATGTTATCGCCAGTTGATTACCAAGAATTCTCATGGAAATACATTAACCAAATTATAGAAGCACTAGCAGACGATACAAAAGTAATTGTTTTCGGAAAAGGATGTTGGTTTGCTTTAGGCGACATGGCAAAATCAAAAGCTTCAGCACTTGGAGTAGATTGGACCTGTTCACCAAGAAATGCTCGCTATTTAACTGGCGGAAAAATCACGTTACAAGGAAATTTTGATCCATCAAGATTGTTGTCGCCAATTCCGGTGATTAAAAAAATGGTACACAAAATGATTGACGAATTCGGAAAAGACAATTACATCGTAAACCTCGGTCACGGAATTTTACCAAACATTCCTGTAGATCATGCTAAAGCCTTTATTGAAGCGGTTAAGGAATATAATAATTAGGGCGTGACCCTGCGGGTCGGGCTTTCCGTTGCAATCTTTTTTTTAATTCACCTTCGCTAGCGCTACGGTTAATCAAAAAAAAGGATTTCCACTGCAATCCCTCACGCAAAGCGTAAAAAGATGAAAGATAAATTTCTAAAATACATTCAAAACCTTCAAGACCAAATCGTCGCAGGATTAGAAGCAGTCGATGGTCAAGCCAAATTCCGTGAGGATCTTTGGGAACGACCAGAAGGTGGCGGCGGAAGAACGCGTGTTATTGAAAACGGGAAAGTAATTGAAAAAGGTGGCGTAAACATTTCTGCAGTTCACGGAAAATTACCCGAAGCCATGCAAAAGATGTTCAACGTTGGTGAAGCCGATTTCTTTGCTTGCGGATTGAGTTTGGTCATTCATCCAAAAAGTCCGATGGTCCCAACCGTTCATGCCAATTGGCGTTATTTTGAAATGTACGATACTTCGACAGAGCTCAGCACAGGTTCACGGAAAGTCATAAATTCATGGTTTGGTGGTGGACAAGATTTAACGCCGTATTATCTTTTTGAAGAAGATGCTAAACATTTTCATCAAACGTGTAAAAAGGCTTGCGACAAACATAATTCTGAGTTTTATCCAAAATATAAAAAACAATGTGATGCTTATTTTTGGAACGCACATCGTCATGAAGCTCGCGGAATTGGTGGCTTATTTTTCGATTATTGCAAGGAAACGGATGATATGAAAATGGACGATTGGTTTAACTTTGTTTCAGAAGTTGGAAATTCTTTCCTAGAAGCATATCTTCCAATAGTAGAAAAAAGAAAAAATTTGCCGTATACCGAAGCACAAAAAACGTGGCAAGAAATCCGTCGTGGTCGTTATGTTGAATTTAACTTGGTTCATGACAAAGGAACTTTATTCGGATTGCGAACCAACGGAAGAATAGAAAGTATTCTAATGAGTTTGCCACCGCATGTGCAATGGGTTTACGATCATCATCCAGAACCAAATAGCGAAGAAGAAAAATTAATTAAAGTATTAGAAAATCCGATAGATTGGATTAATTAACCAGTAAGATATTAAGAAAAATTAAGTCAAACGCTTAATAAATCTTAATATCTTAATGGTTCAAAAATAAAAAATATGTTCCCATTACAAAGAGGCAGACGTTTACGCGTCAACGAATCCATAAGAAGTTTAGTGCGCGAAACCACATTAAGTCCAAGTGACTTTATGTTTCCAATGTTCATTGCAGAAGGCGAAAACTACAAAGTAGAAATTTCATCCATGCCCGGAATTTTCCGTCGGTCGATTGATTTAACCGTTTTAGAAGTTAAAGAATTATTCGATTTAGGAATTCGCGCCGTAAACATTTACGTAAAAGTCGATGAAAGCTTAAAAGACAACACCGGAAAAGAAGCTTGGAACTCAGACGGATTAATGCAACGTGCCATCAAAGCAATTAAAGCTGCTTGTCCAGAAATGATTGTTATGCCAGATGTAGCTCTCGATCCCTATTCACTTTACGGCCACGATGGAATAATTGCAAATGGCGATGTAGAAAACGATTCAACTAATGAAGCCTTAGTAAAAATGGCCGTTTCTCATGCACAAGCTGGAGCCGATTTTGTAGCACCAAGCGACATGATGGACGGACGTGTTTTGCGTTTACGCCAAGGTTTGGATGCTGCAGGTTTCCAAAATGTGGGAATCATGAGTTATTCTGCCAAATACGCGTCCGCATTTTACGGACCTTTTCGCGATGCTTTAGACAGTGCGCCAAGAGAGGCCGACGTCGAAGTGCCAAAAGACAAAAAAACATACCAAATGGATTATGCTAATCGTCTCGAAGCCATCAAAGAAGCCTTAATGGATGTCGAAGAAGGTGCCGATATGGTCATGGTAAAACCTGGAATTGCCTATTTAGACATTGTTCGCGAAGTAAAAAACGCCGTGAATGTTCCGGTAACCGTTTTCCATGTTTCAGGCGAATATGCCATGGTTAAAGCCGCTGCCGAAAGAGGTTGGCTCGATCACGACAAAATTATGATGGAACAATTAATGTGCATTAAAAGAGCTGGAGCAAGCCTAATTTCAACTTATTTTGCTAAAGAAGCAGCAATTTTATTAAATAAATAAAATCATCCTGAGCGCAGTCGAAGGATTAGGAGCTATTTCCAGCTATCCATTACAATCTGTCATTGCGAGGAACGAAGTAATCTCATCAAATATTTGCATCGCAATGTCAGGATTTCCATTTCTATCTGGGCTAGGTATTTTACTAAAATTCAACACATATTCACATGAAAAAATTAATTCTACTATGTTCTTTAATAACTGTAAATATGATTTTTGCACAAGAAATAATTCCAACATTTCTAGAAAAATGGAAAAATTCTAAAGACTATTTAATTGAAGTTGGACAAGCCATGCCCGAAGATAAATACGATTTCAAACCCACTGAAAGAGAAATGACTTTTGGAAAACAATTGCTTCACATTAAAGCTAATATGGATTGGTTGAGTTCTACTTATTTTACAAATTCTCCAAAAAAAGAAAAAGAGGTAGACCAAAAATTATCAAAAGCTGAAATTATTGCCGAACTTGAAAAATCATTTGATGCCGTTTATGAGATAATCAATAAAACAGATCCAAAAAAGTTAAACGAAAACGTAGATTTCTTTGCTGGCCCAAAAACGCGCTATCAAATTTTGAATTTATTGCAAGATCATGTCACACATCATCGCGGTCAAATTTTAGTATATTTGAATTTAAATGGAGTAAAACCTCCAAAATATACAGGTTGGTAATGATGAAAAAAGCACTTTTAGTATTGGTATTTTTAGTTTCTATTTCCTGTAAAAATGACACTAAAGAAAAGGAAGAACAAACAGTTGACGCCTCAGCCGTAAAAGTTTCTGGAAAAGAACTTTTTGAAGGCGAAGGCAATTGCACAGCGTGTCACAAACCCGATCAAAAAATAATTGGACCAAGTTTGGAGGAAATAGCTAAAATTTACAAAGAGAAAAATGGAAGTATTGTTTTGTTTCTTCAGGAGAAAAGTGAGCCCATTGTTGATCCAAGTCAATATGACATTATGAAAACGAATTTCGCCATCACCAAAAGTATGAGCGACGAACAATTACAAGCATTAGAAGATTATATTTATAGTTTTTCAAAGTAAAAACCGTCATTTTTATAGGACTATTTAATGTCTTATCTTTATAGAAATACAATCAGTTATGAAATCAAAAAATATTTTTACGGCATTTTTTTTAGCTGGAACTGTAATGTTGGGATTTTCACAAACAAAATCTACTTTTAAACGTGCAAAAGACAATATTCCGGAAACACTTTTTACACCAACCCAAACAGATACAATTGTTGTCTCTAGTATTGAAATGCTAGGAAAATTAGAATATGAAAATTTTCCTGATGCGTATAAAATTAATTTATTACCGCAAAATTACAGTTGGACAAACGATGCAAGTAGAGCAGAAAGGCTTAAAGATATGGCTTCAGAATTGAGAAGGCAAGATTGTAACGGTCGGGATTTACCAACGAATGTTCATCAAGAAGTCATTCAAAAAGTATATCTAATAAAACCAACAGAACGCTAATGCATAGTGCTTTTATAGAGTCGTCACTCGGAATCACCAAAATTGTTGGCGATGAACAGGGGATTTCAGAAATTTCTATTTTAAGCGAAGGAGAAATTTCTAAAAAAATTCCGAATGAACTTAAAGAATGCGTTCCTCAACTCCAACAATATTTTGATGGACAACGAATGGATTTCACTTTCAAACTAAATCCGGATGGAACCGATTTTCAGCAAAAAGTTTGGCAAGAATTGTTGAACATTCCATTTGGTAAAACCATCTCGTATCTCGATTTATCCAAAAAACTAGGCGATGTAAAAGCCATACGGACTGTGGCTTCCGCCAACGGAAAAAATCCGCTTTGGATTGTGGTTCCGTGTCATCGTGTAATTGGAACAGATGGTTCGTTGACAGGTTATGCCGGTGGTTTATGGCGCAAGAAATGGTTGTTAGAACACGAATGTCCAGCTAAGCAACAATCACTTTTTTAAACTTTTTCTTTCATATTTAATTTAGATTGTTTACTTTTAAGTCGGTAATTTCTTAAATTTAGCAAAATGATAGAAAAGATAAATCTTAATAACATTCTTTTTCTGGATATTGAAACCGTTCCAGAAGAAGAAAATTTCAATATTCTTGATGGTGATATGAAACAACTTTGGGAGCAAAAAACCCAATACCAGAGACGCGATGAATTTACTCCTGAAGAATTCTACGACCGTGCTGGAATCTGGGCCGAGTTCGGAAAGATTGTTTGTATTTCGGTCGGTTATTTTTCCAATAAAAGTGATATTAGAAATTTTCGAGTAACGTCTTTTTTCGGAGAAGAGAAAAAGATTTTAAAGGATTTTTCTAACTTATTAGAGGCACATTTTAATCAGACACAACATGTTTTGTGCGGTCATAATGCTAAGGAATTTGATATTCCGTTTATCGCAAGAAGAATGATTATCAACCAAATAGCGATTCCGAGTAAGTTAAATTTATTTGGTAAAAAACCTTGGGAAATTCCACATTTGGATACTTTAGAATTATGGAAATTCGGAGATTATAAACACTATACTTCGTTAAAATTATTAACTAAAATTTTGGGAATTCCCTCTCCAAAAGGCGACATCGACGGAAGTCAAGTAGCTCATGTTTTTTATGTAGAAAAAGATATTGACCGCATTGTAATTTACTGCGAAAAAGATGTGATTGCAGTGGCTCAAATCTTTCTGCGTTTGCGAAGAGAAGATTTATTGGTAGACGATGAGATTATACATGTATAAAAAAATGCCTTCTCATCCTAGAACGAGAAGGCATTTTACTTTTTTTAAATTCATTTACCTTCTTAATACAATCTTTTTAGAAACAGAACCTTGTTCGTTTTCAATATTTACTAAATAGATGCCATCCTGAAGATTTTCAATACCGAACGAAGTAGTAACTTGATTGGTTTCCACTGAAAGAATTTGTCTTCCTTGCAAGTCATATAGTTTTATAGTCGCAGTTTCAGTTAATCCAGGAATAGCAACATTAACAATTCCTTTCGTTGGATTTGGGTAAATGCTGCTCTCTAAGATTGGGTTTTTAGTTACGCTCAGCACATTTTGCACTCTGCATAAATTAATGCTGAATGAATTTATAGTTCCACCATCACCATTATAAGGATCGTCAACTCGTAATATCCATTGGCCATCAGCAAGTAAGGTGTTTAACGAACTTAAAGTGTCAATAGGAGCGATATTTCCCGTAATAGCAGGAGCACCGACACATGCAGGAGCAGTGCCATCATCATCCATAGTACAGTTAATATTGTCATTATCGCCGCAAGGTTCTTGTAATAAAGTTATAATTGGACTACCTATTGAGGCTGGACCTTCCAAAGTTATGGTCATATCTTGAACGTAAGTATGCGTAATGTTCATGTTTACATTTATATCACCAATAGAATAACCGCCCGTGATTGTTAATGGAACGCTTGCGCCAGAATTGGATACTGATGCGATTGTTGCGTCAGAAAAATCAGTTGCTGTGAAAGTTTGATCACATATCAAAATACCAGTTGAAAACGTATTAACGGCAGCACTTGTAGCATTACCGTTTCCACAATTATTTGATGGGATCACTCTCCAATAATAACGTGAACTTTGGTTTAAACCCGAGATATAAATTGTAGTTCCGTAAACAATCTGATTTGTTACAAAGCTCGTAAAAACAGGAGATTCAGAAATTTGTACAGTGTAACTCAATGCATTTGGCATCTCATCCCAAAGTAAATTAGCTGAAGTTGACACGCCTGATTGTCCATCAGTTGGAGTTTGTAAAGCTACAGAATCAAAAGTTGAATTAAAGACTCTTAACGATCTATACCTTGTTTCTGTATCCGATGAACTTGTGCCTTTAATCCCGATAAAATATTCGTTAGGAATCACGTTGGTTAAACCCGATACTATCATTGTAACAGCACCGCTTGCTGACATTGTTGCAGGAGAAAACGTAGCAGTAGCGCCAGTTGGTAGATCCACAGCAGAAAATGTTGTTGTTCCCGCTCCCGACTGCGTATAGTTAAATGTATAAGTGGCATTTTGATTAGCACAAACTATTAAATCATCAGAATTTGGAGTAATGGCAAATGCTGAGGTTAAACCTGTTATTACTAAAGAATACTTTTGGCTACCTGATACAAGATTTCTTTTGTGTCTTACCGTAATAATATATTGCCCTGCAGTTGGATTGTCGATTTTTACTTGTTCAATATTATCTACGTTATTATCTTCATTTCGTATAGCACCAGAAGTAAGATCAGCAGTTAATTTCCACGGAAAATAAGTTGTTGAATTTGAGACTTTAGTTACTCGAATGTCTAAATCATTTACTAAGGCTGGCGTTGGATCATTTGCAGCTAAGTCACCACCATTGGGCTGACCAGGAAGATCCGTCCAAGAAATGGATGCTAATAAAGGAATTCCACCAGGAGAATTAACAGTCATGGTAAAAATCTGATTATTACTTAAATTTTCTTCTGAAACCCATGAAGACAATCCATTGTTTGTTATCGTTTCAGCTGCTTTTTTAGCATTTAACAATCCCCATCCGAAATTAGGATCAGGGCCAACATTTCCAGCGTCATCAGCCGTGTTACATGCCAGACCTTTTAAAGTTGCAGCGCGCATAAAATTATTGGTTACATTTTTATAGTGCTGTTGTAGTAAAATTAAAGTTCCAGCCACGTTTGGAGAAGCCATCGAAGTTCCAGACATTGTTGTTGTAGCCGAGTTAGTTGTATTACTCGTAGAAGTTACACTAGATCCATTTCCAGTAATGTCTGGTTTTATTCTGTAATCATCAGTCGGTCCTTGACTACTAAAAGAACTGATAGTTATGTTTGATACATTTACTGACCCGTCAGCCGCCACTGGGGCATCTTCACAGCTTGCTACAACTAAAATATTTTTGGCTGTTTTATTGGCTACAAGTTTGTCTAATCCAAACCCAAGAGGTTCAGTATTATTTTCATTATTACCATCATTTCCTGCCGACATCACGGCAAGATAATAAGGCGCATTATACGCAATATCATCCCAAGCATATGCATCATAGGTATAAGAGCCAATGATCCATGAGGGCAAAGTGGTTCCGTTGCTGGTAATTGGAACACCATACGAGTGATTAGAAAGTAGCATTCCGTCTTGTATTTCAGAGATTGCTTCAGATTCATCATCAGTCCAATTGAACGTTCTTGCGTTCGCCTGAAAGGCCATTCCTTTCACCGACGCTGGAGAAGGTCCAGCAATCATTGTCCCAGTAACATGTGTAGCATGAGCAACAGTTGTAGTGTTAGTAGGATCGTCTACTACGGTAGCTCTTCCACCAAAAGCATTGTGTGTTGTTCTTACGTTTCCACCATCCCAAACGCGGGCTGTCATTCCTTGACCGTTTAAGTTTAGTCCAAGTGAACCGCCAGTGTTTAAATGATTCGCTCTTGTTGATTTAGCGGCATTAACATTTTCGGTTGAGTAATAAATAGGAAAACCATCCGGCGAAAGTTTCATTAATTCAGAAATACTTCCATCTTCTTTCACTGTGAGGATGGGCCAACCTTTCGCTAGGGCAGCAGCCACTGCTTTTTCTTTTTCTATACGGGCTCTTTTTTTGTAAAAAGTTTCTTTTTGTTTTAAAAGCGCCAAGTCATAACCACTAGTAATTTTTCTAATATCATCCTTAGTTTGTCCAGAAATTGAACTAACTACAAAAAGAACAGAAAGCACAAATAGGAAATTCTTTTTCATAATTTTAATAAAAATATATTGTATGTAAATAAAAGTTAGCAAATATATAAATCCTGAGATATTTTTTATGTTTTATTGTCAAATTATCACAATAATTAACCATTGTTTAAGATTTTATAAATGAGACAAATAAAATTTGACCTCAATGTTTTATTTCAAAATTGATAAATGTTATATTTACAAAAAAACAACTCATGGTTTTAAGTAGATTTTGGCTGGCTATTTTTGTTTCTTCTATAGCATTTGTTTTATTCAGTTTGTTTGTTGGAAATAGCTATACCATTGATAATGTTTTGAATGGAAAGAAAGACGATCCTATTTTAATTTCTGAAAAATATTTGGAGCAAGTACCAAAATTCGTTATGGATAGTATTAAAAATGCTCCTCAACAGACGATGATTATCAACAGAGATTCACTCAATGCAGATACCACATATGTTTATAAAGCAAAGACTGTTAAAATTTATTCTGGCGTCCAAAAGTCGGATGGATTGTTGCCAACATGTAAAAATAGCTTACTTGATTTAATTATTCCCTTAATTGCTTATTTAGCTTTCTTTTGTGGATTAATGGAATTGCTAATAATTTCTGGAGCTTCTGGAAAATTAGCGAAAGTTCTGAGTCCCGTTTTTGTAAAAGTGTTTCCAAGTATTCCTAAAAATCATCCCTCTATATCCTATATGACCTTAAACTTTGCTGCTAATTTCTTAGGATTAGACTCTGCAGCAACTCCATTTGGACTTAAGGCTATGGAAAGTTTGCAGGAAATAAATCCCGACAAAGACAAGGCAAGTGATGCACAGATTATGTTCATGTGTTTACATGCTTCTGGTCTTACATTAATTGCTACTTCAATTATCGGATACCGCGCAGCTGCTGGAGCAAGCAACCCGGCTGATGTAATGTTGCCCTGTATCATTACTTCTTTTATCGGTACCATTGCCGCTTTTTTAATTGTTGGAGTTAAACAAAAAATTAATTTTAAAAGTGCTTCTTTGGTTGCCGTACTGATGGCGTTAATAGCTGGAATTATTGGAATGTTGATGTATGTAAATCAGTTGGATTTAATTGGTAAAAACTATTTCACTACAAATTTATCTGCTTTGATACTGATTGGAATTATTGCTTTTACCTTGATATTTTCATTCCTGCATGAGAAGAAATTTTCCGAAGCTAAAACTACCGTTTTTGATGCATTTGTAGTGGGAGCAAATAATGGTGTAAAAACAGGAGTTACTATTTTTCCTTATGTTATGGGAATGCTGGTTGCTATTTCTTTATTTAGAAATAGTGGGTTATTTGAAATTATTAGTGAATGGATAGCATTCTTTTTTTCGAATATGGGTGTGAATAAACAAATTACGGATGCCTTACCAGTAGCGATGCTTCGTCCTTTTAGTTCTGCGGGATCCAGAGGATTTTTAATTGATTCAATGAATACGTTTGGGGCCGATTCCTTAACAGCAAGACTGAGTAGTATTTTTCAATGTAGTGCCGAAAGTACTTTTTATGTGATTGCCGTTTACTTTGGTTCCGTAAATATAAAGAACACACGTTATGCCTTAGGAACGATGCTTTTGGTGGATTTAATCTGCGTGATTACAGCAATTTTTGTCGCAACTTGGTTTTTTTAAAATTTTAATACAATTTCAAATGTCATTCACAGAAACATTTTCCGATTTTTATACCAACGTTAAAACTAGTTTAGCTGATGGAACGTTCGCCAAATTAACCTTAGCCAAAACCATTGGGAATACCGACTTGATGAACATTTATGTTCGTCCGATTATAGAAGATGCTGTTTTGAAAATGGAATTGAAATACAAATTCCAGCAGGAAGAGCAAATTGAGATCCATACTATTGATGAAGCTCGAGAGAAATTGGGTTCTTATATCAACAACCCATTTATGTCAGCAATATTGTTCACCACCGAATATGATTTAATGTATAAACTGAATAAAAAGCGAGCCGTGAATATCACAAAACAAGGCAATACTTTCGGAAACGCTTCTGAAGTTTTATTGGACTATCTCTCGGGGAATAAAATTTAACTAGTCTTTTGCAAACTTTGTAACATATTCTTTATCCTGCGCTTTTACTTTAATAACATAAATTCCTGAAGAAAGAGCTTGGACATCAATAGCGGTGTTTTTGGCATTTTTGTTGCCGATTAGTTTTTTTCCGGCTAAATCTGCAATCTCGTAATCAAAATCGTCAAGATTGCCAGGAATGTTTAGGTGGATGTAATCATGAGTTGGATTTGGATACAAAACTAATTTATCAGTAGTGAAATTTTGGTTTGACAAGGTGGAATCCCCACCATTTAATCTTATTAGAGTAGAGGAACCAACCGATTTGTAATTTTCAAAACTTCCGCTGATAAGAATTTTGCCATCAGACTGGAGGTTTAATTTTGAGATATAACTATTATTGTTTCCCATATCAAATCCAGTTCCAATATCAAAAGTTGTGTCAACACTTCCATCAGGATTAAAACGCACCAGATTTTTTAAATAATCATTGACAAAATAACTTCTGTAACCTCCGGCAATTATTTTTCCGTCAGATTGAACTACGATGCTATTTACTGTATTTATGTTGAAACCTGAATTAAAGCTTGTGTCACAACTTCCATCGGTATTAATTCGTACAATTCCCCACGATGAAATAAGATTATAAGAACCAAAATCGCCACCAACTAAAATCTTCCCATCGGGTTGAAAGGATACAGTCCAGGTAGAATTATTAAATCCTTCCCCGACATTGAAAGTTGTATCTACGCTCCCGTTCGATAATAAACGAACAATTCTTTGATATTGCTCACCGTTAAAAAGAGTAAAATCTCCAACCGCTATAATTTTACCATCGGGTTGAATCGCTGCGTATCTAACATTTCCAGAAAAACCAGTCCCAATATTAAAAGTGGCGTCAATTGTTCCATTGCTATTTAGACGTTTTATTTGATTCCCGTTACAAACTAAAATTTTTCCGTCTGCTTGTAAAGTTATCTCACTACCGTAGAAAGAAGGAGAGAAGGTCATGTCCTGACTGCCGTTGGTGTTAAATCGTATAAAAGTAAAATATCCTCCAGTACTACCTGCATAACGAAAAGTTCCCAAAGCGATAATCTTTCCATTGGGTTGCAATAATAATTTACTAATTTGACAATAATCCAAATAGCTAACATTAAATGCAGGGTCTTTAGTCCCATCAGCATTTAATCTTATTAATCCAAGTTCGGTGTGTAATTTGTATAAAGAAAAATTGCCACCAACAATAATTTTCCCATCTGGTTGAATTGCACTTACTGTACTACTATAACCATATGGATTATTAAATCCTGATCCATAGTCAAAAGTGTAATCAACTGAACTATTAGCATTGAATCTAGAAATGTAATTGTAGATATAACTTGAATTACTAGGAGTACTTGAGGTTAAAATTACTTTTTGATCATTTTGAAGTAATAGAACATTTATTCTTGGCGCTCCTATAATAGTAAATGAATTGTCTAATAGGCCAGTTGGACCTATTTTAACGCAATTTGTTTTCGAGATATTATTGTATTTTGAAAATGCACCACCAATAATAAAATTACCCGCGCTGTCCATGGCTATATCATTAATAGTAACGAAATAACCCTCGTATGAAAAACCTGTTCCGATATTTAAAGAAGTATCTACATCTCCAGTTGTTGATAACCGAACGATGTTGTTTTGAGTTACATTTTTATAGGTTGAAAAATTACCTGCAATAACAATTTTTCCATCAGGTTGAATTATGACGGCATTAGGAGTACCTGTTCCAAAACCAACGCCAATAGAAAATGTTAAATCAACAGAACCATCAGAATTAAGTCTAATTATTCTATTTCTTGTGTATCCATTATAATTATCAAAGTTGCCAACGGCCATGATTTTACCGTCTGTCTGAAGTGCAACATCTGTAACGAGATTATTAAATCCAGTACCCGGATCAAATGTAGAGTCTAAGCTACCATCTGAATTAATTCTCACAATATATTTTCTACTTATGGAATTATAGGTAGAAAAACTTCCTGTTAAAATAATTTTACCGTCTGTTTGAATAAGAATAGTGTTTACGCCTGTAATGCCTGAAAATTCACTTATTGTGCTAAAAGTATAATCAGTACTTCCATCACTATTTAACCGAATTACACCATCTTTCAAACCAGCAACAAGGGTGGAATATCCGCCACCAACCAGTATTTTCCCATCAGGTTGAATTGCTATAGAATTTACTTTGTACCAAAAGCTGGTTTCGAGAATAAAATTTGGGTCAACATCTCCGTTTGCAAGAAGCCGGACAAAATAATTACAAACTTTTCCTTTATATTTTGTAAAATTTCCACCAACAAGAATCTTTCCGTCTGGCTGTTTGGCCATTGCATAAATGATGCTGTTAAACCCTGGAATTTCACCAAAAGAAGTGTCAACATCTGCGGCATTCTGTGCTATGCCATTAGCGAAGTTAAAGACAAAAAACAACATCATCAATTTTTTCATAGCAGTGTGTTTAATGTAAAGATACTATTAAATGATAATGCCGCAACTGCAGAAGTATAGATATAAATTAATGATTTTAGTACATTTTAAAGTACTATTAATCAATAACCATTTCTGGAATTTCACCTTCAATAATTAAATCGGCTTCAGTGGAAGCTATAATGTGTTCTACAGAAACGCCTGGAGCACGTTCTAGTAATTTGAAACCTTTTGGGGTTATTTCTAAAACAGCCAATTCGGTTACGACTTTTTTCACACAACCAACGCCTGTTAAAGGCAAAGTGCATCTTTTTAGGATTTTGCTTTCGCCGGCTTTGTTTACGTGCATCATGGCAACAATAATGTTTTCAGCAGAAGCTACTAAATCCATCGCGCCACCCATTCCTTTTACCATTTTACCCGGAATTTTCCAGTTGGCAATATCACCGTTTTCCGCAACTTCCATTGCGCCAAGAATCGTTAAATCTACTTTTTGACTTCGAATCATTCCAAAACTAAAAGCCGAATCAAAGAAACTGGCTCCCGGCAAAGTGGTTATAGTTTGCTTTCCTGCGTTGATAATATCGGCATCTTCTTCCCCTTCAAACGGAAATGGGCCCATTCCGAGCACACCATTTTCACTTTGAAATTCAACTGAAATATCACTGCGAACATAGTTGGCTACCAAAGTTGGAATTCCGATTCCAAGGTTTACGTAATAACGGTCTTGAATTTCTTGTGCTATTCGTTTTGCGATTTCTTCTTTTCCTAACATAATTTTTTTTTTAAACCATTACGGAATTAAGGTTCATTAAGTTTTTCACTGAACACTAAACACTGATTACTTTTTTCTAGTGGTACGTTGCTCAATCCTTTTTTCAAATTTTTCCCCTTTGAATATGCGTTGTACCATAATCCCGGGAATGTGAATTTCATTTGGATTTAACGAACCAACAGGTAATAATTCTTCTACTTCAGCAATGGTAACTTTTCCGGCACCGGCCATGCAAGCATTGAAGTTACGCGCTGTTCCTTTGAAAATAAGATTCCCAGCTTCATCACCTTTCCATGCTTTTACGATAGAAAAGTCCGCTTTATAAGCCAATTCCATGATGTGCATTTTTCCGTTGAATTCGCGGCTTTCTTTTCCTTCGGCGACTTCAGTTCCAAAACCTGCTGGAGTGAAGAATGCTGGAATTCCGGCTTGTGCAGCGCGACATTTCTCAGCTAAAGTTCCTTGCGGAGTTAACTCAACATCTAATTCTCCGGAAAGCATTTGACGTTCGAACTCAGCGTTTTCTCCAACATAGGAAGAAATCATTTTTTTGATTTGCTTTTTCTGCAAAAGCAATCCAAGACCAAAATCATCAACCCCTGCATTATTGGAAATACAAGTTAGGTTTTGAACATCTTTTTTTACTAATTCAGCGATACTATTTTCTGGAATACCGCAAAGGCCAAAGCCACCAAGCATGATGGTCATATTATTTTCAACACCTTGAAGTGCTTCTTGAACGGAATTTACTTTTTTGTTAATCATAGTTGTATTTTTTTAGCCCTGATAGTAGTGGAAATCCTTTTTTTAGATTGGCCGGCGCGTTAGCAAAGACACATCAATCTAAAAAAAGATTGCAACGGATAGCAGGAAATAGCTCCTGAAATAAATTCAAGAGAAATTCTAAATATTAAAGTCCAAATTCTTCTGGATCTTGTTCGTTTTCTGGCGTTACCGCAGTGGAATCGACTTCAACCTTTCTTGGAGCCCAGCAATCTACTTTTATGGAAAGGTTTTCGGGTCTTTCAAAGGGATCTTTGGAGATAAGTAAATCTTTATCTTCATAACATTTCTTCATCATATAACCCCAAATTGGTAGTGCAGCAGTGGCTCCTTGTCCATAAGTAATTCCTTTAAAACGTGCCGAACGGTCTTCACAGCCCACCCAAACGCCGGTCACTAAATTGGGCACCATCCCGATAAACCAACCATCGGATTGATTTTGAGAAGTTCCAGTTTTACCAGCAATTGGATTAGTAAACATGTAGGGATAACCAGTCCAACGATTGTCACCGCTACCGCCGCCTTGGGTTCTCAAACGAACACCAGAACCTTCTTCGGTCACACCTTCTAAAAGTTTAATTACGGCATAGGCAATATCTTTATTCAAAACATCATGCGTTTCTGGAACCGGTTCGTAAAGTATAACACCATTTTTATCTTCAATTCTACTTATGAATTGTGGTTTGATATAAACGCCTTGATTGGCAAAAGTACTGTACGCAGCCACCATATCTTCAACCGTAATTTCAACAGCACCCAATGCAATAGAGGGCTGTACCGGAATTTCTGATTTCACTCCTAATTTTTTGGTCAACGCAACAACCGCTTCCGGACCCACTTTGTCCATTAATTTTGCTGAAACCGTATTGATGGAATTTGCCAAAGCTTTTTTAAGCGTGACCATTCCGCGGTATTTATTGTCTGAATTTTTTGGAGTCCAAGAAGCGGTAACGTGATGTCTTCCTACTGGAATAGTAAACGGAGAATCGATAATCGAATCACACGGCGACATTCCTAATTGTTCGATAGCTGTTGCATAAACAAACGGTTTGAAAGTGGAACCAACCTGACGTGCCCCTTGACCCACGTGATCGTATTGGAAATACTTATAATCAATTCCGCCAACCCAAGCCTTGATATGTCCGGTTTGCGGTTCCATTGACATCACACCAGTTTGAAGAAAATGTTTGTAATACCGAATAGAATCCATAGGCGTCATCAAGGTGTCGATTTCACCATTCCAAGAAAAAACTTTCATTTTGGCTTTAACACTAAATGAAGCAATAATCTCTTCCTCTGATTTATCTAAATCTTTCATCACGCGCCAACGTTCCGAAGATTTCATGGCTTTGTTTAAGATTCGCGTAGTTTCTTCAGGAGTGATTTTTAAAAACGGAGCGTTTTTGTTGTCTTTTTGTTCTGCGAAGAATTGTTTTTGCAAATTTTTCATGTGCGCCGCAACTGCTTCTTCGGCATGTTCCTGAATTTTGGAATCGATGGTCGTATAAATCTTTAAACCATCACTATAAATATCGTAATCGCTACCATCTGGTTTTTTGTTTTCTTTAGCCCAATTTTTCATGTATTCCCGAAGAAATTCTCTGAAATAGGTCGCCGTTCCTTCTTTATGACTTTCGGGATGAAAATCTAAAACGATAGGTTGTTGTCCAAGTTTGTCTTTAGTTGCTTGGTCTAAAATTCCGTTACGAACCATTTGTTCCAAAACCGTATTTCTTCGTAAACGCACTTTTTCCAATCGACGCAATGGATTATAAAGCGAGGGATTTTTAAGCATTCCGACAAACATAGCTGCTTCATCAACGGTTAAATCTCGGGGTTCTTTTCCGAAATACACTTTAGAAGCAGATCGAATTCCAACTGCGGTATTGACAAAATCGGCCTTATTGAGATACATGGCAATGATTTCGTTTTTAGTATACTGGCGTTCTAGTTTAACTGCAATAATCCATTCTTTTACTTTTTGGATGATACGATAAACAAAAAATTTGGAACCTTCACCGTGGAATAATAATTTAGCTAATTGTTGTGTTAACGTACTCGCTCCACCATTAGAACCTAATTGCAAAGCGGCGCCAAACGTTCTTTTAGCGTCAATTCCGGAATGTTCGTAAAAACGTTCGTCTTCAGTTGCGACTAATGCTTTAACTAAATGAGGCGGTAAATCTTCATACTTAATTGGCGTTCTGTTTTCGTTATAAAACTTTCCAATGGTAACACCGTCTGAAGAAATTACTTCAGTTGCCAGATTTGATTCTGGATTCTCTAAATCTTCAAAAGAAGGCATGCTTCCAAAAAAACCGAACGAAGCCAAGGTAAAAAACAAGATGAGTATTCCAAGTCCGTATAAAAACAACTTCCAAAATTGCTTTTTGTAGTAGTTGATGTCTTTGACTGAAGAATTATTTTTTTGTGCCATAATTTTTATTCTGTAGATTCTATTCTGAAACCAACATCTAAAATGCCAGAAAGCGTAGTTACACCTTCAATTTTTCCAGTTTGTCTGGTTGCTTGTTTGATGTGAATTTTATAAATCCCTTTTTGAGTGAAGTTTACTTTGTCTTTATAAAAAAGCTTACTTTCTTTAATATCTGAAAAGCCATCTCCGAGAAGTTGGCCATCTGGATCCGTCATTTGGTACTCCAATGTATCGACTTTAACTTTATGATTGGGCTGCTCTAAAGAAACAATTAAAAACAAATTATTGAATGGATAAGCATCATTATCTCGAACATTTACGTACATATTGAATGACTTTTTCGGATCCAATTTTGGCAATTCAAAAGTCACTATACTGTCTTTATGCCATGCATTTCCAACAGATTTATATTGGTCAAAAACTCTTTTTTTATCGCAGGAAACAACCAAGAGCAGCACTAAAATAAAAAGGATGCTATTCTTTATTTTCATTCTTTTTTATAATTATAGGTTTTTTATCTTGTGGCTTTGGTTTGTTATTTTGTTTTGGATTCTTTACTTGTCCTTGAATTGGCGCTGGGTTTTGTCCTTGGTTTTGGTTCGGAGTTTGCGCTTGATTTTGGTTTGAAATTGGAGTAGCGACTTTAATTTTACTTTTATTTCGGCTCTTATTTTTACTCTTTTTGGGTTGATCAAATCGAGTCAAACTTTCTTGGCCCATCGCATTATTAAAATCTTTTTCAGGCTCAGCAACAGTCTCAATGGCAAAATCTTCGAGAGAACTTACTTTTTTACTTTGTTTGTTTTCCGCCATTATTTCTTTGACTTGTTCAATATTCAACACATGCCAATTAGCAAAATTATCAGTGTAAGCGAACCACATCAGGCCTTTGAAAATATCTTGTTTCTGGCAAATCGCATCGCCTTTTTCTGTTTTTAATTTGGTTTCAAAATCAGGAAAACCTTTTAACGCATCCATGTAGGTGTCTAATTCATAGTTCAGACAACACTTTAATTTTCCGCATTGTCCGGCTAATTTTTGTGGGTTCAAAGACAATTGTTGGTACCGTGCTGCCGATGTATTTACACTTCTGAAATCCGTTAACCAAGTAGAACAACACAGTTCACGTCCACAAGAACCAATTCCGCCTAAACGCGCTGCCTCCTGACGCAATCCAACCTGTTTCATTTCAATTCTCGTATTGAAAACACGCGAATAATCCTTGATTAAAAGTCGGAAATCCACTCGATCGTTTGCAGTATAGTAAAAAGTCACTTTAGAACCATCGCCTTGATATTCGATATCCGAAATTTTCATTTCTAATTTGTGAGTAATTGCCAATTCACGGGCTTTCACCTTCATTGGTTCTTCTTTATCTCGGGATTCACTCCAAATATCAATATCTTTTTGAGAAGCTTTCCGGTATATTTTAGCCACATCTGGACTAGTATGATTTACCCCTTTTTTCTTCATTTGGATTTTTACCAACTCACCAGTCAACGTGACTATTCCAACATCATGGCCGGGAGAAGCTTCAGTAGCGACAATATCTCCAATACTTAATGTTAGTTTTTCGGTGTTTCGGAAAAACTCTTTTCTTCCGTTTTTGAAACGTATTTCAACGCAGTCAAACGGAGTTTCACCATTAGGTAAACTCATGTTCGCTAACCAATCAAAAACGGTTAATTTGTTGCAGCTATCGGTGCCGCAAGTCCCATTATTTTTGCACCCTTTTGGTGCACCACCATCAGATGTAGAACAACTTTGACAAGCCATAATTATATATAGAGTGTTGCGAAAAGCAACTTATAATTCATAAAACGATTAATTGGTAAAGATAGTATTTTAAAAAAATAAATTACAATAAAAAAACTCCAAATTCAAAGTGATATTTTTCACCCGAAATTGGAATTTTATGTCAAAAAGCAAAAATTTTACGAAATAATTTTAAACAATTTATCGGACAAACGAATTCGGAAAGGCAAATTTATGGTGACTTTATCTCTGGGTTTAGCACGAGAATTTTCACTGCCGTTGACAAACATTTTTTCAATAACAATTTCTTGGTTTCCAGTGGTCGGCCCCGAAATTAGTATTTTGTCACCAATAGCTAAATCTTGATTTTCGATGCTAAAAAGTCCAATTTGTGCTTTTACATAATAATGTTCGGCTTTTCCAATCAAGACTTTTTTTACTTTTATTTTTTTACGAATATCTTTTGGTTTTTCGACTGTAGCCAATGATGTATCTGAAAGTACCCCCGAATGTTTGAACAACAGTTTATCCGATTTTCCTTTTCTGAAAATCATATTTCCGTTTTTCACTCCGCGACGCAATGTTACTTGATCCACCAATGACATATGAATTATTTCCTGACATTCAGCAGAACAACAGTTTTCCATAGCGGCTTTGCATTCGTCACATTGAATGAATAATAAATGGCAGCCTTCATTTTCGCAATTGGTGTGATTGTCACAGGGTTTACCACATTGATGGCATTGCGAAACGATATCGTCCGTAATTCGTTCGCCTAAACGATGATCAAAAACGAAATTTTTCCCAATGAATTTGCTTTCTATATTTTCTTCTTGAATTTGTTTGGCATAATTGATAATGCCGCCTTCCAACTGAAATACATTTTTAAAACCTTGATGTTTGAAATAGGCCGAAGCTTTTTCGCAACGAATTCCACCCGTGCAATACATCACTAAGTTTTTATCTTCTTTAAAGTCTTTTAATTGCTCGTTGATTATCGGCAAACTTTCTCTAAAAGTTTCTACATCAGGTGTTGCGGCGCCTTTAAAATGACCAATTTCACTTTCGTAATGATTTCTAAAATCGACTACAATCGTGTTTGGATCTTCTAAAATTTGGTTGAATTCTTTCGCTTTTAAATGAACGCCGATATTAGTAACATCAAAGGTTTCGTCGTTTAAACCATCGGCGACAATTTTGTCACGAACTTTTATAGTCAGTTTCAAAAATGAATGATCATCGTGTTCTACCGCAACATTCAAACGAATATTTTTCATGAAATCGTAGATTTCTAAAGTTTCACGAAAAGCTTCCATATTTTCGGCAGGAATACTTATTTGAGCGTTGATCCCTTCCTTTGCAACATACGTTCGGCCTAAGGCATCGAGTTTATTCCATTCGATAAATAAATCGTCGCGAAATTGTTTTGGATCTTTAATTTTGGCATACGCATAGAAAGACAACGTAAGGCGTTGCTTGCCCGCTTGGTCAATAAGCTCGGCTCTTTCTTCTGCGCTTAAGGTGTTATACAGTTGCATGCTATAAACGTTTTAAGTGAGAAATAAATTTTGAACTCTAAATGGAAGAATTCGGGTGTAAAGATAATAAAATAAGTTAAAAGGGATTAGGCAAAAGGGATATGTAGACTACTTATCCCTTTTGACTCTTCTCTTATCCCTAAAATTTATATCCAATAAAAAAACCTTTCAGAACTAAATCCAAAAGGTTTCCTTAGAAAATCTTATTTCTGATTAACAGAATTCTGCGTAAGCGTCTTTCAAGTTTTCGGCAATCATTTCAGCCGGACGACCTTCAATGTGGTGGCGTTCTAACATGTGAACCAATTCTCCATTTTTGAACAACGCCATACTTGGTGATGACGGAGGAAAAGGAAACATGTGTTGACGTACTGCATCAACAGCATCTTTGTCAACACCAGCAAAAACGGTTACTAAATGATCCGGTTTTTTTGCTCCGTCTAAACTCATTTTTGCTCCTGGACGTGCGTTTCTTGCCGCACAACCACAAACGGAATTTACAACCACAAGTGTTGTACCGTCTGCTTTTATAGCGCTTTCTACATCTTCTGCATTATATAAATCTTGAAAACCAGCTTCTGAAAGTTCAGCGCGCATTGGTAATACCATTTCTTCTGGATACATATTTTTAAATTTACGAATTAGGATTTACGAATTAGGATTTAAAAATCCCACACAAAGGTAATGAGAATTTCAAGCTTTTATTTTAAAGAAATCATAAAGATTTACTATTCAGTGATAGAAAAAGGCAAAATTGATATGAACTTTATTTTATCTTTAAACTATAATTAACTTAAAAAAAACATTGGGTAAAAACATTGTTAAAAGCTAACATTAACTTAAAGCAAAACGACAGTAAAGTTAAAAGAAGGTTGTTTTTTATCTAACATGAATTTAGAAATAGTGTATCAATTTTGTGGGAACAAAAAAACAACACTATCATGTCTAAAAACTACTTTTCTAAAGGACTTTGCATCCTTTTATTTATTCTAACGGTGCCTTTTTCCTATGGACAAACAGTACTGCATTACTGGAACTTCAACAACAACACTTCTATAGCAACCATTACAACTCCTACAACTTCTATTGTTTCTGGAGCATCAATTAATGCGTCCATAACAGGAATTAGCGTAATTGATTTTGCTGGAGGAACGGGTCAAAATTTCAGTGTACTAAATTTAAATGCTCAAAATAGTGATGTTTCAGGAACGCATTTGCGTTTTAATGATCCTATAGGAAGCGCTTTGATTTTTGCTTTGCCAACTTCAGGTTATGAAAACATTATTGTAAAATTTGCCACAAGACGTTCAGGTTCAGGTGCTGGTTCGCAAACATGGTCGTATTCTACTGATGGGACAAATTATACTTTGTTTACAACAATACTTCCAAATAATGGCGACCCGGCTTTGGCAACTTTAGATTTTTCTGCTATCGCTACGCCGGATAATAATCCGAACTTTAAATTAAAAGTTGAATTTAGTGTTGGTTCTGGCGGAACAGCTGGCAACAATCGTTTTGACAATTACACCGTGCAAGGAAGTCCGGTTGGAGGAGCTGATACCACCGCGCCAATAGTTGCTTTTCTTCCTTTGAATGCTGCAGTAAATGTGGCTACAACTGTAACCCCAACACTATCCTTCAATGAAAACATCAGGTTAACTGACGATTCTGTAATTACGAATTCCAATGTTGATGCATTGGTAGAATTAAGATTGAACAATGCCACCGGAACTTTAGTGCCATTCGACGCAACAATTTTAGGCAACACGATTACAATTGCGCCAACATTATCTTTAGCTACTAGTCAGGTTTATTATGCTGCCTTGTTGCCAAATACTATTGAAGACGAAAGTAACAACGCCATTATTACAACCCAATCAGCCTTGTTTACAACTGCAAATCCAAGTGTTGCTTTTGCATCAAATTTTGTGACCGTTAATGAATCTGCCGGAACAGTAAGTGTGATTATTAATTTGGGAAGTCCGGCCACTTCGTCCGTTGATTTGGTTGTAAAAACAGCGCCATTCAGTACAGCTGATTCAAACGATTTTACGTTGACAACTCAAACCTTAAATTTTACAGGGTCGAGTGCTTTAACACAAACGATAACAATTCCAATTATTGATGATGTTTTGGAAGAGCAACAGGCAGAATATTTTGTGCTGAGTTTGGAAAATTCGGTTGGAGTAACAATTACAGGAACCCCATCAGCAACTGTTTATATTATAGACAACGACAGATTGGCTCCAAGTCCGTCAAATCAAATCGAACTAAATTACATTGGAAGTTTTGATCCATCAGGCAGCAATACAAGCACTTGCGAAATTGTAGTTCATGATCCAGCATCACAACGATTGTTCACAACAAGTGCTATCGCTGGATTTTTAGATGTAATAAATTTTTCAGACCCAACGGCACCTGCAGTAATAAATTCTATCAACATGAATAGCTATGGCGGTGTAACTAGCGTTGCCGTAAAAAACGGAATTGTAGCTGTGGCTTCGCCAAATGCTGATGAAACTTTGAATGGTTCGGTAGTGTTTTTTGATACCAACGGAACTTTCTTAAAACAAGTTACGGTTGGTGCCTTGCCAGATATGATAACCTTTTCACCAGATGGGAATAAAGTGATGACAGCAAATGAAGGTCAGCCGAATGCTGATTATTCTGTTGATCCAGAAGGTTCGGTGAGCGTCATTGATATTTCAGGCGGAATTCCAGCCTTGACACAAGCCAATGTAACCAATTTATTATTCACAGCTTACAATGCACAGGAAGCTACATTAATTGGATCAGGTGTTCGAAAATTAAAAACGACTAGCACGATGTCGCAGGATTTTGAACCGGAATACATTACCATAAGTGCCGATTCTCAAAAAGCTTGGGTAACGTTACAGGAAAATAATGCGATTGCCGAAATCAATTTGGCGACAACTTCAATTGCCGATATTTGGGCATTAGGAACCAAAGACGTGAGCATCCCAGGAAACGGATTTGACATTTCAGATAACAATGGTCAAGTACTAATTGCCAATTGGCCAATTCAGGCATTTTATATTCCGGATGCAGTTGCCAATTATGTTGTTGGAGGAACAAATTTCTTAGTTACGGCTAATGAAGGGGACGAAAAAGAATATGGAAGTTTTACTGAAAGAACGACCGTTGGAGCTGCAGCTTATACGCTTGATCCTGTCATTTTTCCAAATGCTTCTGTATTGAAACAAACTTATAATATGGGACGTTACAGAGTTACCAACCTTAATGGCAATACCGATGGAGATGCTCAATTTGAAACCATCAATGCAGTGGGAACACGCTCATTCTCTATTTTTAACACAACTACTAAACAGTTGGTTTTTGATAGTGGTGATGATTTTGAAATGTATACTGCAGCTAATTTTCCAACTATTTATAATGCAGACCATGAAGATAACGTAGCAAAAGGAAGAAGTCGCGCTAAAGGTCCAGAACCAGAAGGTGTAACTGTAGCGCATATTGGAACTGAAACTTTTGCTTTTATTTCTCTGGAAAGAGTTGGTGGCGTTATGGTTTACAATATTACAGACCCAAACAATGCCACTTTTGTAGATTATAAAAACAGTAGAAGTACGTCTGCTTATGCCGGAGATCATGGTCCGGAAGGAATAACTTATATAGCTCCGGAAAACAGCCCAACTGGATTTCCTTATATTTTAGTTGCCAATGAAATAAGTGGGACCATTACGATTTTTGAAGTGGATACAAACAGTTTATCAACTCCGATTTTTGAAAATAACCCAAAAACATTTGTATTGTTTCCAAATCCAACGGCAGCAAATGGAATAGTGTATTTTAACCGAACTGCCGATGTTGAAGTGTATGACATTTCAGGAAAATTAGTGCTTTCTCAAAAAGAAGCACAAACTATCAATACAAAAGACTTGTCGACGGGAATTTACTTAGTAAAAACCAATGAAGGAATTACAAAGAAGTTAATTATTAAATAATAAAAGTTAGTTCATCTTACAGAAAAACCTCCAATTTAAATTGGAGGTTTTCTTTTTTAAAACCAGAACTATTCTGATGAGTAACACACAGAAAAGGGATTATAATAAAAATTATTTAACCCTATTTCTTTCTTTCAATATTGCTTCTACATCATTTAAAGAAAACCCTTTTACTTGCAACAAAAGCAAATAATGGTACATCAAATCGGCAGCTTCATTCAGAAACAAATCGGGGTTATCGTCTTTGGCTTCAATTACTAATTCTACCGCTTCTTCCCCTACTTTTTGAGCGACTTTATTAATGCCTTTCTGCACTAAAGAAACCGTGTAGGAATTTGGATCATTGCTCTCAATTCGAGCTTTTAAAGTGTTTTCCAATTGATATAAAAAAGTAGTTTCATTCGTTGTTGCAAAACACGAATCAGTTCCATTATGACATGTTGGACCTTTTGGTTTTGCCATAATCAGAATAGTATCATCATCGCAATCTTTATAAATGGAAACGACTTCTAAAAAATTCCCTGAAGTTTCCCCTTTGGTCCACAGTCGGTTTTTACTTCTACTGAAAAAAGTTACGCGCTTTTCTGATTTTGTTTTTTCATACGCTTCGTCATTCATATACCCCAACATTAACACTTGCAAGGTTTGAAAATCCTGAATGATTACGGGAATTAAACCCTCTGATTTATTGAAATTTATAGGCATCGAACTGGAATTTTTTGAGTTTGTAAATAGGTTTTAAGTTCCGATATGGAGACTTCATTATAATGAAAAATACTCGCTGCTAATCCGGCACTGGCATCGGTTTTAGAAAATAATTTGGCAAAATCTTCGACACTTCCTGCGCCACCAGAAGCAATTACTGGAATGGAAACGGCTTTGCTAATTTGGTCGGTTATTGCTAATGAAAATCCTTTTTTCTCGCCATCGTTATTCATCGAAGTTAATAAGATTTCACCTGCGCCTAATTGAGTCACTTTTTTTGCCCAATCAATCGCTTTCCAATCGGTTTTTTCTGTTCCACCTTTGACGAAAACAAACCAATCATTTTCTACATTTTTTACATCAATAGCAACGACTACAAATTGACTTCCGAATTCGTTTGCCAAGTCAGTAATTAGAGTTGGATTTTTTACGGCAGCCGAATTAATACTGACTTTATCAGCACCATTTTGAACCATAATTTTGGCATCGGCAACCGAATTTATTCCGCCGCCAACCGTAAACGGAATGCTGATTTTGTGTGCAATTTGATTAACCAAATCAGCCAATGTTTTTCGGTTTTCCAATGTCGCGCTGATGTCTAAAAAGACCAATTCGTCAGCCCCATTTTCAGAATAAAATTGTGCTAACTCGAGCGGATTTCCGGCATCTTTCAACCCTTCAAATTGAACGCCTTTCACCACGCGACCATTTTTAATATCCAAACACGGAATGATACGTTTCTTTAACATAATTTCATTAGTTCTTTTAAATCAATAGTGTTTTCATAAATCGCTTTTCCAATGATAGCGCCTTCGCAACCCAGTTCTTTCAGTTTTAAAACATCCTCAATTGTAGTAATTCCGCCGCTGGCAATAAGTTTTACTTTAGACTTTTTTAAAATTTCTTGGTACAATTCAAATGATGGTCCGTTTAGCATGCCATCTTTTTCAATATCAGTTGAGATTACATATTGAACGCCTTTTTTTTGGTACTCCAAAATAAAAGCTACCACATCTGTTTCCGAAGTTTCTAACCAACCCTGAGTAGCAATTTTTCGATTTAGTGCATCTGCACCGAGAATGATTTTGTCTGCACCAAATTTTTCAATCCATTCTATAAATAAGGGTGGATTTTTATACGCGATACTTCCTCCTGTAATTTGATTGGCACCATTTTCAAAAGCAATTTCAAGGTCTTTATTTTGCTTAATTCCGCCACCAAAATCTATTGTCAAATTCGTTTTGGTTGCAATTTGATACAACACTTTATGATTAATAATCGTGCTAGATTTTGCACCGTCCAAATCGACTAAATGCAAATAGTGAACGCCATTATCTTCAAAAAATTTGGCGACTTCAAGCGGCTTTTCGTTGTATATTTTTTGGGTTGCATAATCGCCTTTCGATAACCGAACACATTTTCCATCGATGATGTCTATTGCTGGAATGATTCTCATAATTTTATCTTTTTATTACCTATAAAATTCATTGTCAAATTTGTAAAGGCTGCTTTATAGTTAATTATTTAAGGATTGTCACGCTGAGTTTGTCGAAGTGCTTCAAAACTGTCTTCGACAAGCTCAGACTGACATTTGAATTCTAATTGAAAGTTGTTTTATAAATTCAGAAAATTTAATAAAAGTTGCTCACCAATTTTTGATGATTTCTCTGGATGAAATTGCGTCGCATAAAAATTATCTTTTTGCATCGACGCGCTAAACGGCTGGATATAATCACAAATGGACGTTGTCGATGCTCCGAGTTCCGCATAAAAACTGTGCACAAAATAAAAATCAACATCGTTTGCAATTCCGTTAAATAATTCCGAATTCCGATTGCTCAAATTATTCCAACCCATGTGTGGCACTTTTTCTTTGGCTTCAAATTTTTTCACATTCACATCAAAAATTCCTAAGCATTCGGTATCGTTTTCTTCTGAGAAATTACACATCAATTGTTGCCCTAAACAAATTCCAAGAACTGGTTGTTTTAGATTTTTAATCACTTCATCTAATTTTCGTTCTTTTAAATACTTCATCGCCGAACTTGCTTCACCAACACCAGGAAAGATTACTTTTTCTGCTGATTTTAATTCGTTTTCATCATCGGTAACTATGCAAGAAAAACCCAATCTTTCGACTGCATTTTTCACCGATTGAATGTTGCCAGCGTTATATTTTACTATTGTTATCATAACATTCCTTTGGTGCTTGGAATGGTATTGGAACCATCTTTTTTAACGGCTATTTTTAATGTTCGGGCAAAAGCTTTGAAGATTGATTCTATTTTGTGGTGTTCGTTTTCGCCTTCACATTTAATGTTTAAATTGCATTTGGCGCCATCGGTAAACGATTTAAAAAAGTGGGAGAACATTTCAGTTGGCATTTCGCCAATTTTTTCTCTTTTAAATTCTGCCTCCCAAACCAACCAAGATCTTCCGCCAAAATCGAGTGCTACTTGCGCCAAACAATCGTCCATTGGAAGCAAAAATCCGTAACGTTCAATGCCTTTTTTGGAACCCAACGCCTTGGCAAAAACTTCACCCAAAGCAATACCAACATCTTCAATCGTGTGGTGTTCGTCAACATATAAATCGCCTTTTACTTCAATATTTAAATCCATAGCTCCGTGTTTGGCAATTTGCTCTAACATGTGATCAAAAAAACCTAAACCCGTTTGAATGGTACTTTTTCCGCTTCCATCTAAATTCAATTCAATTTCAATTTTGGTTTCGTTGGTGTTTCTAATGACAGTTGCAGTTCTCGGTTGCAGACTAAGAAATTTATAAATTTCTTGCCATGAAGTTGTCGTTAAACTAGCTTTTTCTTCAACGTCAGATGAAATATAAATAGACTGACAACCTAAATTTTCCGCCAATTGCACATCAGTCATTCTATCACCGATGACGAACGAATTTTTCAAGTCATAATTTCCTTTGATGTAGTGTTGCAATAATCCAATTCCGGGTTTTCGGGTTGGCAAATTTTGTTCGGCAAATGAATTGTCAATTAGTATTTCACTAAAAATAATTCCTTCGTTTTCAAATGCTTGAATTATCTTGTTTTGTGTTGGCCAAAAGGTGTTTTCCGGAAAAGAATTTGTTCCCAATCCGTCTTGATTAGTGACCATCACCAATTCATAATCCAATTCAGTAACAATCCGCGACAGATATTGAAAAACTTTTGGGTAAAACTCCAATTTTTCTAAGGAATCCAATTGAAAATCGATTGGTGGTTCGATGACCAAAGTGCCGTCTCTATCTATAAATAATACTTTTTTCATAAATGTTAAATTTTATTTGTTAGCGGTCATTTATGGTATCGTCTTTAATTATGGGTGTTTGTTTGCAACAAACCTTTTTTAGTGGCGAGTTCATCTGCTATAAGTTGTAAAGTGTATAGTAATAATTCATTTTCTTTTGGTGTTCCAACCGTAATTCGGATGGTATTTTTAACTACTGAATTTCTATTTCGAGTAATGATTTGTTTTTCAATTAATGCTTCAAAAATTTCTGTAGCATGCTCCATTTCCACCAAGAGGAAATTGGCATCAGACGGGTATATTTTGGTTACAAATTCTAATTTTAGAAGTTCTATTTTCAGCTTTTCTCGTTCTGCAATAATTAAATTGATGTTAGTTTTAAAGATAGTTTCATCTGCCAAAGCATTTATGCCAGCTTTTTGATTCAATTCACTAATATTGTAAGGCGGTTTAACTTTTGACAAAAATTGAATAATCTCACTATTTGCATAAGCAACACCAATTCGTGCTGCGGCCAAACCACGTGCTTTACTGAACGTTTGTGATACAATTAAATTTGGATAGTGTTTGATTTTTTCTACCAACGAAGGCGCTTCACTGAAATCAATATACGCTTCATCTAAAAATACAATTCCGTTAAAATTTTGAATAATAAATTCCAGATTTTCTAATGAATTTCCAGTCGGATTGTTAGGCGAACACAAATATAATATTTTAGCTTTCTGCGTTAAGATTGCTTCCGTATTTAATTGAAAATCTTCTGTTAACGGAATAGATATTAGTTTAAGATTGTTTATGTTGGCATACACTTTATACATTCCATAAGTTGGCGGACAAATAATGACTGCATCTTCTTTAGGTTCACCAAAAACACGTTGCATTAAATCGATAATTTCATCACTTCCATTTCCAATTAAAATGTTGTCGATTGCTACTTTTTTCTGACTGCTCAAAATTTGCTTCAAACGCCATTGATACGGATCAGGATAACGGTTTAAATTACCAAACGGATTTTCATTAGCGTCTAAAAATACGCCTTCGGTTCCAGTATATTCATCTCTTGCGCTTGAATAGGGCAAAAGATTCTTGATATTTTCTCGTATTAAATATTGAATATTATCCATTTTGTAATTTTTTTAATCGGATTGAAACCGCATTTTTGTGCGCTTCTAATTGTTCCGCTTCTGCCATTAATTCTATTGTTTTTCCTAAATTTTGAATTCCGGTTGCCGTGATTTTTTGAAAGGTAATTTTCTTTACAAAACTGTCTAATGAAACACCGCTATAATTTTTGGCAAAACCATTTGTTGGCAACGTATGGTTGGTTCCGCTAGCATAATCGCCAGCACTTTCACAGGAATAATTTCCGATAAAAACCGAACCCGCATTTTCTATTTGCGATAACTTGTTTTCGGCATCAGCAATAGCTAAAATCAAATGTTCTGGAGCGTAATAATTGCTGAAATTAATTGCGTCATCAATTGAATTTACTACAATGGCACGACTGTTTGCTAATGCTTTTTCAACAATAGAAACGCGTGACAATTGCGTTTTCTGAATTGTAATTGCTTCACTAACTTTTTCAACAATTTTTTCTGAAGTTGCAACCAAAATTACTTGGCTATCAGCGCCGTGTTCTGCTTGTGATAATAAATCGGATGCTACAAAATCGGCATCGCTAGTTTCATCCGCAATTACTAACAATTCACTGGGTCCAGCTGGCATATCTATTGCGATTCCGAGTTGTTGTGCATATTGTTTTCCTGCAGTTACGTATTGATTTCCAGGTCCAAATATTTTAGATACTTTCGGAATGGTATCGGTTCCGAAAGTCATCGCTGCAACAGCTTGAATTCCGCCAATTTTATAAATTTTCGTTACACCAGTTAATTGTGCTGCATACAAAATTGCTGGATTTATATTTCCGCTTTTATCTGGTGGCGAACATAAAACAATGTTTTTACAACCTGCAATTTGTGCCGGAATTGCCAACATTAAAACCGTTGAAAAAAGTGGTGCTGTTCCGCCCGGAATATAAATTCCAATAGTTTCGATGGCACGACTTTCTCTCCAACAAAAGACGCCAGAAGTAGTTTCAATTTTAGTTACAGTTTCTTTTTGCGAAGCGTGAAATTTCTCAATATTATTTGCCGCTTGTTGAATTGCATTTTTTAATTCTTTAGAAATTAATGCGCTTGATTCTTGAATTTCTTGTTCTGAAACTTCAAAATCAGAAATAGAAACACCATCAAAAAGTGAAGTATATTTTGAAATAGCTGAATCGCCATTTTTCTGAACATCAGTAAATATTCCTTTTACGGTTTCATTTAAATCGGCTACTGCAAATGTTTTTCTTTGGGATAAATCAGGCCATTTTTCTGGGCTTGGGTTTATGTATGTTTTCATAGTACTTTTTTTTTAAAATTTATCGAATCATTTTTTCAATTGGAATAATCAAGATTCCTTCTGCGCCAAGCGATTTTAGTTTGTCTACAACTTCCCAATACTCGTTTTCTTTTACCACCGAATGCAAACTGCTCCAACCTTCTTCAACCAAAGGCAGAATTGTTGGTGATTTCATTCCGGGTAAAATTTCACAAATGGATTTTATAGCGGAATTTGGTGCGTTTAGAAGAATGTATTTATTCTCTTTTCCGTTGCGGTAGCTTTCCATTCGGAATAATAATTTATCTAAAATTTGCTGTTTTTCTTCTGATAAATTTTTGTTTGAAATTAAAACAGCTTGGCTCTTAGCAACGACTTCAACTTCTTTTAAACCATTCATTAGTAAAGTGCTTCCCGAACTTACAATATCAAAAATGGCATCGGCAAGTCCAATTCCAGTTGCAATTTCTACGCTTCCGCCTAATTCTTCAATGATTACTGGAATGTTTTTAGAATCAAAGAAATCAGCAAGAATTTTGGGGTAACTCGTTGCGATTTTTTTGTTTTTAAAAAAACTTAAATCGGTATAAATCTCATCTTTAGGAATGGCTAATGATAATTTACAAGTCGCAAATCCGAGTTGGGAAATGGTAGTTACTTTTTTGTCTTTTTCCCAGACTTCATTTTCACCAAGGATTCCAATGTCGGCAACGCCTTGTTCTACATATTGCGGAATATCATCGTCACGTAGGTACAAAACTTCGATTGGAAAATTACTGGCAATCGCTTTCAGTTTGCGTTCGCCATTTGAAATTTGAATGCCACAAGATTCTAATAGTTGAATTGATTTTTCACTCAGTCGGCCACTTTTTTGGATGGCAATTTTTAAAGTACTCATTTTTGTTTGGGATAAAATCTGAGTACAAATGACTGTTATAAAAACAAAAAAACCGTCAGATGAACTCAGACGGTTTTAAAATATGTTTAGCTACACTACATCATTAACTCGCCTGTGAGGTAAGATGATGGTGATGTAATTGTGCTACTGAAAAATTCATTTTTGTTTTTTTGATGAAGCAAATGTAGAACGTAAAACTTGAATAAAAACAAAGTTTTATAAACTTTAACTTTTGTTGAATTAAAATAGTCGTCCAAAAAAGGCTTTTACAAAAGGAATCGTTGGGCATTTTAGCATCACTTTTAAATCTTCCAAAAATGAGGTTTCTTCGTCTAGAAATCTGAAGATTAGTATTGGACTTCCTTTTTTAAATAATGACGAAAACACTTTCGATCCCAATTTGTTGTTTTTATATAAAACATCAATAAAAAGCAAATCATAAAACCAAAATTTGTCTGTTTTATGGAATTTTCTGAAATCTGTCGCATCTAGCTCAGTCGAGGTGTCTGACGATAGGAATTGGACTAAAGCTTTTGACTTTTTAGTTACATTTTTGAACGTAAACCCCGTGCTGGCTTTCGTCCAACCACCAGCGGAACCAATATTTATGACGTTTTTAGTATTGTGTTCCCAGAATTTATAACTCGTCATCGGAATATTTCCTTTTTCTTTTTCGATGATCTCGTAGTCTGTAATTCCTAGTTTTTGAATGTAATTTTTAATTTCAGATTCGTATTCTTCCTTTGGAAGTAAATCCTTTGAAAACAGCGTATATTCCAACAAAGCGTCTGTCTCTGATGTTGGTAAAACGTACATAAATCTGGTGTTCCCTTTTTGATCGACTGAAAAATCCATGAACGTAGCGGACTCTTTATTAAAAACTGCTTTCTTACTTTTTATAAACCAACCTATGAAATGTTGTTGCAATAATGGATATTTCGTTTGAGCTTTTACTAATTCAGGATCAAAAATCGAGTTAAAAATTTTGTTACAAGTGTAATTTTCAGACTCAGTTGTCACTAAACAATGACTTCCTAATTCTTCAAAACTTATGACTTTTTTGTTGATAAAAAATATATTTTCTTGTTGCGAAATTAAGTCGAAAACTAGATTGTAAAAATCCAAGCCACGCATCATTTTATATTGATATCGATTTAGATTTAAATTTCGTTGAAAATTAGCATCTGCAAATAAAGCAGTGTTCCATCTTTTTGAAATAATTTCATCAAAAAGATTCGTGTTATCCCAAAAACACCAAGTACGGTCGTTTGTTTTTTTAGGATTTTCATCTAGTAACAAAATCGTTTTGTCTTTGAATTTTCCTGACAGAATCATTTGATATACGGTCATCAAAGCCGATAATCCGGAACCCGTAAAAATGTAATTGTAGTTTCTCACAGCACAAAGGTAATTTTTTGGAAAGTTATTTAAAAATAAAAAAACCACGCTTTCACGTGGTTTACTATGTCAAACAAAAGACTTTTGATTTTTATTTGTGCATTAGGACGCCATCAATGACGTGAATAATTCCATTGGAAGCATCTAAGTCAACAGCTGTTATGCTTGAAACTCCACCTCTGTCGTCTGTAATGATTACGTTACTACCTTTTAAAGAAGCGGTTAATGTACCGCCTTGAACGGTTGTCAAAACAGCTTTTCCTTTACCCGCTTTAATTGCCGCAACTACCGCTTTACTGTCTAATTTGCCAGCAACCACATGATAGGTTAATATGCCTTGAAGTGTTTTTAAATTTTCGGGTTTTAATAAACTTTCAATGGTCCCTTTTGGTAATTTGTTGAATGCTTCATTTGTTGGTGCGAATACAGTAAACGGTCCTTTACTAGATAAAGTCTCTACTAAGTCGGCAGCTTTAACGGCTGCAACTAAAGTTGTGTGATTTGGAGATCCAACAGCAACTCCTACAATGTTTTGGGTGGCCTTTTGTGCAAAAGTGTTACCTGTTGCGAAAAATGCAAAACCTAAAATTACTAACGATAAAATTTTTTTTGTTTTCATATTTTTTAAATTTATTTTTATAAATGTACAGTGTTTTCAAAAGGAACTAATTTCACTTTGTATTAAGTTTAACTATCGTTCATTTTAGTTTATCAACATTAGTAGCTTACTGTTTTCTATTTTTCTATTTTTAAAAAAACTTAAAATAAGCTCTAGCAAAGCTTCTCTTGATTTCATGCCTGTTGAATTTACATATATTTATAAAATAATGATGTGTCCGAAATTTTTCAAGGCATAATCATTTTGTAAACCGTTATCAAGGCTGATAAACTAAACCTGCAAAAATGTAACGGAAGTATTTTATATTCGGAACGAAAAACCTACTGCAATATAATGATTTGGTGCATTATCCGTAATTCCGATACCTGAAGATAAATCTAGCATGAAATTATTGTTAATCAAATAAGTTATTCCTCCATCAAAACTATGGTTGGCTTTATCTTTTTCGGGCGCAAATCCAAATAACTCGATATAAGAACCGAATTTATTTGTAAATGTATATCCGGTTGTGACCGTGTATATAAAGGTTGCATTAGGTGCAATCCCATTCCATTCGGCACCAAGATTATAACTAAAAGTCATTTTTTTTGACAAGGTGTGTTGCATTACAAATCTAAATTCTGGTGCAAAATAATCTGATTTAAAATTTGTGGATGCTACGTTTGGTAATAAAACATGTCCGATAAAAGATGTTTTTGGCAAAAACCCTTTTTCATCCGATATCTTAATTTTGCAACCGATTAGTATCGGATTTAATCCGGAAATGGATTGACCAGCTGTTTTTTCCGATACAAATTCTGTAATTAAGCGAAGCTCAAAATTTTTGTTCACGCCATACTTCCATAATGTTGAAGGCAACGTATTTGTGTAGCTGGTAGCATCATTTTTTTGGAATGAAAAACCAGTTTCTACTTGAAACATACCTTTGGGAACTAGTGCTGGTGTCTCGGTTTGGTCTGGACGATCGGTTTGTAGTGGTTCCGTTTCTTGCGAGTAGCTAATCAAATTGGAAATGAGGAGTAAAAAAAGGATAATTTTTTTCACGTGATTTTATTTTTAGACAAAGCTAAAAAATTATTTAGTCAAATAAAATAAATTTTTATATTTGCGTAAATATTTAGATATGAGCAAGTCATTAGAAGAAGTAAACGAATCGATTTCCACTCAAGGTAAAACATCCACTTTCCGAAAAATATTAGCGTTTTTTGGTCCTGCCTATTTAATTTCTGTAGGTTATATGGATCCTGGAAATTGGGCTACCGATTTAGCTGGAGGAAGTCAGTTTGGCTATTCCCTGCTTTGGGTTTTATTAATGAGTAATATCATGGCTTTGCTTTTGCAGAGTTTAAGTGCCCGATTGGGAATTGTTACCCAACGAGATTTGGCACAAGCTTCGAGAGAAACGTATTCGAGACCAATTAACTATATTCTCTATTTTTTAGCCGAAATTGCTATTGCCGCATGCGATTTGGCCGAAGTGCTAGGAATGGCAATTGGGTTGAATTTACTGTTTGATATTTCGCTAATCAACGGTGTACTGATTACCGTTTTAGATACGTTTTTATTGCTTTTTTTAATCAATAAAGGAATGCGAAAAATGGAAGCCTTTATCATTGCTTTGGTGGCCATTATTGGTTTTTCATTTATGTTTGAAATGGTTTTTGCTGAACCTAATGTTACGGAAGTTTTCCGTGGATTAATCCCAACAATGCCTTCAGAAGCAGCGTTGTATATCGCAATCGGAATTATTGGCGCTACCGTAATGCCCCACAACTTATACCTGCATTCGTCCTTGGTACAAACCCGAAAATTTGACCGTACCAAAGAGGGAATAAAGCAAGCCTTAAAGTATAATTTCATAGATTCTACCATTGCATTAAACTTGGCATTCTTTGTCAATGCGGCGATTTTAATTTTGGCTGCAGCCACATTTTACAAAGCAGGATTGTTTGAAGTTGCCGAAATTCAAGATGCGCACCGGCTTTTAGAACCGATGTTAGGCAGTAAATGGGCGCCAATTTTATTTGCCGTTGCTCTAATTGCAGCTGGACAAAGTTCTACGATCACAGGAACCTTAGCGGGTCAAATCATAATGGAAGGGTATCTTAATTTAAGAATTCAACCATGGGTTCGACGAATTATTACAAGGTTAATCGCGATAGTTCCAGCGGTAATTGTCATTTCGATATTTGGCGAAAGCGTCACTGGAAAAATGTTGATTTTAAGTCAAGTGATTTTAAGTTTGCAACTTGGTTTTGCCATCATTCCGTTGATACATTTTGTGAGCGATAAATCGAAAATGAAAGGGTTTCACATTTCTAGAATTACACAAATCGCTTCTTGGCTCATAGCCATAATCATCGTTTCCTTGAATGCCAAATTAGTTTATAACGAAATTGAAGGTTGGTTAGAAACTTCGGAAAATCCCATAATCCTCTGGTTTACTGTTGTTCCGTTGGCATTTGGGTTTTTGATTTTGTTGCTTTATATTGTTTTTAAACCTTTTATTACAAAGACGAAACACAATATCGAAAACCATTCTCCTCACAATATGAAACTCAATTTTTCAAAATCAGAATCATATGATAAAAAGAACATTGCCATTTCGGTAGATTTTTCAGCTGCAGATGAAATTGCTATCAATAGTGCTTTTGAGCTTGGTGGAACTGAGGCTAACTATACTTTAATTCACGTTGTAGAAACCGTTGGAGCAATTCTTTACGGTAATGATGTTGATGATCATGAAACTATTATAGATGAAAAATTACTCAAGGAATATCAGAAAATGCTAAACGAAAAAGGGTTTAAAGTTGAAATCAAACTTGGGTTTGGGAAACCAAACGCCACAATACCTAAAATTATAAACGAAGGAAATTTTGATATTTTAGTCATGGGAACCCACGGTCATACCGGATTTAAAGACCTGCTTTTTGGTACTACCGTTGATAAATTACGGCACAAGATTTCAATACCTTTATTTATCGTAAAAAAATAAAAAATGACTTTTTCAGAAGAAAATTACCTCAAAACAATATACCATCTCGCCACAATTTCAGAAGGAGAAGTAAGCACAAATGCGATTGCCGAAAAAATGGAAACCAAAGCTTCGTCGGTTACAGACATGCTGAAGAAACTCTCGGAAAAGGAACTAATTGTTTACCAAAAGTACAAGGGGGTCTCTTTAACAGACACCGGAAAATTATCAGCAAAAATGATTGTTAGAAAGCACCGTCTCTGGGAAGTTTTCTTGGTTGATAAATTGCATTTTCCTTGGGACGAAGTTCATGATATTGCCGAACAATTGGAACACATAAAATCTGAGAAACTGATTAATAAATTAGATGATTTTTTAGGCAATCCAACTGAAGATCCCCACGGAGATTCAATTCCAGATGCAAACGGCAAAATCATTAAAGTAGAAAAATTTTTGCTTTCTGAGCTAAACGAAAATCAATTAGGAATTTGTGTAGGTGTCAAAGATTCTTCAGCAGAATTTCTAAAATATTTAGACAAAAATCAAATCACTTTAGGTTGTAAAATTGGCGTACTAGCTAAGGAAGAATTCGATTTGTCGTTGAAAATTAAAGTAGAAGATAACACGGTAACGGTTTCTAATAGTATTGCAAATAATCTTTATGTTAAAATAGTTTAATGACAACCGCAGCCGTCATCGCCACAGTTTTTCTTTGATTTCTTTTTCCAAAAAAATTTTCGGATAATAAAAAGTAAAGCTATTGCAACAGTAAGATAAACTAATGTTTCTTGAAATTCCATGAGTAAATATAAAGTATCTCAAGCTAATGAGATGATTTTATTTTCATTTAAAATTTGGCTCCAATACTAACGTAGAATGTTCTTCCTTCGCTGGGTAAAATTCCTGGGCCAGGATATCCGCCACTTCTTCTTGTGGCATATACTTCGTCAGTAAAATTGTTAACTCCAGCCCGAACGTTGTAGTTGTCTAGAAACTTGTACTCTGCTGATAGGTCAAAAACGCGGTAGGCATCTACTATTCCAGTAACGCCATTTGCAGAAGCAGTTTGCGTGTTAGTAGCATCGGTAAATATTTTTCCTGAAATTTTATGTTGAATCGTAGTTGAAAAATTATTATTACTCCATGACACTCCAACATTATGAATGTAGCGTGGCGCATTTTCTACGCGATTACCCGATAAGTTGCTTTCTGTAATTATGATATTTGGAGCGGTTCCTGCTGTTGTAAATGTTGTAAAATCAACATATTTAGAGTCGATAAACGAAACAGTTGCAAAAACATCTAAATTACCATATGGTTTTTCAACGCCGAAAAATCGGGTAACATTTAGATCTACAAATCCTTCAATTCCTTTATTTACTGTTTCTCCCAAATTGGTTCTGAACAAGAAAGTTCCTTGCGTTGGATCGTTGTTTACAAATTGTCGAACGCCACCTATTCTATTGTTATAACTCAGGTAAAATAAGCTGAAGTCAAAATTTAAAAAGCCATTATGAGTGCCGCGGTATCCTAAATCTGCGTTAAAACCTGAAGCATCTTTTAAGTTGGGATCAATTACATCCGTAACTGCTGGCGGTGTTAAATCGGAAAATAAAACTGGGCGGAAAGCTTGAGTAATGTTGGCATAAATATTAGTACTTCTGAATTTGTATTCAAATCCAATTCCCAACAAGGGTTGGTTCCTAGTAATTGTTTTTTCGGCTAATACAATAGCATCGCCAGAACTAATTCCTAATCTTCCGTTGCCGACAGATGAAATATATTCATAACGTAAACCTGGTGTTACACTAAACTTTTCTGTTATTTTAAATTGATTCTCGGCAAAAATGGCCAAATTTCTCGTAGTAAAATCTAAATCTCTTGGATATTCATTTTCAACAAACAGATCAAAATCTGAACCTGTTGTTCCTTGTCCTTGTTGTTTTCTCTCTGTTTTTGCCTGATACATCCGAATACCAAATGCCAGATTATTTTTTATTTTCCCAAGGCTATATCGGTATATACTTCTGGTTTCTAGTCCAAAGTTTTTGTAGAAATCACGGTCTACTTGTCTATTAGAATAGTTGTTAGTTGCAGGATTGATTGCATCTTCAATGTTTGGAGTAGTGGTAACACCAACGCTATTTCTTTCGCCAATTACGCCAAATAGTTTTGTGTTGAAATCCCAATTTTCGTTAATTTTTGTGTCCAAACTAAGAGAAAAGACATTCCATGGTGTTCCAAACCAGTTTCGTTTTCTTCCTGATTGTCTCGGATTGTCATTGAATTGTGCATCGGTTAAACCCCCTGGTTGCTGCATTTCGTAATCGGAATTAGTGTATTCAGCAGCAATTTTAGTTTTACCTGTAAAGCGATATTCTAAAAAGGCGTGTGTGTTTCTAACTGTGAAACGATTATTATCGCGCCATCCATTGCCACTTCGGGAATGGTTGTAAATATAGTAAGAGAACTTTTTAAAATTTCCACCAATGGCGTTGTAAGAACTTATTAAGTTATAACTACCAACCGTGTTTTGTGTTTCAAAAGAAAACTTCTTCTTAGTTTCTCGTTTTAAGATATAGTTTAACATTCCGCCAAATTGAGGTCCGAATTGTAATGATGCGCCACCACGAATTAATTGAATCGTTTCAACTGCTTCCAGCGGTGGATTGTAATATGCTTCAGGATATCCAAAAACATCGGACGAAATATCATAACCGTTTTGCCGTGTATTGAGTTCCCAACTTCTATTCGGACTCAAACCTCTAACACCTACGTTTATTTGAATTCCAGAGCCCTCGTTTTCCCAGACCGTTACTCCGGGAATCCTTGAGAAAACTTCTCGTGCGTTATTGGTCGTAAGATTTGCATTTATATTGGAAAGCTTTAAAACCTCATTTTTTTTACCCGAAAACAGCACATTGCCTTTCGTTTCTGGCATTCTTTCTGGGCTTTGTTGTTTGGCAAATAAGACTACAGGAGCCAATTTTTTTATGGTATCGTTATCGAATTCTTCAAATTGATCTTGGGCAAAAGTTGAAGAATATATAGTTGTAAAAAGTAAGACGAATAATGTAGCGCGCATGTCTAAATAATATAATTTTCGACAAAGATAAATATTATTCTTATTTAGACAAAATATAAATAATAATTTTTTAAATCTTTTATTTCAAAAATTGATACGCTAGGAGCGCCGTTAAATAGGCAAATCCACTCATGAAAACCAATTGAATTATGGGCCATTTCCAAGAGTTAGTTTCTTTTTTAGTGATGGCAACCGTGCTCGCACACTGCATCGCGAAAGCGTAAAATAACAACAACGAAACGCCAGTGGCAAAGTTGAAAACTTTAGAACCATCGGCGCGCACTTCAGTTTCCATTCTGTTTTTTATAGTCGATTCGTCGTCACTTTGACTTCCAACACTATAAATGGTTGCTAAGGTTCCTACAAAAACTTCACGTGCAGCGAAAGAGGTCACGACAGCAATTCCGATTTTCCAATCGTAACCTAAGGGCTTAATTGCAGGTTCAATAGATTTTCCGATGATTCCGATGTAAGAATTCTCTAGTTTATACTCCGAAACTCTGTCCGGGATAACCGATGGATTTATTTTATTCTGACTTGAATAAACTTCATTTTCAATGATTTGTTGCGCATTTTTAAATTTTTCTCCCGGTCCGTGCGAACCCAAAAACCATAATATAATGGAGATGGCTAAAATGATTTTTCCAGCTCCGAAAACGAATGATTTTGTTTTCTCAAGAACATTGATACCAACATTTTTGAGAAGCGGCAATTTGTAATTGGGCATTTCAACAACAAAATACGATTTTGTTTTAAGTTTTAAAATCTTATTCAGAATGAACGCGGAAAAAATCGCCATTGCAAATCCTAAAAGATATAAAATCATCAGGGTTAGACCTTGTAAGCTGAAGACTCCAAATAACCTTTTATTGGGAATTATCAATGCAATGATGATGGCATACACTGGCAAACGCGCTGAACAGGTTATGAAAGGCGTAACTAAAATTGTGATCAATCGTTCTTTCCAGTTCTCGATATTTCTTGCGCTCATAATTGCCGGAATTGCACAAGCAGTGCCCGAAATTAAAGGCACAACACTTTTCCCCGAGAGTCCGTAACGACGCATAATTTTGTCCATCAAGAAAACAACACGACTCATATAACCGCTTTCTTCGAGCATGGAAATGAAGAGAAATAGGAAGGCTATTTGCGGAATAAAAATGACGATTCCTCCAATTCCTGGAATGATTCCTTCACTGATTAGGTTGGTGAATTCTCCAGCAGGAAGATGTTTTTTTGCAAAATCCGCTAAAGATGCGAAACTCGAATCGATAAAATCCATTGGATAACTCGACCAGTCAAAAATCGATTGGAAGATTAACAGTAAAACGCCAAAGAAAATTACGTAGCCAAATATTTTGTGTGTTAGAACCCGATCTAATTTCGAACGCAAATCAGAAGCATTTTCAGAGTCAATCGCCAAACCAACTTTCAACGTATCGTTGATAAACTGATACCGTTTGATGGTTTCTTTTTGCTGCATTCTTTTTAATTCGGAATGCGGTTTTGTAAAAGAACTATTCATTTCTATCCGCTCCAAATTCAGGAAATTTACGTCCTGAGTAATCACCAGCCAAAGTTTGTAGAGTAATTGATTAGGAAACGCTATTCGGAGTCTGTTAAAATACTCCACATCGATACTTGAAGCATTCAAACAAGGTTCTGTTGACAATGATTTGTAATCGGCAATTTGGTTTTTTAAATCGTCAATACCGATTCCTTTTCGGGTACTCACTAAAACTATTTTGGTTTTAAGTTGTTCTTCCAAATGTGGAATATCAAGTGAAATTCCTTTTGATTTCATCCGGTCGGTCATATTGACAACCAAAATAGTGGGAATTTCTAAATCTTTTATTTGGGTAAAAAGTAAAAGGTTTCGTTTTAAATTTTCAACATCGGTTACCACAACAGCAACATCAGGATAGAGCTTATCGTTTTTGTTGAGCAATAATTCAATAACCACATTTTCATCAATCGAACTCGCATTTAAACTATAAGTTCCGGGCAGATCAAGAATATTAGCTTTAATATTATTGGGTAATTTGCAAAAGCCTAATTTTTTTTCTACTGTAATTCCAGGATAATTTCCAACTTGTTGATTCAATCCAGTTAACTGATTGAATACCGAAGTTTTTCCAGTATTTGGATTCCCAATAAGTGCTACAGTAATATTTTGAATACTCATTTTTGACTATTTCTCGTGCAGTTCGACTTGAATCTCATGTGCCGTTTCTTTTCGAATTGCTAAATGAGAACCATTGTTTACATTAAGATATATTGGATCGCCAAGTGGTGCAATTTGCAAAACTTCTACTTCGTTATCTGGCAAACAACCCATTTCTAAAAGTTTTAGAGGTATTTTGTCCAAATCAACATAGATGATGGTTGCTTTGTCTCCAATTTTTAATAAATCAATAGTAGTTTTCAATGCTTATTTAGATTGAATTAAGATTACAAAAGTAAGCATAAAAATAGAACATAAAATGATAATTATCAGTTTAACTAATTTTTGTCCGTTTCTGATAGCCAATTGATATCGTCAATTAAGCGTTTAACTTCTTCTTTTTTGGTTCCGTCATAAAATCCACGAACGCGTTTTTCAGCATCGACAAGCACGAAGTTTTCGGTATGAACCATGTCGTACAACTCGCTTGGTTTTCCCAATTTTACTGCCAAATACGATTTTCGTGCCATGGTGTAAATGTCTTTTTTATCGCCAGTAACCAAATTCCATTTGGAATCGATGACTCCTTTTTTCAAAGCATATTTTTTCAGAACCGGAACGCTATCAATTTCTGGAGTTACCGTATAGGACAAAATCATCACATCCGGATTATGGACAAAAGCTTTTTGCACATCAACCATATTGTCGGTCATAATAGGACAAATTGAACCGCAAGTTGTAAAGAAGAAATCGGCAACATAAATTTTACCTTCGTAGTCTTTTTGGGTAATGATTTTACCGTTTTGATTAACAAATGAAAAGTCGGCAATCTTGTGTTCACGAGCTATATATTGTACGGTAGAATCCACCAATTCTGGATTCACATCTGAAGGATTGTATACTGGTAGTGTTTTAATAGGCTTTAAAACATTGTAAAAAAGGAAAATAGTAATGATGGAAAAAACCGCAAAAGTTCCTATGAAAATTCTGTATTTTTTTATAAAATCAAACATAATTTTTTATTTCATATCATTTTTAACCGAAGATCTGGAGTGCAAAAGTACGAAAGCAAGCTATTGATTGTAACATTTTATATGCGTTAAAGACTTATATTTTTGTTAAAATATTTTTTCTTTACTTAGAAACGATAAATTTGTACAAACTAACAAACAAACAACTACGTATGAACTTCATTTCAAGCTCAAAAACATTGGTAACTGCTCTTGTCATTGCAAGTGCTTTTCAAATCAATGCACAGCAAAAAGCACCAGGAATCAATACGTCCCTCATGGACAAGTCGATTAGTCCAAAAGACAATTTCTTTCAATTTGTAAACGGAACATGGTTGAAAAATACCGAGATCCCCGCTGATAAAACCCGTTGGGGAAGTTTTGATGAATTGCGTCAAAATACAGATAAGGACGCACTGGCAATCTTAAAAGAAGCCACAAACAATCCAAAATATGCACCAAATACAGATCAAGGTAAAGCAATCAGCATGTACAAAGCCGCTATGGACACTGTGGCAAGAAACAAGCAAGGAATTGATCCAATCAAACCTTATTTAGCAAAAATTAATGCCGTTAAGAACGTCAAAGATTTACAAAAATTAATGATGGAACAAGAAGCTAAAGGCGGAGGCGTTGGTTTCTTCGGATTTGGAATTGGAGCAGATGACAAAAATAGTAATAGAAATGTTGTTGGTCTTGGACCAGGCGGTTTAGGTTTACCTGACAAAGATTATTATGTTTCAGAGGATAAAGATTCTAAGGAAAAAAGAGAGAAATATCAGGTTCACGTTGCTAGAATGTTAGCATTTCTTGGAGAAACTCCAGCACAAGCAAAAGCAGATGCTGTGAAAGTTTTGGCTTTAGAAATAGAAATGTCTAAACCCAGACTGGACAGAGTAGAGAGAAGAGATCCAAAAAAACAATACAATCCAACTGCTATTGGTGATTTGCAAAAAATGACTCCGATAATCGATTGGAATGCGTATTTAAAAGGTATTGGATTGACAAAAGTGGATACCGTTGTTGTTTCCCAACCAAGATATATTGCCGCTTTACAAACTATTTTCACAGAAAACAAAGTTGATGATTGGAAAGCGTATATGCGTTGGAATTTAATAAGAGGCGCATCAGGACAATTGTCTACCGACATTGAAACGGCTAACTGGGAATTCTACGGAAAAGCGTTGACTGGAGCTTTGAAACAAAGACCACGTCACGAAAAAGCGCTTCAAGTAGTTAACGGAACTGTTGGTGAAGCTTTAGGGAAACTATATGTTGAGAAAATGTTCCCAGCAGAAGCAAAGGATAAAGCGTATAAAATGATTAAAAACGTGATGCGTGCTTATGAAAATAGAATCGATAACCTAATATGGATGTCGGCTGAAACCAAAGTAAAAGCAAAAGAAAAATTAAATGCATTAACCATTAAAATTGGTTATCCTGACAAATGGAAAGACTATTCTGCTTTAGTTGTTAAAAGCCCTGCTGATGGAGGAAGTTATTTTGACAATCTTAAAAATGTATCAGATTGGAACTGGAAACTTGATCTTGATAAAATGGGGAAACCAGTAGATAAAACAGAGTGGGGAATGTCACCACAAACCGTAAACGCGTATTACAATCCATCTTACAACGAGATTGTTTTCCCAGCAGCGATTTTACAACCGCCTTTCTATGATTATAAAGCGGATGAAGCAGTAAATTATGGTGGAATTGGAGCGGTAATCGGACACGAAATCTCACATGGTTTTGATGATCAAGGAGCAACCTATAACGCAGAAGGAAATCTTGTTGACTGGTGGACGGCTGATGATTTGAAAAAATTCACTGCTTTAGGTGATGCTTTAGCGGACCAATATTCGGCTTTAGAACCCTTACCTGGAATACACGTTGATGGTAAATTTACATTAGGAGAAAACATTGGAGATTTAGGCGGAATCAATGCTGCTTATGACGGTTTACAATTGTACTTGAAAGAAAATAAAAGTCCAGGATTAATTGATGGATACACGCCAGAACAACGTTTATTTATTTCTTGGGCAACCATCTGGAGAAGTAAAATGCGTGACGAAGCTTTGAAAAATCAAGTTAAAACAGATCCGCATTCACCTGGAATGTACAGAGCTTATGTTCCTTTGTTAAACTTAGATACGTTCTACAGCGCTTTTGATATCAAAGAAGGTGATGGAATGTATGTTGAGCCAACCAAAAGAGTAAAAATCTGGTAATCAGAAAAATTTAGAATAAAAAACCTCAAGATAGTTCTTGAGGTTTTTTTATGCTTTTTACTAATCCAATAATACTTATAATTACCCAAGTTCCTTCAAGAATTATGAAGGGCCAAAATAGAAGTAATACCGAAGCAAAACAAGCAATTCCACTTCCAACAATATTCATCCAAAAGAATAAAGCTCCATCTCGATCTATTATTGAAAAAACACTTAGGAAATAGGCAATAAGTGTTACGCCAACGCCAACCATTCCAATGATATCAGTGGTATTCATTAAAATTAGTTGAGTAAATAGTTTTCCATAAATTTAATTACAGCCAAGCGTTGAAAGTCAACATTTGGCTTTTTCTTGAATCCGTGACCTTCATCTTTTGCTTCCAAATACCAAACTGTATTTCCCTGTGCTTTTAGTTTATCACGCATCTGCAGCGCTTCTGTTAACGGAACTCTTGGGTCGTTTGTTCCCTGAATAATAAACATTGGCTTCTTGATTTTATCGGTGTTGTTCAACGGAGAAATCTTATCCAAAAAGGAATACATTTTTGGATTTCGTTCATCGCCATATTCTACTCTTCGCAAATCTCTGCGGTATTCTTCTGTATTTTTCAGAAACGTATTGAAGTTTGAAATCCCAACAATATCCACAGAACATTTGATTCTATCTGCGTAATGAAAAGCGGTCGCCAATGTCATGTAACCGCCATAACTTCCGCCCATAATCATAATTCGGTCTTTATCTAATTCGGGTTGTAAGGCAATCCAATCTAAAAGCGCCCCAATATCTTTTACAGAATCTTCACGTAAAAATCCGTTGTCTTTAGCAATATACGTTTTTCCAAAACCTGATGAACCTCGAACATTTGGATAAATAATGGCAATTCCCATTTCAGTAGTGTAGTAATTATTGGCGCCTAAAAATGAGGCTGAAGACTGACTTTCTGGACCGCCGTGAATTTGAATAATGACGGGTCTTTTCCCGGAAAATTTTGGAGAGGCAGGATAATAAAAGCCAGATATTTTTAATTTATCAAAACTATTCCATTCAATAAATTTAGGCTTTGACATATTTTCTACCTGCATTTCGCCCAGTTCGCTTCCCGTCCAGCGAACGATTTCATCTGAACTTAATTTAAGCTGATACACATCTGAAGAAGAATCTTCAGTAGATTGCGTGAAAAAAAGAGAACTTCCGTTTTTTGTAAATCCAATACCACCAATTGATCCAATTGGAATATTTTTCACTTCACTGTAATTTTTAGTTGCGGTATCCATCAAATACAATTTGTTCACACCGCCTTCATTGGTTATAAAAGCCAATTTAGTTTTGTCTTGTGTCAAAGTATATTGCGCAACATCCCAAGGAATTGAGGAAGTATAATAAGTGATTTTTTTGGATGATAAGTCCATAATAGCCAATCTCTGGAACTCATTATTTCTATCGGTTACCAACCAAATCTCATTTGGATTTTGCGAATATTCAGCTTTGGTCTGAACAATATTTTTGTCTGTTCTAGGGGTAACTTCAGATAATGTTGAAGTTTCAGTATCTACTGTCCATATATGCGATTCGTTTGCCGAAATATATTCTTGAACTAACAAAATTTTTCCATCAGAAGAAAGACTTCCAATGCTCCAACCGCCGCCTTTTACCTCTAAAATCAGTTTAATGCTTTTTGGATCATTCGGATTCATATAATAAATATCGCGATCGCCACCATTTCGTTTGGTTGAAGAAAAATAAAATCCCGACCCATCTTTTTTCCAAGTAAGATCACCGTTTTGAGACCTTCCGCCATCCGTCAGCAAAGTAGAGGCTAACGTTTTTAGATTCATGCTGTACAGCTGTCCAAATTCATTTCCGCCACTATCTTTAGAATAAACAATATACTCGCCTTTTGTTGGTTCGAATGCGCCACTACTCATCGGTTCATCAAAAAAAGTGATTTGTTTTCTCGCGCCCATCGGTTGGGAAACGCTGTGCAATTGGTTTGTGGTACCAAAACGTGTGGTTATTATAATTTCGTCTTTTGTTGGATTGACGGATACAAACGAAGCCCCACGTGATTCGGTATATTTTTTCACTTGATTGGATAAATCCTTTGAAATTTCCGGAATATTTTCAGTAATCAGATTCTCATTTGGAACGACTACATTTTTATTTTGCTGCGCGTTGACAAATACTGTCGAAGGCAGTAAGAGCAATAAAAAGAACTGCTTTGCATTCATAGTTAGTGAGTTTAATTTTAGAATATATCAAAGATAGATTTTAAAGTGAACCGAATTTATAGTTTAAAATATTTTCGATTTTATCAGAGGAAACTATTTTTCCTGTTCCTAGTTTTTTTTCATCAAATTCGGGTAAAAGCAAATTTAGTTCCAAAGCTTTTTGGGTATAATAGTGTTTTCGTGTTGGATGAAAAGGATTAACAACATTGAAGGTTTGTTGCCAATCCCAAGGAATCGTTTCGGTTTGGTTTAGCCCTAATTCAATAATTTTTTCAATGATTCCGATACAATCTTTTTGATGAATAAAATTAATGGGTAGATCCGGATTTTCAATGATTTTTTTTCCTACTAATACGCGGGTTGGATCTCGATCTTCGCCTATTAATCCGCCAAATCGCAGCACTGTAGTTTTGAAATTTGGATTTTTTTGCAAAAGAATTTCAGTTGCTACCAATTGCTTTCCACTTTCGGTAATTGGATTCGGTTTAGTTTCTTCTGTGACAATAAAATTAGAAACTGCGCTATCGCCATAAACAGAGGTTGAACTTATGAAAATCACTTTTTCAACAGCTGATTTTTCGATAAACGGAATAAGATTTTGAATCTTTTGGACAAAATTTTCGCTTCCTTCATTTCTCAATTTTGGTGGAATATCAATAATCAGAATTTCGGAATTATCTAAAAATAAATTGATTTCTCCTTTAATTTGGCTTTCGCCGATTTCAATTTGAAAAGCTTGAATGCCAATATTTTCTAGAACTGAAATTTTCTCAGGTGAAGTCGTTGAACCATGCACTGAAAATCCGTTTCCAATTAATGATTTTGCTAAAGGCAATCCTAGCCATCCGCAGCCTAATATGGAAATTTGTTTCATCTTTTTAAAGTGTCAACAGCAATTTTTAAAGTATCTCTGCTTTTTGGATAATTTCTCAAAATGGGAACTTCTTCCATTACTCTGACAGAAGGTTTTATTTTCTGCGTTATAATAATGGCATCGTTTAAAACGAAGGGTGTCGGAATCATTGCTGAATTTCTTGGTTTTACTTTTAATGCCTGATTCGAAAGTAGATCAAACGAACTTTCGACTAAACTTAAATCTAGTTTTTCTGTTTTTGAAATTGAAAATTCCAGTTCCAGCGGAAGATTATCAACCACAAAATACGTAAGCATTTTTTTAGACGTTTTAGACGTCATATTGCTTTTAAAATTTATCGATTGCACGCCATTAGCTCTTAGACTATTAATCTGAATAGCATTATTTATAAAAATATCGTAGCGGTTCACCTTTCGATTTGGCGTGACTTTTATTTTATACAAATGTTGGTTTCCTTTTATCGTATCGCGCAAAAATTCAATCGTTGGTTTGGCAAAATTCTGCAACGGTGCCTGAGCCATGAATGTATATTTTGAGCCATATTTACTTGATGTAGTAGTGCTATTTAGCTGCGAACCGTCTTTTGGTTTTTCGCCCAAGTACATTTTTGTCCACACATCCAAATTAGTATCATAAGTTGCCCAGTTCGCTTTATTAGTATCGCCATTTAAAATATAAACCAAGCTATTTGGTTTTGCTTTTTCAGTAGTATAAGCCGAAGAATAATGCGCTTTTATAAAGAATCCGATAGCAACTAAAAAGAAGGCCAGCGCCCAAATTCCTTTTCTGGCAAATGAACCAAAAATCGGTAACAGTAAAGTAAAAGTCAACCCCGTTAAAATAGCACTTCCAAAAAGAATTTTTAGACCTAAACCAACAGGAAACATTGTGATAAATGGAACAAGAAGGACTAAGGTTGGAACAGCCAAAAGACAATTCAAAATCCAACGCGACTTTTGCGTAAGCACATACAATCCGAGCATTAAGGAACTAAATAGAACTGGAATAATCAAAAATCCGGCGCCTTGAAGTTTGAAAGCAATTCCGAGATTGATTAGTAGCCAAAGAAATAATGGTGCGACCATTTGACTCATTTCTGGATTGCGTTTGCCGTTATTTTGATAAAATAGAAAGCATATTGCCAAGCTCAAACTCGCAAAAGCATAAATATAATCATGACCATTATAGGTGAACCCTTGAAGAATATCAGTGTATTGTGGATAAAAATTCAGCATCAGTTTCCAGCCAACATAAGTAATTAATCCTGCTGAAACCAACGAACCTAAAAGCGGTACAAAGCCTTTAATGATTTCGTCTAACCGCAAGGCTCTTTTTCCTAATCCAATAAAAACGAACAGCAATAACAATCCGAAACCCAGAATCAGCATTGGGAAAATCCAGTTAAAAGGATAACTCATAAATCCGAAAGGAACATTGAAATACACATCGTCGTCGGTCGAATTCAAATTGGTTAAATCGGCATTCGAAAAATAATTTAACAACGGAAAAAGATAACTTCCTTGGTGCGCCAACGTTTTCGGATCTAAATTTTGATACGAATCTTGCGCTGTATGATAATTAAAATGGCTGTCGATAAAAGCGAAATTGTATCCCTGAATTTTTCCTTGTTCTCTAAAAACAGTCAAATCGGTATCGTTCGGAAGCATTTTGTAAATACTGTACATCAACGAATTTGAAACAGGATAAGTAGCGTTTCCAGCTTTAAACGCATCGACCATTTTTGAGTTTCCGTCATTGGTTTCCATTAGCATATAACTTGGTCCCGAACTTCCGCGTGCTTCAAAATTCAAAACCAAACCTACTTCTTTCGCGAATTGATGTTGTGTTACAAAAAGTGCTGCGCCGTTCAATCCCAATTCTTCTGCATTGGTAAAAAGAATTATAATGTCATTTTTATGCGCTGTTTTGTTATGGAGAAAAGCACGAACACTTTCTAAAATCGTTGCAATTCCCGAAGCATCATCACTCGCGCCTTTTGATTTCGAATGAGGAGCCGAATCATAATGCGAAAGTAACAGCAAAGCTTTGGAATTTTTCGAACCTTTTATCTTCACTATAATGTTTTTGGCTTTTACTAAAGTGCCTTTTTCGGTCATGGTAAATCCTTCCTGAATCGAAGGTTCTAATCCTAAATTCTGCAATTCCTTCTGCAGATACGTCGCAACAACTTCGTGGTTTTTGGAACCAACATAATGCGGTTGTTTTGAAATTTCCTTTACAATATCTAAAGCTCTTTTGGTTGAAAACTCAGAAAGTGATGCTTCAGTTTCGTCGTAGCTTTGTGGCATCATACAAGTGAAAATGCCAAAAATTAATGCCGATAGCACTAGTAGGGAATATAAGGCAGTGAAATTTTTTCTCATTTTTAGTTGGCTTAAATGTCTTTTTTAACTAACATATAGGTATCGGTTTCCAACAGGCGGTAGCCTTGATCATACACAAAAAAGTAGGTGTTTCCCGTGCTTGTATTTAAAACGTTGGTGTAAAATTCGAAATCAAAACCTTTACTCAATAGTTTCGCTTTGGTTGCTTTGGCTTTTCCATCAATGTTGAGACCCGTTAAAATGCGGTAATTTTTGCGTAACTTATTATTGATGTTCCGCATATAATTAGTGCTGTCCTTGTTCATTTTGTTGTTGTAGGCATTGCGACAGCCATCGCTACAGAACTTTTTGTCCTCACGACCGACAATTTTTTCACTACATTCTAAACAGGTTTTATTCATATTACTTTATTTTTTTCAAATTATACAAATCAGTTCTTCGGTCTTTCATGGTTTTTACGCTTCCGTGTTCGTGTAATTCTTTTAATAAATTAATATCGACATCAACAATCAAGGTCATTTCGGTATTTGGCGTTGCTTCCGCTTTGACACCATTGCTCGGAAAAGCAAAGTCCGAAGGAGTGAAAACTGCCGCCTGCGCATATTGAATATCCATATTATTAACTTTGGGTAAGTTCCCAACACAACCTGCGATTGCAACATAACACTCGTTTTCAATGGCGCGAGCTTGCGCACAATGTTTTACACGAGTATATCCATTTTGTGTATCCGTTAAAAAGGGAACAAACAAAATATTCATTCCTTCATCAGCCATTAATCTTGAAAGTTCAGGAAACTCCACATCATAGCAAATTACAATTCCGATTTTTCCGCAATCGGTGTCGAAAGTTTGAATGGTATCTCCACCTGTAATTCCCCAATGAAAAACTTCGTTGGGCGTGATGTGGATTTTTGTATAAATTTCTGTCGTTCCATCTCGTTTACAAAGAAAACCTGCGTTGTATAAAACTCCATCATCTAAGTAAGGCATGCTTCCAGAGATAATATTTATGTTGTATGAAATAGCGAATTCTTGGAACTTCTTTTTGACAGGTTCGGCATGTTTTGCTAATTCTCGGATAGCATCCGCTTCTGAAAGATGATTGTAATCGGCCATTAATGGCGCAATGAAAAGTTCTGGAAATAAGGCAAAGTCACTGCTGTAACCAGAAACGGCATCAATAAAAAATTCTGCCTGATCAAAAAATTCGTCCAGATTATTTAGCGGACGCATTTGCCATTGGACCAATCCGAGTCGAATAACACTCTTTTCAGTATTGATTAATTTTGGACTTTCATCATAATAAATATTGTTCCATTCTAATAAAACAGCGAATTCCTTAGAGCTTTTATCATCTTCCAAATAATTTTTCATAATGCGCATCACGTGAAAATCATTGCTTAATTGAAATGATAAAACAGGATCATGCAGTTCTTTCTTTTTGATTTTTTCGATGTAGGCTTTTGGAGTAAGTTCAGAAGAATGTTTGTTGTAGTTTGGAATTCTTCCGGCAAAAACGATTGATTTCAAATTCAGTTGTTCGCACAATTCTTTTCGGGCATCGTACAATCTTCTTCCCAATCGCAATCCTCTATAATTGGGATGAATAAAAACATCTATACCATATAAAATTTCTCCTTTTGAAGAATGAGTTGAAAACGTATAGTTTCCGGTAATCGATTTATAGTTGTGATTTTTATCGACTAAATCTTCATTCAAAATCAATGAAAGTGCTGAACCTACTACTTTTCCATTAGCTACAATTACCAATTGACCTGCCGGAAAAATTTGTAATAATTTTTCAATTTGCACTTCGTTCCAATAGCTATTTTCCATTTCAGGATAGGCTTGAATCATGGAGCTTTTCAACTCCTTATAATCTTCAAGTTCTAAATTCCGCAGTTCTATTGTGTTTATTACTTGACTCATAAATTATTGATTTACATCAAATATAATAAAAATATTTCCGCTTACAAACGCTTACAAATAATTACAACCGAAAGTAAATGGTTAGTAACCGAATAATTTACGCCATCTACCACAACTTTGCATTGTTGAATTCAAACACCCATTTCAACAAACAAAATTATTTTAACATTAACATTTAAATTTTAAACGCCATGAATGCAATGAAAAACAGAGTACAGTTAATTGGAAACGTAGGACAAGATCCAGAAATTAAAACGTTTGACGGAGGAAAAAAAGTAGCTAATATTACGATTGCTACCAATGAATCTTATACCAACGACAAAGGGGAAAAAGTAGAACAAACCGAATGGCACCGAGTAACTGCTTGGGGAAAAGTAGCTGACATTATTGAAAAGTATGTTACTAAAGGAAAGGAAATCGCAATTGAAGGAAAGTTGACGCATAGAAATTACGAAGATAAAGACGGTGTCAAACGTTATATTACCGAAGTGGTTGCAAATGATATTCTGTTAATAGGAAAATAAAATCCTAACGCTATGAATATTAAGGTATTTAACATTCGGCTCAATAAAGAGCATTGTCAAAATGATCAAAGCATAATGAACGAATTCTTGGATTCGGTTGAGGTTAAATTAACATCAACGAATTTTGTAACCACCGCTAACGAGGATTTTTGGTCAGCGGCGGTTTTCTTTGAGCCAAAAGGGGTTAATAAAGAAAAAATAGAGAAAAAATTTTCAGAAGAGGACTTAGTGCCAAACGAACTTAAAACCTTCAAAGCCTTACAAATTTGGAGAAATGATCTCGCCAAAAAGTTAGACTGGTCTTCATTCAGGATTTGCCATAATTCTCATTTAATGGCTATTGCCAAGGCGAATCCACAAAACTTGTTTGAATTAGAAAATATTTCAGGTTTTGGAAAATTAAGAACAGAAAAGTATGGTGACGATATTATTGCTGTCTTAAATGCTTTATAAGTCATTATTTATTTTTTATTTAAAGCGGTAAAGTGAAAATTTACCGCTTTTTATTTTGCAAAATTGTAAAGATTTAACTTAGAAAACAGCAAGTTGTCAACACGAAAAGGTTTTCGGTAGTGGTTTTGAGGTAATGGATTTACATTTATTAAACAATAAGTTTAAATTTAAAATGTCAAAACAAGCATAACCATGAATAGATTAAAATTTCTTCTGATTTTAATTGCGGCAAATCTTGCCGTTAATTCTGGTTTTGCACAAGTGGGAATCAACACCACAACCCCTTTAAGCACATTAGATATTAATGGAAATCTTACTATTAAGGAAATAGGTATTGTGAATGCTAACGTTTTAGGTTCCGCTAGTTTTAATGGTGGGGCCAGCGGTTCGGCGAAACCAATAGATGATGGTGTGTATATATCATTGACCCCAACATTCGGAAATGTTGAGTTTATTTTGCCTAATGCAGTAAATGTCCCTGGAAGGATTTATGTTTTGCGAAATATTTCAACTACCGACAATGCTATTTTATATAGTTTTGGGGGAAAATTTTTCGCCAAAGATTCTAGTAATGCAACTTGTCCACTTTGTCCAGGAACGACAACATCATTTTTAACATTGCCTTATAATGGATTGCTAAAAACCCTTATTGTAATTAGTGATGGATTAAATTGGACGTATTTTTTTTAGAAACTAATAGCTCATCAATTCTTCAAAACAGCTTATAAATTCCCCAACCGTATAACCATCCATCAATCCATGGTGCACATGAATTGACATATTCATAGTCTTTTTGCCATTTTCATCCATCATTTTGCCAAACGAAATCTTTGGACAACTATCTGGAAATGTGAAACTTCTTGCATGTGAAAAAGATGAAAAGTTTATCCAAGGCATTGCCGAGAAATGAATTAGATTTTCCGGAAATTCGCGAGTAATAAGTCCAGTTGTATTTTGGATTCTTTCAATTTCTTTTTTTGTCGTATCAGCAAACAGCGTAATGTCCTGTGAATATTCCATATAGGAAAATCCAAAAGTTTTATCGGCTCGAAGAATTGTGGCAGAGGCATCAATTTGGTCAAAAATATAAATGGCATCTTCAATAATTCGATACCGAAATGGTTCAATTGTATTGACCGCAGTTAATGTTTTGTGCAAATAGTAAGTAAAAAAAGAAATAAGTTGTTCCTTAGATTTTGCATAAGCAATCGTGCAGTCAATAGGAACGGTTACCCCAAAAAAAGGTTCTTCCATTTGCTTAAAAAACAAGAAATGTTCTTTTCGGTTCCAAGTGTTGAGGTCTAATTTTTGCTTCACGTTATTTTAATAAAATTTCTAAAACATCCGATATTTTTTCCATCGTTCTGAAGTTGGGATGTTCCACTTTATGACCGATTTTTTCGTGTTCCCAAGTCGTGTGAAACGGAATATGCACGGCATGACCGCCAATTGCTAAAACAGGAAGCACATCCGATTTTAAAGAGTTTCCAATCATGAAAAATTCTTCTGGTTTAATTTCTAAACGGCCTAAAAGTTTTTGATAATTGATTTCCTGTTTATCTGCCATTACTTCGATGTGGTGAAAATAAGGTCCCAAACCGGATCGATGCAATTTGCTTTGTTGATCTTTCAAATCGCCTTTAGTCGCAACAATCAATTTGTATTTTCCTTTTAACGCTTCTAGTGTCTCTTCAACACCATCTAGTAATTCGATAGGTTTTTCAAGTAATTCTTTTCCGTACAGAATGATTTTTTCAATAATTTCCAACGAAATAGTATTGTTTGAAATCGTCATTGCCGCCTCAATCATCGACAGAATATAGCCTTTTATTCCGTATCCATACAAATTAAGATTAGCAATTTCTGTTTTGAATAATTCTTGGGATAAACTGTGGTGCGTTAGGTAATTACTCATTAATGCACAAAATTTTTCTTCTGTTTCCTGAAAGTAAGGTTCGTTGATGAAGAGCGTATCGTCAGCATCGAAAGCAATAACTTTTAATTTCATAGTATCGTATTTAGTAAAAAAAACTCCGTCACTAAGAAGGAGTTTTATATTTTTTTAATAGATCAAACATGGGGCAGCGCTTGCATCGCTTGCTTTCCTTTTTTTTATATTTTTCACAACAACTCGACTTGCATTTTTCAGCAATGTTGTGAAGCTTAATAAGAATTTTTTCTTGCTTCTTTTTCGATAAAAGTTTCTCTTTATTACTCAAAATGAGTGAATTTCGGATTAATTATTGGGTAATTGCCGTAGTGCTTTTAATTGCAATTTGTTGAATATCTCGGTCAAATAAGTAGAGTCCGCCTTTGTCATCTCCAATTAAGTTTATTTTGTCCAAGATGGTTTTTGCCTGCGCTTCCTCTTCAATTTGTTCCGCTACATACCATTGTAAAAAGTTGTGCGTCGCATAATCTTTCTCTTCAAAAGTTACGTGAACCAGTTCGTTGATAGAATTTGAAACAAATAATTCGTGAGCATAAAGTTCTTCAAACATTTCTTTCATTGTTCCGAAAGAAGTTTTTGGCGCTTTCAAATCGGTTACCGTAGCATGTCCGCCACGTTCGTTGACATACTTAACCAATTTCAGCATGTGCATACGCTCTTCGTCTGATTGAGCATACATAAACTGAGCAACACCTTCTAATCCTTGTATTTCTGCCCAGCAAGCCATAGATAAATACACTTGAGAAGATTCAGCTTCAATTCGGATTTGCTTGTTTAATGCGGTTTCTATATTTTTTGATAACATATTTTTCTTTTTTTATAAAGTTAAAAATAAATCTTTTAAGGGTATTAATTTTTGTTGTTTTTAACTAATTAAAGCACCATTATCAACGCCATCGGCATCTGGATTTACGAAAACCAATTTGCCTTCTTTGTTGTTGGTCATCAAAATCATTCCTTCGCTATCCACACCACGTAAAGCTCTTGGAGCTAAATTTATTAAAACCGTAACCCGTTTTCCAATGACCTCTTCAGGTGAAAAATGTTCGGCAATTCCGGAAACAATAGTTCTTACGTCTAAACCGGTATCTACTTTCAATACTAAAAGTTTATTTGCTTTTGGCATCTTTTCAGCTTCTACAATAGTTCCGACTCTTAAATCTAATTTCGCGAAATCATCAAAAGTTGAAGTTTCCTTTTGAGGTTCAGTGACTTTGTTTTCCATTGCGTTGGCGGTTTTTGTAGCTTCTAATTTTGCTATTTGTTTTTGGATTTCGGCGTCTTCAATTTGGGCAAATAGAATAGCTCCGATACCAATTTTGTGTCCAGCCGGAATCAAATCGGATGATGTCGCAATTGTATCCCAAGAAGCCACATTGTGTTGCAAAGTTGTCACCAATTTTTTTGATGTAAACGGTAAAAATGGCTCACATAAAGCAGCTAAAGCAGCGGCAATTTGTAACGCCACATACATTTGGGTTTGAACACGTTCTGGATCGGTTTTCACCATTTTCCATGGTTCTTCGTCTGCTAAATATTTATTACCTAATCGTGCCACATTCATCAATTCGACTTGTGCCTCACGGAATCTGTAGCGTTCGATTGAAGAAGAAATAACAGCAGGATATGCTTTTAATTCGGCCAATGTTCGTTCGTCAACTTCACTAAATTCATTTGGATTTGGAACAATTCCGTCGTAATATTTATTGGTTAAAACCACTACACGATTGATGAAATTTCCAAAAACTGCTGCTAATTCGTTATTGTTTCTCGCCTGAAAATCTTTCCAAGTAAAGTCGTTGTCTTTAGTTTCTGGAGCATTTGCGGTCAATGCGTAACGCAAAACGTCTTGTTTGTCTGGGAAATCCTGTAAGTATTCATGAAGCCAAACGGCCCAGTTTTTAGAAGTTGACAATTTGTTTCCTTCTAAATTTAAGAATTCATTTGCCGGAACATTATCCGGTAAGATATAGGTTCCTTCGGCTTTTAACATCGCCGGGAAAATAATGCAATGAAAAACGATATTGTCTTTACCGATGAAGTGAACCAATTTGGTATCATCTTTTTTCCAATAATCTTCCCAATTTTTTCCTTCTCGTGAGGCCCATTCTTTGGTAGCAGAAATGTATCCAATTGGCGCATCGAACCATACATATAATTTTTTTCCTTCGGCGCCTTCAACCGGGACATCGATTCCCCAGTCTAAATCACGAGTTACTGCACGTGGTTTTAATCCGTCATCCAACCACGATTTTACTTGGCCCAAAACATTAACTTTCCAATCTTTAGCGTGATCCACTAAAATCCATTTCGTTAAAAAATCTTGGTACCGATCTAGCGGCAAAAACCAATGTTTAGTTGATTTCAATATGGGTGTATCTCCAGTAATAGTTGATTTTGGATTGATTAGATCAGTCGCGTTCAAAGTAGAGCCACAACGTTCACACTGATCACCATACGCTTCTGGGTTGTCACATTTTGGGCACGTTCCCGTTACGAATCGGTCAGCCAAAAACTGATCTGCTTTAGCATCATACAACTGCTCGGTAACTTCTTCAATGAAATCGCCTTTGTCGTATAATTTTCTAAAAAATTCTTGCGCTGTATCGTGATGAATTTTGGAAGATGTTCTCGAATAATTGTCAAACGAAATTCCGAAATCAATAAACGACTGACGAATAATTGCATCGTATTTATCGATAACTTGCTGAGGCGTAATGCCTTCCTTTTTGGCTTTCATCGATATCGCAACGCCGTGTTCATCGCTTCCACAAATGAATGCTACATCTTTCCCTTGTAATCGTAGGTAACGAGCGTATATATCGGAGGGTACATAAACTCCGGCCAAATGACCAATATGAATTGGGCCATTAGTGTATGGCAAAGCTGCTGTAATTGTATATCTGTTTGGATTTTCTAACATAAAAAGTTTTATAAAATTCTGATGGAATTCCGAAGTTTTGCAACAGAAGGAAGTGCAAAAATAAGTATTTTTAAGCCAAGATTTCACTTATTAATTTCGGATTTGTTTACTTTTGAAAAGTCTATATTCAAATTAAAACGGATTAATGCGAACGCTTATACTTTTACTATCTTTAATTTCAATTTTCTCTTATTCTCAAAAAAAGATGATTACACCAGCTTATTTACAAAAAGGCGATACGATTGCCATAGTTTCTACAGCGCGAAAAAACATTGACGATAATTTAAAACCGACGATTGATCTGCTCGAAGGTTGGGGTTTGAGCGTAGTAATAGGAAAAACGATTGGTTTGGATTATTACCAATTAGCGGGAACAACGGAACAACGTGCAGCTGATTTTCAGGAACAGATGGATAATCCAAATATCAAAGCAATTTGGTGCGTTCGAGGTGGATACGGCACAGTAAAAATGATAGATTTATTAGATTTTTCCAAATTTAAACAAAATCCAAAATGGATTATTGGCTTTAGCGATGTCACCGTTTTGCACAGTCATTTGAATAATTTGGGTTTCGAATCCATACACGGAATAATGCCAGTAAGTGTAGCAAGAGCGACTGATGAAGCCAAAAACTCATTATGCGCAGCGCTGTTTAATGATAAATTACAATACACTTTAGATTGCGATGCCTTAAATCATAATGGAAAAGCCAAAGGCGAATTAGTCGGTGGAAATTTGTCTATTTTATACAGTTTATTAGGTTCGCCATCTGCTATTGATTGTAGTGATAAAATTCTTTTTATTGAAGATCTGGATGAATATTTATACCACATCGACCGAATGATGACAAACTTGAAACGCAACGGATGTTTATCTAGCTTGAAAGGTATAATTGTGGGAGCAATGACCGACATGAAAGACAACGATATTCCATGGGGAAGAAATGCCTTAGAGATTATTGAAGATACTGTTAAAGGATTAAATATCCCGATCATTTACAATTTCCCAGCCGGACATATCAGAGACAATCGTTCTTTGATTTTTGGAAGACAGGTTTCAATGGAGGTCAATGATAAGGAAAGTACCGTGACATTCGAGTAGATTTTTAGATTGACTTGGACTTCTTAGAAAGTTAGATTAATACAATAAGTCTAAAAATCTAAATCAGTCTAAAAATCTAATTAATTTAAGGAGTCTAACCAACTAAGTAGTCTAAAACCATGGCTGAACATAATGAACTTGGAAAGTTTGGAGAAGAATTGGCTGTAGCATTTCTGAAAAAAGAAGGCTATACTATTTTAGAAACCAACTGGACATTTCAAAAAGCGGAAATCGATATTATTGCGCAAAAAGACACTGTTTTAGCTGTTGTTGAGGTTAAAACGCGTTCGTCTATTGAGTTTGGATTACCACAAGATTTTGTTAAACCAAAGAAAATCCAATTACTAGTGAAAGCCGTAAATGAATACATCGTTTCCAATGATTTAAATGTTGAAGTTCGCTTTGATATTATTGCAATTTACAAAGAAGACAAAGACTATAAAATGGAACATATTGTAGATGCTTTTTACTATTTCTGATTAAACAATTCCTAAAAACAGACATAAAAATTTGTTTTGTGCTGAATTTCAATAACTTTACAAAAAAAACACAATTTACTAGCATGAAAAAACACCTACTATTAACTGCATTATTTTGCTTGACAAACCTCGCGGCACAAAATAAAGTCGCAGAAAAGGTTTCGGAATTACAAAGGCTGAACGCAAAATTCACTCCAATTTCTGTATTGTTGCCAACTCAAGATGCTAATGATACTGCTGTAAATAAAGTGGTTGACGGAGCTACATTAGCAACAATAAATTTGCAAAATGTTAATGACATTGTTTCCAATAAATATGGATCAATCGAACTAGAAATTCCATATCAAAACCGAACTATTTCTATGCTTCTGTATAACGTAAATCCATTTGCAGAAGGTTTTCACGTAGATACTGATAAGGGTGAAAATGTTGCCTATCAAAAAGGAGTTTACTATCGTGGTATTATAAAGGGAGATACTAAATCGGTGTCATCATTCAACTTTTTTAATGGAGAATTCAATGGCATCATATCCAATGCTGAATTAGGTAATATCGTTGTTGGTAAATTAGAAAAACAAAACAATCAGACCGATTATGTCGTGTATTCTGATGTTAAAATGAAAATATTTAATGATTTTGATTGTCATGTGAAAGGCGAAGGAGAACCAATTATAAACAATGGTGAAAACAATAGAAATGTGAATAGCGAAAGATGTGTTGGCTTTTATTTTGAGGTTGACAATACCATTTTTCAAGCTAACGGTAATGATGAAACCGCCACAACTAACTGGATGACTTCTGTTTTTAATAACGTTCAAACTTTATACGCCAACGAGGGAATTACAGTCGGTTTAAAATCAATATTTATTTGGACAGCTCTCGATCCGTTCGAAGGCATTGGAACAGGTTCGAGTGCTTATCTAAACGCCTTCAGACAAAACACGCCGATTTTTGATGGTGATTTGGGTATGCTTGTCGGTATTGATCCGGGCGGCCTTGGAGGTGTAGCTTTTTTGAACACACTTTGTTCTACTAATAATTACGCTTATTCAGATGTTAATATTACGTACAACACTGTTCCGTTGTATTCTTGGACAGTACAAGTTATTGCTCACGAGTTTGGTCATTCAATGGGTTCGAGTCACACCCATGCCTGTGTTTGGAATGGAAATAATACTAGAATTGATGGCTGTGGTCCAGCAGCAGGGTATAGCGAAGGAAACTGTGCAACAGGACCAATCCCATCATCCACTGACAAGGGAACGATTATGAGTTATTGCCATTTAGTTTCAGGTGTTGGAATCAGTTTAAGTAACGGATTTGGACCTCAACCCGCAGCACTTATTTTAAACAATGTCAACAGTAGAACTTGTTTAAGTTTTGATTGTGCAGGCAGTTGCCCCAATACTATAAGTGATGTAGAGGTAACTAATATCACTCCAACATCGGTAACGGTTTCTTGGTACGATTTAGGTTCAGCAACCTCATGGCAAGTTGCGGTCACACCTTTTACTTCTTCTCCACTTGTCTGGAATACAGTTACTGGAGTTAGTACTTACACAGCTTCGGATTTAAATCCAAATACCTATTATAGGGTCAATGTCCGACCATTTTGCGACGGAATTGAACCAGCAGTAAAGGAAAAAATAGTTGCTACTTCATCTACAAATTTCTGTGCTAATGTTCCTTTTACAGACACTGGAGGAACTACGGATACTTATACAAATATGCAAACTTGGGTGAGAACTATGAAGCCAAACAATCCAGGCCTGAAACTTAAAGTGACCTTCTCAAGCTTCAGCTTAGAAAACACGTACGACTTTTTATATATTTACAATGGTTCAGATGAGTTTTATCCAAGCTTGACACCAACAGGTTTAACAGGAACAACAAATCCAGGAACTTTTAATTCAACTGCAGCAGATGGATCATTAACTTTTAAATTTGAATCAGATGAAGCTGTAGTAGCGTCAGGATGGAATGCCACTGTAACGTGCACAGGAACATTGGGTATTGATGATGCAGAGTTCTTAGATTACAGTTATTATCCTAATCCAACTACCGGAAAAGTAAATATTAATTCTAAAGATGCCATCACAGAAATAGCTGTATATTCTATTCAAGGTCAGTTATTGTTCAGTCAAAAATTGAATGAATTGAGCACAAGTGTTGATATTTCGCAGTTTGCAAAAGGGACGTATTTCTTTAAAATGAAAATCAATGAAAAGGAAACTAATTTCAAGATTTTGAAAATGTAATTTCAAATAGTACAAGTTAGAAAAGCTTCGAGAAATCGGGGCTTTTTTTTGTGACTACAATTTTTTCTAGATAGGAATCACTACGCTCATTTACGTATTTCAAAAAAGATTTACTATTTTTAATATTGTAACGTAATTCACTACCCATGAAAAAACGAATTGGCATTGTAGAGGACAACCATGATTTGCGTGAAGCTTTATGTATGATGATTCAGTTTACCGATCAATATGAGTTGGCAGAAAGTTTTGAAAATGCAGAATCAGCCCTTACAACATTACCTTTATTGGATGTTGATGCCGTTTTGATGGATATCAATCTTCCGGGAGAAAGCGGAATAATTTGCGTGAATAAGCTCAAAAGTGTTTGCCCTAAGGTTTTAGTTTTGATGTGCACTTCGTATGAAGATGATATTAAAATTTTTCAGAGTCTGGAAGCCGGTGCCAGCGGTTACATCTTAAAAACCGAAGGCCCGGCCAAAATCGTAGGTGCTTTAGACGAATTATTTGAAGGCGGAAGTCCAATGAGCAGCAGTATTGCCCGAAAAGTAGTCGCCAGTTTTTCTAAAATGGCATCTCAAAATAAATTAACAGAATCGTTAACGGCTCGGGAAAACGAAATACTCAATTTATTGGCAACAGGACAAATGAACAAAGAAGTGGCGGCCAAGTTGGAAATTAGTCACGGAACCGTTCGCAAGCACATCCAAAACATTTACGAAAAACTTCATGTCAACACTCGAGTAGAAGCAGTAAATTTATATCTGAAACGCTAAAGCATTGCGAATGAATTACTATGTAAAATGGTTTGTGTTTTTGATTTTCGCAAAGGGTAACGCGCAGAACACTGTTGAAAAAAATAAATTGCAGGAACTTAAAAATTGTAAAACGGAACAGTGTAAAATTGCGAAAACTTTCCGATTGGCAGAATACTATTTGGAAACTGACAATATAAAATTATCGCAATATTGGTTAGAAAAAACAAAGGATTTGGTCTCGCCTAAAGTGACCGATTCTACAACTGTTTTTATTCACAGTCTGCAATCTGAACTTTATTATTATGATGGCTTATTTCAATTTGGTACTAACGAAGCGGAAAAAGCAATTGAAAAAGCAACTAAACTCAGAGACAGTTTGCTGATTGCCGATGGCTATTTTTTCAAAGGAATCAATCAGTTTGAAATGAGTGAATACAATGAAGCTGAAAAATTACTTTGGAAAGCAAGAAATTTTCAACCCAAAACAATTAGAAACAATAGAATCAGAAGTGCTATTCAAAATGAGTACATTTTCAATAATATTGCTCAATTAAAATTGAAAAAGCAGCAGCCTGATTCAGCAATTTGGTATAATTTGAGAGCGTATCAGTTCGCGAAGCAAAATCAAAGCAAGCGCGGTATACCGAATACAGAACAAACCTTTGGCCAAATCTATCTTCAAAAGCAAAACCGTGATAGCGCGGCAATTTATCTACAAAGGAGCTTATTTTCTGCGCAAAAAAGTAATTATTTTGATGTGGTTTTACTAGATTATGGCTACTTAATGAGTTGTTTTGACAAAAATCAGGAAGTTGCCGATCAGTATTTTGAAAAGGGACAGAAATTAATCGATACCAAAATTATTAACTTGGCTTTTAAACGCCTTTTCTATAACATAGCACTAGATGTTTTCCAAAAAAATAATCAGATTGATAAAGTAGCTTTTGTTCAGCATAAGATAATTGCAATTGATGATAAAACCAAACTAAAAGGGAATAGCTACATTCAGAACATTACAGAGCAATATGCTAAAAATGAAACCAAACTGCTCAAACTCCAAATAGATGAACTGAAGAAGGAACGTGAATTTTCTATTCTGCAGCTTATTGCAGCCTTACTTTCCGTAGTATTACTTTCATTGGTCATTATTATTATCAGAAGGAAAAATAAATTGCAAAAAAATCTACTTCGTCAGAAAAATGAAATCAGTAAAGATTTGCATGACGATATTGGGAGCGGTTTAAGTAGCATTTTAATTCATGCCGACCTACTTTTAAAAAGTGGTGATGCTGATGAAAAACAAAAATTATTAGCTTCAAAAATCGGTCAAACAGGAAAAGAGATTTCACAGCGATTAAATACCTTCATTTGGTCGTTAAACGCCGAACATAATACTTTGCAGGATTTCTTAGAATACTTGAAGCACTATGGAACAACTCTTTTTGATGAAACAGCAGTAAAATTTACATTCGATAATGAGATTTATGATACAGAAATTATAAAAATGAACGGGCAAATGCGTAAAAATTTGTTTTATGCCGTTAAAGAAGTTCTGAATAATTCGCTAAAACATGCTAATGGCACAAGTTTAGATTTGACAGTAAGGTTGCTTCCATCAAATCAACTGCAAATCCGAATTCAAGATAACGGAAGTGGAATTGTTAAAGAGAATTCTTTTGGAAACGGCTTGAAAAATATTCAAAATAGGGTAGAAGAATTAAAAGGAACTTCTACCGTGAAAACCGATAGTGGACTGCTTACCGTTATTTCAATTCCGTTATAAATACATTTTTACTGTAAGAAAAAAAGCTACGCTTAAGTGCGTATTTTTTTTTGCTTATTAACATTAAAAAAGAGGGTGTTTTCAGTTAACCCTTATTTTAACTGGTTTTTAGCCAAAGGAATACCCAATTCGCACTACGGATATTTTCGTATTGTGGTATTTGTACAATAACCTCAATTTTATACTTTGAAAATAACTAAAGAACAGTCAGTCTGTTTTTTAAAAATACAGAGTATGAAAAAATTGAGTTTAGCTATAGTCTTCTTCTTCACAGTAGTTTCTTTTGCTCAAGTAGGAATAAATACCACAAATCCTGAAGCGCAATTAGACATCAAATCGAGTAATCAAGCTTTGCCATCCAACAAAGACGGTTTACTGATTCCCAAAATAGATACTTTTCCAGCAACAAACCCAACTGCTGCACAACAAGGAATGTTAGTGTATTTAACAACTGATGTTGGTATAAATGTAGCTGGATTTTACTATTGGAATAGCCCCACAACAACATGGTTACCTATAAAAGGTATAGATGGCGGCACACTTGACCAAGCCTACGATTTTGGTGGCGCCGGTCTAGGAAAAACGATAACTGCCGATGCAGGTGCGGTTTTAATAAATGGTACCGATGGTTTGGTTTCAACGGGAACTTCTGGTTCTGGTGCAATAGCTCCAAGTGGTGCCAGAACAAAAATGTTTTGGAACCCAAGAAAAGGAGCTTTTAGAGCGGGAAATGTTTCTGCAGCCCAATGGGATGATACAAGTGTTGGCAATAATTCTGTTGCTTTTGGCAATAATTCTGTTGCTTCTGGATCCAATTCTCTTGCAGGTTCAGGAGGACTGGCTTCTGGAACTAATTCTTTTGCATTTGGAGCAAGTGCATCAGCAACAGGGCAAAGTTCTTTCGCTTTTGGACAAGGAGCAGCAGTCACAGGAGGATCTCAAGATGCCATTGCAATTGGTATTGGATGTATATCATCAGGGTCACGCGCTATTTCAATTGGAGCAGGTAATAATGCTAGTAATTTTTCATCAGTTGCAATTGGCAGCACTAATACTTCAAGCGGTTTTCAATCAGTAGCTTTGGGTATCGCGAATTCAGCTACCGGATCTCGGTCAACGGCATTTGGAATGCAAAATACTACTCCAAGCTTTGGAGAAACTGTCATGGGAATTGGAGCAACAACTTATGTCCCTTCAATTAATGGAGACACTCAATTTAGAGCAGCTAATGCAACAGATCGATTATTTGTAATTGGAAATGCTATAGATACTAATAATAATGGTACTGTAGATGTTGCTGAACGAAGCGATGCCATAATTGTTCTAAAAAACGGTTTAAGTCGGTTACCATCCACTACAAATACCATGATTGATGCAGCTGATGGTAAAGCAGTGGTTACTAAAGAATATTTACAAACAAATACTTCTGGCACACTAGACCAAGCTTATGATTTTGGTGGAGCCGGTTTAGGAAATACCATAACGGCTGATACAGGTGCCGTTTTAATAGATGGAACCGATGGATTTGTTTCTACAGGAACTATAAATAGTGGTGCAATTGCACCAAGTGGTGCAGGAACAAGAATGGTTTGGAATCCTAGAAAAGGAGCTTTTAGAGTGGGAAGAGTTACTGTAACACAGTGGGATGATGTTAATATTGGATTGTATTCAACTGCTTTTGGAATTAATACTAACGCAAGTGGTAATCAATCTTTTGCTTTTGGGAATAATTCAATTGCAAGTGGAGCCTTTTCAACAGCTTTTGGTCAAATCACAACAGCAAGTGGATTACTTTCTACAGTTTTTGGTTATGTTAATATCGCAACTGCAAGTTATTCCACTGCTTTTGGAACTGAGACATCAGCGAACGGTAATTCTTCAACGGCTTTTGGTATTAAAAATACTGCAAATGGAGAAACATCAACAGCTTTTGGTCGAGAGAACACTGCTTCAAGTTATGGAGAAACCGTTTTAGGTATTGGAGCCACAACTTACACACCTTCAACCAATGGAGACACACAATTTAGAACTGCAAATGCAACCGATATATTATTTGTAATAGGTAATGCAATTGATCTTAATAATAATACAAATATTGAAACAGCAGAAAGAAGTGATGCTCTAATTATCCTAAAAAACGGCTTAACCCGTTTGCCATCCACTACCAATGCTATGATTACAGCCGCCGATGGGAAAGTAGTGGTTACTAAAGAATATTTGAATAATAACAGTTGGAATATAACGGGAAACTCGGGCACTAACCCAACAACCAATTTTATTGGAACTAGCGATAATCAATCTCTTGCTTTTAGAACTACTAATACAGAACGAATGACATTATCCAATGGAGGGAATCTTGGTATAGGTACAAATAATCCATCTCAAAGATTAGAAGTAGCTGTAGGAAATATTGAAGTTACTCAAGGGGATATTTATTTAGGTGCAGCTAACGGGGTTTTTAATGCTGGTGGGGGATTAATGAATAGTTTAATTAATTATATAGGAGATGCTTATGTAGCACCAACACAAGTAAATGGAGATGAAGATTTGTATATCGCCGATGATCTTGAGTTAGGAGGACAAGGTTATAAACCAGGAGGAGGATTTTGGGTGGCACCATCAGACAGAAGATTAAAACAAAACATTCAACCGTATACAGATGGATTGGAAAGTTTGTTGCGAATTAATCCTGTAACTTATAAATACAACAGTATCTTCAAAACATTGGATACTGGAGAGACTTATGTTGGTATTATTGCTCAAGAAGTACAAGAAATTGCTCCTTATATGATAAATGAAAAACCTTTCGGACAACTTATAGAAGAAGATGAAAACGGTCACGATAAAATAGTGAATCAAGGAACATCCTATCTAACTTTTGATGGTTCTGCGTTAACTTATATGCTCATCAACTCCATTAAAGAAATGAATGTCAAGCACGAAGAATTGAAGACTAAAAACAAAGAACTTGAGAATAAATTAAATGTGTTACTAATTAGACTCCAAAAATTAGAAAATAAATAAAATTATATATCATGAAAAAAATTACCATTTTAATTGCACTTTTTGCTGCTTTTTTTATGCAAGCACAACGATTTGATTGGGTTAGTACTGGAGGCTATTTAAACGTAGCGAATAGTTTTAACGGAGCCATGGCAATTGCGCGTGATTCGCAAGGAAACATCTATACTATAGATAGTGCCAACGGACAGCAAATTTGTCAGGGTTTGATTGCCGAACCATTTTTGGGAGGCGTAACTACATTTTTGTATAAATTCAATGCAGAAGGTATAATACAATACATTAAGCCTATAGGTGTAAATTTCGCGCCCTTAAACATTCAAATTGGAGAAAATGATACTATATATCTTTTGGGTTCATTGATGGGAAACAGCACATTAAAAATTGGAACGGATACTATTGTAGGTGTCGAAAATCGCAATTACATTATTAAGTTTGGCCCTACTGGTGATTTGTTGTGGACTGCTTTTAATAATATTAGTGGCCCTCTCTCACAATCCCCTATGTTGCAATATGCCAATAACCACATTTATTTTCAATCAAGTAATTTGTCTATTAGTAAATTAGACAACAACGGTCAATATGTTGCCACTTTAACAGCTAATTCATTTGTATCAAACGATGCAAGCGCTGGTGTAGCATTTAAAGGTGCTGGTGTTTTGTCAAATGGCGATTTGGTTTTTGCTGCCATTTCTCGCGGAACCATTACTTACGGGGGTACTACACTTACTTCAGTTTTAGAAACAGGAACGTTTCCTTTATTACTTATTCGCACAAATGAAAATCTAGTTTTTAATTGGGGAAACTATTTTAATGGGTTAGGAAATCCACAAGAAAACAACTTACCCTTGACCATTGGAAATGATAATGGAATTTATATGGGGGTAATGGTTAATTCAACGATTACAGCGGGAACAGATACGATTACAAATCCTGGTCCTGGTTCAACCAATTACACAGACGCAATTTTAAAAGTGAATGATGCAGGTACTAGCGTTTGGGTAAAATCAGTTACTACCAATACTTTTGCACTTGCTATGCTCAACAATCCTGATGGAAGCGGTGTGTTTTGCGGTGGAGAAATTATAGGCTTTCAACCTATAACACTCGGTTCTACAACTATTAATGCCATGAACGGAAATTCCTTTATTACCAAAATAGATTACAATGGTGTTTTTCAAAATTCTTTTGCCTTTGCTAGTGGCCCAGGTTCTTTCGCAAGATCGTTGGCAACAAATAATGAAGGAGTTTTTTATGTGGGAGGGAAGCTAAAAAGCACTACAATACCAACATTTAGTTGCATTCCTCGGGAAGCACATAGTGGCTTTTATTTAGCAAAATTCACAGAACAACCTGACAGAGCACCAACACCTGCGATTACTGCCGCTGGAAATACACTTACCGCTTCACCAGTTTTCAGCGGCACTGTTCAATGGTTTTTAAATGGAACTGCAATTCCTGCAGCAAATGCACAAAGTTTTACCGCAACGCAAATTGGAAATTATACTGTTACGTATTCTTTAGTTGAAGTTCCAGCTTGTGTTTCAAGTTCTTCACTATTTAATCTAACTACTTTAGAACTAGTTGAAAACGGCGCGGAAGTTTTAGCTATTTACCCCAATCCCACAACTGGAATAGTCTCAATCTCAACTTCAGAAAATATAACTATCGATAAAATCGAAATCGTTGACATAGTAGGAAAAACAGTTTCAATACAAACAGAAAATACTTCTCAAATAGATTTAAGTGATTATTCCAGCGGAATTTATATTTTGAAAATGTATTCTGGTGGAAGCGTTTTCCAAAAGAAAATAATAAAACAATAGTGGTATGTTGTGGATGATGAACCTAAGAAGCAAGATAAATACTCTTTAGGTTTTTATCATTTCCATAAACTCTAAAGCTTTGTTGATTGATTTTACATTTTCAAAAGTAAGTAGTAAACGCAGACCGTTTTTGGTTTCTTTCTCTTTCATTTTACAGATGTTTCCGTTTTGCTGAACAAACTGTAACATGTGTCGAAATTGTTTCGAATTGTAATAATCTGATTGTTGGTCACCAATGAAATAACCAATCAGTTTACCTTGCTTCATGATGATTTTCTCGATTCCCATTTGTGTGGCAATCCATTTGATTCGGATGCTGTTTAACAACGATTTTGCTTCTTTAGGCAACGGACCAAAACGGTCAATCAGTTTGGTTTCGTAAACCAGTAAACCTGCTTCCTCTTTGATAGTTCCGAGTTCATTGTACAAATTCAAACGCTCTGTAATGTTGTTGATGTATTCGTCTGGAAACAACAATTCGAAGTCGGTATCAATCTGTAATTCTTTAACGTATTCTTTATTTTCGTTGTCATTCTCGTCTTGATATAAGTCTTTGAATTCGTTTTCTTTCAATTCTTCAATGGCTTCATTCATGATTTTTTGATAAGTATCAAATCCGATTTCGTTAATGAAACCGCTTTGTTCTCCACCCAATAAATCTCCGGCACCACGAATTTCCAAATCTTTCATAGCAATATTAAATCCGCTCCCAAGTTCACTGAATTGTTCCAAGGCTTGAATGCGTTTTCTCGCATCTTCCGTCATCACAGAATACGGTGGACAAATAAAATAACAGAAGGCTTTTTTGTTGCTTCGACCCACTCTACCGCGCATTTGATGCAAATCGGAAAGGCCAAAATTATTAGCATTATTGATGAAAATTGTATTGGCATTTGGTACATCCAAACCACTTTCGATAATGGTTGTTGCTACTAAAACATCAAATTCGCCATTCATAAAACCGAGCATTAATTCTTCGAGTTTGTTGCCTTCCATTTGACCGTGACCAATTCCAACCCGCGCATCGGGAACCAATCTTTGAATCATTCCAGCAATTTCCTTGATGTTTTCGATTCGGTTATTGATGAAGAAAACCTGGCCGTTTCTCTGAATTTCATATGAAATCGCATCGCGGATCAACTCTTCGCTAAAACCAACAACCTGCGATTCGATTGGATAACGATTAGGCGGAGCCGTTGTAATTACGGACAAATCCCGAGCTGCCATCAACGAAAACTGAAGCGTTCTCGGAATCGGAGTTGCGGTTAAGGTCAACGTATCAACATTCGCAGCAATCGTTTTTAGTTTGTCTTTTACGTTTACGCCAAACTTTTGTTCTTCGTCTACAATCAGCAAACCTAAATCTTTAAAGATTACATTTTTGCTCACCAATTGATGTGTTCCAATCAGAATATCCAATTTTCCAGAAGCTAAATCTTCAATGGTTTGTGCTTTTTGTTTGGCAGTTCGGAACCGGTTGAGGTAGCCAATAGTAACGGGCATGTCTTTCAATCGTTCCGAAAAAGTTCTGTAATGTTGATAAGCCAAAATCGTTGTCGGAACTAAAATGGCAACTTGCTTGCTATTATCCACAGCTTTGAAAGCGGCGCGAATCGCAACTTCTGTTTTTCCGAAACCAACGTCACCACAAACCAATCGGTCCATCGGACGGTCTTTTTCCATATCGGCTTTTACGTCTTGGGTTGCCGTAATTTGGTCGGGTGTATCTTCGTAAATAAACGAACTTTCTAATTCTTTTTGCAAATAACTATCGGGCGCGCACGCAAAACCTTTTTCCAATCGACGCTTCGCATACAACTGAATCAAGTTGAACGCAATGTGTTTGACACGCGCTTTGGTTTTTTGTTTCAGGGTTTTCCAAGCGCTTGAACCAAGTTTGTAAATCTTTGGTGGCGTTCCGTCTTTTCCAGTATATTTTGAGATTTTATGTAGCGAATGAATGCTCACATACACAATATCATTATCGGCGTAAGCCAACTTAATTGCTTCTTGCGTTTTGCCTTCAACTTGTATTTTTTGTAATCCACCAAACTTTCCAATTCCGTGATCGATGTGCGTTACATAATCGCCAACAGACAAGGAATTCAGTTCTTTCAGCGTAAGCGTTTGCTTTTTAGAATACCCATTTTTGATGTTGAATTTGTGATAGCGCTCAAAAATTTGGTGATCGGTGTAACAAGCAATTTGGTTTTCTTCGTCAATGAAACCTTGATATAATGAAGACACTATGGTATGATATTGCTTGCGGACGTTCTCGTGATTTGCTTCATCTATCGATTCAAAAATATCATGAAAACGATTCGCTTGACCTTCATTAGAACAGAACAAATAATTGGTATAGCCATTAAAATGATTGTCACTCAAATTATTCAACAACAAATCAAATTGCTTGTTGAATGATGGTTGAGGTTGTATGTGAAATTCAAAAGGTTTAGTCGTTTTGAACAACGGTTTGTTCGATAATTCGATAATGGAAAAATCCAAAGCTTTACGTAAAAACCCTTGTTGGTTTAGGAATAAATGTTCTGGTTCAGCGTGTTTAACGTCTTTTGAAAGTTTTTCGAAAGTCGCTATTGCTTTACCAAAAAGCTTTTCTAATTGCGCCGTTAGAAACTCGGTATTTTCAATACAGATAACGGTTTTGTCACTTATATATTCGAGAAAACTTTCGCGATTTTCTTTAATGAATTTGTTTTCCAGATTGGGAATAATGGTAATTTTGGTTTGTTTTTCTACAGAAAGTTGTGTGGCTACATCAAACGTTCGGATGCTGTCAACCTCATTACCAAAAAATTCTATTCGATACGGATTATCATTGGAAAACGAAAAAACATCCAGAATTCCACCACGAACGGAAAACTCTCCAGGTTCGGTAATAAAATCGACGCGTTTGAATTCGTATTCAAACAACACTTCATTGATAAAGTCGATAGTGACATTTTCGCCAACAGAAACTTTCAATGTATTCTTTTCGAGTTCTTTTCGGGTAACTACTTTTTCAAATAATGCTTCCGGATATGTAACAATAACGGCTGGTTTTTTGCGGGAATTGATTCGGTTTAATACTTCCGAACGCAATAAGATATTGGCATTATCGGTTTCTTCAATTTGGTATGGACGACGGTACGAACTTGGATAAAACAGTACGTCATTGGGACCAATCATCTGCTCCAAATCGTTTAGATAATAGGCTGCTTCTTCTTTTTCGTTGAAAATTAACAGAAACGGTTTATCGCTTTTTTTGAAAATAGCCTGAAATACAAATGAAAACGAAGAGCCCAAAAGTCCTTTAAGTTGTATCTTGCTTAAAGGATTTTCGAGTATGTCGGCTATTTGTTTGACTTTCGTCGAATGAAGATAACTGTTGTATAAAGAAGCTATGCTCAAGGCGTATTTGTTATTTGGTTGGACTGTTTGGAATTGCTCTTGTGGTGTCTAACATTCGAATCATATCACCTTCGCCTTCTTCGATTTTGATTTCGCTTCGGCGTTTGATTTCGTCAAGTTGCGCATTCAAAGAAGCTACTTCAGTTTTGACTTCTTGCACCAATTGGACAATTTTTTGATCGGGGATTTGGTTCAGATGAATGTATAGATTTATCGCATTTATTTTGGTTGTAATCACGGCAATTCTACTTCTTACTTCAGGTAAATCAAAATTAATTGGAATTTTACCGTTGAGTTCGAAAGCTCTTTTGGAAAGTGTTTTGGCTTTTTGCTTAAAGGCTCCGATACTACTTTTTGGTTTTTGACCTAATTCGTATAAAAACACACGCCACTCGGCCCAAACAGATGTCAATTGACGAGATGTTTCATTGGACGGAACAGAATTAAAATTCCAGCCTTTGCTGATGTTATTAAAAATAACTTCTTTTTTTTGATCCTCTTTTTGCTGTTCTAAAATGCGCACTTTGGGATCCTCTTGACAGGAAGAAAGCAGTATCAATAGTAAAAGGAACGACGAAAAATATAATTTCATAGAAATGAATTAAAGCACAAAGGTACAAAGGTAAAAGGAAACATTAGTAGGATATAGTTAAAGGGATTGTAAAATTTGAACAAAAAATGCTTCCGGTTTAGGGAAGCATTTTTATAATTTAATTTATAAGTTTATTTTTTATCAGCTGGTTTAGGGACAAATCCTCTTGCTCTCATCAAAGCATCGGTATTTACGTCTCTACCGCGGAATTTTTTATACGCAATTGCCGGATCAACAGTGTTTCCGATACTGAAAACATTGTCATATAATCTTTTAGCCACCGCTTTATCATACATGCCGTCTTTAGTTTCTGTAAAGGCTTCTGTAGCATCAGCGCTAATGGCATCAGCCCAAAGGTAACCATAGTAACCCGCAGCATAGGCATCATCTGAGAAGATGTGTCCGAATTGTGGAATTCGGTGACGCATTACGATTTCGCTTGGCATTCCTAATTTATCCAAAGTTTCTTTTTCAAATTGTTTAGGATTAATATCTGGATTTTCTAGCAAGTGTAATTTCATATCAAGTAATGCACTAGAAATGGTTTCAACTGTTGAGAATGCTTCGTTAAATGTTGAAGCTTTCTCATTTCTTTGTACTAATGACATTGGCATTGGTTCGCCAGTTTTGTAATGCAAAGCAAATTTATTCAAAACTTGAGGCGTTGGTAACCAACGTTCCATTACTTGAGATGGAAATTCAACATAGTCTCTTGGTGTGTTGGTTCCAGATAGACTTGGATACGTCACATTTGAATTCAAACCGTGTAAAGCGTGACCAAATTCGTGGAATAATGTACTTGCATCTTCCCATGAAATTAGGATGGGTTCACCGTCTTTTCCTTTGATGAAGTTGCAGTTGTTAGACACAATCGTAATCACATCGCCATTCACTCTGCTTTGCTCTCTTGTAGCATTCATCCATGCTCCAGAACGTTTTCCTTTGCGCGCATACGGATCGAAATACCAAACACCAACAACTTTCTTTGTATTGGTATTGAAAACTTCCCAAACTTTAACATCTGGATGAAACACAGGAACATTGTAAACTTGTTTGAATCCTAAGTGGAAAATTTCACCGGCAACCCAAAACATCCCTTCACGAAGTTTTTCTAATTGCAAATACGGTTTCAAATCATTTTGATCTAAATCGTATTTTGCTTTTCTAACTTTTTCAGAATAATAACGATAATCCCATGGAGAAATTTTGAATTTTCCGGGTATACTGAGGCCGGTCGAACTGCTACCTTCAGCATCAGCCATTCTTTGCATTTCGGCAACATCAGCATGTACTTTTTCAACCGCTGGTGTCCAAACTGACATCATTAAATCCAAAGTTTTTTCTGGTTTTTGCGCCATAGTGTTTGACAAACTCCAATCCGCGAATGTTTTGAATCCTAATAATTTGGCTTTCTCTGCACGCAGTTTTAAGATTTGAACCAAAGTGACATTGTTATCCGTTGCATTTCCATTATCGCCACGACTGGTGAAAATTTGGAACGCTTTTTCTCTTAAATCCCTGCGATTTGAAAACGTTAAGAACGGTTCGATAGAAGAACGCGTGTTGGCAATAACACCCATCACGTTTAATTTTCTTTCTTTAGCATCCGAGATTGCTGCATTTTTTAGTTCTAGTGGCAAACCATCAAAATCTGCTTCCGATTTTAGTTCTAAGTAATAATTGCTTTCGTCAGCTAATTGATTTTGGCTGAACTTTGTAAACAACGAAGCCAATTCCTCGTTGATTTTTGCGATTTTGACTTTGCTTTTCGCGTCTGCTTTTGCTCCTTCGCGAACAAAGTTTGAATAGTATAACCATACCAAACGCTGTTGTTCGCCGGTTAGTTTTTTAGTTGCAGGATCACTATATACTTTTGAAATCCGGTCAAATAATTTTCCGTTTTGGTAGAATTTATTATTGTATTCTGAAAATTTCGGAGTCATTTCAGTTTCGATAGGCTCAAATTCTGGGCTATTCATATTGGCACTGTAAATCCCAAAAGCAGCGTAAACTTGGTTTAATTTTTTGCCTGTTTTTTCAAGCGCTACGATGGTATTTTCAAAAGTGGCAGGCTTAGAATTATTGGCAATTTTGTCTACTTCATTTAGTTTATCTTGAATGGCGGTTTCAATCGCAGGCTTTAAGTCGTTTAGTTTATATTCTGTAAAAGGAGGAATTCCACCGTAAGGTCCGGACCAATCTTTTAAGAATGAATTAGAATTTGTTTGAGCGTTTACCATAACCGTTGGGGCAAGCATAATCAATGTTAAAACTATTTTTTTCATTATTTATTTATTTAATTTACCAAATGTAAGGAAAATTCATTTCATCAGTACAATCTGGAAATCATAGCAGAAAATGATATAAATTTGAGCTACGAGAAAAGTAAACTTCAATCTAAAAAAGGAGTATTTTATGATATCCTTGTGGGATTATTTAGTACGAATAGTATAGCTACAAATCATGGAAAATAAAGTGCGCTGCGGCTGGTGTGAAAAAGATGATTTATATAGAAATTATCACGATAACGAATGGGGGAATCCCGTTTATGATGATGAAACGCTGTTTGAATTTTTGTTATTGGAAACCTTTCAGGCAGGATTGAGTTGGCATACTATTTTAAAAAGGCGTGAAAATTTCCGTAAGGCATTTGACCAATTCGACTACGAAAAAATCGCGTTATACGACGAAGATAAAGTTCAGGAATTATTGCAAGATGCAGGTATTATTCGAAATAAATTAAAAGTACGAGGAACGGTTTCTAATGCAATTGCGTTTCTGGAAGTTCAGAAAGAGTTTGGAAGTTTTTCGAAATACATTTGGGAATTCACTAACGGAAAGCCAATTGATAACAAACCGAAAACGTTGAAAGAGGTTGCGGCTGTAACTGAAATTTCAGATAAGTTGAGCAAGGATATGAAGAAACGCGGATTCAAATTCGTGGGTTCAACCATAGTTTATGCGCACATGCAAGCCACAGGAATGGTGAATGATCATGTCGCCGATTGTTGGACGAGAATTTAGAATTTAGAAATCAGATTTTAGTATTTTCATAAAGGCTGCTCTTGAAATTTCTATGGCGCCTAATTTTTCTAAATGGTCGTTGTGTACTTGGCAATCGAGGAGTTTGTAATTGTTTTCTTTTAGATATTTTATCAAAGTTACAAATGCAATTTTACTCGCATTCGGCACTGTAGAAAACATGCTTTCACCGCAGAAAACGTGACCTAAATCCATGCCATATAATCCGCCAACAAGTGCGTCATTTTTCCAAACTTCTACAGATTTAGCAATTCCCATTTCGTGTAATTTTGTGTAGGATTCAATGATGTCTTCTGAAATCCAAGTTCCGTCTTGGCCAATACGTTCTACTTGTTGACAGCCGGCAATGACATCGCTGAAGTTTTGATTGAACGTAATTCGGAATTTATTCTGATTGAGTAAATTGCGAATGCTTTTCGAAACTTTATAGATGGCGGGAGCAACTACCATCCTTTCTGGCGGTGCCCACCAAAGTATCGGTTCCTCTACATTAAACCAAGGAAAAATTCCGTTGTGATACGCCAAAAGCAATCGCTCAATAGACAAATCGCCTCCAATAGCAAGAATCCCTTCATAGGAAGCTTCTTCAACTGGCGGAAAATAGAGTTCTTTGGTTAGGAAATACATAGTAAGAAAATAGAGGAAAGAAGTAAGAGGCAAGAAAAGTTTATAAACAAAAAACCATTCGCACAATGTTACTGTTGGAATGGTCTTTCTTCTTTATTCTTTGTTCTTTCTTCTTAGAAAGGTAAATCGTCGTGCTCTTCTTCATTGAAGTTGGTTGCTGGAGCAAAAGCTTCTGCAGGAGGCATTGGAGCCATACCTGGAGCTGCTGGAGCTTCCGCTTGCGTTTTTTCGATTCTCCAACCTTGAATGTCGTTGAAATATTTGGTTTCACCTTGTGGATTTACCCATTCTCTACCTCTTAAATTGATAGAAACTTTTACGGCATCTCCCACATTGTAATTATTTAATAAATCACATTTATCTTGTACAAAGTTAATGCTGATAAATTGCGGATACTGCTCTTCTGTAGCCACAACTAATTCTCTTTTTTTAAAACTGGCGCTTACTTGCTGCTCAGGATTAACGACTTTAATTTTTCCGGTAACTTCCATAATTATTGTTTTGCTAAAAGCACTTTCCATGCAGAGAGTGCGTCATTATTATTCAAATATTCTTTTGCTTTTTGGTGGATTTTCATTTCATCATCCGAACTCAAAACACCTTTTACGGCAAAATTCTCTTGTACAAATATAGTAATTTCTTCTGTTGTTGGCAATGCTTCAACGTTGCCTAATTTACCAAAATCGTTTCCGTCAAAAATGCTGCTTTCTTTTACAAAATCTGGAATAGCATCTACGCCTATTCCGAGGGTTGTTAAGGGTTTTTCGACTTCAAACAAGCCTGCATTTGCACGAGAATACCAATTTCCGCCTAAGCGAGAAACTAAATCGATCTTGTGTTGATCGATCCTATTTTGATCGTCAAGTATACTTTCATGGATGTGAATTTTAACGACTTCGCAAATGACTAAATTTCCGGCTCCACCTTGATCTCCCAAGGCTATAATTTCATTTACTTTACATTCAAACTGAACCGGACTTTCCGCCACGCGATAAGGTTTTATCAAATCCGAAGGCAACATTGTTAAGCCTGATTTTAAGAATTCATTTACTCCATCTGGATATTCGGTACTTGATAAAGAAGCTTGTTGTACAATATCATAATTCACTACATTAATTACAACTTGTTTCGTTGCCTCGCAGTTTTCTAAAGTGTGTTTGGTGGTGTTGTTTCTAACGCGGCGTGCTGGCGAAAAAACGAGAATCGGGGGATTAGAACTAAACACATTGAAGAAACTAAATGGTGATAAATTCGGTTTTCCATTAGCATCTACCGTACTGGCAAAAGCAATTGGTCTTGGCGCTACGGCACTTTGTAGATAACCTTGCAACTGCGCTGGTGAAAGTGTATGTGGTTCGAAACTGAGCATGTATTTTTTGTTTTAACAAATGTAATTTTTTTATGTTTTATTTGGACAATCGAAAGAGTAAAAAATAGAACTAATCTTTTTTCATTACTTTTAAACCAAAATACAATTCATGCAGTTTTCCGAGAAAAGAAATGTTACCCGTTGGATTATCATTATGGCTTCGTTTGTCATTGTGATTTTAATTTTGTGGAATACCTATACTTTTTTCCAAATTTTTAAAAATGAAGAACGCGTTAAAATGCAGAATTGGGCTTTGGCTCAAAAGAAGCTCAACAGCGCTGATCCCAATGCCGATGTGGATATTGAACTTCCGTTTCAAATTATCCAGGAAGCTTCAATTCCGATTATTGTCACCGATAATGATTCGATAATTAACACAACAAATATTGATGATGATGTTTTGAAAGACAAAGTCAGGTTAACGGCATTGTTGCAGAAATTGAAAAATCAAAATGAGCCGATTGTCATGCAGATTTCGGACAAACAAGCACATAAGCTCTATTATGGCGATTCGTCTTTGCTTAATAAATTGAAATATTATCCGATTGCTTTGTTGATGATTATCGTTCTTTTTGGGGCTGTTGTTTATAATTTTTATCGAAGCACCAAAATGGCCACACAAAACAAACTTTGGGCTGGAATGGCTAAAGAAACCGCGCATCAAATTGGTACACCCTTATCTTCATTAATTGGTTGGCTTGAAATTATGAAAGCTGATAATGTGGATGAAACGACCATTTCTGAAATCGAAAAAGATATAAACCGACTGCTGACTATAACGGATCGGTTTTCTAAAATTGGCTCTGAACCTATTTTGGAACCTATGAATATCATAAAAGAAACAGAAGAATCATTCGAGTATTTAAGATCACGATTTTCAAAACAAGTAGAATTTTCTTTTAAAGCGCCAAAAAAACCGATCATGGTTTCTTTAAATCAAGCACTTCACAGTTGGACGGTGGAAAATTTGGTCAAGAATGCTATTGACGCCATGAAAGGAAAAGGTAAACTCTCAGTTGAAATTGTAAACGAAAATAATCACGTCAAAATTTTGGTTTCAGATACTGGAAAAGGCATTCCCAAAAAACAATTTAACCGAGTTTTCGAACCTGGATTTACCACTAAAAGAAGAGGTTGGGGCTTGGGATTGTCTTTAACTAAACGTATTGTGGAAGAATACCACAAAGGTAAAATTAAAGTAGAACATTCCGAAATTGGTAAAGGAACAACGATGAAGATTACTTTTAAGAAAGCATAAATTATCTCAGGTTCGTAAACATCAATTTTCGACCAATTGCGTTTTTGCTCAAATATTCTTTTAGAAAATCATCTTGCTCTTTCATTTTGTCAATGCCTTCTAATATGGCTCTTTTTAAACTATTAAGATTTGTTGCATTTTCCGGACTTACATTAGTAATATTGTAAGTATCATCTTTGCTTTTATTCATTTTATCCTTAACATTCTGCATCATTTTTTTCAACGTTTCATCCGTTTGTTTGGGTTGGAACCGTTTGTTTCTGAAAAAGATAAAATCATTCAAATCGCGAATTGATTCGTTAAAATTTGCTGTAATTTCAATTAATTTTTCAACGCTTTTGTTTTGATTTATTACGGTAAATTCCTTTTTCTTATAATTGTAATGTTCGACAATCATGTTGTTTAAAAGTCCGTTTTTTTCAATTCTTGCAGCCGATTCAAAGGCTTTGTCGGAATCGTTTAGTTTTTCGTATTTGCTAATTTCAGATACATAATCAAAATTCTGTTTAGCTTTAGTAGTGTCGGGTTTGCCCGAAATAAATTCCTGATTGGTTAGTGATAAATTCAGAAACTGCCACATATAATCAAATGGCATGTGCGAAGCAATCATTTTGCTTGGTTCTACTTTAAAGAAAGTATTATTTAGTTTTTTGGTAAATTGATTTTTTTCAACAAATCCAGCGCCCCAAGTAGCATCAAATAAAAACCATTTTCCGTCAACTTGTGAGGAATTCCAAGCGTGAGCAAGAGTTGCTATTTGATTGTTTTGTTTGGTGTAGCCGCCAATAATAAAGGTTTTTACGCCGACTTTATTGGCAATATCATTGAAAATTTCGGAATAATGAATACAAACTCCAGTTCTTAATTTTAAAGCGTTTACAATTTTTAATTGCGAAGAATCGGTATTCATCTGATACATGTTGGGAACATCATAACTTATGTTTGATGCGGTCCAAAAATAAACGGCTCTAATTTTCTCCGTTTCGGTTTTAAAATTTGAATTGATATAATCAGCAATTTCAGATGTTGTTGCAGTTTGATTTTCAGGAATAGCCATCATTTTTGTATCGATGGCAGCATACGGATTAGTTTGCCCAATCGAAATTTGAGTCAGAAATGAAAAACAAAATAGTAAAAAGATTCTCATAAACTTGATAGATAATATTAAAAAAACCTGCGAAATCAATGAAACTTCGCAGGTATATTAGTTTTAATCCAATAGAATTATAAATTTTTCCGAATCGCTTCCGCTAATTTTTCAAATTCTTCTTTGGTTAAAGTAACTTTTCTTTGAAAGCGCATATCATCCATATCGTGCAACGGAATTAGGTGTACATGAACATGAGGCACTTCAAGGCCAACAACTGCAACACCAATTCTTTTACATTCAACGGTTTTCTCAACAGCTTTGGCAACTTTTCTCGAGAATTTCATCAATTCCAGATAAAGCGTTTCATCCATGTCGAAAATCTTGTTGATTTCCTGCTTCGGTATACAAAGACTGTGCCCTTTCGCATTTGGATTTACGTCCAATATTGCGATGAAGTTCTCGTCTTCTGCAAGTTTGTAACTTGGAATTTCGCCGTTTATTATCTTAGTGAAAATGCTTGACATGGTAAATTTATTAAGAGCACTTCGACTGCGCTCAGTGTGACAAAAATTAGTCCCTAGAAATTTCTAAAACTTCAAATTGTAAAGTTCCATTTGGAACAGTAATCTCGGCAACTTCACCAACAGATTTTCCTAATAATCCTTTCCCAATAGGAGAAGTTACAGAAATTTTTCCGGTTTTCAAATCAGCTTCACTTTCAGCAACTAAAGTATATTTCAACTCCATGCCGTTGGCTTGATTTTTGATTTTTACGTGGGATAAAACCAAAACTTTAGAAACATCTAGATGTGTTTCATCAATAAGCCTTGCATTAGAATGTACTTCTTCAAGTTTAGCAATTCTCATTTCAAGCATGCCCTGTGCCTCTTTAGCTGCATCATATTCGGCATTTTCAGACAAGTCACCTTTATCTCTTGCTTCTGCTATGTCCTGAGAGGCTTTTGGGCGCATTACGCTTTTTAAATGATCTAATTCCTCTCTTAATTTTTTTAATCCTTCTGCCGTGTAGTAAGATACTGTGCTCATGTTTTCCTCTTTTATATAAATAGAAAAAATCCCATAGGAACGGGATTTCTTTTTGCAAAGATACTATTTTAATGTTATTTCAAAAATGTTGACGTAATTTAACGCTTGTCAAAGTTAATTAAATTAAATTTGTTTCGCTATAGTATTCGAAATAATTTAATATGAAAAAGATCTTCGTTTTTTTACTGGCAATTCCAGTATTGTTCGCTTGTGATGGGGGAACTATAAATAATAACAACCCTAATATTCCGAATTATCCGGTGAATTTGTCGCTAAATCTTAATTTACCACAGTACAGTAATCTGCAATTTCCAAGCAATCATATTGTAAATTACACACAAGGCGCAAGAGGAATTGTGGTTTTCAATGCCGGAAACAGCTTTGTTGCTTATGATTTGGCATGTCCAAACCAAACTTTCGATAGTTGCGGTTCACCAATGACTATCACCGGAATTGAAGCGAAATGTACGTGTGATAATAAAATCTACAACTTGTTTTCCGGACAAAGTCCCGGAATGCAATACCCGATGAAACAATACCGCGTTCAAATGAGTGGCGGAAACTTAATGATATTCAATTAAAAAAGTTCCTCATTTTTTAAATTTAGACCTACCTCAAAAAGTTAGACGCTATTTGGGGTATTTTTCATATGAGGAAAAGTTAAATATTGAGTAGTCTTAATCTATATTTACTTCATGCTGAGTGTTACTTTATTTACAAAATAAAATCAATTAGAAATCTTTTTTGTAGTTAAAAAAATAATTCTATTTGCAACAGGAAATAGTGATTTAGCAACTTTTATAAGCACGATAATTTCTATATACTCTTCATGGAACTATTTTCTAAAAACTTTTAATTGTGCTTTTAAAAATGTTTAAAAGTCCTAATAATCAAATAAAATTAACATCTAGCACCATTGATGTTAGTGTTTAAACTTGCTTTAGCAAACACTATGCTACTTAGCAGAATTAACAACGAAGGTGTGTCAAAAACAATATAAAATTGTGTGTCATAGCCTAATGATGTTAGTATATAGCGGTAGTTTTAAAATAGAAATATATTTTTTAGATAGCTCATTATCAGATAATAAATATGTGTTTATTTGTAAAATGTATAGAAAAACTGTACCTCAGTTTGAAATTATCTTAATATGTTTACACTATCATTTAAATACTATTAATTATGAAAAAAATAATTTTATTAACTCTTTTTTATTCCTCTATCGCGACAGCACAAAAAGAAGGTATTGTTTATCCTAAAGGGAAATGGTATTTTGGAGCTGAAATAGGCACAAACAAAATTACTTCTTTTGAAGTTGGAGGTGATAAAACCTCATTTCAAGGCGGCGTTTTAGCAGAATATTACTTTGGCAAACAATGGAGTGTTGAAGGTAAAATTAAATATTTCAAAACTGGCGTATCCTTTAGGCAATCAAGTTCATGGTTAACTGATTCTTATTCGGGAGATTTTAAAGGTGATCAGATAGCTTTTCCCATCGCTATTAAATGGGAATTTAGACTCTACAAAAACCTGAAAGGAAATTTGAAAACAGGATTAGTTCTAAATGTTGAAACGTATAGTTCTTATAAAAATTATTTTCCCGAACCCGAAAAAGATTTTAAAAAATTTAACTTGGGATTCATGTTAGGTTACGGACTAAATTATTTCATATCTGAAAAAAACGCAATCTTTATTGACTACGAAGGATATATAGGCGGTTCTAAAGGAGATGTGGAAACATTATTTGGAAATTCTTCAAAACCAACGCTAAACACACTATTTAATCTAGGTTACAAACATCAGTTTAAATTTTAGCACCAACACATTATGAAACATTTTTTTTTATTCTTTTTTATCATGATACTTGCAGGATGCAGCACAGATAGCAGTTCCTAGTGGCTGACTACAACCCGAAACTCAAACGGGCGCCAATACTTTTGGGTGTCTTATTGATGGAAAGCTACTATTGCCTAGAAGCGGTAACAGCAGTTTAGTCTTTCCGTTATCAGGCGTAAGACTTTTTAGACGATATCAAGAGTTTAATTTTGATTATTATGAATTAGAAGTCATAGATTACATAAGCAATTTAGGAGGGAGTTTTTTCTTCCACATGCACAATGCTCCTATGAATGGTATAGGAACTTATACTATTGACGAATCTACCGGAATGACGGATATAGATGGCTTTGAGCATAATTACATTCATCGCAATGTGTATGATAAACTCACAAATTCGTTTCAAAAATATGTTTCTTTTCCAAATTCAGGAAGTTTCACCATTACGAGACTATCTCAAAACCCACTAACAGGTACTATTATTTCTGGTACATTTAGTTGTAGAGTTAGAAATATTAACAATCCAAATGATGAAATAGAAATTACTAAAGGAAGATTTGATATTAACAGCTTAACAATAGCTGGGACCTATTTTCCTTAAAACAAAAAAGGTTGCCTCGGCAAAGGCAACCCTAATTAATGATTAACAAATAAATATTAACCAAAAAGCAAGCAAAATTATGAAAAAATTATTTTTTCTAGCTATTGTAGCATTGTTTTTTAACAATGTTGTAGCACAGGATTTACCAAATCCAGACTATAATGAACTGGACAAAAAATTAACAGAGATTGATACTACAAAAATTAAAAGTGGTATTTTGTATGAAAGGACGATGCAACTTGCAAACCTTTACAATTTTAATTTGTCAGACAGTCTAAATACTGCAGACTACAGTTATTTTAACAATCAATTTTAGAATTGTACAATGCGGGTAAAGCTAAGAAGTTTTTACACTCGAAAGTATTAGAAAAAATTGTTGATGAAAAAATTGAGTTTAAGGGTAAAAACGTTGTCCCCATTGGAATTATAAATACAGACTTCGATATTTTAAGTGATTGGGAAAATAGCGAATATAAGGGCGTAGTATTTGATTCTATTCAGAAAAAATATAATCAAATAATTGGAAATGAACCTTTTTATACTTTACAGAGTGTTTATCTATCCAACTTGTAACAAAGATTTTGTATTCAAGGTAAAAGCCCGAAATGGTTGCGGTTGGTCAGATTGGTTTGAAGTAGTTTATACTATGAATAACTGTTCGTCTGAATGTAGCGATCCATTTAATGGAATTGTAGGGAATAATTTTATACTTACGCCAAATCCTGTTTCAGAAGGATTGTTAAACATTACAGTGAAATATGAGGCGCCATGGTTTACAACGATAAATAATAATCCTGTTGGTAACGTTCCAAGTTTAGATTTGGGTATCGGAAACTTAGTAACAAATTATAATCCTATAGTTACAGTTACAATTTTTAACCAATCGGGGTCATTGCTTTTAACATTTCCAAATACTGCATTGCCAGAGTTATTAAATATTGGAAATTTACCACAAGGAACTTATTTAGTACTAATAGAATATCAAGGTCAATTAGAGAGCTACACTATAATTAAAGAATAAATTTAAATTACGACGGCTTTCATTTTTGAAAGCCGTCGTAATTTTTAGAATTTAATTGTTGCTCCAGCTAAAAAGTTGATTCCGGCCTGCGGATAATATCCTGCACCTTCAATAGTTGTTGTAACTCCAGGTGTTGAAAAATCATCATCGTAAGTATAGAAATAACCATTGGATTCGTACTGGTAATCAAATATGTTGTTCACCAATCCCGAGAATAGAATCGATTTTATTCCTTTATTAATGTTCCATAAATACGTGACATTAAAATCGTGAATGTTATACGCTTTCAAAACGGATGCTTCTGAATCAATATTTCCCATGAATTGTTTTCCGACGAACTTATTAAGGAAAGCCAGACTTAGATTTTTTATAGGTGAATAAGTTGTTGCATTTCCAGCGATAATAGTTGGTGAAAAAGCAATGTTGGTGTTGCCTAAATTCTGTAAAATGCCATCACGCTGAAAAAAGAAATCTTTATTCCTATTCTGACTCAAAGTAACATTAGGCTGAAAAGTCAGTTTTTCTAAGATTTTAGCAGCCGTTTCAATTTCAATTCCGTAACGATAACTGGCGCCGCTATTCGTAAAAATGGGTGAACCAACATCATTAAATGCGCCGGTTAAAACCAATTGATCTTTGTATTGCATGTAAAAGGCATTCACATTTATAGCAGTATTTTTCGAATTGTATTTCCACCCGAATTCGTAATCGTACAACCTTTCTGGTTTAGCACTTCCGTTTTCATAATCATCGCGTCTTGGTTCTTTATTGGCGATTCCGGCGTAAGCGTAAAACGAATTTTTGGCGTTCAATTGATAACTCGCACCCACTTTCGGATTGAAAAATCGGAATGTATCGTTCACATCGGCAAAATCTTCGCCAATTGCGGTGTAGAAAACCATTCGGTACTGCATATCCGCAAAAAAGTTAATTTTTCCGAATGTATGGGATGCTTTCGCATAGAGATTCACATCATCTTTATTTCCGTAATTATCATAATAACGTCGGTCTGCTGGAATATAAAATTGCGTCCAAATTACCTTTCCAAAATGCGTTCCTAAATAACGGTTGGCTGCACCGCCGAAAAGAATATCTGTTTTGACAGCTTTATAATTCATTGAAAAAGTAGTTCCGAAAAAGTCGTTATCGAGCCATTTTTGTCGAACCAAATCAGCTATTGTGTTTCCTTGAAAATTCGGTAAATTGTATTCGGCTAAATCGGCATCTTCTCTAAACTGTTCGTAATATCCTTTGCCTAAAGTATAATGCAGCGCCACATTGGAACTCCATTTTTGACTCCATTTTTCGGACCAATGCAATTGAAAATGATGCTGACGGTAATTATCAGTTTCGTTGTCGTAGAATTTTTCATTTCCATTTTCGTCAAAATAGAGCCCTGCCGAATTATAAGTTCGGTCATTTGCTAATTTATCCGGATCTTCGAGTCCGTTCCAGGATTGGTATGTTTTTTCTTTTCCGCCAAAAAGTATGACTTTAATCTGAGTCGAATTTTTAACATAATTCAGATTAAAAAAGTAACCAAACATCCTGCTTGAAGCTCTATCGATGTAACCATCGGATGCAATTTGTGAAATTCTTCCATTCATTTCAAAATGGTCGTGTAAACCAGTACCGAAAGCTAAAGTGTGTTTCCTTGTTCCGAAACTTCCGCTAGAATTTGAAATTTCTGCATAGGCTTTTTCTTGAAAGGATTTGGTTTGCATGTTTAAACTAGCCCCAAAAGCTCCGGCACCATTCGTTGAAGTTCCAACGCCACGCTGTAACTGAATACTTTCTAATGAACTCGCAAAATCAGGCAAATTAACAAAAAAAGTTCCTTGGCTTTCGCTGTCATTAAATGGAACGCCGTTCAGGGTTACATTAATTCTCGAACCATCGGTGCCGCGAACACGCATGTACGTATAACCCACGCCATTTCCAGCATCTGTTGTGGTTACTACTGACGGCAAGTAATTAAGTAAGATTGGAATGTCTTGCCCTAGGTTTCGAGGAGCAAGTTCCTCTTTAGTCACATTCGTAAACGTAACTGGATTTTTTTTGCTGGCACGAACTCCAGAAACTAAAACTTCATCGAGCGGGTTGACTTTGGTGGTGTCCTGAATTTTTTCTTGCGAGAAAGAGGCAAGAGGCAAGAGGCAAGAGGCAAGAAAGCAAAGTATAATCTTTTTTCTTTGCTCTTTCTTCTTTTTTCTTTTTTTGAATAAAATTTCCATTCGTAAAAAATGTTACGAATAAAAAGAGGTAATTATTCTTGGTTAAAAAATAAAAATGTTTGTTTCCTGTGACAAAGTCAGCGTGCACTCTGGTTTGTCACTTTTCCTTAAACAGCATTACCTGTTCTAAGTTCATTGGGTATAATCTCAGCTCGTAATTTAGAGCACCCCTTTTGAGACGGGACAAATGTAAAAAAAACAATGGCAATGACAATGGCAATTTTAAAAAGTTAACACAATTGTTATTGAAATTGATTTCTGAAATTGAAATTTAAAATTCAGGTTTTCTTCTGTTTTGCTTGATTACTGAAGTGTTTCTTTTTGCTTTGATTCGTTTTTCAATTACGGAACGTGGAACTTTCGTGACTTTTCGTTTTTTGGGAATAATTAAAGATTTTTTAATTAAATCGAGAAAACGTTTGATAACAATTGTTTTGTTTTTGAGTTGACTTCGGTCTTCGTCGCAGTTTAAAATCAGAAGGTTTTCAGAAGTTAGTTTGGATGCTAATTTATTTGATATCAATGCTTTTTCTTCTTCATTTAATGCTGAGGAAGCGTTTAAATCAAAAGTCAAAACAACTTTAGAGGAAACTTTATTGACGTTTTGTCCACCAGCGCCAGAACTTCTAACGGCTTTAAAAGTTAATTCAGTTACTAATTTTTCAGTTTCCATATTGGGGCTGATGCGCAGGTTTTAAAAGATCATTAACCGTTTTTACAGGATTAAAAGTAACCAATGGAACTTCGACAAAAATCGTAATCCATTTGGCCATCGCGCCATTCCAAAGTCCAGGCAATTCATAGCCTTTTAAATCTTTGCCTTTGTTGTTTTTGTGGACAATAAAACCAGTGCTTTGATCAACAAACTGCGTTAAGTCGAATTTTTCACCTAGATAACTTTTAGTGGCACAAACCAAATCAACTGGATTAAAATGAGTGGCTTTCTTTAAGATTTGCTCTTGCTCTGAATTGTGAACATCAACCTGAGCGCTTTCTACAATTTGAAGCGATACATTTCCTTTATAGCTTCTTACCCAAAATGGTCCACCACCAGGTTCTCCCTCATTTTTTACCATCCCGCACACTCTTATTGGACGATTTAATTTATTTTTTATAAACTCTAATTTGTTGGCTAAAGTATATTTTTGGAAATCTTCAATCACATCAATGTTCAGCTTGCGCTCCATAAATTCGGTGATTTCTGGAATGGTATTTTCTTTTATTGTTTCGTTTTCAATCGTTTTCAAAATCCCGAAAATTTTTTGTTGCAAATCGAGTAGAATACCAGCCAAACCTTTTTTATATAAAGTAATTTCTTGGATATGATTTTGAATTACGTTATCAATATTTTTGATAAAAAGCACATCAGCATCAAGATCATTTAGGTTTTTAATTAGAGCGCCATGTCCGCCTGGACGGAAAACCAATTGATTGTTTTCATTACGGAAAGGCAGATTATTCGGCGCAACCGCAATGGTATCAGTGCTTTTGTCCTGATGAGAATAAGCAACATAAACGGTGGTTTTTGACTTGCGTTCTACTTTCTGCTTTACACTATCAATACTATTCTGAAACAACTTTTCGTGATGATCTGAAACAGTAAAATGTAGATTTGAAACCGAGTTAGCACTAGCATAAAAGACACATTCGTTAAGATGTTCTTCAGCTGGAGTTGCGATTTCTGTTTCGTATCTGTGAAAATCTAAAACGCCTTTTGGTTTATTAGCAAAATCAAAGTACTCTGAAGACAACATTGTTTTAATGAAAAGATAGCTCTTTTCATGACTTTCTAACGAGTAATAGTTTTCGTAAAGTTCTTTTAGCTTAGTTTTTATTTCCTCATAAAACGGAAACTTCTCAATTCCAGCTAAAAATATTGGAAGGTTTTTATCTTTTTTTCTATTAATGTAAGCGTTTACGGTTTCGTTTTCGTGATCAAAGTCATTCAGAAATTCACTAAGAAATTTAAACATTCTGCTTGCTGCGCCAGAAGCCGGAACAAACTTTTTTAGTTTCAATGCATCTTTTTTGGAGTCAAAATAATCAGCATATTCCTGAAATTCTGTAGTAGATAATTTTAAAATTCCGTCGTTTATAGTGGCCGGTCTTTCGAGTGTAATCTTCGGAATCCCGGATTTGAAAAGCAAAAGTTCTCCTTCGATTTTATCCAAAGCAATACCCAAAGGCTTGATTTGTTCAAAATCTGCTTCGGTAAAACCGTATTTTTTTGCTAAATTGTCTTTTGTTGTAAAGTTTTCTTCCATTCCAAATACCCAAAAACGGCAATTATTGTAAAAATTAAATATTGAATACTCGTAAACGAATAGCCTTTGACAAAGTACATCGGAATTGAAATGATGTCACCAACAATCCATAAAATCCAATTTTCGATTTTCCTTCGCGCCATCAGCCACATTCCAACAAAGAAAATTCCGGTGACGAAAGTATCGACGTAAGATGTCCAATGGGTAAATTTATCAAAAAATACGTAAACCGAAGCCACAAATGCTATTGTTAACACAAAAATCAGTAGTGAAATCTTTTTTTCGTAAGTATTCATTCTCGAAATTGGAAATTCGACAACATCTCCAGTCTTTCGCGTCCAGTGATACCAGCCGTAAACACTCATCACAGCATAGTAAAAATTAATCATCATATCGCCTAGCAAGGACCATTTCCAAAGCAAATAGGTGTAAATAACGGTGTTGATTATTCCAGTTGGGAAAACCCAGATGTTATCTTTTTTGGCAAACCAAACACTCAGCAATCCGAAAACTATCGCAGTTAATTCGAGTGCAATTTCGTAGGTTGGATAGTCTTTGTATTGATTAAATAGGAATTCGAACATCATTAAATAATTTAAAAGCACTTCGACTGCGCTCAGTGTGACAGATTGTAGTCAAAAAAGTTTGTGTCATTTTCAAAAGCTGTTCCGATAACAACCAAATCTGCGCCAGCGGAATATGCTTCATCAATTTGTGTTTTCGAACGAATGCCTCCGCCAACAACTAATGGAATCGAAATTTTGTTAGAAACACATTTTATAATTTCAGCAGAAACCGCATTTTGTGCCCCGCTTCCGGCTTCAAGATAAATCAGTTTGTTGCCAATTAATTCTCCGGCTTTTGCGGTTTGCGCTATATATTCGATGTTGTTTTTAGATAATGGTTTAGTTTGACTTACGCGTTCTACCGCAGTTTCAGAGCCACTTTCTATCAAAATATAACCTGTTGAAATGATTTCGAGATTGGTTTTTTCTAGAATCGGAACGGCATTAATTTGATGTTCAACCAAATAATCTGGATTTCTTCCTGAAAGTAACATTAGAAACAAAATGCCATCAGCTTCAGCTGAAATTTGAGATGGATTTCCTGGAAAAAGTAAAATGGGTAATTTGACTTTTGACTTTAATCGGATAATGATTTCATTTAAATGATTCCCTTCAAAAGTACTTCCGCCAACAAAAATATGGGTTGCGGGAGAATTTTTAATTTTTGAAATTATGTTTTCAATATCATCTAAAATCAATTTGTCAGGATCCAATAATAGGGCGAGTAGTTTTTTATTTTGCTTTTTTGCTAGTAAAATTTCGGGATACAACATGAATATTTCCTAAAGATGATAGATTGGTAAATGTAGGTCTTTTTTAAAATCCGTAAAATTTAAATCGTAAATTTGTGTTTCATCACCATTTTTCCACCATGATTTCACAGGAGCTATTAGAATCTTATCAAGCTAAGAAGAAGAAATTTCAAAAGGGTGAAATTATTTTTAAGGAAGGAAATCAACCTTCTAATTACTATCAAATTTGTGTTGGTGAAGTCAAAATGTGCAATTTCAATGATCTTGGACGTGAATTTATTCAAGGTATTTTTCAAGATGGTCAATCTTTTGGAGAACCTCCTTTATTTTTAGAAAGAGCCTATCCGGCCAATGCTATAGATGTTTCTGATTGTGAAATTTACATTCTTCCTAAAACTAGTTTTTTAGATTTGGTAAAGAATAATTTTACTATTTCTTTAGCAATTATTGAATATTTAGCGCAAAGACTGCATTATAAATCGGTGATGGCAGCAGAAATATCGTCGCAAGAACCCGAACATCGCTTGTTGAAATTAATCGATTATTACATTAATTTCTTTAAATTAAAAAAGGCGAAAGAGGGATTTCAGATTCTTTTAACACGACAACAAATGGCTGATTTAACAGGACTTCGCGTAGAAACGGTTATTCGTGCCATCAAATCATTAGAGAAGAAAAATGAAATTCAAATTATAAACCGAAAAGTATTTAGATAAACTTATCCTTTATGATTTAAGTCATAATATTCGGAAAAATGGCTAGCGTAACTTTGTGAAATAAAATTTCAAGGTTATGATACTTTACGATAAATCACTAGAATCTTTTCAAAAAAATTACATTGGTTACGTTGCTTTAATTGTTATTGGACAAAGTTGCTTAGGTTCGGCAGCGGCAATGTATACTTTAAAAAACGGAACTTCTATCCTTCAAATGATACAACTTGGAATAGTTGTGGGTATTTGTATGATGGTAAATGTTGCTATATTAGCACAATTAACTCCAAAAACAGTGTACAATATGACGATTTTAAGCGTGATAGTAAGTGCACTGACCATAATTTTAAACTTATTGGTTTTTTAGAATGAAAGAAATTGAAAACCGCGAAGATGTAAAGTTGCTGGTTCATTCGTTTTATGCAAAAATCAGAGCCAACGAAGAAATTGGCCCGTTTTTCAATACTACTATTCAAGATTGGGAAAGTCATTTGGAAAAGCTTACCGATTTTTGGGAAAACAATTTATTTGCTGTTCGAAAATATTTTGGAAATCCAATTGAAGCCCATATAAAGGTTGATGAGCAATTTCATAACAAAATTAATCCTAGTATTTTTGGCTTATGGTTGAATTTGTGGTTTGAAACGCTCGATGAATTATTTGTAGGTGAAAATGTAGAAACGCTCAAACGACGCGCTCGAAAAATGGGTACCATGCTGATGGTGACTATTTATGAAAGCAGAAAAAAAGAATCAAATTGATTCAAATGCACAAACAAAGACATAGTTTTCTATAAAGTCAAAAACAATATCGAAAACTTCAATTTTATTATTGAATCGCAATTCGACCGTACATTTTTTATCTTTCAGATTGAATCCATTTTCAAAAATGTGATCTTTAAAACTGATTCCGATTTCGTTTTTAATCTTAAAAACGGATTCTTTGATTCCCCAAACCACTGTTGCCTTCATCAATTCCTCTTCTTTAGTGAGATTTTTCAAGTGTGCAATATCCATAAAACGCGGAGCTAGAAGTAAAGTTTTTTCCTTTAGAATTTCTAAATCGGCACCAATATTGACATCGCTCAAAACGATTACCGAAAATCCATTCGAATGCGAAATTGAAATGTGTTTTCCGTCTTTCAAATGGGGTTTTCCAAATTCATCATAGTACAAATCAAAATCGGTATATCCGGAATCCATCAATAATCTACGAACACTCAAAAACCCTTTTTGGTGACTTTCGGCTTTCATGCTTTCTACTCTAGCCAAAGAAATATCTTTCAAAGCTATGCTGCTGAACAGCTCATCAAACGTCTCGGTTATTTTCCAAACCAACAATTGAGTGTAATCATTTAAAGCTATGGTTTTTAGTAAAGGCATTGTTGATTTTAAATTATCTAATTGTTTTTCAGAAAATTAAGTAGCTAAACAAATCATAAAAAAGCAAAAAACGTTTTTTTAATTCTTTCTTATTGCGTAATTTCGCACCCAAATTAAAAAAAACAAATATACATAATAGATGAGTACACAGACATTACCTTTTGTAGCTTTTAAAGTGAAAGATATTTCACTTGCGGCTTGGGGAAGAAAAGAAATTGAATTGGCAGAAGCTGAAATGCCAGGATTAATGGCACTTAGATCTGAATATAAAAATGAACAACCTTTAAAAGGTGCACGTATTGCGGGATGTCTCCATATGACAATTCAAACTGCAGTGTTAATCGAAACTTTAATTGCACTTGGAGCTGAAGTTACTTGGTCTTCTTGTAATATTTTCTCAACTCAAGATCAAGCTGCTGCTGCTATTGCTGCTGCTGGAATTCAAGTGTATGCTTGGAAAGGTCTGGATGAAGAATCTTTTGACTGGTGTATTGAACAAACCTTATTCTTTGGTGAAGATAGAAAACCATTAAACATGATTTTGGATGATGGTGGAGATTTAACAAACATGGTATTTGATCGTTACCCAGAATTAATCCCTGGAATCAACGGTTTATCTGAAGAAACTACAACTGGAGTTCACCGTTTATACGAAAGAATGAAAGCTGGAACATTACACATGCCGGCTATTAACGTAAATGATTCGGTTACTAAATCGAAATTTGATAACAAATACGGTTGTAAAGAATCAGCAGTTGATGCGGTTCGTCGTGCAACTGATATTATGTTAGCTGGAAAAAGAGTAGTTGTTTGCGGATATGGTGACGTTGGAAAAGGAACTGCGGCTTCTTTCCGTGGTGCTGGTTCTATCGTAACCGTAACTGAAATCGATCCAATTTGTGCTTTACAAGCGGCTATGGACGGCTTTGAAGTTAAAAAATTAAATACTGTTGTTGGAAATGCGGATATCGTTATTACAACAACTGGAAATAAAGACATCGTTCTTGGTTCTCACTTTGAGCAAATGAAAGATAAAACTATCGTTTGTAACATCGGACACTTTGATAACGAAATTGATATGGCTTGGTTGAATGGCAACCACGGTGCGTCTAAAATTGAAATCAAACCACAAGTTGACAAATATACTATCGCTGGAAAAGATATTCTTATTCTTGCTGAAGGGCGTTTAGTAAACTTAGGTTGCGCAACGGGTCATCCAAGTTTTGTAATGAGTAATTCATTCACAAACCAAACCTTAGCTCAAATCGAATTATGGACAAACATTTCAGCTTACAAAAACGAAGTGTATATGTTACCAAAAATTTTAGATGAAAAAGTAGCTGCTTTACACCTTGCTAAATTAGGTGTTGAATTGGAAACATTGAGAGATGACCAAGCTGCCTATATTGGTGTTGAAGTTCAAGGGCCATTTAAACCGGAATACTACAGATATTAATTGTCATTCCCGCGAAGGCGGGAATCCAAAAAATAAGAAACCCTTGCAGCGATGTGAGGGTTTTTTATTTGGGTAGCACAACATTTGCTTTTTTAGTCACGATTGCTCCCGCTATCCGCTATATCTTTTTAAAGCAGCACCTCCACTTTCGTTCCGGCACTACTTTTAAAGCAGCACCTCCACTTTCGTTCCGGCACTACTTTAAAAAGGATGCCGCTACTATCGGGGCTAAAGAGCTCTAATCTACTATTTGAAGCAATAAAAAAGCGACCCAAATTAGGTCGCTTTTCTATTATCTTGTAGTTTATTATCTTTAAATCTATTATCTATTCTTTACAATTGCTCCTGAACCAAATTGATTATAGTGTTGGCATCCAGTTCACCGGATTGTCTCCACACCATTTGACCTTCTTTATAAATCATCAGGGTTGGTAAACCTTTTATACGAAGTGCATCAGCCAATTCTTGATTTTTATCTACATCAATTTTTATAACTTTTGCTCGGTCACCAAGCGCAGCAGCTACATCTCTGATTACAGGATGCATAGAAACTGAAGATTCGTTCCATTCAGTATAAAAGTCAATTAATACTGGAACTTGTGCGTTGATTAATTCTCCAAATTTTGACATAAAACCAAAATGTTTTTAGTTCTTTTATTTTTTAAAAGAAATAGTAAAGCACAAATGTAGCATTTTTAACTAATTATGCTACAATATTGCCTTTTTTTAGTTCAAAAACCGTTATTTCCGGCATAATACCCACTCTTCCAGGATAGGCGTGGAAACCAAAACCACGATTTACATAAACGTATCGTCCAAATTCCGTGTATAATCCCGCCCATTGTTTGTACATATATTTCGCCAAACTCCACTTGAAAAACCCTGGAATTTCTATGCCAAACTGCATTCCGTGCGTGTGTCCGGAAAGTGTTAATTGAATATTCTTTGGATGTTTTTTCACAATGTATTCCCAATGACTTGGATCGTGGCTCATTAATATTTTAAAATCTGCAGGATTAATGTTTTCGGAAGCTTTATCAATATTGCCAAATTCTCCAAAGTGTTTCCCCCAGTTTTCAACACCAATTATTGCAATTTCATCACTTCCTTTTTTAATTTTGATGTTTTCATTTAATAATAACTTAAAATCAATTTGACGGTGTAAGTCTTTTATTGCAACAAAATTTTCGGCTTTTGCTTCAAGTGATTTCCAATCCAGATATTCGCCATAATCATGGTTGCCTAAAACAGAAAATTTCCCGTACTCGTATTTTTTCAATCCATTAAAAATGTCAATCCATGGATGCATTTCATCTGCTTTAGCATTTACAATATCACCTGTGAAAAGCAACAAATCAGATTGCTGTTCGTTGATTAAATCGATAGCATATCTTATTTTTTCTTCATCGTCAAAACTTCCGCTGTGAATATCCGAAATCTGTGTTACCTTAAATCCTTCAAAAGCATCCGGTAAATCAGGGAAGAATAAAGTTTGTTTGATAACCTTGAAATTATACTTACCGGCAGTCATTCCGTAAATCAATGACAAAAACGGAACAGCAGCCAATCCGATCGCAACCTGGCTGACAAATTTTCTTCTTTCGGGCAAAAAACTATCGGAATTGTGTCCCATAAAATGAGTAACGGTTCCCATCATAAACCGCAATACATCCTCCATCAGCATTGTCAAAGTTAAAACTAGTTTTGGCAGTAACACCAATAACAATAATCCCAAAGTAACCATCGTCATTTTGGTTTGACCAACACTCCTATCGAACTTAAGTAATTGATAGCTTATAAATAAAATTGCTACAACAGATATTACTAGATATGAAATCAAAATCCATTTAGATTTTGTAACCGTTTTTATGGCTTGAAAAGCATAGAGTTCAACTATTCCAATGATTACGAACAGAATAAGGAAGCGAAAACCCATTTTAAAATTTTTCACAAATTAACAAAGAAAAGTACTGTGATTTATATTATTACATATTATTTAACGTTAGTTCAACAACAGTTGACTAGTCCTAAATAATCGATACAGATTATAAGACAAAAATAGATAGATTAAA
>NZ_JAQSDH010000039.1 GCF_029945805.1 Flavobacterium sp.
GAATACATGCCTGTCACGCATGGGGTCGCGGGTTCGAGTCCCGTCCAGACCGCTAAATTGGGGAAAGCACTTTGGAAACAAAGTGCTTTTTTGCCCAAAAAAAGGATTTTTTTAAGTTCATTTTTTAGCTCCCAAAAAAGTAAATGAAATGTATTTCCGAAGAGAAATTCGGTAAGTCATTCAAAATTAGTTGTGTTGTTTTGCTACGACTTTGTAACTCGTAGCGCGGTTTAGTAGTTAGACCAATGAAAAGCTTTCCACTTTGTTGTGGATGGCTTTTTTGCTTTTAGGAACTTTCGTTTTTTTTACTACTTTTGAAGTATATGAGAAGAGCAATACAAATCATACTTTTTACATTTCTATTTTTTGCTGCTACCAATGCGTTTGCGCAGCAAAAAGCAGGAACTGATTCGGATACTGAAATCAAAGAAGTGCTTTATACAAAGTATAAGAAAGAAGTTCAGGCCTACGACAAAAAAGAGTTTGATGCGCTGTTTTTCGATTATTTCAAAAAGCAAAAAGATCAAAATATGACACTTACCAAGGAAGAGTTTTATTCGTACACGATTAAGATTGCGATCTATTCTGAGAAGTTAGGTCTTTTGTACAAAGATCAGAAAGCTGAGGCACACCGCACGAAACAAGAATGGTTTGACAAAAGTTATGCTGATTATTTAAATTCCAAAAAATAGATTTTGAAAAAAATTTTAGCAATAGCAGTACTTCTAATTCTTCAATCCTGTCAGTATTTTGATAAGCAGGTTCCCGATGAGAAAGAGTTGTTGGACAAACAACTTAAGGAAATCAATTGGAATGAAGTAGACGAATATCCATCGTTTGCAGATTGTGAGAAATTAGCAAATGCAGATCAACGCAAGCAATGCTTTTTCGAATTCCTGGCAGCAACAATTGAACAAAAACTTGCGGTTGATACTTTGGCGACTTTATTTCCAAGATTGGATACTATTGAGGTTAAAGTGACGGTTTTCCCAAATGCTTCGATGCAGTTTGAACCGCAATTCCCAAAAGATTCCGTAGCCTACGACACCATAAAAATTGATAGCATCCTGCATGCGCGATTGATCGATTTCCCTAAAGTGAATCCCGCGATTAAAAGAGGCATTCCTGTGAAAACACAATTTACACTTCCTGTAATTATTAAGTCGGAGTAATTTTTTTGAAGCTATTCCGGCGGTCCACTATATCTTTTACAGCTATCTGGTTTTTAAAAACCAGATGGCTGTAAAAGGATGCCGTTTCCATCCGGGCTATTTCCTAAAAGTTCTACCTTTCCACTTAAAGTTTCCAAACAACGAGTAAACTCCAACCAAACTGCAGAAGAAAGGGTAAATGATACTACTTGCTATGGTTACAAAAAAGGTTCCGTTTCGCAGATAGGAGTTTGATTTGTAGAGTAAAATAGAATCAACAACATACTTCGATAGAAATATAAATAGGACTATTTTCCAGTTTAGTAAGGGAAAAGGGAAAAGGGAAAAGGGAAGAAGCAAAAGGCAGAAGGCAACAGTTAAGCTTAGGTTCATCAGTAGAACTAAAACCGCCAATGATTTTGCGTATGTACTTTTATAACCTGTTGATTTTCCCGCCCAGCGAACGCGTTGCATAAAGAGCTTGAACAAATCGTTTTCAGGTTTTGTTTTGACAATGAAATCAATGTTTTTCAGGTAATGTACTTTTTCTTTATTCAGGTCAACTGCTTTCTGTAATAGCAAAACGTCGTCGCCACTTGCTTTATCGTTTATTCCGCCAAAGCCACCAATTTCAGTAAAGAATTTTTTAGTGTAGGCAAAATTCGCTCCGTTGCACATAAAGGGTTTTCCAATACCAAAACTTCCAATAGTTACGCCTTGCAAACTCATCAAATCCAATTGCTGAAAATGATGAAACCAGTTGTTTTTGTTTTTATACATCACGGCGCCAACAATCATTTCGGGTCCGTTCGATTTGGTATTTTGCTGAATGTAATTGTCTAATGTCAGCAACCAGTTTTTAGAAACTATGCAGTCGGCATCGGTTGTAACAATCCATTCGTGTTTGGCAATCGGAATGGCCCTTCCTAAAGCATCTTTTTTGGGCGAATTAGACAATAGTAAGTTCTCCAGAAGCGTGGTGTCAACTGTTTGATGATGAATGCGCCATTGGTTGTAAACTTGAGTCGAATTGTCTTTAGAAAAATCATCAACCATCACAATCTGAATCAATGAAATGGGATAATTTAATTTTGAAATTGATTCCAAAAGCTTCCCCAGATTTTTTTCTTCATTACGAAAAGGAACGACAATCGTAAAAGCTGTTTTTGGAGCTAAATCTTTTATTTTAAAGGATTTTACTTTGTTGAATCCAAGAATCAACTGTATAATAAAAACAATATAGACCAATAAAATAACAAGCAAAACAATTGAAATTAGTTCCATTTTGGTTTAAATTTTAATACATAATAACTTCCGATAACGACCGGTAAAACTACGTTCAAAAACCACATCAATGTGGATATGAATACTACAATCCATTCGTTAACACCCAGCTTTCCGAAGAAAAAAACAGCCACGCTTCCTTTTACGGCAAAATCTAAAAATTGAAAACTTGGTAAAGACGAAGCCAGGAAATAAACAGCTGCAATTGTCGCCATCATTGTTAGATAAGGTAAATCTACATCAAAAGCGAGAAATAAAAAATAGTACTGATGCGAAAAAACCAAATAACGGCAAAGTGCCAAAAAGTTGTTTTTATTGTGAATCCGTTTTGGGATTTCATTGATTTTATCAATCAGTTTTTCGATGGAATAACCTTTGATTTTGAATTTTTTTGATAATAAAGCCAGTAGGCAAATGGCAAAAGCCAATAGTAGTATTGCTAACGACCATTTCCAATAACCGATAATTTCCAAACCAATCGTACCAAACAGAATAGTCAAAAACATCTGAATTCCGTTGCAGATGAGGTTCAGGAAGATGATTTGTTTTGTTTTGCTTTTTTCGAAATACAGTGCTTTTCCAGCATATTCTCCGAGACCGTTTGGTGTGAAAATCCCAGTTGTCAGAGCTCCGAGAACTTGCTTGGTAGATTCGCCAACAGAAATAGGTTTGAGAAACGAAACCAGATTCTGCCATTTTAAAATTTCCAGAAAACGATTGGCAAAACTAAACGACAGCAAAAACAGAATTCCTAAAATAGAGAACTTCTCTTTAAGCAAGTTTTGGAATTTACTCCAATCGAGTTTGTCATTATTGGCCAATTGATCGTAAATGAAATAAAAAGCAGCAGTTACAATCAAAAGTTTGATTAGAAAAACGAGGAATTGCTTAGATTTGTGTGGAATTGTAATCATTGTTGCAAAGGTAGTCAATTTGGAAATTTGAAAATTTGGAAATTTGAAAATGAATTACGCAATTTTAGCCAACAATAAACAATAAATCTCCGACAACTAAAAATGGCAAACGAACGTATCATATTAGGAATTGACCCCGGAACCACCATTATGGGATTTGGGTTGATAAAAGTCGTGAACAAGAAAATGGAATTTCTTCAGCTGAACGAACTCATTTTGAGCAAATATGATGACCATTATACCAAATTGAAGGTCATTTTTGAACGCACCATCGAACTTATCGAAACCCATCATCCCGACGAAATCGCGATTGAAGCACCGTTCTTCGGAAAAAATGTGCAATCGATGCTGAAACTTGGAAGAGCACAAGGCGTGGCGATGGCAGCTGGACTTTCACGAGATATCCCAATTACCGAATACGAACCTAAAAAAATAAAAATGGCCATCACCGGAAACGGAAACGCCAGCAAAGAGCAGGTAGCCAAAATGCTGCAACAGCTTCTTGGACTAAAAGAACTTCCTAAAAATCTCGACTCAACTGATGGTTTAGCAGCGGCAGTTTGTCATTTTTTCAATTCAGGAAAAATAGTTGGAGCTAAAAGTTATACCGGTTGGGATGCTTTTGTAAAACAGAATGAAGAACGAATTAAAAAATAGTTTTCAGTCGCAGTCGCAGTTTTCAATACTGTTGACTGATACTGAGGCAGCAAACTAAAATGAGCGGTATTTATATTCACATCCCTTTTTGCAAACAAGCTTGTCATTACTGCGACTTTCATTTTTCGACTTCATTAAAGAAGAAAGACGAGATGGTTTTGGCTTTAGCCAATGAAATTGCGATGCGTAAAGGTGAATTCGAAGATGATCCCGAATTCTCGGGAGTAGAAACGATTTACTTTGGTGGCGGAACGCCTTCGATATTAGAAATTGATGATTTAAGATTATTGATAGATACCGTTTACAAACATTACAAAGTTGTAGAGAATCCCGAAATTACTGTTGAAGCCAATCCAGATGATTTGTCGGAAGAACGAATTATCGAATTATCTAAAAACAAAGTAAACCGCCTAAGCATCGGAATTCAGTCGTTTTTTGAAGACGATTTAAAGCTGATGAATCGCGCTCACAATTCGGCAGAAGCCAAAAAATCTTTAGAAATAGCAACTCAATATTTCGATAACATTTCGATCGATTTGATTTACGGCGTTCCCCAAATGAGCAACGAAAAATGGCTTCAAAATATTGAAACAGCCTTGTCTTTCAATGTGCCGCATATTTCGAGTTACGCTCTGACAGTCGAGCCAAAAACAGCTTTGCATACCTTTATCCAAAAAGGAATTATTCCGCAGCCTGATGATGAAGTGGCACAGGAACATTTTCATTTGTTAGTTGATAAGCTCGAAGAAAATGGATTTATTCATTACGAATTATCCAATTTTGGCAAAGAGAATTACTTTTCGAAAAACAATTCGAGTTATTGGTTAGGCAAAAAATACATCGGAATTGGTCCATCAGCGCACAGTTATAACGGAATTTCAAGAAGCTGGAATGTTTCGAATAATGCGCAATATCTGAAATCAATTGCCGAAAATCAATTACCATCAGAAACCGAAACCTTAACCCAAACCGATCGTTATAACGAATATGTAATGACGGGTTTACGAACGATCTGGGGAATTTCATTGGATAGAATTGAAACCGAATTTGGGACAGGTTATTTAGATTATCTGAACCAACAAGCGGCGAAATATGTCGAAGATCATTTGCTTTTTGTGGATGAAAACGTGCTGCGAACAACCAAAAGCGGTAAGTTTTTGAGTGACGGAATTGCTTCAGACTTATTTTTATTAAATTTGGAGTAATGTAACCGCAAGGTTCGCAAAGTTTTACGCAAAGAACGCAAGCAAGATTATTATGACTGAGAATTAATTGTCTAGAATTGTTTTTGATTGTGCTTTAAAAGTGCATCAAACATTAGGTCCTGGACTTTTAGAAAGTGCTTATGAAGAATGTCTGTTTTATGAATTGAAGAAAAGTGGATTAGATGTTCAGAAACAAAAAGCTCTTCCGCTTGTTTATGAAGAAGTAAAACTTGATGTTGGTTATAGAATTGATATTATCTTTGAAAACAAATTAATTATAGAAGTTAAATCAGTTGAAGTCTTGAATGATATTCATTTTGCGCAATTGTTGACTTATTTAAAACTCACAGATTGCAAGCTAGGATTGTTAATCAATTTTAATGTCACATTAATAAAAAACGGTATAAAAAGAATAGCAAATAACCTTTAAAATCCTTAGCGAACAGTGCGTAAATCTTTGCGCCCTTTGCGGTTAAATCCTATGATAGCAACAATAAACAACTTCCAAATCGACCTATCAAAACCCATTGATATTTCTATTCCGTTGACGAACACTGATGCGAATCCGATTGCTTGGTATATTGAAAAACCACAAATTGAACCTGTTCGTTTTGGCGATTGGATTGGAAAAGTGTCGGAAGGAAGTTCGACTAATTTTAACAACATTTTCTTTAATCCACACGGACACGGAACGCACACTGAATGTCTTGGGCATATTACCAAGGAATTTTACAGCATCAATCAATGTTTGAAACAATTTTTCTATACAGCCGAATTAATTTCGGTTGAACCAGAAAAGCGAGGAGATGATTTGGTTATAACTAAGGCTCAAATCGAAAAGGCACTGAGAACTTCGACTGCGCTCAGCGAGACAAGAGAAGCAATTGTCATTAGAACTTTACCCAATTTAGAAAGTAAAAATCATAAAAAGTATTCGAATACAAATCCGCCTTATTTATTAGAGGAAGCGGCGACTTTCATTCGAGAAATCGGAATCAAACATTTACTGATTGATTTGCCGAGTGTGGATCGGGAAGAAGACGAAGGGAAATTATTGGCTCACAAAGCATTTTGGAATGTAAAAGATGTCAATAACTTGAATGCAGACGCCCGACTGGATTGTACGATTACCGAAATGATTTTTGTAGATGACACCATCAAAGACGGAAGTTATATTTTGAACTTACAATTCGCTTCGTTTGAAAATGATGCTTCGCCAAGTAAACCAATTCTATATACTACTTTAAATGTTGAATTATAAATTTTAAATGAGATTCAATTTAAAATTCAAAATTTAGAATTTAAAATAAATTTTAATGATGATAACCGTTTCCACAGATAAAAATAAGCTTGATGTTCCGTTTATACAGAACTTTTTGAAAGATACCTATTGGGCCAAAAACAGAACAATAGAAACGATGCAAATTTCTATTGATAATTCGTTATGTTTCGGAATTTATTTGGATGATGCCCAAGTTGGATTTGCAAGAGTCATTTCAGATTTAGTTTCTATTGCCTATTTGATGGATGTTTTTATCATTGATGAACATCGCGGAAAAGGATATTCGTCAATTCTTTTAAATGCAATAATGAACGAGCCAAAATTACGAGAGATAAAGATTTGGGGATTAGCGACTCTCGATGCTCATTTTTTATATAAAAAGTTTGGATTCACATCAGTGGAAAATCCTGAAAAATTAATGGAAAAAATCATAAAATAAACAATGAACATTAAGCAATTATGCCAGATATAATAACCGTTTCCACAGATAAAAATAAGCTTGATGTTCCGTTTATACAGAATTTCCTAAAGGATATTTATTGGACCGCAGGACGAACGATTGATGAAGTTCAGACTACAATTGACGCTTCGTTTTGTTTCGGAATTTATTTGGATGAGGAGCAAATTGGTTTCGCCCGAGTGATTACTGATTATATTGTTTTTGCTTACATGATGGATGTTTTTATTGAGGAGAAACACCGCGGAAAAGGCTATTCCTCCATTTTAATTGAAGCCATGATGAAAGAGCCAAAATTACAACAAGTGAAAATATGGCGATTGGCAACTTCGGATGCACATTTTTTATACGAGAAATTTGGCTTCAAAGCATTGGCTCATCCCGAAAAAATGATGGAAAAGATTGTTTAAATTACGAATTACGAATTACGAATTACGAATTACGAATTACGAATTACTTTTTGATTAGCAACCTTAAAACGCTTGACTATTATGAACATTGAACAACTATACGAATTCTGTTTGTCTAAAAAAGGTGTTAGTGAGCATTTTCCTTTTGATGAGGATACTTTGGTTTTTAAAGTTGGCGGAAAAATGTTTTGTCTTACATCATTAAAAGAATGGGAAAAAGGAAGTCCATCACTCAATTTAAAATGTGTTCCTGAAAGGGCCGAAGAACTTCGAGCCGAATATGAAGCAATAAATCCGGGATTTCACATGAGTAAAATTCATTGGAATACGGTGGACTTCAATTCTGATGTTTCCGATAAATTCATGTGTGAGCTTATTAATCATTCCTATGATTTGGTTTTCAAAAGTTTGACCAAAAAGTTACGTGACGAGATTCTCCAATTAGAAAAATAGATATTATTTTTATTCACCCGAAATAATAAACTTCCATTTAAATTAATTACTTCTTGAATTTATGCTTTTTTCTGACATTCAATTTTCACTCGGCTACAGCAAACAATCATTTGTCGAATATAATTGAAGCTTTATAGAAATTTTCAAAAAAAATACAATATTTGGATGAATTTTGTGAAATCCTATGAAATGAATAGACTGTTAAATATCCTTTTTATTGATGACGATGTTATTGAAGTTATGAAATTTAACAGAGTTCTGGATAAATTAAATTTAAATCATAAAGTAATTGAGGCAAATAATGCGAAAGAAGCATTGTCGATTTTAAAAAATAAGGACATAATTCCAGACCTAATTATTTTAGATTTAAAAATGCCTGAAATTAATGGTGTAGAGTTTTTAAGAATAGTAAAGAATGATGATGGTTTAAAAAGAATTCCATTAGTTGTTTTTACTACTTCGAATGATTTACATGACATTTTAAAATGTTATGAAATAGGTGTTTCTGGTTATATGCTTAAACATTTGAAGTATGAAGATTATGAAATCATTGTTGAAAAAACCCTTAATTATTGGTCTTGTAACGAGTTAACATAAAAAATTATGTACGGAATTATAAATAAGTCTATTCAAGATTTAGTTGTTTTTAACTTTGGTATAGATAAGTGGAATGCTATTAGAGAAAAAAGTGGTATTGCGCAAGATTTTTTCATTAGTAATGAACCTTATGATAATGATATAACTTTCCAATTAGCTAAGGCGGCTGCTGTTGAAATGAATATGTCTTTGTCTGATGTTCTAATCACTTTTGGGGAATGGTGGGTTTTAAAAACTACTAAAGAGAAATATGCCGGATTAATGGAGTCAGGAGGCTCTAATTTAAAAGAATTTATAGCGAATTTGCCAGAATTCCATAATAGAATTATGTTGATTTATCCAAAATTGTCACCGCCTGAATTTAAAGTTACGGACGTTACAAATACTAGTATGAATTTGCATTATTTATCCAGTAGAGAAGGCTATCAGGAATTTGTTAGGGGATTAATACAAGGTCTATCAAAAATGTTTAATGAAAATATAAATTTAGAGTTGATTCAATCAAGAAATGACGGACACTCTCATGAAATTTTCAAAATTACCTGGTTATAGAATGAAAGATTTTCAATTTCAATTTGATGCATCAAGCTTCAATAAACTTTTTCCATTTTATATTTTAATCGATGCAGATTTGAATATAAAAAAATATGGGGAGAGTTTGTCTAAATTAATACCTTCATTAAATGAAAACACTAAATTTATTGAGGTATTTTCAATAAAAAGACCTTTTGTTTCACTGTTAGCTGCTACTGATTTTATTGAATTGGTGGATCAGTTAATAACTATTGAGGCATTGCATCAAAATCAGATTATTTTAAGAGGTCAATTTCAAAAGCATAACGGATACTTTCTTTTTGTAGGTTCTCCTTGGTTTGTTTCTATGGAAGAGGTGACAAACAATAAACTCAAACTAAATGATTTTGCTACGCACGACCCCTTAATAGATTTGCTCCACGTTTTAAAAGCCCAAGAGTTAACAAGTCAGGATTTAAAAGAATTAATTGATAAAATTAACGAACAACAAAAAGCGCTTACAAAAGATAAAGAAGAAATAAAACAACTTTCACTGGTAGCAAGTGCTAATAAAAGTGGCGTTATATTAACTGATTTAGATGGGAAGATTTTTTGGAGCAACGAGGCCTATCTTGAATTGACAGGATATTCAAGGTGCGATGTAATAGACAAAACTATTGTTAACCTTGGCGTTTCTGAATTGTCAGATCATGCAGTTTTAAAAAGCATGATAACTGCTTTTAAATTTGGAGAAAACTTTGATTGTGAAATTTATCACAAGAAAAAAAATAATGATTGGTTTTGGGCAAGAACGAAAGGACAACCTGTATTGGATACACAAGGAAAGGTAGTTCAATATTTTGTAATTATAGATGATATAACTAAAGAAAAAGAAATTAATGACAAACTGAAAGAATCCGAAAGTAGGCTTACTTCCTTGATATTGAATTTACAAACAGGTATTTTACTTGAAGATGAAAACAGGAAAATTTTATTAGTTAATAAAGAGTTTTGTAGCATGTTTGGTATAAATGCGGAACCCAATTTTATGATAGGTATGGATTGCACCAATTCTGCCGAGGAATCAAAAGGGTATTTTCATAATAGTGAACAATTTGTTCCAAGAATTAATGAAATTTTGAGCAATAAAGAGATTGTTTTAGGGGAAGAATTAAGATTAATTGATGGAAGAGTTTTGGAAAGAAGATACATTCCAATAACAAGTGATGGTATATATAAAGGGCATCTTTGGAGCTATACTGATATTACATTAAACAAAAAGTACAATGAAGGATTACGACATGAAAAAGAAAAATACAGAAGCATAATTGATAACATGAATATCGGATTAGTAGAAGTTGCTTTAGACAAGACGGTCCTACTGGTAAATAATAGATTTTCTGAAATGATAGGGTATCCAGTCGATTTTTTAATTGGAAAGAATGCCTCCGATTTGAGTTTAGATTCTGCAAGTAAAGAAAAATTAGAAACTAAATTAGCAAACCGAAAGTTAGGATTATCTGATTCTTATGAGTTGTCAGTTACAAATAAAAACGGAGAACTAAAGCAATGGCTGATTAGTGGTGCTCCAAATTATAATCTTAATGGCGAAGTGATAGGCTCTATTGGGATGCATTTTGATATCACAGAAACAAATAATTTAGAAATTCAAAAGGAAAAATTATTAAAACGATTAGAAAAACAAAACGAGCAATTAAATGAATATGCGCACATGGTTTCTCATGATTTGAAATCGCCATTGCGAAGTATTCATACGTTAATAACATTTATAAGAGAGGATAACGAGGTAACGTTTAATAATAAAACACGAAAATATTTTACGCTAATTCAAGAAAAAGCAGAAAAAATGGACCGCTTAATTCAAGGGATATTGACTTATTCAAAAATTGAAACTGTTGAAGGAAGTAAGGAAAAATTTAACTTAAATGAACTAGTAAACCATATACTTAGTATTCTTTTCATCCCTTCTAATGTTAAAGTAATAATTGATAAAAAGTTGCCTGTAATCGTAGCAGATAGATTTAGAATTCAACAATTGTTTCAAAACCTATTAAGTAATGCAATCAGTTATAATGAAAAAACAAATGGAATTGTTGCTATAAGTTTTGAAGAATTTAACGATTATTTTGTTTTTTCAATTCAAGATAACGGGATTGGTATTCCTGAGAAGAATCAAAAAAAAATATTTCAAATGTTCCAATCAAGTAATACAAATGAAACGGCATCAGGAATAGGACTTTCAATTGTTAAAAGGATTATAGATAATTTGAACGAAAAAATTTGGTTAGAGAGTGAAGAAAATGTTGGCACAAAATTCTTTTTTACGATTCACAAATAAAACAATCGATGAGCAACCTAATTTAGAATACATAGATAAATTAGCCGATGGAGATGAAGTTATTAGAGAGCGATTGATTTCAGTTTTAAAACAAGAATTCCCAGAAGAGTTTGCATTATACAGAAAACATATTCTAAATTCTAATTATAGGCAAGCAGCAGAAAGCGTTCATAAAATAAGACATAAAATTGGGTTGCTTGGGCTTGAAATCCGCTATTATTCAAGTAAAATATGAACAAAACTTAAGAAATAATTTGACTCGTCATCAAATTGAATTTGAAAATACCATAACTAAAATAGATTTTTTTTAAATAAAATATAAAAATGAGATGTATAATAATTGATGACGAAAAGTTGTCTAGAGAGATTTTATCTGTCTTGATATTTAAATCATCTGATCTGATCTTAGCTGAGGAATTTTCCAATGCTATAGATGCCATAAAATATCTTAATGAAGATAATGAGGTAGATTTAATTTTTTTAGATATTCATATGCCTAATTTCTCGGGTATTGATTTTATAAAAACTATTAAAAATCCGCCAAAAGTTATAATGGTTACAACTGATCAAAATTTTGCCTTAGAAGCATTTAATTATGATTGTATTAATGATTATTTGGTTAAACCTATTCAAGGGGAACGTTTTGATAGAGCTGTTGAAAGGTCAAAGTTAAAGAAAGAGAAAAAATTAACTTCTACTGCGCCAAATGTAGATTTAACTTCAACTGAAATTTATATTAATATAGACAAGCGCTTGGTAAAAATTGACATATCAACGATAAAGTATATTCATGCTTTTGGGGATTATATTGATATCATAACTGAAACAGTAAATTACAAGGTACATACAAGTTTAAAAAAAATAGAAGAGAAGCTCCTGCCTTTCAATTTTTTAAGAATCCATCGTTCTTATATTATTAATTTAAATAAAATAATTGATATTCAAGATGCTACAGCTTTAATTGGAAAAAGTGTAATCCCGATTAGTAGAAATAAAAGAAAACCTTTGATAGAATCTCTTAACCTTCTCTGATTTATCGTTGCTTACTAATAGTTATAGATGAAAGCCAATTTTAAAGTGGCTTTCTTATTTTATCACGCAACGAAAGTTTGTTTGTCTACAGTTATTGTGCTTTTAGCATTAGGTAAGCCATTTTCAGCGATTAATGTATTTTACCGAATATGTGAATATTAATTTAGCTTTAAAATATTTAATAAATGAAGACTCTACCATATAAACTTATTATTAGGCTCTATTTTCTTATTTACTAACGCAATATTGTTTTCTCAAAATGAAGATTATTCGGAAATAGTTTTAAAGTTTAACAATGAATTAGGAACTAGTTATTATCCTTTGAAATTTTCTAGATTTTTTCGAAGTATTTATAATGTACTTAAATAAATAAAAAATGATAAAAAAGACTTTTATTTATGATACTTCAAGGGGTTTTGCCGCTCTACTAAAGCAGTATTATTCAGACAAGATGGATATACATATTTGTGTTAGTAAAAAGTGTGTTAAAAACTATAAAATAAAAGATTTTGAAGTTTGTTTCTTTATTGTAAATGAATATGAAGATCTTTTTTTGTTACCTGATATATATTTTGAGATTGAACATTTTTTTGTTACCACACCAAAGAAATATTTTATAAAAAAAATAGAGAATTTAAAATTAGAACATGCTGTTATTATTGACTTCGATTACAGTAAAAAAGATATGTTAAAAGTTATTGATTACAATTTGTCGCGTTTTGTGTTAAATGCATCATCCACTGAGGTTTAATACTTTTAAATTCAATTAGGATTAATACTTTCCAAGAATTTTTGATGTTTTCAAATAAATTAAAAATAAATAAATTTATACAAGTATGGAATACAAAGATTTTTACAGTGCATGTCAAAATTTAAAAGAATTTTTGAAAGAACAAGATAAGCTTAATAATGTTGTAAAGCTACTATATCCTAGTTCAACATTTTTTTTTGAATTTGGAAATAAATTCATTGATGATTATATAACAGTTGTAGAACTAGCTTTAGGTGATAAGTTAACTTTATTCAGTTGGTTTGTTTTTGAGAATGAATTCGGAAAAAATGAATTGGTATTGAAGGTTAATAATTTCGGTTATAAAATATGTAATGAAGAACAGTTTTTTGATATTTATATTCAAAGCAAACGTAACCTAGTCTCACTAACTTCTATTGTCTGATTTATCTTTTTTTTATTTTTTTTAAACTTAACTTAAAACATACACAATCAACTTAATTAAATAGCTACAAAAACGAAAAGATGTTAAACGAAGAAATTTTAAATACAATTAAAAACAAATCATCAGACGGTGGCATTGATGCAATATTATCAATAATTCAGTTCTATAAAGGCAACTCAGTTATTTTCGATTTACAACATGTTGTTAATTTATATGATTCAAATTCACCTTATGAAGCAATTGAAAAAATAATTTCAAATTTTGAATTAGAGTCAACAATTTGTACTACAGCGAATATTACAGAAGTAAAAACGTATGCACAACCAATAATAATTAATTTAAATAATAAAGAAAAAGAATCTCATTTCGTAGTTTGTAAAAATTATGACGATACATTGGGGTTCAGAATTGAAGACCCTATAAATGGAAATTATTATGCATCAGAAAAGGGTTTAGAAAGTATGTGGAAGGACAAAAAATGTATAACTTTTGCTTCCCGTTTAAAAAAAACAAATTTTAGTCTTAAAGAATATTCGGATGAGTTTGATTAAATTAAGTGTCAAACGCACAATGTTTTAGTAATTCATTTTATTTACCGATAAACACAAATAAATAATTATTTAACCCTTACGATTTGCAATGATAAATGAAAAAATCAGTGGCAGGTTTTTGAGATTTTCTAAATTATTTTCAATTAAATTGCAACGTTATTATAAAAAAAGATATGTTAAGTTTTCATTCCTCCTCTGCAAGAATTATTAATACAAAAAAAAATGTTGAAGAATGTCTTGAAATTGCTTTAGGCAATGACAATCAAATTGTTGATTTGCTTATATATCATGCGTCGATAGGTCATGATTTTAATGACATTTTGCATAAATCAAAAGAACTACATCCAAATGCAGACGTTGTGGTGGCATCTTGTTGTGGTATTGTGGGTAAAGAAGGCGTTAGTGAAAGCATGAAAGATATGGCCTTAATGGCTGTAAAAGGTAAGGATTATGCTATAAGTCATGTTGATGGTATCTACGGACACAATTCTTATGAAAAAGCTTTGGAAATGGCAGTATCTCTTAAAAGCCAAAAAGAGTCCATAAACATGATATTTTTCATGGCATCGGGTATCGATATTAACAATTCCGATTGCATTACTGCATTTGAAAGCGTATTTGGTAAAGAAGTAACACTATTTGGAGCTACATCTTCCGACAATATGAAAGGAGTAATCAGTTATCAAGCCGTAAACGATAGGGTATATGAAAATGGTGCTTTTGCGATTGGCTTTTGTGATACATCATTAAAAGTACATACAAAAGCTACACACGGATTTTTAGCAGTAGGTGACCCACTTATCGTGACTAAATCGACAGGGCATATTATTCATGAATTAAATAACAAGCCAGCTTGGGGAGAATACATTAAACATTTAGGTTTGTCTGAAGAAAGTGCAACATGCGCAGATACTATCCCTATTGGAGCTTTGGCAGAGCAATTGGATGATAATTTAAGTTTAGAGTATGGTAATCGGCATATTTTAAGAGTCGTTACCAAACACGATGGAAATGATATGCATTATGCTACAACATGTAAAGTAGGCACAAAATTATGGCTTACAATAAGAGACGAACAATTAATTTTTAATGAAATGGATAAGATGACTGCATCATTACTCAAGGAGGTCGGGGATGATAAAGTTGTGGCCGTTTTTCATGCAGATTGTTTAGCAAGAGGCCGTTTTTTATTCAATAAAATCTATAAAGAAGAATTAGTAGCCAAAATGCAAACACCATTTTTCAATAATGGTGAGTGCCCGCCATGGTTAGGAATGTACGGTTTTGGGGAATTTGCACATTTAGGAGGACAAAATGAGTATCATAACTACACTACGGCTTTATACTTAATTACAAGGGATGCTTAATAATTTTTTAAAATGAGCGAAGAAATAAAAGCTGCTGAAAATAGAGACGGTGAATACAGGTTGTTGCAAGAAGAACTTAACAGTTTACAACTTAGGTTAAAAAACTATACCAACATTCAGCAAAAACTTATTTCTGCAAATCAAATAATTGACAAACAACTTGAAAATTACAAGAGGTTAAACAATTATATAAAAACATTAGTAGAAGCAACTACCATAGAAAGTTTCAAATCTAAAATCCCTGAAGCCATTATTGATATTTTCAATTTTGAAAGTTCAATGGTTGTTTTTGAGGACCAAAATCACACTGCTGTTTATAGTGAGGGTCTTAATAATATTCCCCATTCAAGCGCTGAAAATATTTTTTTAGCTGTAAATGAAATCACGAAAAAATATAATAACAGAAAACCTTTTTTTATTAAAAGAGAGGAATTAAACACACAAAGGGCACTAGATGATTTTGATAGAATTTTGGTTGTAAAATGCAATTGTATTGATGAAATGTATAATTTTTTTCTAGTTGGTTTTGTGTCCAAAAAAGCTTCTTTTAATTATGAAGCAATGAATTCAGAAGAGTTATTAATGTTTGATAATTTCTCAGAGCAAATGTTTTCTATTTTAAGGCAAAATATATACAAATACAATTTAACTAAAGAAAAAGAAAAGTATGTAAGCATTATTGATAATTTGAATTTAGGCTTATTAGAACTAGACAATGATGACAAAATAAAAATGCCTAACCAATGTTTTTCTGAAATATTTGGTTATTCAAAGGAGGAGTTAATTGGCAAAAGTGCAGCTGACATTTTATTTGATAATTACACCAAAAAGGGAACCAAAAGAAAAAACAGTTCGTTTAAAAAGAATTTTTCTGATATTCAAGAAATTCAAATTTACACACCCAAAAAGCAAAAGCGCGATTTATTGGTTGCGAGTGCGCCAAGTTATGACTCCAAAGGAGACATCAATGGATCAATTGGTATTTATCTTGACATAACTAAAAACAAGGAATTAGAAAACAATCTTTTAAATTCTAACATAGAGTTGAAAAAAATAAATTCTGAATTAGATACGTTTGTTTACAGAGTAACTCATGATCTTAGAACGCCAGTACTTTCTATTATTGGGCTCATTGATTTAATAAAAGACGATTGCAAAAAAACAATAGCCGAGAACATAGTGCCAATTAATCTAGTTTCTGAAAGTACTGAACGATTAGATAAAACAATACAAGAAATATTATATTATTCAAAAAATGCAAGGCTAAGTTTAGAGATAAAACCCATAGATATTTGTGAAACTGTTACTAATATATACAATGATGTAAGATTTTCTACAACTAAGTTGATACAATTTGATACAAATTTTAATACTATTACAAATATTGTGACTGACTTATACAGATTAGAAACCATACTTAAAAACATTATCAATAATGCCGTTAAGTATTCAAATCCGAATAGCGATGTCGTTTCTATAAAATTCAATATCGAAGAAAATGCAAACAAATACATTATTACAATTAGTGATAATGGCTTAGGAATAAAAGAAGAGCATGTTGATAAAATATTCAATATGTTTTTTAGGGGTACAAGTGCTTCTGTTGGAACGGGTTTGGGTTTGTTTATCGTAAAAGAAGCAGTTGGAAAATTAAATGGGAACATACAGGTCACATCTAAAGTAAATGTTGGAACGACTTTTACAATTAAACTTCCAAAAAAATATGAATATGAAGTTAGATAAAATAATGTTAATTGATGATGATAAGATTTTCAATTATCTACACACAAAAATTTTAGAAAAAATTAATAGCAATTATGAAATAATCTCCTACGAGTCACCTTTTGAAGCGTTCAGATATTTGATTAATTTAGCTATAATTGATATTCCTAGTGTTATATTTTTAGATATAAATATGCCAGAGTTAAACGGTTTTGAATTAATAGATAAGATAAAAAAAGAAAAAAAGGAAGTATTAAAACACTTAAATATTGTTATTGTAACATCGTCTTTAAATCCTTATGATTACGAAATTCATAAACAATATGATGTTATTAAAGCTTTTTGCAATAAACCTCTCAATTTAGAAAAATCACAAAGTATTATAAACTCATTATTGATAAAAAATTAAATACACTATTATTTAACCCTATTAAATGTTTTTCAATTTATTATTTCTAATATTTAGACAAAAAATAAGACCATTTTTAATTGAATAAATAGCTTTTTTGTATTGAGGTTTTGGTGTTTTATTTGCTTAGCTGCCAAAAAAATATTGTCAACGGATTAATCCTCCAAGGTGAATACGACAATTACAAGAATGAGATTCTGAGTCACATGTAATTCTAAGGCATCACTAATAGGGCAAAAGGCAATAGTTGATTTATTTTAACTAGTGCCTTTTTACTTTTGGCTATAAACTTTTCTTCTGTTTTTCTACAAATCCATCAGCTTGTAGTTTCAGTAATTCGATTGCGCCTTTCTTTTTGTAGTTGTATAATTCTTTATCATCCCGAATATCAGCATATACTTTATCATAAATTTCGGCATCAGTTTTCTTCTGTAATTCACTTTGATACCGATTTTGAGAAATCACGTTTTTGATTCCCATTTCCTGATCTTCCTGTTTAAAATCATATTCACCTTTCGGCGATAGCAATTTGGCAATAATTGGCGAAGTTTCTATGGCTAAAAACAAGAGCATAATAAAGAAAGATGGAAGCCAGGGCAGTTTTCCTAAGGCATTAATTCGGGCCATTAAACCATCAAAACCATCAATGATGGGTTTGGTTTCTGATACTTTTTTATCCAAATCAGCTTGAAGTGTTTTAGCTCGGGATTGTTTGTCGGCAAGTAATTTTGTGCTGCTTACTTTGAGCGAATCCAATTGGGTTGAAGCCAAATCATAAGCGGCTCTTTTTTCTTTGTAGATTGGACCTTTTCCCATTTTTTTCGTTCCAGCCGAACCTTCTGCTTCAGTTATGTACGACTGATATAAGGTAGTAACTTCCTTTTCTTTTTTCGTTATATCAGATTTCAAACTATCGATTTCAGCTTTATTTTTATCGACATCAGTCTTGAAATAATTCGAAACCTGGTTTTTATTAGCGATAGCCATTTCATTTTTCTCTTTCAATAAAACGGTGTTGATTTCTTTCTCGAAAATTTTGATTTCTAATGGTTTTGAGATTACGATAGCAATGATAACTGCTAAAATAATTCGCGGAGAAGCCTGAATTAATTCGTCTAGAAAACGATCTCGCTTCTTGATAGTAGAAACTATGAATCTATCCAAATTGAAGATTAACAAACCCCAAACTAATCCAAAAGCAATTGCAATATAAGGATTGTCAAAAACAGTAAAGAGCGCATAACTACCAGCTATAAAAGCCATAACTGCTGTAAAGAAAACAGTGGCGCCAATACCCGCATATTTGTTTTGTTCGCCGTTGGAACAAGAGTTCACAATGTCACTATCGACACCGGAACACAGAAGGAAAAAACGTTTTAACATGATGATGATTTTTTTTTTTTGATTGAAGATTACACAAATATAACGCCAAATAATAAGGTTTATTGTAAATGGTTGTTATATTAGTTTTTAAGCCATTATTGTCCGATAAAAAATAAAACCGTTTGATTTTATTTCATATCTATTTGTT
>NZ_JAQSDH010000040.1 GCF_029945805.1 Flavobacterium sp.
ACAAATAGATATGAAATAAAATCAAACGGTTTTATTTTTTATCGGACAATAATGTAATTAAATATAAAAATCCCAAAAAAACTTTAAAATTTTTGGGTAAGCTTTTAGGAATTAGTTCATTTATCTTAATCAATTTTGGTTATCAATTAATTTGTTCAAACAATCTGCAATAATATCTATTTTATCATTTTGATTGTCATAAATATAAAAAGAAAATTTTTAAAACATTGAACTCAATACTAAATCTAGATTTTTAAAATACTTTAGAAATTTGATTTGTAATTCAAAGCCCATTCATGCTCTTGATAGAAATAATCTTCGTCGTCATCAAAACCAATTATTAATTGTTTTATGAGTAATTGAATATCTTCAAGGCTTAATTTATTGATTCCTGTTCCTTCATTATTTTCAATATATACAACAACCTCATAGATTGTATTGTCCATAAAGAAATAGGCGAGACCATGATCATTTAAGATAACATTTTCATCTTCAGCTTCTAAAACAGCATCTTCAAAATCCCAATAATCAACTATTTCATCATCTTCATTTGTGCCTGTTACTATTTCTACAATTAATTTTGCATTTGCTATGAGTTCATTATAAAATTTATCTGGGTTTATGTTATCTAAATGTTCAAATAAACTACCATTATCTTCAATATCTTTAACTATTACATCAACATTTTTCGAAGTATTGTCACTTTCATCAACTAAAACTCCTTCCCATTTTCCGTGCATCGGCCCTGCTTGTAGACCTTTTTTCCATGAACCCGATAATTTGCCGTCCAATATTGTAAAAACAATAAGACCTTCATCTCCTTTATTTTTCCAATTTCCTTTAAAAGTATTATTAACAAAATCCCCACTTAGAACACCATTTTCTTGATAATTTCCAGTGGTTTTTGTATCACTTATATTTAGAAATAATTCACCGAAGTTTCCTTTGAATTTCAACATCTTTTTATTTTTTGATATAACATAAAAATTTCCTTTACTACTTTTAATATTGGGGTCGAACTCTTATTTGTTTTAAAATGATTTTGTACATAACGATTTATCATATTGAAAATTCATCAAGTTTTAATCTGCTTATAATCCTAAAAAATACGAGATTCAATTTAGAATTAATAATAAAACCACAAATATTTCAAATCTATGATGCATTCTCAAATTTATTAAAAAAATCAATTATAATAATTAGCCCATATCAACTGATATTCCTGCTCTTTCAAGGTTCTCAAGTAATGTAACTATACTTCCAGAATTAAATTGTTCAAAGACATAACTTAGACCTGTAAACTCTTCATATGTAACCTTATCATCCTGTGCCACTATTTGTTGAAAAACAAATAACAAATAATCCTTTTCTGCACTATTTAAGACAGTATTTATCAACTGAGTAGATTGACTCAAAATTCTTCCTTGCATTCCAACCTTTTCCATTATTCCCATTATATCATCAACATGATCCCATACTTCACCTACCGGTATGGATAATTCATCAAAATGGTTAGTAGCATCCTGCATCCAAGCAAGTTCACCTATGTGAACATCATTATCAATTAAAATGAAATGTCTAATTAAAGTAGCTATTGCACAAGCAATATTGTTTTCAGGAGTATTAAGGATTTGATTAAAAATCGGGTGGTAATCTTTTTCGGGAGTTTCCTCATCAAACTCATAATTATTAGATTGCTCACTATTTTCCTTTACCATTTCTCCCCACCATTTACCTTTCATTGGACCAGCTTCTAATCCTTTTTTCCATAAACCATTTAATAAACCATCTGTAATAGTATATTCTAGACAACCTTCTAGACCTTTGTTTTTCCATTTACCTTTGAAGGTGTTGTTGATGAATTCTCCGGCTAACTCTCCTTCACTCTGATATGACCCTGTTGCAATAGTCCCATTAACTGTTAGAGACAACTCTCCAAAATTTCCTTTATATTTTACCATAATATTTTTTTAATAAGTTAAACTTAATTTCTTATTTTTTAAATTGGGTTTTGATTTATACTATGTTTTAACAATATTTTATTTAAACATAGGTTTAATGTTAATTATTTGCCATTTTAAAAGGCATTCAATTTTTTATAAAGAAGTACTTTAGCCGCTTTTAATTTATGATTAGTAAGCTATTAACTCTAAAATAATCTGATCAAACTCCTTAGATGAAATTTTATTAGAACCCGGAGCCCATGTATTAAAATAAATACCCCCAGTTGGAGATTCCCATAAACTAATCGTCCTATTTATTTTGTCTCCTCCATTTTTTAAAGGCCATTTTGTAGTAACTGTTGTTTGATCGATTTCTTTTAATAATTTAAATTCTAATAATTTAAATAAATTATAATAGTCCTTTCCAACAGAAATGATAGTTTTAATTGAGCTTTGACTTGCTACAGCTTCTGCTATATTTAAAACATTATTTTGAATGTATGATTTTGATTTAAATAAATCGGAATGCGACAATTTGAAACTACTTGAATGAAATGGACAAATTTCAAGAGCAAAGATTTTAGACTCAATAAATGGCTTATTTATTAATCTTGATAGGAATTTTTTTCTATCCGCCCAAAAACCAGAATTATGTTTGAAATAAGGTGTATTTATGGCATAATATTCATATGTTTCAATTGCTTTATAGTCTTTAACAAAAATTCCTTTAGTTCTATGTTGTGTATCATCTTGGAAAACAGGTCCCGGATTGTAATTTAAAAAAACTGCATCAGACTTAAATGGATCTCCCAAATAAGGTTCTGGCAAATACTCTACATAGGGTTCTATTTTACTGTTAACACTTTTTAACTTATAAAAAATGCTGTTTTCCCACTCTTTATAAGGAGATTTAGCCCAATTTTCAATAAAATTTTGCTGCGATTTTATAAATGATTTAATCAATTTTTTATTTTTAGTAATTCGTAAAAAGCCATTTAAACACCCAGATCCAAAAAGCTATTATTATGCCCATTCCAATTACCGAAGCAACGGAACCAATAAATTTTATTAATTTAACGCTAAATAAATCGAGATCAAGGTTGATTTTTCTTTTATTTTTTTCTTGAGAATACTTATTTTTTGTGTTCACTATTTTTGAATAAATCAGAGAATCATTTTTGATTTACTATTTAATTGCAACAAACTTTTTTGAATGACTTTTGCATCTCTTTTAGAAATTGAATATACGCTAAGTACTCCTGAACTAAAAGCCTTGATATGTATGTCAGCTCCAAAAAAATACGAATTAATATCTATTCTTCTGATTACACTAAATGAAATGGTATTAGTATCAACCCCAATTAGATACCAATTTCTTTGTGATGTTGTAATTACTTTATTTTCATAATCAATTCTTATTTTTGAAGGCGTAATTATATATTGCCATCTTAAAGTAAATAAAGAAGATAGTATAGTAGAACTAAATATTAGCATTTAATTATACTTTGCATTGAAGCATTGTAATGAACAACAACCCCCACCAAACATACCCAAAAATCCTTTCTTACTAAATATTTTTTTACCTTGTTTTATAATTTTTCCGCATTCATTACATTGATGATGTCCAGCATCTGCTGTTTGAATTGTATGTTTAACTTTAGCCATAATTTATTTTTTTGAATAATATTCTGTTAACGATTTACAGTTTTCAGATTTTAACCATTCTTCGATGGATTTAAACCCTTTATCTTTAACCCAGTCTTTCAAATCTTCTTTTCTAGATGCTTGACCTAAAGTGTATTTATTGTTTACACAATAGGTGTCATATTCGTTAGCAACTTGGACGGTTAGTCCAAAATGAGTATCAATTAATTTTTCAAAATCACCAATTTTCATGGATGCTTTGATTGATAAGTCATCTTTACTTGCTACTATATCTTTACTTGTTTTTTGATTTAATGCAGCAAAAGTAATTTCGGGGTCAGCAAATTGTTTTCCTTTATAAACTCTGAGTGTCAATCCAAAATTTTGTTTAAACTCGATTTTGATTGTTTTAATTTTCTTATTAGGAGATAAATGAAAATCTTTTGCTTTGAATTTGTCAGTTATGTTTGATATGAAATTTAGCATTTTAAATTAATTAAAAATTATACAAATGGAAGACATCCTTCTGCTTTAGCAGCTTCATTTTCTTGCGATAGAGTTCTTGAATTGGCAACTCCTACTGTATTTCTAATTTTACCATCTTTTGTTTTAAAAGCAACTTCTACATTTATGCCATAATTGTCCGTAAATCGTTTTTCAAGACTTCCAACGGTAAGGTTCCCGACTATAGATAATTCACCTCCATTTATTTCTCTAACTTCAGATAATTTTTTTTCAATATCTATTGGATGATTATTTCCTTTTTTGAAAACTAATGTTAAATAGTTGAATTTTTTAGAAAATTCATTAACAATTGTTTTGATTTTTTTACTTCCTGTCATTGTAAGTTCATTAGCCATAAATTTTAAATTTAAGTTTATTAAATAATTTGATTTGTTTATATAAAACAATAACAAATTTATACATCCCAACCATTCAAAATAACTTCAAGTTACTTCAAGTAGTTTAATGTCATTTCACTAATAAAGTATTTTGTATTTTTACTTAATGAAGAATGAAAAATTTATAAAGCAAATATGTAATCAGATTGAAACAGCTGTCAATAGAAGCATCAAAGGTTTTCCTGATGCTGTATGGTTGTCAGACTTATTTACCCTAAAAAAAATGCCTATTTCTGCTTCTACTATTGCGAGATTGTATGGGCTTACAAATTCTTCACAAAAACCATATCTCTCTACCTTAGATAACCTTGCCAAGTTTTTAGATTATGATAATTGGGTCAATTATGTAGAAGATCAATCCAAACATTATTTCAATTCAAATATTTTTTTAACGGAGGAAACAGAGGGTTTTTCTCAAAGTGTTTTAGAGTTGGCATTATCACTTAAACGTTATGATACGGTTAAAATGCTCTTAGGAAAATACCCTTATTTTGACAATAATCCTATTCATTTTTCAACTGCTAATTTAATTGGCAAGTATGTTAAGAAAAACAATTATGATGAAGATCTGTTACTTGTTTTGGCTAATTCAAAAGCAGGACAAAGTTTGTTTTATGAGTGTTTTGTTGATGATAATAATGAGAATAATTATTTTTCGAATACATTGTTTACTTATTACCTGCCTCAAGTAACAAATAAACACGACATATATTTTGTGTACAGTTATTTGCTGGCACAAAATATTTACTCTGAAAATTGGAAAAAATCATTTGTAAAAGAATACCAAGAGCTTTCAAAATCAATTAATATTAAACAACTTCATTACCATTTGCTTTCGAGGTATTTTGAATGCAATATTCTTATTGACGGAATGCAAGGCAATTTGCAAAAAAATGTTGATGATTATTTAAACACTATTACTAATTATGCGCTTTCTATAGATAAAAATGAATGGTTGTTAGCGCGAAGCATTAGAGCATTATTGCATTTTGGTTTCAAAAAAGAACTTTTAAATCATTTAAAATTTAATGAAATCATTAATGCAACCATAATGAAGAAAAGAAAAAGCAAAAATTCGGGCGCTTTATATATCATTCAGTTGTATTGGTTGTATGGCAATATAGAAAATCGACTTACCTACCAACCATTTCATTTTTCTGCCGATTATTTACAAGGAAACTCAGTAGAGCGAATAGCTATAGAAACTGCTACAGCAAGCCTCTATTCAAAAGGAGTGATAAAAAAAGCTATTAAAGAAAACCTAAAGCAATATTGTGCTAACACAAAAATTAAATGGATAATTAACCTCCTTTATAACTGATTTATTAGTAGTACATTACAACAATAACAAACCCCAATTTACTTTTTGATTTAACAAAGAATATTAAATTACATAGAAAATGATAAACTGTAGTTGTCTAATTTGATTAATGGGTAACATCACTATTCATTTTTTTAAGTACCACATAAGACAATCCAAAAAGCACAAAAAACAGCAACAATAAAAGAAAGAACACACTATAATTTGCAGTAACAAAATTCCAGAATAATAGTATAGTTACTATTCCGTTGCTGGCATTTAGAACCCAAACTAACATTCGTTTTCCGACTTGTGTTTTGTTGTTATTTGAAAATCCTTTCCAAAAACCACCGGGCTTTACAACGGTAACAAAGTTATCAAGCACTTTCCTATCCGTTGGTTTTGTGATGAAAGTGACCAGTAGCCAAGTGCAACAGACTAAAACAGTTAAAATAAGCAACTCAACTGGATAATATTCTAAATTGAAAGTGGTTTGAATAGCGTTGATTGCCTTTGTGAATAAGGGTAAATGTCTATATGAAAAATCATAACATGCCGGATAAATTAAAGCTGAAACCATTGCCGATAATTGTGACCAAGCATTAATACGCCACCAATACCAACGCAAAATAAAAACCGGACCAACTCCGGCCGTTATGGCAAATAGCAGTTTTATCATATCCATTAAGGAATTGGAATACATAACAATAACTCCGGATAGCACAATGATATATGCCATTGCAATTACACCAATGTACTTTAAGTTTTTTTCGTTTGCAGTTGGGTTAATATGGTAGTTATAGAAGTTTTGAACTAATAATGAGCCACCCCAATTTTGATTGTTTTGTACCAATGATAAAAAAGGAATTCCAAAAAAAACAACTACCAATACGAGCATCCATTTCGGCAATAACTGAATGAAAAGATTGGTGAAAGCCAATTCGCTGTCGGTAATTCCGTGGTGCATTCCAAATACCACCACAATAAAAGGAAGCGTAAATGCAAATAATCGAAAAACAAACAATACTAATGATGGTAAAAGAATGGTTTTAACAACATCCTTACTCGATTTTGTTATCATTAGTTTTTGCCCATTCATATCAGGATAATCCAATAAAGATGCCGACCACCACTGCACCGAAATAAAAACTATAAATCCATTAAAAGCTGCTGAACCCCAACTAGGAAATAATACTATTTTAGTTGGGTAGTGTTTTATTTCATTGGCCAGAAACGATAGTCCTCCAATTTTAGTATAAATAATGGTGATAAAGGAAATAAATAAAATTATAAACAGGAGGAATAAAATATAATCTAATCGCAATCGAATAGTTAAACTATTAAAAAAGGTGCCAATCAAAAGTAAGGCGGTCAAAATCAGTACTGCATCAACTTGACTTATTCCTGTAATGAAACAAACCATTTTACTATAAGCAAGTAAACTAAAAGCAATAATAAAGGGAACAATAATTCCGCCAACATATAAACTTCTAAATCCGTGTAATAGTTTAGCTCCTAACCCTGAAAACCTAAAAAATATAAATTCATTTTCAGTTTTTATAGGCACCCGTTGCCACAAATGTGCAAAAAAAGCAATGCTAAAGCCAGCTCCGATTGCACCGCTCCAATATATCCACATTTCACTAAGTTCTCCTTTGCTTAGAGCCGCACACATGATTTGTGGTTCTATTAAAATACCACTTGAAAGTATCATAGAAAAACCCAGCAACCACCACGATTCTTTCTTTGAATAGAAAAGAGGTAAAGCTAATTTTGGACTTACTTTTTTGATGAGATTTTTCAAATCTTTTTATGGCTTTGATTTGACAAATATATAAAAGACGAACGTTTTTACAGTTTAAAAAAGGAAACGAACCTGATGGTACGAATTTTCAGAAACCTAAAATAATAAGTATTAATTTATAGTATCAAATTGCATAGAATGATAAATTGCTTCTACTTCAGTTTTAAAATTCAAGTCAAATTTATTCGGTTTAATTTCTTTAAAAACAAGAGTTGCTTTTTCGGCTTGATTGGTTTTTAGCAAAGCAAAAGCATAATAGACTTTCAAGTGATCATAATTTAACAATGCCCAATATCCTAAAATATTGGAAAATTTAGCGGCTTGTTTTTCAAATAGAGTAATGATAAGAAGATAGTTTTCTATTGCAAATAGATATTGCGTAATAATAAAAATACTGCTCACTCTGTTGCCAGCATCTTTTTCATTAATAGCTGCACTTTCGCAAAATGCATTGCAAATTTTTTCTATTTTAAAACCATTATTATACTGTTTGTCATGAAGCATTTGCACCCCATACCAGCGCATTTGTAAAATGTTGTGCAACGAATTAACGTTTATATTTAACTCCATCAGTACGCTGTAGTGCATAGTAAAAACTTCCCAGATTCCTTTTTTGGCAGCAGTGGTACAATGTATAAGATGATAGAATGTTTTTTTGTCTAAATTGTCCTGATTTACTTCGTAATACTTTTCCAAAACTTCTAAATAATAATCTTGTTCCGGAACCACCAACCATTCTACAAAATAATCTTCACAGTAGGGAAGATTGTAATAATTATTTATTGCAATATCTTTTAGCCATTCATGGATGCTACAAAGTGATCCCAATAAATGAATGGTGTGATAAATAGCATATTTAAAAGACTCTTGAAACTCAAAAATAAGTTGAAACTTAAAAATGTTCTCAAAAAAAGCAACATCTTTTTGCTCGATTTTAATTAGAATGACCTGCTTAAACAAATCATAGACTGCTGTGGTTTTGGGAAAAGAATTAAAACGCACCAATAATTCTTGAAAGGGAATGTTTTTCGTAATTAACTCAAAAAGCAAATGCTTTTGATGCAATTCGCATTGCTCTTGATGCCCAAGAATTAAATCACTCCAGTTTTTATAGCCCACATATTTTGACAAAACATCAAGGGTATAGGTGCTAGGCAACGAAACACTTTTAATCACCCCAAAAAACCGACGAAGCGTATCCACTGATAACTTTTCGTCAATGGTTCTTTCAATACTTTCCGCTAATGTGGTGCAATCATATGAAGTTAAAACACTTTTAGAAAAACCAATGTGTACTAAACTTTTTAAGTAATGAATATGCTCTTCTTTTGGTTCTTGAGGAATTCTTGCCATAGGTCTCAAAAATAGTATTAATTTTTATAAAGTCTGATTTGCATCTTATTTACACTTATTTGCTTTTTAATTCGATTGTGGTAAAATATATTTTTGTGAAATTAATTATTTAAAAAAATCATAAAAAAACTTATTATAACGATACCATCTAGGCAAATAAAGTCCCATGCGAAAGGCGATGACAAAAAAAATGATTTGAGAATGACAGAAGAAATAACAATGAAAGACAAAAGATTTAGTTTTTTTGCAAAACACAAGAACGAAAAGCGGAAAGCAGACAACCATTTATTACACTGACTTTTGCCCAAAACACTTACCCACGCTTTGAAAAAACTCAAATAGCCAAATTTTGCCAACACACTTGTAATTTTCAGTAAAATTTTAAAACAATATGATTTAATGAAAAAAGTTTCATTTCTCCAAAAATTTCGTTACAAATTTGATAATATGATGAGCAAAGGGCCAATCGCTATGATATCACTTTTGGCTTTGATGTCGTTGTTGGTTGTTGCTATTGCAGGAGCTATTATTTGGTTATGTAACATTTCTCCTGTAGGCGAAGAGCCAATGGGTTTTATTGAAGGTGCATGGCAAAGTTTAATGCGGACACTAGATTCGGGAACAATGGGAGGCGATACTGGCTGGGGATTTCGTATTGTTGCTTTTTTCGTAACATTGGGTGGAATCTTTATTATTTCAACGTTAATTGGAGTTTTGGGAAGCGGTATTGAAGGTAAGTTGGAAGAATTACGTAAAGGAAAAAGTTTTGTAATTGAAAAAGACCATACTTTGATTTTAGGATGGTCATCAAAAATATTTACTATCATATCTGAATTAATAATCGCAAATGAAAATCAAAAAAATTCTCCAATAGTAATTCTGGCTGATATTGATAAAATTGAGATGGAAGATGAAATAAGGAGTAAAATAGAGTATTTGAAAAATACAAAAGTAATTTGCAGAAAAGGTATTCCAAATGATTTGGTAGATTTAGCTATTGCAAATCCTAATCAAGCTAAATCAATAATTATTTTGGCTCCTGAAAAGGGGAATGCTGACCCCCTAACTATTAAAACCATTTTGGCAATTACGAATAATCCAAACAGAAGAGTGGAGCCTTATCATATTGTTGCGGAAATAAAAGATGAAAAAAACCTTGAAGTAGCAAAAATGGTAGGTAAAGACGAGGTGGAGCTCATTTTAACCGATGATGTGATTGGAAGAATAATGGTTCAAACTTCTCGTCAGAGTGGTTTAAGTATTGTTTATACAGAATTGATGGATTTTGATGGAGCTGAAATTTATTTTAAGGAAGAGCCTATACTGGTTGGTAAAACTTATGCAGAATCTATTTTTACATACGTTGATTCGACCGTGATTGGTTTGCAATATGCCGATGGTTCGGTAAAAGTAAATCCAGCAATGGATTATAAAATTAAAAAAGGTGACAAAGTGATTGCTATTACTGAAGATGATAATACATTGATTTTATCAAAAGAAAAATCAAATTTACCAAAAGAAACAGCAATTGTAAATTTTGATTCGAGAAAAGTAGAATCGGAACGAGTTTTAATGTTAGGTTGGAACAAAAGAGCGAAAGTTATTATTCGCGAAATGGATAATTATGTTGGCAAAAAATCTTATATGAAAGTTGTTTCTTCTTTCGATGAAGAAAAAGAAAGTATTTTAGAAATTGCAAAGACATTAAACAATATTAAATTAGAATTTCAACATGGCGACACTACATCGCGTTCTGTAATCGACAATTTAGATATTTCATCATTCAACTGTGTTCAGCTACTTTGCTATAAGGAGGAAATGGATATGCAAGATGCAGATGCTCAAACATTAATTTCACTTCTACACATTCGCAGAATAATGGAAGAAACAGGAAAGGATATAAAAGTTGTGAGTGAAATGCTGGACTTACGAAACCGAGATTTAGCAGAGGTTACAAAAGCTGATGACTTTATTGTGAGTGATAAATTAATTAGTTTATTATTGTCACAAGTCTCGGAAAACAAGCATCTGATGCGTGTTTTTGATGATTTATTTGATGCCGATGGAAGTGAAATTTATTTGAAGCCGATGAGTGACTACATTAAACCTGGCGAAAAAATTGATTTTTATACCATCGTAGAAAGTGCAAAACGCAAAGGACAAACAGCTATTGGATACCGTATTGCAGAGCAAGCCCATGATAATACCAGAGCATACGGAGTTGTAATAAATCCAGTAAAGTCTAAGGAATTAATGTTTGTAGAAAACGATAAATTAATTGTGTTGGCAGAGGGTTAAAAGTATATGAAGACGATAGAATTTAAAAAAAAATCTTTTTAAAAATTTCATTCTTTACTTTTAGTTGAAGTTTTTAGTAACTAAATAATTTTCAAAATGATAAATCTTACTAAAGTTATCAGCACATTAATTTTTTTATTTTTTTTAAGCTTAGAATGCTTAGGACAAAAAGAAGCCAAGAATTCCGAAAATATTTTAGGTTGTTGGCAAACTATTAAATATACAACCGCTAAAGAAGAAGTAATTTATCCTGCTGAAATAAAAATGATTTATAGATTTAGTTGCGATGGAAGTTATACAATGATTATTAGTAATAGCTTTACTAATACTAAAAAAGAACAAAAAGGAACTTTCACATTGCTTAACAACACCATTGCATTGGTTGCTAATGGTGAGGTAGAAGTAATAAAGGATACTATTACTTTTATTGGCGCAAGTAGTTTTAAATGGGATGTTGTTTTAGAAAACGAAAAAGGCACATTTCAACTACAACGAATAATGTGTGTTGATTAATTAAAAAAAAACGACCTAGATATTGTACAACTTAAATAATAAATAAAATGAAAAATGATGCATTGAAACAATTGGAGCAAATAACCATTGCTCAAATTAAGGAACTTCTTAAAAATGATGCACCTGATAAATTTGATAAAATGATTATTACAGATGGTCAACCTGTAAAAAGAGGTAATTATGTTTTTGCGAAAATGAAATTTGAAAAAGTTGAACGACAAGTTGAACAAATTAAATTTCCCTTGTACGGTGCAATCAAAGACAATTTTGCTGAACTCGAAGGTGGCGAAGGAAAATTTGGAGCCAAAGCTCCTATAAATACAAATAAAATTTTTGAAACACTTAAAAGTAATTATCTAATAACTGGGAAAGGTGCAAATAGTAACCAAGTAAAAGACGCTTTTAATTATCCACTTGATGAAGTTAATGGTGAAATTGCGCAGCAACAAAAGAAATATTTTTTCCCGGATTTGACTTTCCAAGAAACCTGTGAAGAATGTAAAGGAGAAAAATATACAAAGTGCACTGATAACGAATGTGATGGTCGACATAATTGGACTTGTACAGATTGCCATGGAGATGGAAAAGTGTCTTGTAATGATTGTGCTGGTGATGGAAAAATTACTTGCAAAGATTGTAAAGGACATGGTTATGCTAAATGTGGTGCAGGTGCAGGTGGATGGATAGGAAGAAATGTTGCATCAGGTCCAGGTCTTCATGTTGGAGGTTGTGGTGGTACAGGAACAATAAAGGAGAGAATTCAAGGAAGGGATGAATATCGGACATGCAAATCTTGTCGTGGAAAGGGAGAAGTTGCATGCAAAGATTGTGGTACTAAAGGAGAAATAAGATGTGATAAATGTTCTGGTCGCGGTGAAGTACAATGCAGAGAGTGCTCAGGTAAGGGTGATATTACATGCTCTGTATGTTATGGTGATAAAGAAAGATATGGAAAGGTAGATTGTCCAGAATGTGCCACAATTGGCACAGTTGCTAAAATAGTATATGTCGACAGTTTTGTTAGCCAAAATGAAAATGAAAAAGTGATTTTAAAGGGGGACAAACTAAATATAACTGACAATAACGTAATCCAACATGTAAAATCAAATCAGTCAGGACAAGTTGTTTTTAAAAAGGTGAATGAAAAAGTTGAAGAAAATTATGATGAATTCAGTAAAGAATATGTTGAAATTTTTGAAAATAATTTAGGTTTGAGCAAGAAAAATTATCCACTTGTTACAAAAGAAGAATTATACTATCAAGTTGTTCCTTGTGTAGAATTAAGCTACAAACACATGCTAACTAATACAGTTCATGAGTTTACAATACTTAATATATGGAATAATCCTGAAATTATTTTTCACAGTGAACCGGAACTACTTAAACAAGATTTAGGCAACGCAACAAAAGCTGTAGGCGGATTTTTTGGCAAATTGTTTAAAACAAAAGGATTTAAGACAAAGGAGGACAAGAAAAATGAAATCATTTTGTTGATACATCTTGCTAAGGCTGACGGCAAAATTGAAGATGAAGAAAAAATATCATTATCAGAAGAAATCGGACATTTAGACGAATTTACAAATTCCGAAAAACAACAGCTTTTTGATTTAATGAACTCCGCTGCTTTACCTCAGTTGACTAAAAGCGATACTTCATTTAGCTCAAAAGAAAGAGCAAATGAGGTTTTAGAAAAACTAACAAAACTAGCAATGGCAGACGGACAAATTGAAGGAGCTGAAAAAAACTTTATTGATAAAGTCAAAAGTTTAATCGGCTAAAATGAATTCAGAATTAGAAAGATTAATTGAACTTACACTTGCTAATGGACAATTGTCCGAGAAGGAAAGAATTGTGCTATTTCGAAAAGCAAAGGAATTAGGAGCTGACCATGATGAACTTGAAGTTGTACTTGATGCTAAATTATACGCTTTACAAAAGAATTCACAAAGTAGTTCGGTGAAATATGGTGATGTCAAAAAATGTCCTTCTTGCAACGCTCCTATAAATTCCTTTTCGTCAGTTTGCAGTGATTGTGGTTATGAATTTAGAAATATTGATGCAAATAATTCCGTTAAATCATTATCTGAAAAACTCGAAAAAGTTGTGTCTGAATGTGAGATAAAATCATATAAACACATGGTTGGTAGGGGTTACGGTGATGAAGAAACCGCAAGACGAGATGATATTGCAGCAAAACAGAAATTTGTAATCAAAAATTTTCCTGTTCCAAATACCAGAGAGGATATTTTGGAATTACTTTATTTTATACAACCAAAAAGTGAAATTAGTTTTCGTGCTGACAAAAATGTTTTTGATTGGAGAAATAAATACAGGGAAATTGCTAATCGTGCAAAATCTTCATTTCGGTCAGACAAGAAAATGCTTGATGAAATAAATCAGTTGCAAACGGACTTGAATAAAATTAAGCCAGTTAGCTACATTGTATGCTTGTATTCTACTTCAAGTGCTGGTTTTAAGTGGGTTTTGTCAATGCTCGTATTTATGGTTGGTTGCGGTATTGCTTACTGGATTTTGAAAATATTTAACATAAAATAAAACATTATGGCATTTTTCGGAAAAAAGTCAGAAGGCGGATTAATGGATGTAATCCGCTGTGACGAGCAAGAATATCTCGTGTGGAAATGGCGACCTTCGGGCGAAGCCAATTCAACCAAAAGAGAAAATGCTATACGCTATGGTAGTAGTTTGCGTGTAAAGGATGGTGAAATGGCTGTTTTTGTTTACCAACAAAAAGACGGTTCCATGCAGGAATTTATCACAGGACCCTTCGACCAAACAATAAAAACAGCGAATTTTCCAATACTTTCAAGCATCGTCGGCACTGCTTTTGGAGGCGCATCACCTTTTCAGGCAGAAATTCACTTTATAAATTTATCGGGTAATGTACAAGTAAAGTTTGGCATTCCATTCTTCGATGTTTTTGATCCAAGATTTTTGGATTTTGCAGTTCCAGTTGCAGTTAGAGGTACTATTACATTTAATTTGACCGACTATAAAGCTTTTATCAAACTTAATCGTTTAATAAATTTCGAGTTAGATGATTTTAAAAAGCAAATTAAAGATGCGGTAACCAAGTACGTAAAAGGTGTTATTACAAATATCCCTTCAGATAATGGAATGCCCGTTTTACAAATGGAGCGAAAACTTTTGGAAATAAATGAATTAATTGCTGCTTACTTAAAACCAAGACTTGAAACAGATTTTGGTGTAAACATGAAAGGATTAGATATAGCTGCCATTGAAGTTGATAAAGAAAGTGAAGGTTATGCTGAATTAAGAAAAGTAACTGCCGATCAAACAACAAAAACAACTGTTGCACAAGCAGAAGTTACTATCAAGAATATGGAAGATATGCAAAGTATAAACGCTTTGAATATGGAAGAAACTTTACGTGTTCAAAGAGAAGAAGCTCAAAGAGCACAAAAATTACAAACGGAAACTAATTTCATGGGGGCACATGCTTTAAACCAACAAACAGAAGTGTTAAAAGCTGGAGCAGAAAGCCTCGGGAATATGGGCGATATTGGCGGCGGTAACGGTGGAGGCATGAATCCTGCAGGCATGATGACAGGCATGATGATGGGAGGAGCAATGGGCAATCAAATGGCGGGTATGATGAATACTATGGGACAAAATATGAACCAACAACAGAATACACCTCCACCACCACCAACAATTTCTTATAGTGTTTCTGTAAATGGACAAACTGCAGGTCCTTTCAATTGGCAACAATTACAGCAAATGGTTCAAAACGGCCAACTTTCCCAAAACACTCACGTATGGAAACAAGGCATGGCAGTTTGGGAAATAGCAAGTAATGTTCAAGAACTTTCTTCATTATTTGGTACAATTCCGCCACCGCCAGTAATATAAACGGTAAATTCTAAGATATATGAATGACGATAATTTTTTTTCGATAAACAGATTAGTAGAGTTTGGAATGGGTTTAGCTGTGGCACAACAAATGGTAAAAACAATGAATAGTGCAATGACCAATATGCACATACCAGGTTCTATGAATCCTATGCAAATACCAGCTCCACAGTTTTATTATGCAATTATTGAAGGCAATCAAGCCGGACCGTTTTCGGAACAGGAATTATCACGACTAATTGCGGATAAAATAATTGTTAAAGAAACTTTCATTTGGAAACCAAGTTTGCCAAAATGGGAAATTGCTGAAAAATTACCTGAAATCTTAAAATTGGTAGCATTGGCACCACCACCATTTAATCTAAAGCCATAAAATCATGAAAGTAAATTTTGTTCAAACAATTATAGCAATTTGCATTAGTATGCTTATTGCTTTTGGTTTTTACAGTTTTAATGATAGTGAAAATAGAGTACTATTATGCGTAGGTACTTTTGTTTCTCTTGTCATTACATTAATCCTTGCAATTGGTACAAGTTTCGAATTTAATAGAACAAAAACAAATGTTAGAGTAGTATCGTACATCTTTTTTGCATTATTTTTTATTAGTAATTCATTATTTACTTTTATTAACTTTTCTGTTCCAAATTATATTATTATGAATGGAATACTGCTATTAGTATATGTTTTGATTGCCTTTTCAATTTATAAGGCAAAACAATAATTTTAAATTATTAGTCAATAATACCATAAAATAGAAACTCAAAAAAAATTATGTTCCAAAAAACAAACATTTCAATACTATTGCTTTTAATATCACTTACCACAAAAGCACAAACTTGCTGGGAAAAAACTAGAATAGGCGATAGTGTTTATGTTCTTCAAGAGAAATATGATGAAATTAATGATACAATGTGTGTAATAATTATTAAAGAAGATGGATTAGATTGTGAATTTTTAAAAAAAATTAAAAAAATGAAACACATTGAACAAGATAATTTTATAAGTAAACTTATTTCGCAAGGATATCGTATTGAAATTTATAGGAAAAATGAACTTTTTTATTAAATATTAATTGACAAATAAAATGTTTCAATAGTGTAAAACTTTCAATAAAGTATTAATTTTTTTCATTATTGTCCGATAAAAAATAAAACCGTTTGATTTTATTTCATATCTATTTG
>NZ_JAQSDH010000041.1 GCF_029945805.1 Flavobacterium sp.
ACATTTACAAAAATGTCGCTTAACTTAAACTGTAATTTTTATTTGCATATCCACTGTAAAACTTCACTTAAAAATAAGGTTTCACAACAAATGGCAATTATACTATTCGATTCAAACAAGACAACCAAACAGCAATTTAAATTTAAAAAAATCTACTATCTTTAGCCTGCAATAAAAATTGCAACCGTGTTACTAAAACTAAAATTCAATACAATGGCTTTAAAAAAGAACCTGCTTTATTTAGCAATTCCAATTTGCTTCTTCTCCGTGGCAAAAAGTACTGCACAATCCAACAAAAAAACAGCAAAAAATCCCTTTCTTGTGGGTATGAATGTGCCTATAGACTATGCAAAAGTAACCTCTAAAAATGTTGAAGAGTACGCAAAACATACTATTAGCGAAGTAAATACAATGCTCGCCACCATAAAAAAACAAAAGACGCCCAATTTCACGAACGTATTTGTGGCAATTGATGACATTCGCAACAAAATAGGTTCAACAAGCAACAACTGCTTTATGTTGAATTGGGTTTCCACAGATTCCATAATCCGAACCAAAGGCTTGGCCAGCTATCAATTGATGGACTCGCTGTCAACCGCAATTTATTCTGATAAAGGAATTTACGACAAGTTGATTAGTTTTAAAAAATCAGCGGGATACAACCAGCTTAAAGGCAACAAAAAAACCTTAGCCGATGATATGATTGAAGGTTTCGAACGTTCAGGTGTAAATCTAAGTACTACAGATTTGGATAAATTCAAAACCCTTACTAAAGAAATCAGTCAATTATCGTCTGACTATTCGAATAATATGAATTCATCGAACGAAATCCTTACCCTTGATGAAAAAGGCGCTGCAGGATTGCCAGAGAGTTTCAAACAAAACTATACAACTTCCGAAGGAACCTATGCTATTCCAATCATCAACGCAACTAATGAAACTGTAATGAACAATGCTTCGCTTGAAGCTACGCGAAAAGCTTATTATATTAAGTTCTACAATAGAGCAGCCGATAAAAACATTGCTATTCTAGACGCTATGGTTAAAAAACGTGACGAATTGGCCAAACTAATGGGCTATAAAAGCTACGCCGCCTATGCATTGGAACCAAAAATGGCAAAGACTCCAGAAACCGTTTGGAACTTTTTGAATGATTTAGTAAGCCGTTCCAAAGAAAAAGCTAAGAACGACGTCGCTTTATTTGAAACCGAGAAAAAAGTAGCCTTAGCAAGCCAAGAAGCTAAATTAGAAGCTTGGGATATTGCTTACTATAAAAACGAATTGATTAAAAAACAATACAACATCAATAGTGAAGAACTAAAAGATTACTTCCCGATGCAACAATCTCTAAAAGGAATGATGGACATCTACCAAAAACTATTGGGCTTTGAATTTAGAAAAGTAACCAATGCGTCTGTTTGGCATGAAGAAGTGGAACTCTATGAGGTGTATGAAAACGGAAAATTAAAAGGGCGTTTCTACCTTGATTTATTTCCAAGACCCAACAAGGAAACTTGGTTTTATGGTGTAAATATTAATTCAGGTAAAGCTACAGCTAAAGGATACGAAATACCTGTTGCAATGTTACTTGGTAATTTTACAAAATCTACTAAAACACAACCATCACTATTGAACCAAAAAGAATTGAAAACCTTGTTTCATGAGTTTGGGCATATTATGAATTATATGTCGTACAGAGGACCTTACTCCTCTCAATCGGATTCTAAAGCCGACTTTGGCGAAGCGATGTCTCAAATATTCGAGAACTGGATATTGAATTACGATATCGTAAGTACGTTTGCTAAAAACTATAAAACGGGTGAAGTACTTCCAAAGGCTACTTTCGAACGATTATTAAACTCTAAGAAAGTTGGTTCTGGAGTTGCTTCAATTCAAACGCTTACACGTTGTTTGTATGATATGAACCTGTATGATAAATATAATTCCATTAATCCGGTGAATACGGATGATATTTGGAGAACGATTGACAAACAATTGGATGTAATGGACTTTTATCCAAAAGGAACCCATTATCAGGGAAATTGGATACATGTAAATACACATCCGGTATACATGTACGGCTATTTATGGTCTGAAGTGTTTGCCATGGATATGTTCACCGAATTTGAAAAAAATGGGCTATCTGATACTAAAACGGGAGTGCGTTACCGTGATATCATCCTTGGCAATGGAACGCAGAAAGATATCGTGAAAGTCGTGCAAGAATTCTTGGGCAGACCTTCAGATAATAAGGCATATGTGAAGAATTTGGGACTTTAAGTAAACGAAGCATTCAGAAATTGAATGTTTTATATTGTGTAATTCAACAAAAAAAATAGAGAATCGATATCGAAGTGGTTTTTCATAACTTCATTTAATAGCGCAATCAGAGTGTATTTCTAATCAGAAACTAACGCCAAAATACAAATAGCATGCTGCATAAAGTAGTAAACATAAAAAAACCGCCTTGTTATCTAACAAGGCGGTTTTTTAAACTTTGAATTAATAATTATTTTGGCATTACAACTGAATCAATCGCATGAATTACACCATTTGAAGCAGCAACATCAGCCATTACAACTACTGCACTTTTCCCATTAGCATCTGTAAGCACTACTTTTCCATCTTTTATAGACAAATCAATTTTTCCACCTTGAACTGTAGTCACAGTATATTTTCCTTTACCTTTAGTAATGGCATCTGTAACCGTTGCAGCGTCAAATTTTCCTGCAACAACATGGTAAGTCAAAAGACCTTTAAGTTTTTCAACATTTTCTGGCTTCAATAAATTATCAACAGTTCCTGCTGGTAATTTTGCAAAAGCTTCGTTCGTTGGAGCAAATACCGTAAATGGCCCTTCACTACTCAACGTTTCCACTAAACCTGCAGCTTTCACCGCTGCAACTAATGTTGTGAAATCCTCATTTCCAGCTGCTACATCTACAATTGTAGTAGATTTTTCTACTGCCATTGTATCAACTACAACTTGTGTTGTATCTACTGCAACACCTTCTTCAGCGTCTTTTTTCTTCCCATCTCCACAAGCAACTGTTAGTGATGCTACTAATGCGAAAAGACTAATCTTTTTTACTACATTCATAATTATTTGTATTTAAAATTATTAACGGAACAAATATAGTTTATTATTATTGTTTTGTTTAACTATTTTAACAAATAATTAAACAAAATTAAATTTAGTATGACAGATAATGAGCTTCCTATCGTTAATATGAAAGGTGATTCTACTTAAGTTATACAACATGAAATCATTTTCATTATTTCGTTAACTACGATAAAAGTTTTTTATTTTATTTAAGAATTGTTACTCTTATTAGTAGTGCTTTATCCCATACTTTTGTAAAAAATATGCAATGCCTCGATTCAAAGAAAACGATTTGCCCAAAGCCAAACTAAATGCGGGCTCTCTTAATAAAGCCTTACTAATATTCAAATACGCCGGCGACCATAAATGGAAGTTTTATGTCGGTTTGGTGTTCCTTTTATTCACGGGTGCCACTGCCCTAGCCTTTCCTAAACTTATGGGAATGCTGATTGATTGCGTAAAGAATAAAAACAATACCCAAGCCAATACCATCGCGCTAAGTTTGGTAGGCATATTGACCTTTCAAGCACTGTTCTCGTTCTTCCGGTTGTCCTTGTTCGTTAATTTTACCGAAAACACTTTAGCCAATCTTAGACTCGCTTTATACAGCAATCTGATTAAATTACCCATGTCGTTCTTCTCGCAAAAACGGGTGGGCGAACTAAACAGTAGAATCAGTTCTGATATTGCCCAAATTCAGGATACGCTTACCACGACTATTGCCGAATTCCTGCGCCAGTTCATTCTGATAATTGGTGGTGTTATTTTATTGGCAACCCAAAGTATAAAACTGACTTTAATGATGCTTGCCGTTGTGCCTTTAGTTGCAGTTGCTGCCGTAATTTTCGGAAGGTTTATCAGAAAGTATTCCAAGAATGTACAAGATCAAGTCGCCGAAAGTCAAGTAATTGTTGAAGAAACATTACAAGGTATTAGTAATGTGAAAGCGTTTGCCAACGAATGGTATGAAATTGCACGCTACAAAGGAAAGATTAACGAGATTGTCACCATTGCCATCAAGGGCGGACAGTACCGCGGGTATTTTGCGTCGTTTATTATCTTCTGTTTGTTCGGTTCTATTGTGGCCGTTGTTTGGTATGGTGTTACTTTAAGTATTAGTGGTGAAATGACTGTAGGTCAGTTGATTTCTTTTGTATTGTATTCTACTTTTGTAGGCGCTTCGTTTGGTGGAATAGCCGAATTGTATGCCCAAATCCAGAAAGCCATTGGTGCAACCGAACGCGTATTCGAACTGTTAGAAGAAACCCCAGAAAACATCAATTCCCATAACTCGGCAACGACTAAAAAAATTAAAGGCAATGTTACCTTCAAGAATGTAGCGTTCTCCTATCCTTCCCGAAAGGAAATTGAAGTATTGAAAGATGTCAGTTTCACGGCTAACTTTGGGCAAAAGATTGCCATTGTAGGTCCAAGTGGTGCGGGTAAATCGACTATATCCTCACTTCTGCTGCGTTTTTATGACATTGCGAGTGGCCAAATCCTTATTGACAACAAAAGCATTTACGACTACGATCTTGATAACCTGCGCGGCAATATGAGTATCGTTCCGCAAGATGTCATTTTGTTTGGCGGCAGCATCCGTGAAAACATCGCCTATGGTAAACCCGATGCTACCGAAGAAGAAATTCTAAAAGCGGCCAAACAAGCCAATGCACTCGACTTTGTAAACGGATTTCCAGAAAAGTTCGACACCTTGGTTGGCGAACGTGGCATCAAGTTGTCGGGCGGTCAACGCCAGCGAATTGCCATTGCACGTGCGCTGCTTAAAAATCCGAGTATCTTGATTCTAGATGAAGCCACATCGTCGTTAGACAGCGAAAGCGAAAAACTAGTTCAAGAAGCCTTAGAAACCTTGATGGAAGGCCGAACCAGCATCATCATTGCGCACCGACTTTCCACCATTAGAAATGCCGATGCCATTTTGGTCTTAAACGAAGGCCGCATCGCCGAAAAAGGAACCCACAAAGAACTCCTAAAAATAGAACACGGCGTATATAAAAACCTAAGTAACCTGCAGTTCTCCAATTCGTAATAGCAAGAGTATCCAACAAATTCCTATTTAAACATACAACCGAACACTAAGCACTGAATAATAAGAAGCACAACCAGTGTCTTTCTAACAAGCAATCCTCCCGCTGTCCGCTCTATCTTTTTTGTTTTGTCATGCTATGATTGTCAAAGTACAAAACAAAAAAGGATGCCGCTCCCATCGGGGCTAGCAAGATCTTCTGCGTATCTAAGATCTTATGAAACTAATCTCCTCCGGCTTCGGCTCTCTTCTTTTGTCATTTCGACAACGGAAGAATCGCATTAAAATTTGCTCCATATTATGAGATTGCTTTTCCATCTCGAGCTAATATCTGATGTCTTCCTGCGTCAGTAGAACAAATAAAAAGACAGCTCCCAATACGAGCAAAATCAACTATCTGTGAAATCTGTGTTTTAATACTTCGTGCCTTTGCAAGAAAGCTCCTTTTGTCATTTCGACAACGGAGAAATCGCATTAAACTTGCATAGCATGAGGAGTTATTACTGCAGCGATATCACAAATAAAAAAACAATCCGTGTTAATCTGTGATAATCTGTGTTTCAAAATGTAAGCACCCACTAAAAGCGTTAGAACAACCGCTAAAAGTGTATTATAAATAAAACAGGGGAATTTGTCAAAATAAATCGAACTAAAAACAGTCGATTCACTTTATTTTACAACCCAGTTCCCGTCCAAATCAAATAAAAGGTTTCGCAGTGTAGAATAGGATATCCTATACAAATTCAAGATTTTAGATTCGTAACAATTACAGCGGCACTATCTTCAAAAATAGAATTATCACTGAAGTATCAAAAATTGTTTTGACATTATTTCATAAAATTTCACAAAATTCGCACGCACTTTTATCCAATAGTTTATTTTTGCGCTATGGGAAGAAAACAAACCAACAAAGTCATATTTGAAAACGTTACGGTTCTGGATGCTGGTGCCAAAGGCGTATCGGTAGCCAAAGCGCCAGAAGGTCAAGTAATATTCATACCAAACGTCGTTCCGGGTGATGTAGTTGACGTGCAAACTCTAAAGAAAAGAAAGTCTTATTTTGAAGGCAAAGCCATAAAGTTTCATGAATTTTCTGTGGATAGAGTTGAACCAGTTTGCCAGCATTTTGGTGCGTGTGGCGGTTGCAAATGGCAGAATATGAAGTACGATAAGCAGTTATTTTACAAGAATCAGGAAGTATACAACAACCTGAAACGCATTGGTAAAATTGAATTGCCTGATTTTGAGCCAATATTAGGTTCTGAAAAACAATTCTTCTATCGTAACAAAATGGAGTTCGGATTCTCAGATACCCGTTGGTTAAACGAAATCGAAATTCAATCGGAAGACCAATCCCTAAGCAAAAAGCCTGCATTGGGTTTCCATATTCCGCGAATGTGGGATAAGATTTTGGATATCGAAAAGTGTCATTTACAAGAAGATCCTTCGAACGCTATTCGTAATAGTATACGCGAATTTGCTGTCGAACACGATATGCCGTTCTTCAATGCCAGAAACCACGAAGGCTTTTTGCGCACACTAATGATCAGAACTGCTTCTACCGGAGAAATTATGGTATTAATTCAGTTCTTTCAGGAAGATAAAGCACAACGGGAATTGTTATTAAATTTCATCAACGTAACGTTTCCCCAAATTACATCGCTACAATATGTTATTAATGGCAAAGCCAATGATACGCTGTACGATCAAGATATTAAATTATTCAAAGGAAGAGATTATATATTAGAAGAAATGGAAGGCTTGAAGTTTAGCATCAATGCTAAATCGTTCTACCAAACCAACTCTGATCAAGCCTACGAATTGTATAAAATTACAAGAGATTTTGCAGGATTAACAGGCACGGAGCTTGTTTACGATTTATACACCGGAACAGGAACTATTGCACAATTCGTTTCTAAACAGGCCAAAAAAGTTATTGGTGTAGAAGCTGTTCCTGAAGCGATTGCAGATGCGACAGAAAACGCAAAACGCAATAGTATTACCAATTGTGAGTTTTATGTGGGCGATATGAAAAACGTTTTCAACGACGACTTCATTGCGCAACACGGTCATCCTGATGTAGTTATCACCGATCCGCCACGTGATGGAATGCACAAAGATGTAGTAGAGCAGTTATTGAAAATTGGCGCAGATAAAATTGTATATGTAAGTTGCAACTCGGCTACACAAGCAAGAGATTTAGCTTTATTAGATGAAATGTACAAAGTTACGCGAGTGCGTCCGGTAGATATGTTTCCGCAAACGCATCACGTAGAAAATGTTGTACTTTTGGAGAAAAGATAGGGAATTAGTGGTCAGTTTTCAGTGCTCAGCAAGCAGTTACAACTGAATGTTCGAAATGATCTTAAATTAATATATTTTAAATGAAAAAAATAGTTGCTTTAATACTACTTCTAATTTCATTGTCAAGCTGTGAGAAAGACGACATCTGTGTAGATGAAACCACTCCCCGACTGATCATTGAATTTTACGATATTACCAACCCAGCGGCTTTGAAACCAGTTTTAAACTTAACGGCTAAAGGTGAAGGCGCTGCCGATTTTATGGTTTTCAATACGAGTTTGACTGCAACGGATCCAAACCGCTATCTGTTTAACGGAAGTAAACTTGCCTTGCCTCTAAAACTAAATGATACTATTACGAAATATAGTTTGGTATTAAATAGTACCAGTTTGACGGCGTCTAATGAAGACTTTCTTGAGTTTCATTATACACCCGAAAATGTTTTTGTATCAAGAGCTTGTGGCTATAAAACGATTTTTCAATTGAATTCACCAGGTGGAGTACTTCTCACAGATTCAGCTGCGCCAGATACGTTTTGGATTCAACAAAACATTAACATTCAAAAATATTCAATCACAACGGAAGATGAGACACATATCAAAATTTACTTTTAGTATTTGCTTGGTGTTGTTAACATCTTTAGGCAACGCACAAGAACAAGCAACAATCAAAAAAGATAGCATAGTGGCACCCGTAAAAAAGGAGCGTTATGGTTTGCGCCTTGGAGTTGATTTGTTCAAATTAACGCGTTCGTTTTATGAAACTGACTACCGAGGTTTGGAACTTACAGGCGATTATAGATTGACCAGAAGACATTATTTAGCAGCCGAAATCGGAAACGAAGACAAAACGGTGGATGATGATCAAGTCAATTTTACCACAAAAGGAACGTATTTAAAAGTTGGTTTTGATTATAATACGTATCAGAATTGGCTCAACATGGAAAACATTATTTCGGTAGGTTTGCGCTATGGCGTGAGCAGTTTTAGCCAGACAAGGAACAGTTATCAAATCTATAATCCGAATCCTTATTTTGGTCCATCGCCCGTTATTATTGATGGAACGTCGTTTGATGGTTTATCGGCACAATGGATTGAAGTGGTTGCTGGAATGAAAGCAGAAGTTTTCAATAATATCTTTGTTGGATTCAGCTTTAGACTGAACCGTATGATTTCACAGAAAAAACCAACCGACTTTGATAATCTTTACATTCCAGGTTTTAACCGAACGTATAATGGTGATTTTGGTGTAGGATTCAACTATACGGTTTCTTATTTTATTCCGCTATACAAGTCGACCGTGAAAACTAAAGCAAAAGAGACGAAGAAAAAGTAATTTAATATTCGTGGATTTGGTTATTTGGTTATTCGTTGTTTTAACAAATAACCAAATTTATTAGCCCACTTCTTTAAGGCCTTTCATTAAAAGCCACGACATAAATATCTTTTCTCCATCTTTGGTTTTAATAGCCTGAAATTTTGGTGCAATTAAAATTGCAATTACAAAAGCTGTAAAAGGGATAAAGTATCCCGTTATGGTCAAGCCGCCATAGATGCTGATCAAATAATAAGCGGGTAGAAACAATATAGAAAAGCTTATAAAATTGTAGATTATGGATTTTACTGTTTTAGACATAATTGTGTGTAAATGAAATTATTATTTACCGTTGATCCAACCTACAATAGCAGCATCTGTTGGTAATACTCTTGGAGATAGTACTTTTACCAATTCTCCTTGTTCGTTGATTAGGTATTTTTGAAAGTTCCATTCAACAGTACTGTCTTGAAGACCGTTTTTACTTTTTTGAGTTAGGAATTTATACACTTTATCCATGTCATCTCCCTTTACAGAAATTTTACTCATCATTGGAAATTTAACACCGTAATTCATTTCACAAAATTTAGCAATTTGCTCATTACTTCCTGGCTCTTGAGAACCGAAGTTATTTGCTGGAAAACCAACGATTACAAAATTTTTGTCTTGATATTTTTCATATATAGATTCTAAATCCTTGTATTGTGGCGTTAATCCACATTCGGAAGCGGTATTGACAATTAGTATTTTTTTACCTTTAAGGGTGGCAAAGTCAAATTCCTTACCATATAAGTCTTTTACTTTGAATTGATAAATAGTTTCCGCTTTAATTGGGGTTTGTGTTTCCATTATTTTTTTATTGTTTTGCGCCTGGTTTTGGCAACTGAATAAGGTTAAAATTGTTACAAGTAAGCTATATTTTTTCATAATTTTTTTTTATAAAATTAAACATTATTTCCATAATTCATCAGAGTCAATTCTTAAAGTTTTGCCAATATAAAAAAAGCTCAGTGATTGGGTATCACTGAGCTTCCAAACAACGTAATAGAAACAATTGTTACCTTAAATTTCTATTACAACAAAAACCAAACAAAACATCTTTTATTAAAACTTATATACAATTTTACTTTTAATGAATAAAGGAGTTCCCGGAGTAAAATGAATTTCGGTCACTGGTTGACTTTCATTTTGCAATTTGGATTCGGTGGCAAACTGCGTTTCATTCCACTTAGTATTGAATATATTTTCAGCCGATATCCCAAATACAAAGTTTTTAATTACATAATTGATATTCAAATCGGACACCATATACCCTTTAGCAATAATGGAATTGTCCTCGTTGGCTGGACGCGATTTTAAATAACGGTAATGAAAACCTCCTGAAAAGTGTTTTAAATTTGTTACACTAAATCCACCTGTAGCTGTAAAGTCTGGAGCTAACGGAATATAATCTTGCCCTGAGGATTGCTCAATACTTCTGGTATACGTATAATTCAAATCGGTGTCAAAAAACAACCATTGATTTAATTGATAACGCAACCCTAAATCAGCACCTAATCGTCTAGATTTTCCGCTTGGCTCTACAATACCCGCATCTCCAACATATACAAATTCTTGTTCTAAATACAAATACCATACAGCCGCGGTGATAACCATTTTGGGCATTGGTTTAAATAGGGTTCCTAAATCAGAACCAAACGCAGTAGGTAAAATCTTTTTTCCGGATTGTTCCACTACTACTCTTGTGTCATTAGAATGAAAGCCTAAACCAGATTTAAAATACAACTGAAAATTACTATTTTGTGAATAAATAAAATTCAGTTTTGGCGATGCTTTAAACTTATTTTCCGATTGCGTTTGAAATAATGTGGCAAGTTTATCTTCGTAATTAAATTTAAAATAATCAACTCTAAGTGCCGGATTTATCTTTAGTTTTCCAAATTCAAATTCGGCATTCAGATAAGAAAACATATTTGATTGATTGATGTCGCCAAGTTTTATATTTTCCAGTGTGGTGTATCTTCCCTTGGTATGCGACAATTCGGTATCAGTCGTGGCATCTGTTCTAAATCCTACTCCGAATTGATATGCAGCATTCGTTTTCTTAGTTGAAACTTCCGCATTGAAACTATAAATATTCCGTTTCTCCTTTTGTCTAATTTGGTCTCCATTTATGGGGTCATTTAGAAAAAAGGTGAAATTGGAATACAATTCAAAATCATAATAGGAATAAAACGAATTGGCTTTTAAAAACGTATTTTCGGATAGTGGTTTTACAATTGAAAAATTGACATTGGTTCTCGAAGTAGTTCCGCCTTCCGTATCGTCTACTGCTCCAAATCTAGAAATAGTGCCGTTGTCTATTAATCGCTGCGGAATTTGTCCTGAGGCATTCCATTTACTTGAAAATCGGGAAACTTGTACCGAAAACTTACTGTTGTCTGCAAAAACGCCAGTGTATTTTCCGAAGAGGTTGATTCGTTTAAAATTTTGAGGTGAATCAAAAGGACCATCGGTTAAAATATATTCAGTAGCAATAAAAGCATTTTGTGTTCTGCTTTTTTCGAGTAAATTAAAAATACCCACTGTTCGCAACGTATTGAATTGACCCACTTCAAGGTTAATGGAACTGTCATCAAACTTTTCTCTTGTTTGAAAACCGACATAACCTGCAGTGGCAAAATCCCCTTTGTTTGCATAATACGTGCCTTTTCCAAAATCTATTTTATCGACTGTTTCCGGAATCACAAAATGCAAATCAGCATAGCCTTGTCCGTGAGCATGTGAAACCATATTCACCGGCATACCATCTACAGAAACAGCTATATCTGTTCCGTGATCAATGTCAAATCCACGGAGAAACAATTGCTCGGCTTTACCTCCACCAGCATGTTGACCGATGAATAAACCGGGAACTTTGCGCAAAATCTCTTGTGAAGAATTTACGGGGTTTGTTGATAAATCCATTTTTGAAATCACATTCATAGCCGACAATTTGGGTTGAATCGTTACTTGTTCCAATTTATAAATGTCTTCTTCCATAATAATAGTGCCATCACTTTCGTTAACACTATAATTTAGCTTCTTAAAACCCAATGCTGATAGTAATAATTCGTCATTTATAGTTGTTTTATCAATTTGAAAAACGCCGAATTCATTCGTGTGCGCATGAGTTTTTGATACAATGTTTATGATATAAGCATTCTCAATTGGATTCCCTATACTGTCAAGTACCGTTCCTTTATGTACCTGACTGTAAGATACAATTGTAAAAATTGACATAAAGTAAGTAAGTAAACTTTTCATTACAAGCTCTTTATTTTTCTCTCCAAATTAGGACCTAATTCAAAAGTGCTTTTTAACAATTCCTCTTTAATTGGTTTCACTTTGTTAAGTTGGTTATTGGCTTTGTATATGATAGCCAAATGGTAATTCAATTTGGGTTCGAATGATTTGCCTTCAACGTATTTTTGTTCAATTTCAAGAGCTTTTTGTTTGTCCCCAAGATTGTAGTAACTCCATGCCAATAAATCGTAAGAAACGGGAGTTGGTCTGTGTTCTACTTCTACTTTGGCTATTTCAAGTGCTTTTGTACTGGTCGCTTTATCTTGAGCAAAAAGAATCACATTATAACTATTGTACATGGCACCATAATTCGTGTTTTGCAATAATGCGCTATAATTATTTAAATTTTCTTTCCTTAAAGCTTCAATATTTTCATATTCGGCAATTTGGGCTTTCAAGAGATAAAAATCGGGAGAGTTGTGTTTTTTGGCAATGGTATCGATAATTCTATTGGCTTCTTTGGTATCTTTTTCATAGGAAAAGGCAATCCAAGCAATACCTTTCAATGCATAACTATTGTTAGGGTCAAGAGCTAATGTTTTTAAATAATAGGCATACGATTCTGCAATATTACCAGCATGTCCACTGAAATCTCCGAGGTTAGAATACACCCAAGTTTTCAGATATTTATTATTGTACTTTTCAGCAATTGTTTGGGCTTTTTTCATCAAAACTATTGTGGTATCCAAGTCGCCTTGATGATCATTCCATTTTGCTGCTCTAATAAGGTAATCAAAATCATCAGCAGCGTAAATCGCGTTTAAACATTTTTTGGCTTCAGTATAATTTCCCAATTCCATTTGAACATCAAAAAGTAATTTATTGGTTTCTTTGATTCCTTCGCCAATAGTTTTTGCTTTAGTAACTAATTCCAGAGCTTCTTTGAATCGATGTTGTGAAATGTAATTCCTAGCCAAAGCTCTTATAGTTCCTACACTAGAATAATTGTAGGCTTCGTTTGATTGTATTAATAAAGTTTCTGCTTTTTTTAGGTAGTCGATAGTAGCTGTTATTTCAAATAGTTTGGAATAATTGGAAGCTAAAACCCCAAGATAACTAATCTGATTTGGAGATTTATCATATTTTTTTTGCCAAAAAGCTATTTCACTTTCAACAAATACCAAAGACTGATTTTTAGAATTTGTCAAATAGCTATTATAGTCGTTAACATTAGTTATTTTATCAGATTGTTTAGAACAACTAGACATCAATAAACCAATAAAAAAAAGTGTAAGTAAGGATTTAACTGTTGTCATTTTTTGCTTTTTTGTTTGTTTTTTTTTGTTTGTTTTTTGAAGAAAACTAAGAGCGTAAATTTAAATTACGCTCTTAGTTACTTATTTTACCAAGCAGAAGCTAAGTAGGGAAAAGAATTTGAAAATGTTTTGTCGTTAGCATTAACATTATCAGAAGTCAGTGTAGGATTTGAAGTTCCTGCTGGTCCACCAAAAATCAACAACAATTCCACATCAATCACGTCATCCGCTAATGCTCTTCCAGTTAACACATTGGTACCATCAAAAAAGGTAGTGGTTCCACTTGTTTTCACATTCAAAACATCAGTTGCTAAAATTCCGGTAAACGCCGCAGCATCTAATCCTAATGCATTGGTAGTATACCCAGCATTTAACGCTAATAATCTTGACTGAAAAATACCTTGATAAGCGCTTCCCATTTGAGATGGAATAGCAACGTTAAAAGCGTCTTTTGGTGCTCCCGAAGCTATAAAAACGGTGTTTATTGCTGGTCGAGCCATTTGATCTTGAAGAACATAAGTTCCTGAATAATCAACTGAAGGACTTGAATCATCACTACAATTCACTGAAAGCATTGATACAATTACTGTTACAGCTACTACTAAATATTTATTTGTTTTCATCTTTTTTAAGTATTTTAATTATTGTTTTCTTTTTGTTTCAGCCCATACATTAAGAGATGCTGCAGATCCTAGTGTTGATTTTGGAACTTCAACGACTAGAGAAAGTACATTTGTTCCAGCAAACGTGTCGGTCCCAGGATTGTTAAATCCAGGTGCTGTTCCGGATAGAATAGCTCTGAATTGACCCAAATCAAAAAAGAATGGATCATCTCTTGGACCAGCAAAAAACTTATACTCATTTTGAGTAGCAATAATCGGCGTTTGACCGTATTGAGAAATTTTTACATTTCCAATAGCGGCATCTGTTTTGATAGTACTTGTTGTACCTGTTGTTCCTGGAGCAACTGGACCAAAGAAATACATCTTGTCATTTTTTCTAATGGCTTGGATTACTAAATCCTCGACATTATCGCCCGTATTATCAATATTGATTTCAAGTAATACATTCTCATCGAATGTTGAAGCAGCTGTTGCTGCTGGGCTTAACAATCCTTGAGTGTTAATTACAAATACCATATTATTGGTATTTTGTCCTTGAAAAGCATAAACATCAGTAATGTCTGAAGCATTACCAGTTACTGCCGGTGCATCAGCATGATCCGCAGCAATTAGAACTAGGCCAGATATCGCTAAAAACGAAAGCCCTAAATAAATTTTTGATTTTTTCATTGTTTTATAATTTTAAGTTATAGAAGCATGTACGACTGAAAATGAAGTTTGGATTTAAATTTTTTATTATTTTTTTTAACTTGTTACTATTCAATTATTTATAATGAAAAATAATTTTTATTAAAGACAATAAATTAATTATACAGAAAGATTATTTAAATTTACGATTCAGAATAAATAGCTATGACACAAGAAGAATTGTTACCCTTGCTCTTAAGAAAAGAAGAAAGGGCATTTACCCAGCTGTATGATATGTATTCCAAAAGCCTTTTCAGTGTTATCACAAATTTGATAAGTGACCGTGAAGAAGCAGAAGACGTCCTTCAGGAAGTATTTGTTAAAATCTGGAAAAATATTGAAACCTACAATCAGAGTAAAGGCAGATTGTATACCTGGATGCTAAATATTGCCCGAAATACAACCATTGACAAACTGCGTTCCAAAGGCTTTAACAACAGTCAAAAAAACCTGTCTTCTGATAATTTCGTACATCTGTTGGATGACAGTAACAAGTTGACTAATAAAATAGATAGCATTGGATTAAGAGATTTTGTAAATAAACTCAAACCAAAATGTATTCAGTTAATTGATTTATTGTTCTTCAAAGGATTTACTCAGCAGGAAGCTTCAGAAGAATTAGAAATTCCACTTGGCACTGTTAAGACCCAAAATAGAACGTGTATGAATGACCTACGAAATTATTTAAAAGTATAATGGAAAATAAAGAATATATAGAATCAGGAATTTTGGAACTCTATGTTTATGGTTTGCTAAGCGAATCAGAAAACGATCAAGTGACTGCTATGTCCAATAAGAATCCAGAAATCAAGGAAGAGATCCTTTCTATTGAAAAAGCTATTGTTAACTTATCAAGCAGCTTCTCTCCTTTTATTTCTCATAGTCAGTTTGAAAAGATAAAGGCAGAACTAGAACTAAAACACAGTCGAGTTGTAAGTATGAAACCAAGAAGCAATGCCGCATCTTATTTGGGCTGGGCAGCTTCAATTGTATTATTGGTTGGTGTCGGTTACCAATATTCAAAACTGAATGAAACTACAAAGCAAGTAGTAGCAGTAGAGAACGAAAAATCAAAATTGCAGGAAACTGTGGTAAGTTTGGAAACGAAAAACATAGAAACACAAACTGTTTTAAATGTCGTTCGTGACGAAAACAATACGGTTATTGCCCTTGGTGGTCAAGCCGCAGCGCCAACAGCTAAAGCAAAAATCTATTGGAATCAAAAAACACAAGTGGTTTATGTAGATGCCAGCGGATTACCTGAACCACCTGAAGGTAAAGTGTACCAAATTTGGTCTCTAAAATTATTACCGCAATTAACTCCAACAAGCATTGGACTCTTAACGGATTTCCAAGCTAACGAAAGCAAATTATTTGCGGTTGATAAAACAAACGGTGCCGAAGCATTTGGAATCACATTAGAGCCTGCTGGCGGAAGTCCTTCTCCTACTATGGAACAATTATATACTTTGGGTAAAGTCTAAAACCTCATGTCAAATCGCAGTATTCAAAGAAAAAGTCCCGAAAATTATCGGGACTTTTTTATATAAATTTAATTCAACTCAGTTACTCTTTTGAAGAAGTATTTAGCGCTAAATTCATTAATGTCCGATAAAAACTAATATAGGACTTTTTTATTATTTATCTATTTGT
>NZ_JAQSDH010000042.1 GCF_029945805.1 Flavobacterium sp.
AAATCGATGAAATACATGTTTAATACTTTACAAAAGGAAAATTTCCTACTTAATTACCATTCGTCGATGTTTTGTCTTAATGATTTTTCAGCGACTAGTTAACCGTTGGCTGTAATTATCTTTAGTTTAATGGAAAATAAATTTTTAGATTATTTTTAGTCCAATTAGATCCAAAAATGTCAGTCTGAGCTTGTCGAAGTGCTTAAAGAAAAAGTCTTCGACACGCTCAGTGTGACAAATAGTAAATAATCGCCGTTAATTTATAATTACACTGAACGGTTGTTATTAACTTAAAAGGAAATAAAAACCACTCAAAAGAGTGGTTAGAATTATTTAAGATTTAAATCATGGTGACAGTCGCTCAATTTTCCAATTGAAATCATCGTGCAATTGATACCGAATTCTATCGTGTAAACGATTTGGTCTTCCTTGCCAAAATTCAACGGCAACGGGTCTTACTAAAAAACCACCCCAATTTTCTGGACGAGGAATGGGTTTCCCTTCATATTGTGCCTCGAGTTTTTTTAGCTTTTCATCCAAATAATCTCGAGATGGAATAACATCGCTTTGCGCAGACACAATCGCACCTAGTTTACTCCCATCTGGTCTTGAATCAAAATAATTATCTGAAACAGATGCTGTAGTTTTCTCTGCAATACCCTTAATAATTACTTGGCGTTCCATACTGTGCCAAAAGAATGAAAGACAAATATTCGGATTATTTAGTATGGCCCGTCCTTTTTCTGAATCGTAATTGGTATAAAATATAAAACCTTCTTCGTTGTACTTTTTGAGCAGTACTACTCTAGATTTTGGAAAACCATCTAAACCAATTGTTGCTAAGGTCACGGCATTCACCTCGTCTACTCCACCCGATTCTTTCGTTTCGTGAAACCATGTATTAAATAAATTAATTGGATCTTCTGGAATAGTTGCTTCTAAAAGTTGACTTTTCTCGTAGGATTTTCTGTAATCGCTTAAATCTTTCATTATTTGAATTTTATATCTACAAAATTAAAACATCATCTTAATCGAATTCAAAAACTTTACCATCATCAGCCAATAAAACATTTTGGAAAACAGGTAGTGCTTCTTCCTGAAACAAATTAATATTAGTATATCTCGTACTGTAATGTCCCAAAATTAAATGTTTTACATTGGCTTTAACCGCAATAGTTGCCGCCTGTTTCGCAGTAGAATGCATCGTTTTTTCTGCTTTCTCTGCTTCCGATTCTAGAAAAGTAGTTTCATGATACAACACATCGCAGTTTTCAATTAGAGGAACAATCGATTCGTCATATAGTGTATCGCTGCAAAAAGCATAGCTCTTTGGATGAATTGGATCATACGTTAATTCATCGTTTGGAATAACCGAACCATCATCAAGTGTAATATCATTTCCATTTTTAATTTTTTGAAAATAGCAGGTATCAATTTTGTATTCTTGAACTGCATCAACATTTAATTTTCGATCTCCAACTTTTTCTTGAAACAAATAGCCATTCGTATAAATTCGGTGTTTTAACGGAATTGTTTTCACTACTACTTTATCATCTTCAAAAACAATCTCGCTTTCTTTAGAAACCAATTCATGAAAAAAAAGACTATAGCCGGTATACGAATTGGAATACCTCAACTGAAGCAATATAATTTCTTTGATACCTTTTGGACCATAAACGTGTAAATCTGTTTGACGGTTGAGCAACATAAATGTTGAAATCAAACCTACTAATCCGTAGAAATGATCCCCATGCAAATGCGAAATAAATATATGATTGATTTTAGAAAACTTGATTTTGTTTTTACGCAACTGCACTTGTGTTCCTTCGCCGCAATCAATCAAGAACATGCGGTTCCTGATTTGTAGTAACTGCGAAGTAGGATTAGTAATAGTGCGCGGAGTTGCGGCATAACAGCCAAGAATGGTTAATTTCATTATAAAAGTAGCAGGTTTTTAAAACTAGAATCCTAAATCACGTTCAATTTCATCCAGTTCGATAATATCATGAGCTTCCAAAAGTGTTGGAACAACGGTAAGTTTAGTTGGTGCATCATTAAAATCGATATCATTCACAACAAGAACTAGCGATTTCTTTTCCTTCTTATGCATTTTTGCCATCTCTAGGAACAACTTAATATCAGCCATTGTTATTGATTTATCAAACGAAAGATCAATTATTAAGTTTTGAGATTTATAACTATTGTATTCATGATATAGCTTTTGATAAAACTCAGCAGTATTAGATTGTGTGTTTCTAATAGTAGTAGTGTGGCCTTTTTGTTCAACTTTCATAATGGTAACTAAAAATATATTATGATGCTAATTTACTAAGATTTTGTCACTAAACCTTGATTTGAGATTAGATAATAATTTGAAAGATGCATTTCATAGAAAATATAGGTTTTTCACCGATGAAATACCTCTTTTTTTAACATATCATAGACGAACGACACAATAAAAACGCTTAAAAGCCCCGAATTCATTGATTTTGTCGATTAAACGACTTTTGAGGTTAGTTACCGAAAATATTTTCGTCAAACATAGTCTTGCAGTAGTTTTGACAAAGAAATAAGAAACAAATCAAAATTATGACAACAGCCACTACTACTTCAACTCAAAAAAATATAACTAAGGTTAAATTATTTGTTTTATTCGTATTAGTACTGGTATCATCTACAGGATTTGCTCAAGCGAGCATAACTAATGAAGTTTTAGCTGCAACTACTGAAACTGAAGTTTCTATTTCTAAAGATGCTACTATTGTAATCTCAACTGAATACAGTGTAGCTGCTTCAATGGATTTCGCAGTATGGTTTATGGGTTCTAAAAAAACTTCAAACAAATCAACGGGTTCTTTCAGCAAAAAACAATTAATTAATTCTGGTATTAATACAAACAGTGTTTTAATTAGATCTTTCTTGAAAAAAATAAGTACTCAAGAAAATGGTGTAGCATAATAATGTTTCTATATAAATTTGGTTAGTTTAGGAAACAAAAAGTCCCGATTTTTATCGGGACTTTTTAATTTTAATAAAATCTACTTATAAATTTATATTTTAGCCTTCAATGCTTTGTATTTATCGGTCATTTCAAGTGCATTATATATACTTAACAATGTTTTCTTTACCGCTTCATCGTCTGGTCGTAATTGTATGGCTTTTTCAAGATAAGGTAATAATGACTTAAAGTTTTTATCTCTAGATGCTTTCAAGACTTCATACCGTTTATTATCTTTTTCGGAATTTCCTAATTTACCCATTTCATCAGCGAACTTTCCATCAATGCGCAATCTCAATTCAGACAAATTTATAAGGGCATCAAAATAAGTCGGATCGACTTCTAAAGCTTTTATATAATATTTCTCAGCATCTTCCAATTTATTAGCATTGGCACTAGTAACACCTAAATTGAAGAGCAAAACAACATTTTTGGGATCTTTTGTTAATACTTCACTTATCAATCTGTTGTAAGTATCATAATCTTTTAGCTTTAAATAGATATCTGCTTCAGTCAAAATTAAAGAATCATCCTCTGGATTTGCTTTTTTAGCTTCAGTAATCGCAGTTTTAGCTTCTTCAGTTCTATTCTTATCCACTAAGATGAAAGCGATATACTTGTAAATTTCTCCTCTTTTAGAAGCAATTTTCTCATTTCTAGGTTTTTCATGTGTTCCTGCTTTTATGAATAAGTCTCTCTCATCTTTAGAATTAAAGGTTTCTTCTTTTCCCGATGCTTTGTTAGATGCCAAATAAGAAGTTCCTTCGCCAGAATAATTTGCCTCTTTTAACTCCGTATAATATTGTAATGCTTTATCATAGTCGGCTGCATTAAATGCGTAACTGGCTGCATAAAACAATTTGTCCTGATCTGTTTTATCCAATTGATACACCGAATATAAAACTTCAGCAGCTTCTTTATACTTTTTTTGATCGCCATATCCGATAGCAACACTTACAATTCCAGCTTTAATGGAACCTAATTTTTTATTAATATCATCAGTATAAAGTTTTTTACCTGTTTTTTTCTCATACGCTAAAGTCTCGTTTAAAGCCGTAGTTAAATCGGTAACCGTTTTAAGAGAATAGTTGCTTGCTATTTGAGCTTGAGTTATTGTTGGCCCATAAGAAGTAGCCTGAACAACCGGTAACATTCCTTTGAAGAAATTATAGTAAACCTTATCAACTTCTTCAGAGGCCAATGGTGCTAACTTTTCTAAATTAGCTTTGTAGTCTGCAACGTCGCTTACTGTTGGAGCGTCTTTTTCATAAATCTTTTTCAGCTTTTTTAACTCGTCCTTTTGTGCAAAAGACGAAACAGAAACTAGTACTGCAGAAGCAAGTAAAATGTGTCTTATTTTCATGATTATAGTATTTAAAGTTTATAAATAAAATCACCAATTAAAGTATTCTAATTGGTGATTTGTTTTGTGTTTATTCTTCGTCGTCCGAATCATCTTCAGCGTCATCCTCTTCTACGATATCGTCATCATCTTCGTCATCGTCCTCTACCGAGCCATCATCTTCAAGAACTTCTAAAACAGGTTTTACTCTTTCAATAGCTTCTGTTTCAATTACGTTTCCGTCTTCATCTAGTTCCGGTTCAATAACATCATCTTTCATCACTTTGGTTACGGCTGCAATAGAGTCATTTCCTTTTATATTAATTAGTTTCACTCCTTGGGTTGCTCTACCCATTACTCGTAAATCTTCAACTGCCATTCTGATGGTCAATCCTGATTTGTTGATAATCATTAAATCATCAGCATCAGTAACCGAATTAATAGAAATCAGTTTACCTGTTTTCTCCGTAATGTTCAATGTTTTTACCCCTTTTCCACCACGGTTTGTAATTCTGTATTCGTCAAGTGAAGAACGTTTACCGTAACCATTTTCGGCTACGACAAGGATTTCACTTTCCATATCATTTACAGTAACCATGCCAATTACTTCATCGCTTTCATCTTTTAAGGTAATTCCACGCACTCCAGAAGCGGTTCTTCCCATCGGACGTGTTTTAGTTTCTTCAAAACGAACTAATTTACCTGACTTAACCGCTAAGATAATTTGGCTTTCACCATTTGTTAACTGAGCTCCTAGTAATTCATCCCCTTCTTTGATAGTAATAGCGGCAACTCCGTTAACTCTTGGTTTCGAATATTTATCTAAAGATGTTTTCTTAACCTGACCTTTTTTGGTAACCATTATAAGATTATGGCTCGTTGTATAGTCTTTATCTTTTAGGTCTTGTGTACATATAAATGCTTTTACTTTATCATCAGATTCTATGTTGATAAGATTTTGTAATGCTCTTCCTTTTGCCGTTTTACTTCCTTCTGGAATTTCATACACACGCATCCAGAAACATTTTCCTTTTTGCGTAAAGAACATCATGTATTGATGATTGGTTGCAACGTACATATGCTCTAAGAAATCTTGATCTCGTGTTCCAGCACTTTTCTGTCCAACGCCGCCTCTATTCTGCGTTTTGTATTCGGTAAGGTTAGTACGTTTGATGTAACCTGCATGTGAAATTGTAATTACTACATTTTCGTCGGCAATTAAATCTTCAATACTTACATCGCCACCAGAATATTCAATTAGGGAACGACGCGCGTCACCGTATTTATCTCTGATTTCGATTAATTCTTCTTTGATTAAAGCCATTCTCAAGTCTTTGCTTGCTAATAAATCTTTTAATCCTTGAATCAACTTCATTATTTCGTCGTATTCAGCGCGTAGTTTATCTTGTTCTAGTCCAGTTAACTGACGTAAACGCATTTCAACAATGGCCCTAGCTTGAATATCCGATAATTTGAATCTTTCAATTAATTTTGCACGTGCTTCTTCTCCATCCTTTGAAGAACGAATTAAGGCAATTACCTCATCAATATTGTCCGAAGCAATAATTAAACCTTCTAAAATGTGCGCTCTTTCCTCTGCTTTACGTAGTTCGAATTGGGTTCTTCTAACTACTACGTCATGACGGTGTTCCACAAAATAGTGAATCAAATCTTTAACGTTCAACATTTGTGGTCTTCCTTTTACCAATGCAATATTATTTACACTAAAAGAAGATTGTAACTGAGTGAACTTATATAAGGTATTCAAAACTACGTTTGGAACAGCATCACGTTTTAATTCGTAAACAATCCGCATTCCAGTTCTATCGGACTCATCGCGAATATTTGAAATACCTTCGATTTTTTTATCGTTAATCAAATCGGCAGTTTTTTTAATCATTTCTGCCTTATTCACCTGGTATGGAATTTCGGTTACAATGATGGCTTCTTTTCCGTTTGATTCTTCGAATGATACTTTGGCACGAATAACAATTCGTCCTCTACCCGTTTTGAATGCTTCACGAACACCATCCATACCATATATAGTTCCACCTGTTGGAAAATCTGGAGCTTTTATGTACGTGATTAATTCGTCAATTTCTATATCGTTATTTTCAATGTACGCTAAAGTACCGTCAATAACTTCTACTATATTATGTGGCGCCATGTTGGTAGCCATTCCTACTGCAATTCCAGATGCTCCATTAATTAATAATGTTGGAACTCGTGTCGGCATTACGGTGGGCTCGTACAAAGTATCATCAAAGTTTAATTGAAAATCAACCGTTTCTTTGTCAATATCTGCCATAATGTCTTCCGACATCTTTTTCATTCTCGCCTCAGTATAACGCATCGCCGCAGGACTATCTCCATCTACAGAACCAAAGTTACCTTGACCATCAACTAATAAATAACGTAAACTCCATTCCTGAGCCATACGAACCATGGCATCATAAACAGACGTATCTCCGTGTGGGTGATACTTTCCTAAAACTTCTCCAACAATTCTTGCGGATTTTTTGTGAGCTTTATTTGAAAAAACTCCTAAATCATACATTCCGTATAACACTCTTCGGTGCACTGGTTTCAAACCATCACGCACGTCAGGCAATGCTCTAGAAACAATAACAGACATCGAATAATCGATGTAAGCTGATTTCATTTCATCTTCTATGTTAATAGGAATTAACCTTTCTCCGTCAGACATATTATTATAAATTATTTAATAAAAATTACTTTAATTTCAAAACGTGCTAATATAGAATATTTAAAAATTTTTACACCTTTTTTTGCTCGTAAATTTCAATGATTTATTAACAAAATAGGTGCGGTTTTTGGTTAATAAAATACTTGTACAACTGCTTTTTTTATTGGCATTTTTTTTGTCTATTAGCTGACAGTACTTTTAGAGGGAATGATTTTTGTTAGAATGATTTCGAATAACTAAATTTACATTACCAATTATATATTTATGGATGATAATTTTTCACCTAGAGTTAAAGACGTAATCACATACAGCAAAGAAGAAGCTCTGCGATTAGGACACGACTTTATTGGGACGGAGCATTTGATGCTCGGAATATTAAGAGATGGAAATGGTAAAGCTATTACTATCCTCAATAATCTTTCGATTGATTTAGAACATTTACGTAAAAAGGTTGAAATATTAAGCCCAGCTAACCCGAATGTCGAGATCAGTAACGAAAAGAAAAACCTACACTTGACTCGTCAAGCGGAACGTGCGCTGAAAACAACTTTTTTGGAAGCTAAAGTGTTTCAAAGTACGTCGATAAGTACGGCACATTTATTATTGTGTATTTTAAGAAATGAGAATGATCCAACAACCAAACTATTGCATCGTCTGAAAATTGACTATAATGTAGTTAAAGAACAGTATTTAAATATGACACCAAGCGAAGAAGATTTTAACGATAATTTGCCAACAAACGAATCTTATAATGATGACTCAGGACAAGATGACAGTTTGAAAGAAGGGAGCTTTAATAATCCAACTAACAAAACTAATAAAAAATCAAAAACTCCAGTGTTAGATAATTTTGGACGTGACCTAACGGAAATGGCTGAAGAAGGAAAACTGGATCCAGTCGTTGGTCGTGAAAAAGAAATTGAAAGAGTTTCACAGATTTTAAGCCGTAGAAAGAAAAATAATCCATTGCTAATTGGAGAACCTGGCGTTGGTAAATCGGCCATTGCTGAAGGTTTGGCTTTGCGCATTATTCAAAAGAAAGTATCTCGAATTTTGTTCAATAAAAGGGTCGTGACTTTAGACTTAGCGTCTTTAGTTGCCGGAACAAAATACCGTGGACAATTCGAAGAAAGAATGAAAGCCGTGATGAACGAATTAGAGAAAAATGATGACATCATTCTTTTCATTGACGAAATTCACACTATTGTTGGCGCAGGTGGAGCAACAGGTTCACTTGATGCTTCCAATATGTTCAAACCAGCTTTGGCAAGAGGCGAAATTCAATGTATTGGTGCGACGACTTTAGACGAATACAGACAATATATCGAGAAAGATGGTGCATTAGAAAGACGTTTTCAGAAAGTAATTGTTGAACCAACATCTGTTGAAGAAACTATTACCATCTTAAACAACATCAAAAACAAATACGAAGACCACCACAGCGTAATTTACACAGATGAAGCTATCGAAGCTTGTGTTAAATTGACTAACAGATATATGTCAGAGCGTTTCCTTCCAGACAAGGCTATTGATGCTTTAGATGAAGCAGGTTCACGAGTTCACATTACTAATATTGATGTTCCAAAACAAATTCTTGAGTTAGAACGTCAGTTGGAAGAAGTCCGTCAAAACAAAAACTCTGTCGTTAAGAAGCAGAAATATGAAGAAGCAGCAAAACTTCGTGATGATGAAAAGCGTTTGGAAAAAGACCTTGCAATTGCTCAAGAACAATGGGATGAAGACTCAAAAAACAATCGTATTAAAGTTACCGAAGATAATGTTGCCGATGTCGTTTCGATGATGACTGGAATTCCAGTGAATCGTATCGCACAAACAGAAAGCAACAAATTAGCAAAACTTCCGGAATTAATTAGAGGAAAAGTTATCGGACAAGACGAAGCAGTTTTAAAAATTTCGCGTTCTATTCAGCGTAATCGTGCCGGATTAAAAGATCCGAATCGTCCAATTGGTTCGTTCATTTTCTTGGGACAAACTGGAGTTGGTAAAACGCAATTAGCGAAAGTTTTGGCCAAAGAATTATTCGACTCAGAAGATGCTTTAATCAGAATCGACATGAGTGAATACATGGAAAAATTCGCGATTTCAAGATTGATTGGTGCGCCTCCAGGATATGTTGGTTACGAAGAAGGTGGACAATTGACTGAGAAAGTTAGAAGAAAACCCTATTGTGTAGTCCTTTTAGATGAAATTGAAAAAGCGCATCCTGACGTTTTCAATATGATGCTTCAAGTCTTGGACGATGGCTATTTGACCGATAGTTTAGGTCGTAAAATCGATTTTAAAAATACGATTATCATTATGACTTCTAATGTTGGTGCACGTCAATTGAAAGATTTCGGACAAGGTGTTGGTTTTGGAACGGCAGCTAAAATTGCTCAAGCGGATGACAACTCGAAAAGTGTTATAGAAAATGCATTAAAGAAAACCTTTGCACCTGAATTCCTAAACCGAATTGACGATGTAATTGTATTCAATCCGTTAGAAAAACACGATATTGATTTAATTATCGAAATCGAATTGAAAAAGCTTTTCGGTAGAGTTTCTGAATTAGGATACACACTGAATCTTTCTGATAAAGCGAAAGCATTTATTGCTGATAAAGGTTTTGACAAACAATTTGGTGCGCGTCCCTTAAAAAGAGCCATTCAAAAATATGTTGAAGATGCTTTAGCGGAAGAAATTATCACTTCTAAAATAGCTTCTGGAGATGAAATTTTTATGGATTTAGATGAAGCGGCACAAGAGTTGACCGTTTCTATAAAAAAAGCAAAAAAGCCAACGAGTTAAGAATTAAATAAGTAATTTTAAACCACGAATTCACGAATTATTTCACACAAATAGTCGCAGATTCGTGGTTTTTTAATTTAAAATAAATGCCACAACAAAAATTTATATTAGGCTCAGAAGAATGGTGTTCGTTCCCAGAACTTGGAATTCCGGCCATTAAAGCTAGAGTAGATTCGGGAGCAAAAACTTCTGCTTTACATGCTATCAACATCGCACCCTTTATCAAAGATGAAGAACATTGGGTAAAATTTGACATCAACCCTATCCAAAACAATCTAAAAACCGTAATTCATTGCGAAGCCAAACTGATTGACAAACGCGTCGTAAAAAGTTCGAGTGGATTCAGAGAACAACGATTCGTAATCCAAACCAACTTATGTATTGCCAATGCTACTTGGCCGATAGAAATGACCTTGACCAATCGAGATTCAATGGGTTTCCGAATGCTTTTAGGTCGTGAAGCCATGAGCGGAAGAATTCTGGTAGATCCCGAACAAAAATATCTTTTAGAACAACCCAGCATTGATCAATTAAAAGAGTTTTATCTGAATGCAATCAATGTAAAATCGGGACTTCGAATTGGTTTATTAGCAAGTAATCCCGAGTTATATAGCAACAAAAGAATTATGGAAGCTGGCGAAATGCGCGGTCACGAAATGCACTTCTTGAACATTAAGGAATGTTATATGAAACTGGACGCCGACAAACCTGAAATTCATTACCGCGGCGGAAAAGTATTGGATAATTTTGATGCTGTAATTCCACGTATACGTCCCAGTATTACCTTTTATGGTTGTGCTTTGACACGACAATTTGAAGCAATGAAAGTCTATTGTTTGAATTCGGCTTCAGCCATAACTCAATCACGAGATAAACTATTTTCATTACAATTACTTTTGCGAAATGGCGTGGATATTCCAACAACCGGATTTGCCAATTCGCCTTTAGATACTGACGATTTGATTAAAATGGTTGGCGGTTCACCACTAATCGTAAAATTATTGGAAGGAACGCAAGGAAAAGGTGTCGTTTTGGCCGAAACCAAAAAAGCTGCTGAATCGGTTATCAATGCTTTTAAAAGTTTGAATGCTAATATTTTGGTTCAAGAATTTATTAAGGAAGCCAACGGTAAAGATTTAAGATTATTTGTCGTTGACGGAAAAGTGGTGGCTTCCATTCAGCGAGAAGCTGCTCCGGGAGAATTCAGGGCAAACATCCACATGGGCGGAACGGCATCTGTAGTAAAACCAACACCCGAAGAAAAAAGAATCGCCATCAAAGCCGCAAAAGCAATGGATTTAAGAGTAGCCGGTGTAGATATTATCCGTTCCGCAAAGGGACCATTATTATTGGAAGTAAATTCATCGCCAGGATTAGAAGGGATTGAGGGCGCGACACACAAAGATATTGCTGGCGAAATGATACGAGCTATTGAAAAAAATTTTAAGTCAAAGCTAAAATGAATCCTTATGTCGACATAGTAATCCGAAGCGTATCCGTTTATCTTTTTATGGTAATCGCATTGCGTATTTTTGGCAAAAAACAATTGTCGCAACTCAATACGGCTGATGTAATATTGATTTTATTAATCAGTAACTCGGTTCAGAATGCTATGGTCGGAAATAATACATCGCTTTATGGCGGAATGGTAGCGGCTTTAGCCCTTTTTATTGTTAATTATATTTTCAAAAAAGTGATGTTAAAATCTAAATTTATAAAAGATTTGGTTCAAGATACTCCTGAGATTCTAATTCACAATGGAAAAATAGCATTTGAAACTATTTCAAGATTAGGTATTACGAATGATGAACTTCAAGAAGCAATGCGCGAACATGGCGTAGAATATTATAAAGACGTCAAACTGGCTATGTTTGAAATTGACGGAAGCATTAGCATCATTTCTGGAGATAAAAACCTAAAACAAACACATCACAAACGAAAAATTCATAAAACGCTGGGAAATTTAAACAATTAAATCATGAATATACTGTCACAACTTATCGTTGCATTTATTGCCGTTTTACATCTTTACATTTTGTGGCTCGAAATGTTTGCTTGGACTACACACGGTAGAAAAGTTTTCAAAACGATTCCCGAAGACCAGTTCGAAAAAACAAAACTTATGGCCGCCAATCAAGGATTATACAATGGTTTTCTCGCCACCGGATTGATTTGGTCGCTTTTCATTACGAATTCAGATTGGAGTAAAAACGTAGCTGTCTTTTTTCTTTCGTGCGTTTTAATAGCTGGAATTTATGGCGCTTTAACAGCCTCCAAAAGAATATTTTATGTTCAGTCTGTTCCTGCTATTTTGGGATTGTTGAGTTTTATGTTGAAGATGAATTAATTTGTATTGCTTCCCAACCTTTTTAGTAAATTATTCATCTAAATATTTTAGGAAGTAAATTAAATCCAAAGAAAATGAAAAGAATCATATTGCTCTTACTGATATTGTCTTTATCTGCAAATTGCCAAAAGGAAACGCACAATAATTTCTACAGTGGGTTTGATTTGGCAAAAAACAACAGCCTTGCCAATTTGCACCGAAGCTGGCTCATCAATGTTTTGATAACAGATTCTGAATTCAATAATGAATATTTGCTGATAAAGCCAAAAGCCGGAGAACGATTATATGGAAACAGCTTAACACTGAATCCCAATGGAACGTTTAGAAGTGCTTACAGTGCCGAATGCGGAAATGATTGTTTTACTACTACCTCCGGAAAATATAAAATCATCAGTGAAAATTACATCTGTTTTTACTTAGAAAAGATAGACCAGGAAGGTGATTGCAACGGACACAAAGAGCCTAATAAGGATTTAGGGATTTTTTACATCCATAAAGGCGAAAATGAAATCAGGCTCATTAAAAGCGACGGAGACCAAGAGCAGGATAAACTTAATGTTTCCTATTCTGATAAAATTGATTTCCTAAAAGCAGAAATGGATTCAATGGCTGACCGCTTCAGTGTTCAGATTTGGATGGAGCTCAGTTTTGGATCGAAATCAATGAAAAGTGCAGTTCAAACGGCAATGACGAATTTTAAAATCGATAATTATAAAATCGTTTTTTATAAGCCTTCCTATGACGGAACTGATATTTTAATCAAAGCAGCCGATGGCTTTCATTATCTGATGTTTAATGGGAGAAGTATCGCCTTTTACAATGATGCTCCTATCCGGGCAGGCGAAAATCTTGTAGCAGCAATAAAAGCCCATAAAGATTTAAAAGAAAAAACCGCGAAGGAAAGCTCTTTGGTTGATACTAAAGTGACCAATCCTGCCAACTCGATTACGGTGTATAAACAAGGAAATGAAATCGTAAAAATCAAGTATTTTCAGATTTATGAGAGGAAATTGTATAACGACGAAACTACAACCCTCTATTTGAAAAATGGAGTACCGTTATATGCTGAAATTGAAACAAATTATATTCAGATATCTGATCAATCAGCAACAGCTATCGAACAGAAAAAAGTACATGCCGTCAACCAATTTTACTTTGGACCAAGGAACCAGATAATCAAAAAATCTGCTAACACCATGTATCAGCCGAGCCTGGATTATAGAGAAATCAAATACTTGATGGATTTAAGCCAAAATATTCATTTTTAAATAGAAACATTCCTTGAACAATCTCAAAATTTTAGTGTTTCTAATACTTACTCAGCTTTGTGTTGGGCAGAAAACCTATAAGGTTAGACAAGGCGAGCTTCAATATGTAGCTCCGCAATTTGGTCCAGTAATCAAGAATGGAAATCAATACTACCGCTTTGAGTTCTTCAATTATTCACAAAAAAGAATTGGTTTTCAGCCTAAGCTTACTGAAGTCTCGCCAGATGAATTCGAAAAAATAAAAAGTGATTCTGATGTAATACTCTCTAATGCTATTTTTGGGTTCGACTTAAATGCATTTGGCCAACTGAAATTCACTACCCCGGCGAGAGTTTACGAGTTTTACTCCCCCTATCTCTATCAATATAACAACGAGCTTTTAACGATTAAACTGAAGGACAATAACGGACTAAACCACCACAAGACTTTTCCTTTTTTACTATTGGATTTCGGAAACGGGAAAACCATTCTCTACAGTAATGAAGTTTCAATCATAAACACCAATTCAAACTTAAAATTTCTTTTCAAAGACAATCGAATGACAGCGGCCTATAAAAACTATCAAACCGAAAAGCTCGACAAAACCAAGGGTAATGAACTGTTTATAGATAGTTATAATCCGGCTGCAATAAATGGCGGGCTCTATTTTACCGACACTATAAAAAGAAGGAAGATTGTAATTAAAAATGTATTTGGCAAAAAAGTGATTCAGAAATCATTTGATTCAGTTCAGTATAATGACTTTTTTATGGTGGGCTTGAACGGAAAAGATATAGATATCTATAACTACGCATTTAAGAACCTAAATCTTAACGGAGTAACGGCATTTAAATTTATTGACTATTCCCCTATTTTGGCCGTGATTTATAACAATGAACTTAAAAAATTAAATGTTTTGGGTAATAATTTTAAAAGTGGTGATTTTCCATTAAGAAACAATTTTGAAGGAAGCCTTCCGCGAAGTTCTACATTGTTCAATATCATAAAAGAAAACAACGAATTTTACTTTTACTCAGATTACATCCAGGACTTTTTGAGCAACGCAGAAATGAAATCTTTCGATTATAAATCAAAAGTGTATCACATAGAAAATGTAACTGAAATTGAATATTACGGCGAAAGCGATCGAAAAATGGAAATGGATGACACCAAAAAACCTTTTATAATTTATACCAAATTGAAGAGCGGCAAGTACAACCTAAACACCATTGATTAACTGTATTCAGAAAAACCAAGTCCTGAAATTGAAAAAGAAAACGCGGCCTTGCCCAAAGATTTGGACAACTTGACCAAATTCGTGTTTTACAGAATTCAAAAAAATGGACTATCTACGTATTATCCGCTCGTAAAAAAAATAAAATATAAAACGCTTGGGGATTTTGACTACCACAACACTTTCGCCCGTTTTGAACTTCCTAATGGTCAAAAAGGCTGGCTAAGCATTGATGGAAAAGAATATTTGGATGAGTAAAACTACCATTATGAAAAAAATAATTTATTTCATTTTAATAGTTGAAATTAGCAGCTGTACGTTAAAAGAAAATAACATTAAACGATTTGACATAGCAGCTTTCAAGAAGCATAAGCAATTTACAATGGACGACACTTTAATATCAATGTCTGTGCATGATAAATTTTATTTAGAAGAAAAAAGGGCTCTAAAAGACTCTATGGTAGTAGTTCGTAATACATATCTCAAATATGACCGTACACTATTCGGCTCAATGAAAGTAATTTATAATAAGGCTGCTCCAATATATCTTGACGTTATGAAAAACTATGATTCGAACGGTAATTTGATCAAGCAACACGATTTTGACAAAGGATTTGAGTATAGTATTGTTGATTTAATAAAGAAAGTAAAATCAGATTGTAATATGCAGATTGACACCATGCGTAAAACCTATTACATTAACAGGGATAATAAGAACAAATTGTATCTCGTAAAATATACCATAACCATGAATGATGGTTCATATTACCCTTATGAAATAATTTTTGACGGAACTACTTGAGAATATTTACGAGAAGGAATACCGTTCCTTGCAGACTAAGAAATATCTAATCCTGCAACTTTCCCATAAAAATTAATGTTATGAAAGACAAAATAGGTTTTGGATTAAGAATATTTACATTATTATTCTTTTGCTTAGTGATTACAACTTCTTTTTCAATTTGGAATGAGCCTACCCCATATTTATTTATTGCAGTTTTATTGTTGCTTTTGCTCAATTTTTCTCAGCTCTTGAATCCAATAAGCATCAAAAAGAACTTACTTCTTTACCTAGGAATGATTGCTTACACTGTTTTAATTTACTCTTGGTATAGTAATTATGGATTTAAAAGAGAATTTGATTATAAAGGCGAAACCTTAACTTATGAATACTCGCCATTTAACGGAAGTTATGCGACACTTTTTGGTTATAATCAATTTAATAACACAATGCAAAATAATGAATCTCGCAAAAAAGATGCTATAAGCTTTTTCATTTTTTTACAATGTGATTATTACCAAACAGAACTTAATTACACACCTAAACAAAAAGAAGCTATAAAAAACGGCACCTTAAAAATAATCCAAAGTAATCGGTACTCAAAAGGCAATCTAAAAGATTTTATTTTAGAAAGTGTAAAGAATGATAAAGAATATTATACGAACTATCAAAACCTGACAAAACAGTCAACTGTTGAAATTGACAGCGTTTTAAAATACCGTTACCAGCTGTTTAATCTTCGTGTAGAGGAATAAACTAATCCTCCAACTCCACCACAACGCCATTAAATACTCCACATATTTTACTTTTCTAATCCAAACACCAAATTAAATAAATTTTGCTTTTTGGAATTATATTTTGTTTTTAAAAATTTAATTATACATTTGTATGAAATAAATTAGTGTGCGAATAGTAACTTTCAAGAGGATAAAAGAATTTTCAGAAAAACATCCTGATGCAGAAACTCCTTTAAATCTTTGGTATCACAATGTATCATCCAAAGAATGGAATTCGCTAAACGATATTAGAAATGATTTTAATACTGTTGATTATGTAGGTAATAATCGTTTTGTTTTTAACATAAAAGGAAATGCTTATCGGTTGATTGCCATTATTTCCTTTAATGCCAAAAAAGTTTACATCCGATTTATTGGAACACATGCAGAATATGACAAAATAAAAGACATTAAAAACAGTTAACAATGATACAAACAGAAAAAGAATACAATGCAATTGTTAAAAGAGTTCAAGTACTTTTACAAACTCCTGAAAATATCGAAAATCAGGAAGCACAAGGTTACATTGAATTAAATATTCTATCTGATCTTGTAGCGGATTATGAAGAAAACTATTATCCTATAAGAAAACCAACGCTTTCCGAAACCATGAAATTGCGTATGTTTGAACGAGGATTAAATCAAAAACGCTTATCAGAATTATTAGGAATTAGCACTTCAAGAGTTAGCGAATATTTAACAGGTAAGAGCGAACCAACGCTAAAAACAGCCAGAGATATAAGTCAAAAATTAGATATTGATCCAGTAATTGTCTTAGGGCTTTAATCCTCTAACTCCACCATAAAACTATTCAAAAACGCTACAGAATTTTCAATATCGTAATGCAGAATTCGATCTTCTTTTACCAACGGAACTTCAGCTCTATATGATTTTAGAAACATTTCAATAAATTCACTCGACTGTAATGGTTCTCTGAAATGAATAGCCTGAGAAGCATTCATCAATTCAATTGCCAGAATTCTTTCAAGATTTTCCATAACTTTCAAGCATTTCGTTGCACCATTCGCACCCATACTCACATGATCTTCCTGACCGTTTGAAGAAACGATGCTATCAATACTTGCCGGAGTACACAATTGCTTGTTCTGACTGGCAATGCTCGCTGCCGTATATTGTGGAATCATAAAGCCTGAATTCAGTCCCGGATTCTCAACCAAAAATGGCGGTAATCCTCGCAAGCCTGAAATCAACTGATACGTTCTTCTTTCTGAAATACTTCCCAATTCAGATAAAGCAATCGCCAGGAAATCTAAAGCTAAAGCTAAAGGCTGTCCATGGAAATTCCCACCAGAAATAATCACATCACTTTCTATAAATATATTCGGATTATCGGTAACCGAATTGATTTCCGTTTTAAAAACTTTCTTTACATACTCAATTGTATCTTTCGAAGCACCATGCACTTGCGGAATACAACGGAAAGAATATGGATCCTGAACATGTTCTTTTTCCTGAGCAATAATCTGACTGCCTTCCAACACTTCTTTCATGCGTTTTGCAGTCATAATTTGACCTTTGTGTGGACGTACAAAATGAATCAATTCATCAAAAGGCTCGATTCTTCCATCAAATCCTTCTAGTGAAATTGCCGAAATAACATCCGCAAAATAAGAATATTTCATCGCTTTCATCAAAATGTAACTTCCGTAAGAACTCATAAACTGAGTTCCATTCAATAGAGCCAATCCTTCTTTAGACTGCAGTACAATTGGTTTCCAATTAAACTTATTCAACACCTGAGATGCATGCACTTTTTTACCTTCAAAATTCACTTCACCTTCACCCAATAATGGTAAAGATAAATGGGCTAAAGGCGCTAAATCACCACTTGCTCCTAATGAACCCTGTGTATAAATCACCGGAAGTATATCATTATTATAAAAATCCAGCAGACGTTCAACAGTAACCATCTGCACACCGGAATGCCCATAACTCAACGACTGAATTTTAAGTAAAAGCATAATCTTCACGATTTCCTGAGGTACTTCATCACCAGTTCCACAGGCATGAGATTTTACTAGGTTTTCCTGAAGCTGCGATAGATTTTCATTAGAAATTTTTACATTACATAACGACCCAAAACCAGTATTAATTCCGTAAATAGGTTTATCATTGGTTGCCATTTTCTTATCTAAATAATCACGGCATTTTTGGATGTCTACTTTGGCTTCTTCAGAAAGTTCAAGCGATTTATGTTGGGAGAGAATTTCTTGTAACTGCTCTAAAGTCAAAAGCTCTGTACTGATGTAATGTGTGTTTTCCATTTTTTGTTTGCAAATTGTGCTCAAAATTCAATAAACGATAGTTAAAAAGCAAGTTTTGTTGATACTATTTTATTGAAGATTTGTTAACGAAATCGACTCTAAATTAGAAATAACTTTATTTTTTTTAACTACTTTACATATTACTGTGATATTCACAAAACTTCTGTTAAAACTTTTTTAGTAAGCAAAAAATAGTATTTTTGAAAACATTATGTGGAACAAAAACAACATTCCTTCTTTTACCACTTCAGCTTCTACAGCTGTAACGACTGTTGTTACCACAACAACTACAACCCCATTTGGGGTATAATCATTTCATATAATCCGATTTCATGGACTTTCAACAGAAAGCATACAATTCATAATTCGTAATTCGTAATTCATAATTCATAATTAACTAATGATAGTATTAAAATTTGGCGGCACTTCGGTGGCCAATGCTGAAAATATTGCAAAAACAATTCAGATTGTAACGAACAAAAGTAAAGAAGATAAATTAGCGGTAGTCGTTTCTGCCTTTAGTGGCGTAACCGATTTATTAATCCTGGCCGGAAAAACAGCTTCTTCAAAAGACAAAAGCTATAAAGATATCGTAAGTCAAATCGAAAGGAAGCACAAAGACGCTATAGACGAATTAGTTCCGTTAAGCGAACAAAGCGACATCATCAACACCATAAACCGTGAAATCAACCATCTAAAAACTTTATTGGACGGATGTTACCTTTTGGGGGAATTATCAAACAGAACGGCTGATATCGTGGCTGGTTTTGGCGAATTGTTATCCTCACAAATCATTGCGGTGGCACTAAAACAGAAAGTAAGCAACTCAACATTCAAAGACAGTCGTGAACTAATTAAAACCAATTCTAACTTCGGAAAGGCAAGTGTAGATTTTGCTGTAACGAATAAACTAATTGCTGACTTCTTCAAATTAAATACCAATCAAGCGGTTTTATTGCCTGGATTTATCGCTTCATCTACTGATGGAAACACCACAACGCTTGGTCGTGGCGGCTCTGATTATACTGCGGCTATTATTGCGGCAGCCGTAAAATCTACTGCTTTAGAAATCTGGACCGATGTAAACGGAATGTTTACTGCGAATCCTAAAATTGTAAAACAAGCACAACCTATCGAAACGATTTCGTATCAGGAAGCTATGGAGTTGTCACATTTTGGTGCGAAAGTATTGTATCCGCCCACAATTCAGCCCGTTTTAAAAGATAGTATTCCGATTTATATCAAAAATACTTTCGAAGCTGATGCTTATGGAACGTTAATTTCTAATAATCCAAACGCTTCTACTAACCCAATTAAAGGGATTTCGCATATTGACAATATTGCGTTGCTTACGCTTGAAGGCTCAGGAATGATTGGTGTTTCCGGTTCTTCCAAACGCTTATTCGAAGTACTTTCGCAGGAAAGCATTAACGTCATTTTTATAACTCAAGCCTCTTCTGAACATTCCATCTGCATTGGTATTTTAAACGCTGATGCTGACAGAGCAAAGAGTGCAATTGACAAAACATTCGAAACCGAAATCGCTCAAAACAGAGTTGACCCGACAATTGTTGAAAAAGATTTATGCATCGTTGCCTTAGTTGGCGAAAGTATGAAAAACCATCAGGGAATAAGCGGAAAAATGTTCAGCACTTTAGGAAAGAACAACGTCAATATTCGTGCGATTGCTCAAGGCGCATCCGAAAGAAATATTTCGGTGGTTATCAATGAAAAAGATGTTAAGAAAGCGCTAAATACGTTGCACGAACGATTCTTTGAAGACAATACCAAACAGTTGAATTTGTTCGTAATGGGCGTTGGAAATGTGGGCGAGAAATTCATAGATCAAATTAACCAACAAAAGAAATTCCTGAAAGAAAATCTAAAAATAAACCTTCGTGTTATTGCTATGGCCAACTCAAGAACAATGGTTTTTGATGAAGAAGGAATCAACCTAAAAGATTGGAAAACGGCTCTTGCTGAAGGCGAAAAAGCAAACGTACAAAGCTTTATTAGCAAAGTAAAAGACGGCAACTTACGCAACAGTATCTTTGTTGATATTACGGCTAATTATGACATTGCAGCAATCTATGACAAATTCTTATCTGAAAATATTGCGGTCGTTACTTGTAATAAAATTGCGTGTTCTTCTGAATATAACAACTACAAAAACCTTAAAAATCTTTCCAGAAAATACAATGCTCCTTTTTTATTCGAAACAAATGTTGGAGCTGGATTACCAATTATTGACACGCTAAAACACTTGATTGCTTCTGGGGATAAAGTGAATAAAATTCAAGCTGTATTATCAGGAAGTTTAAACTTTATTTTTAACAATTTCAGCGAGACTTACAATTTTCATGATGTGGTAAAAGAAGCAGGTGTTCAAGGATTTACAGAACCCGATCCGAAGATTGATTTAAGTGGCGTTGATGTTGCTCGTAAGATTTTAATCCTTATCCGTGAAAGCGGTTACCAAATGGATATTGAAGAAATAGAAAACAATTGTTTCCTTCCAAAAGAATGTATGGACACAACCACTAATGAAGACTTTTTTAAATCATTAACCAAGCACGCAGATCATTTTAATAAGCTATTGGCCGAGGCTAAATCTAAAGATAGTCGTATTAAGTTTGTAGCCAAATTTGATAATGGAAAAGCATCTGTTGGACTGCAATTCATTCCAAAAGAAAGCCCGTTTTATAACCTAGAAGGGAAAGACAATATCGTCGAATTCTATACGGATCGCTATGTTGACCAGCCTTTAATTATAAAAGGTGCCGGTGCCGGTGCTGCAGTTACTGCCTCTGGTATTTTTGCTGATGTGATTCGAATTGGAAACGTATAAATAGTCGACAGTCAAAAGTTGGAAAGTCAAAAGTATTTTTCAATTTTGGACTTTAGACTTTAGACTTTAAACATTATGACTACAATAAAAATATTTTGCCCTGCCACGATCGCCAATCTCAATTGTGGATTTGACGTAATGGGATTGTGTCTTGAAGGCATCGGTGACGAAATGATTATTAGAAAAGTAGTCGAAAAAGGAATTAGAATTACCAAAATAATTGGTGCCGATTTACCCTTAGAAACAGAGAAAAACGTCGCGGGTGTCGCGGGATTAGCTTTATTGAATGCTACACAATCGGAATATGGTTTTGAAATCGAAATCTACAAAAAGATAAAAGCTGGAAGCGGAATTGGAAGCAGTTCAGCCAGTGCTGCCGGGGCTGTTTTTGGGATCAACGAACTTATGGGTAGCCCATTTACCAGAAAAGAATTGGTATATTTTGCCATGAAAGGCGAAGTGGTTGCCAGCGGTAGCGAACATGCGGATAATGTTGCACCTTGTCTTCTCGGCGGATTCACTCTTGTTCGTGGTTACAATCCGTTAGATGTGATTAAGATTGAAAGTCCAAGTGAAATTTATGCTGTTGTTTTACATCCACATATTGAAGTGAAAACTGCTGATTCACGTGCCGTATTAAAACCGGAAGTATCTCTGAAAAATGCCATCACTCAATGGGGAAATCTGGGTGGATTAATTGCTGGTTTATATACAAAAGATTATGAATTAATTGGTCGTTCGTTGCAAGATGTTATTATTGAACCGATGCGCAAACAGTTAATCCCTTACTTTGATGAAGTGAAATACAGTGCACTGGCAAATGGTGCATTAGGTTCGGGGATTTCTGGTGCTGGACCCTCTATATTTGCCTTGTGTAAAGGACAAACCATCGCCGAGAAAGTTGCAATCAGCATGAGTAATAGTTACCTAGAAACTGGAATTCCTTTTGATATCCATATCTCAAAAGTAAACGATCAAGGCGTGAAAACATTATAAATAAGCAAAATGAACAAATCAATTTTACTATTTTTATTGGTCTCGTCGATGACATTGGGGCAAAATAAAGATCAGTTGAAAAATTGTTTGATTTCAAAAGAAACAAACATTTCCAAATTACAGAAAAACAAAATGAAGAAGCAGGAAAAAAATGTACTCGGAACCGATTTAGAAATGGCAAGCTTAGAACCATTAACTGGATTTTACAGAGATGGATTTTGTTCAACTGGCACTAATGATACCGGAATTCATGTTGTTGCAGCAGTACTGACCGACGAATTTTTAAACTATTCAAAAGCAAAGGGCAATGACTTAATTACGCCCAATTTAATGTATGGCTTTGCTGGTTTGAAATCAGGTAATGTATGGTGTTTGTGCGCTAACCGATGGAAGGAAGCTTTAAAAGCTGGCGTTGCACCACCAGTAATTTTAAGTGCAACAAATCAAAAAGCATTAGAATACCTGTCATTGGATGATCTAAAGTCACACGTTGTAAAATAATTTAATAACTACCCATTACAAATTATGCACTATTTCAGCCTAAATAATAAATCACATAAAGTTAGTTTCGAAAAAGCCGTTGTAGCTGGTTTAGCGCCAGACCGAGGTTTATATTTCCCGGAAACTATAACACCACTACCCCATTCTTTCTTTGCAAATATTGAGAATCTCTCACAAGAGGAAATTGCTTTTGAAGCGATAAAACAATTTGTCGGCGATGAAATTCCAGAAACCGAACTCAAACGGATTATTGCCGATACTTTATGTTTTGACTTTCCTTGCGTTCCTATTGAAGACAATGTATTTTCATTGGAACTTTTTCACGGACCAACTATGGCGTTCAAAGATGTTGGCGGTCGATTTATGTCGAGATGTTTGGCTTATTTCAATAGAGATAAAGATATAAAAAACGCGGTTCTCGTAGCTACTTCAGGCGATACTGGCGGCGCTGTTGCTAGCGGATTTTTGGGTGTAAAAGGTGTTGAAGTTATCATCTTGTATCCATCCGGAAAAGTAAGCGATATTCAGGAAAGACAGCTTACTACGTTAGGTCAAAATATAAAAGCTTTACAAGTTGATGGCGTTTTTGATGATTGTCAGGATATGGTTAAACAAGCTTTTTTAGATCAAAGTCTGAAGCACTTAAACTTGACTTCAGCAAACTCAATTAACATCGCACGTTGGTTACCACAAATGTTTTATATTTTCTTTGCGTACCAACAATTAAAAAAACACAATAAACCTATTATACTATCTTGTCCAAGTGGAAATTTTGGCAATATTTGCGCTGGAATAATGGCAAAACGATTAGGATTACCTATCGCTCACTTTGTAGCTGCAACGAATGCTAATGATACCGTTCCTAGATTTTTAGAACGAGGTAATTACGATCCAAAACCCTCAATAGCTACAATTTCAAATGCTATGGATGTTGGAAATCCGAGTAATTTTGTACGTATTCAGGAATTATATCACAATGATTTAACTGAATTTGAAAAAGACTTCACTTCCTATTCCTTTACCGATACTGAAACTGAAATTGCGATAAAAGACATTTATAGCAGAACCAAATACATTGCCGAACCGCACGGAGCAGTTGGTTATTTAGGACTTAAAAAAGAAATGATAAAGAAACCAAACAGTATTGGTATATTTCTAGAAACAGCACATCCCATTAAATTCTTAGATACGGTTGAGCCATTATTAAATCTAAAACTGCCCATTCCGAAACAAATTGAAAGTGTTTTAGGCAAAGAAAAAGTCAGTACAAAGATTAAAACTTATGAAGAGTTTAGAGCATTTTTGCACCGATAGCTAAAACTCAAAATTTATACTTTGGCATTAAAATTGTTTAGATTTTTTTAACATTAAAAAACTACGTTTAAAAGCAACAGTTTTTTTCTATTTTTGCTAATCTAATCTAAATAAACCATGAAAAAAATTACTTCTCTCCTTGCCCTATTCCTAATCGTTGCTTCCTGCGGGGTGAAACAAACCCGAAATTATGTGACTTCTGGCGATTACGATGCCGCAATCAACAATGCTGTTGACGGATTACGTGGTAATAAAAATTCCAAAGGAAAACAAGACTACGTTTATCTTTTGGAAGAAGCGTTCGCTAAATCTAAAGAGCGTGATTTACGCAATATCGCCACTTGGTTTAAGGATGCCAATCCCCAAAATTTAGAAAAAATTTACAACACGTATGTTCAACTCAATGCGCGTCAAGAACAAATAAGACCTCTTTTACCATTGAAATTATTAAAAGAAGGACGTGATGCTATTTTCCCATTCGATGATTATTCAGATCAAATTGTAAGCAGCAAAAATGCCTTGTCAAAATACTTATACGACAATTCAAAAGCCTTGTTAATTAATAAAGATAAGTTGGTTCTTCGCCGAGCTTATGATGATTTAGTTTATTTAGAGAGTTTAAATCCAGGTTTTAAAGATGTTTCCAAATTAATTGAAGAAGCTAAATTTAAAGGAACTGATTTTGTCAATGTGTTTACCAAAAACGAAACCAATATGGTGATTCCGACACGTCTTCAAGACGACTTGTTGGATTTCAGCACTTATGGTTTAAACGATAAATGGACGGTTTATCACAGTAACCGTCAAAAAGGAATTACCTATGATTATGGTCTTATTGTAAATTTTAGAGAAATCAATATTTCTCCAGAGCAAATTAAAGAAAAACAATTTGACAAGGAAAAATTAGTGAAAGATGGTTTAAAAAACCTTTTAGATTCTAATGGTAACGTTGTGAAAGACAGTTTGGGGAATCCCATAAAAGTGGATAATATGAAAACGATTCGCGTTAGTGTATATGAATTTTCACAAATAAAAGCGTGTCAAGTAACAGCTAAAGTGGATTATATTAATTTTCAAACCAACCAACTTATTCAAACATTCCCTTTAGCAAGCGAATTTGTATTCTCGAATATCTATTCAAAATACAAAGGGGATAAACGTGCAGTGGAAGAAACGTATTATGAAAACTTTAATAAAAGAGCGATTCCATTTCCGAGCAATGAACAAATGGTTTATGATACCGGTAACGACTTAAAAGCGAAGCTTAAAGACATCATCGTTAGAAATAAAATTAGAAGATAATATTTAGATATTAGATTTAAAAAGAAACCCGAATTAGTAATTCGGGTTTCTTTTTTATATAAATCGTTCTAAATCAGTTGCATTAATATTTTCATGCGAAGAATGGTAAATCGCTTTTCCATCTTTTATCACAATTAACTGTGGCGATTGATGCACTACTCCAAAACGCGAAGCAATTTCATTTGAAATGGATCTACGAGCTAATAAATCTAAATAATACAAACTCATTTGGTCTTTAGAAATGTTATAGTTTTTTTGAAACTGATTCCACGCCATTTTGCTAATTCCGCAAGTGATGCTGTGTTTAAAAATGGCCACCGGTTTTTCAAAAGATTCTATTTTGATAGCCTCTAATTCTGCTATATCTTCTAAATAATTCCAAAATACATCAGGCATTTGTTTTGAATTCTCACCTCCGAATAATTTCTCGAAAATACTCATAACTATCTTTTTATTAATGTGAAACTCGTTGTTTCACTCTTTACAAAGATAAAAAAACCATTCTGGTTATAGAATGGTTTTTTAAATATAGAATTTTAAATTATTTAATCGTCTTGGTCTTCCATTTCGGTTGCGTCTTCAATATGATCATTTAATGACTGAGCCAAAGCGTTATTACCATCAGTATCATCTGGACCAATTTCGATCACGCCATTTCCATTACCATCTAAAGCGCTACTCAAGTCAACTTGACTTAAAACTTGATTTAAATCGAAGTTAAAAACCAAATCAAAAGAACCATTGTTTACTACTAAATTTTGAGCGCTGTTATCGTAGTCAATTTCGAATTCTTGTTCAAAATCATGCCAAAAAACAAAAGGTGTTCCGTTGATAGTTCCTCTAATTTCAACAGTTTTGTTATACATTGGAGAAGTACTAACTAAACTTTTATTGAGTTTAAATTCAACTTCTTCGTAAGTCCCGTTTGCAATAGTTACAGTTGTTATTGGAGCGCTTTGATTTAGCAAATTTAATTCCCACGGACCATTAAGCTTAACTTCATCATCGCCATTATACATTCCGTCATGATTGTCATCGCCTTGACCATTATCATCACTTCCACTATTGTCGTTGTTGTCATCACCTTCTGATTCAGCTAATTTGAATTCAATTTCTTTAATATTGATAGTAAAACTAGTTAATACAACATCAGCATTCATAACTTGACCTGAACCACTTTTATTTGCTACATTGGTGTAAGTCGCTTTTGCTAAAATTTTCATTGTGTTTTGACTTGTGCTGCTGTCACTTGAACACGAAGTTACCGCGATGAACACTACTAGGATTCCAAATAATTTTTTTAAGTTTTTCATAAATAATATCAATTTTATAAGTTGTAAATATAAAACAGATTCAATCTAAATTACCCTACTTTATGTAGATATTTTTTTAATACTAATTAATTCTTCTATTCTTTAAAAGCTTTATTTGTTTACTTTATATTTGTCCTAACTAAATCGATAAAGCACATGGAAGAATGCATCTCCGTATTTGATATGCTCAAAATTGGTGTCGGACCCTCTAGTTCTCATACACTTGGCCCTTGGCGTGCTGCTGAACGTTTTTTAGTAGAACTCGAATCAGCCAGTTTATTTGCTGATATCACACGCATTAAAGTTGATTTGTATGGTTCTCTTTCCTTAACGGGAAAAGGTCACGCTACTGATTTGGCCGTAATGCTGGGGTTAAGCGGGCAAGATCCTGAATATATTCCAGTGCAAGATATAGACGGGATTATTAAAGGTATCGAAAATAAAAACGAAATCAATTTAGGCAACAAAACTACAATTCCGTTCTACTTTTTACAGGATATTATTTTCAATAAAAACTTTCTACCGTTTCATGCAAATGGTATCACATTTACTGCTTTTTTGAATGATGATACCCAATATACCTCTACCTTCTACTCTATTGGCGGTGGATTTGTAGTCAAAGAAGAACGGGAAAATGCGAAGAAAAAATCCAAAATAAAATGTGCTTTTCCTTTTCCAATCCAAAATGCCGAAGAACTATTACAATATACGATTACTGAAAATAAATTGGTTTCTGAAATCGTTTATGAGAATGAAAAATCCATGCGTACGGAAGAAGAAATCAATCACGAGTTAATGCGCATTTGGAATACGATGCTTGAATGTATGTACATTGGCTGTCATTCAGAGGGTATTTTACCTGGCGGTTTAAATGTTAGAAGACGCGCTTTCGATATGCATCAAAATCTTATAGGATTGGCCAATTACTCAAATCCGCAAGAATGGTTAGAATGCATCCGAAAAACTGAAGTCAAATTTCGGCAAATATTAAAATGGGTTTCGTGTTTTGCACTAGCTGTGAATGAAGTAAATGCCGCTTTAGGAAGAGTGGTAACGGCTCCAACTAATGGAAGCGCTGGTGTAATTCCTTCGGTTTTAATGTATTATTTAGTAATCGAAAATCACCAAGCAGGCGAAAAGGAAATCAAACAATTCCTCATGGTTGCTGGTGAAATTGGAAGTATATTTAAGAAAGGTTCCACTATTTCTGCAGCTATGGGCGGATGTCAAGCGGAAATTGGTGTTTCTTCAGCAATGGCAGCCGCAGCATTGTGCGAATTAATGGGCGGCACTTCAGACCAAGTTTTAATGGCAGCCGAAATCGCAATGGAACATCATCTTGGAATGACTTGCGATCCAATTGGTGGTTTAGTACAAATTCCTTGTATCGAACGCAACACTATGGGTGCAATTAAAGCAATTAATGCAGCAGAATTAGCTTTAGAAACTGATGCTAAAAATGCTAAAGTTCCCTTAGACAAAGTAATTGAAACAATGTGGAAAACGGCCAAAGACATGAACTCAAAATATAAAGAGACTTCAGAAGGCGGACTAGCAATAGCAGTAAATATGGCAGATTGTTAAAAATTCTATAACATTTTAATTTAATTATATAAGCGTTATAGGTCATAAATATTTCACCTTTGAAGTAAAATAGGTAAAACATGACGAGTGGCTTATTACTTATTTAAATTAAACTATATTATTTGATTTGAAAAAGTACTTCACAAAAGGTCTCAGAATTATCCTTTGGATATTATTAGCAGTAATAGGTCTCGTATTATTAGTTAGTATCGCGCTTCAAATTCCCGCAGTACAGCGCTATTCCAGTGACAAAGCCGTTGCTTATTTGGAATCAAAAATCAAAACAAAAGTTTCAGTTGGTAGAGTACGCATCGGCTTCCCAAAAGATGTCACACTTGAAAATGTATATTTTGAAGACCAAAAAAAAGATACGCTTTTATGGGGAAAAAAAATTGCTGTTAACCTCGACATGTACGGATTATTGAACAACAAAGTTGATATTAAATTTGTTGAACTAGAAGATATAGCGGCTAAAGTTGAACGAAATTCACAGGGAGAATTCAATTTTGATTATATCATCAAAGCCTTTGCGTCGCAAAAAAAGAAAAGCACTTCTCCGCCGATGGAATTTTCTATTGACAAAGTAGAATTGAACAATATCAGAATTAAGTACGCCGATGACTATTCAAAAAACAACATAAAAATGAATCTTGTTCATTTGGATACGAGAATAAAAACTTTCGATCTGAACCAAATGAATTTTGAAGTTCCCCAAATTAAAATTGAAGGCTCGCAATTATCATACAAAAAAGGAATTGCTCAGAATAACCCAATTTCATCCAACGCAAAGGCAAAAAGTCCTGACGTAAAGCTAAAATTTGGCACCATTGATTTGTCGAAAATCCAACTGGATTATCAGGATGACGAAGCAAAGTTGGCAACAAATCTAGAGTTGAAAAAACTATTGGTGAAAGTCAATAATTTCGACCTTAAAAATAATGTAATTGACTTAGATAAATTAGAATTATCCGATGCTAAAGGTGCTTTAAGTTTGGGTGAAATTCTTAAAGAAACTAATACTAATCCATCTAACTCTAAATCAAATAATTGGAAAATAAAAGCAAACGAAGTTGCTTTCGAAAATGTCAACTTCAAATTTGATGATGCCAATGGAAAAGCGGTGCAAAAGGGCATCGACTACGGGCATTTAGACATTACCAATTTTAACTTGGATGCTAATAAAATCGCATACGATTCAGAAGTAATATCCGGAAAAATCAATGCTTTGAAAGTCGAAGAAAAGAGCGGATTTAAAGTAGAATCACTTAAAACTACTTTTTACTACGGACAAAAGAATGCGTTTCTAAAAGACTTATATTTAAAAACACCGCAAACCACTTTACGCAATGAAATCACTATAGAGTATCCTTCGATAGCGTCACTTTCAAAAAATCCTGGTGCACTTACAATGAACGCCAATCTAAACCAAAGCAGGATTGGTTTTAAGGATATAGTATTTTTTGCGCCTGAACTTTTAAAAAATAATCCGTTTAAAGACAATCCGAACGCGATCGTTCTTTTGGATACTAAAATTTCGGGAAAATTGAATAAATTGAATATCCCAAATCTTCAAGTTAGTGGCATTGGAGCAACAAAAGTAAATGTGAGTGGACAGATTGTGGGTTTACCCGACTTCGAAAAAGCCTATTTCAATTTAAATATTAAAAATTTACAATCGACCGCCAAAGATGTTTATAGTTTTATACCTAAAAATACGATTCCAAACACCCTACAATTACCTGCAAACTTCACGGCTAAAGGAACTTTTAAAGGAACAATTACAAACTTTAATACCAATTTGAATCTAACCACAACCTCTGGAAATGCAAAAATTAGTGGCAATTTGGACCGAAGAGTTAAGAATGGCGAAAAATACAATTTTGATGCTACGCTAGATAATTTTGACTTGGGTCGCTTAATCAAAAACGATTCTATTGGCAAGATAACGCTCAAAACAAAAATAAAAGGAACCGGGTTTGATTCAAAAACTGCGAACGCAATGGTGGACGCAACTATTGTAAAAGCTAATTTTAATAACTACACGTATCAACATTTAGTTCTTGACGGCAAAATAAATAATGGTGTTTTTAATGCTAATGCTACTATTCAAGATCCGAATTTGAAATTTGATTTGGTTTCAAGCGGCAGTTTTAAAGATAAATATCCAAAAGGAAAAATTCAGTTGAATGTGGATATTGCCGACTTGAATAAACTGAACCTTCACGCAGGTCCGCTTAAAATACGCGGTGTTTTGGATGCTGACATACAATCTGGAAACATAGATTATCTTAACGGAAAAGCTAGTATTCACAATTTAATAATTGCTACAGAAAAAGATCAGTTTGTTACCGATTCTATAAATGTCGTAGCCGTTTCAACATCTGAAAAAAATTCAATTGTTCTTAAATCTCAATTCTTAGATGCTGAGTTTGTTGGAAAATATCAATTATCTACTATTGCAAATTCTATTAAAAATAGCATTTCGAATTATTATAATTTAAAAACGGGTTCCAAAAATGTTCCATATGGCAAACAGCAATTAGCTTTTAAAGTAAATGTAAAAAGTACTCCTATCCTACTTAAAATTTTTCCGGAATTGAAAAATTTGGAGCCTATTGCAATTACTGGAAGATATAATTCTATCAACGATACTATTGCTGTAAATGGAACTATTCCAAAATTGGTTTATGGTGCAAATACAATGGCAAATGCTGTAATTAAAATTGATAAAAAAGACAATGCTCTTCTTTACAACTTAAGTGTTGATCAAATTAAAAATACAACGATTGAGCTTCCAAAAACAAGTCTCAGTGGCCAATTAGCAGATAATGTTTTAGAGTATACCTTGTTGATTAAAGATTTAAAAAACAAGGATCGTTATCAGATTGCTGGAAATTTACAGTCAAAAAATGGTGGCGATGAGATTGCACTTGATCCTCAGAAATTATTGTTGAATTACGACAAATGGTTACTTTCAGAAGAGAACAAAATCCGTTTGGCGAACAACTCGATTTATATTAATGATTTTGAATTGAGTAAAGACGGAAGTAGCATCAGCTTACAATCGGAGTCGCAAGGTTCAAATCCTCCATTGGCCATCGAATTTAAAGATTTTGCGATTCAAACCCTAACGGATATTGTTCAATTGAAAAACATTCAAATAGATGGAAACATCGACGGCAAAGCAGTTTTGAAAAATTTAATGTCAAAAGTCCTTTTTACAGCTGATGTTACCATTGAAGATTTCGCTTTCAAGAAAAATCCTGTGGGGACAATCTATGTGAATGTTGACAATTATACTACTAATACCTATACCGCTAAAATTGAACTTACTGGCGAAGACAATCAGTTGAATTTAGACGGAACTTACAGCGCAAATAAAGATAATTTGAATATGAATCTGGACATTCAAAAATTAAATATTAAGAGCATTCAGGGATTTTCAATGGATAATATTACGGACGGAGCTGGATATTTAAATGGACAGTTCAAGATTGCAGGAAAATTGAATAATCCAAAATTACTTGGAGAATTGAAATTTAATGACGTCGGATTTAAAGCCACAAAACTAAACGGCAAATTCAAATCTATGAATGATAAGCTGGTTTTTAGTGAAAACGGTATTCATCTTGACAACTTTACAATTAAAGATGAATTAAATAATGATTTGACTATTAACGGAAACATTAATAATCAGGACTATGCTAATTTAGGATTTGACCTGACTGTTGATGCTGACAATTTTAAAGCTGTAAATTCTAAAGCGAAAGACAATGATACTTTTTATGGTCAATTGTTTTTAGACAATCATTTACTAGTTAAAGGTACACTGAACAGCCCAATAGTTGAAGGTACTGTCAAAATAAACAAAGACACAAAGTTCACTATAGTTTTACCTCAAGATGATCCGTCCATTGCTGATAGAGAAGGAATTGTCGAGTTTATCGATCAAGATCAACCAAAGTTATTCACAACCACTGTTTCGCTTGATGAAACACTAAGTGAGACTGAAATTAAAGGAATCAATGCTTCGGTTACTATTGAGGTGGATAAAGAGGCCGAATTGTCCTTAGTTATTGATAAAGCAAATGGAGATTATTTAAAATTAAAAGGTGAAGCGCAATTATCTGGTGGAATTGATCCATCGGGAAAAACTTCTTTAACTGGACGCTACGAACTTTCAGAAGGTAGTTATGAAATGAGTTTTAATCTTATTAAAAGAAAATTTGATATCAAAAACGGAAGCTATATTCTTTGGACAGGTGAACCAACGACAGCTGATGTAAATATTACTGCGATTTATAAGATTGAGGCAGCGCCAATTGATTTGTTAAGTAACCAGTTATCATCCTTAACACCTGAAGAAAGAAATACCTACAAACAAAAAATTCCATTTGAAACCGAATTGAAAATGACTGGTGAATTACTAAAACCAAGTATTTCGTTTAATATCGTTTTACCCGAAGGAAATAATAATGTTTCTGGCGACATCATCACTAAAACAGATGCTAAATTAGCACAATTACGTCAAGAACCAGACGAATTGAACAAACAAGTCTTCGCTTTGCTTTTATTAGGTCGATTCATTGGTGAAGATCCATTTTCAAGTGAAAGTGGAGGAACAACTGCTTCAGGTTTAGTAAGGGAAAGTGCGAGTAAAATATTGTCGCAACAGCTTAATAATTTTGCCAGTAATTTGATTAAAGGTTTTGAATTGAATTTCGATTTGGCCTCTTCAGAAGATTATACAACAGGTCAGAAAGAAAATAAAACCGATTTGAATGTTGGTTTATCTAAAAAATTATTGAATGACAGATTGAAAGTTACTATTGGAAGCAGTTTTGGAATCGAAGGTCCGGAACAACCTAATAAAGAAGCGAATAACATTGCGGGAGATATTGGGGCCGAATACCAACTGTCAAAAGACGGTCGTTACAAACTTCGCGCATACAGAAAAAATTTGTATCAAGTAGCGTTGCAGGGTCAAGTGATTGAAACTGGAGTTGGATTCGTAATAACATTGGATTACAACCAATTTAGAGAATTATTTCATTCAAAAAAAGAAGCTGAAAAGCCAAAAGCCAAAAAGAAATCAAATGAATAAGAACTTTCTATACATCCTTTTCCTTGTTTTATTTGTAGCCGCATGTAGCGGTACAAAAGGCTTGCCTGAAGGTGAATTGCTATACACAGGTGGTAAAGTAACTGTGGTAAAAGAAGATTCTATTTCTAGAAAAGAGCGTAAAAAATTACAAGGTAAACTCAAAGAAATACTACGTCCTATTCCTAACAAATCATTTCTTGGGATGCGTCCTAAATTATTCTTATATAATCTTGCAGGAAATGTAAAAAAAGAAAAAGGGTTCCGTCATTGGCTAAAGTACAGTCTTGGTGAAGCTCCCGTTTTATTCAGTCAAGTTGATTTAGAATACAATAGAGCACTACTACAAAACTACTCTGAAAATAATGGATACTACAACACCAGAACTAGCGCCGATTCAACCAAACATGGCAAAACAGTGACGGCCAAATATAAAGTAACAACGGGACAAAAATACAGAATTAAATCGGTTCAATTTCCAACAGATTCCTCCGTAATTAGCCAAGAAATACTAAAAATGAAGCGACAAAGTTTGCTTAAAGTTGGGCAATCCTACAGTTTAGATAATATCAAAGCGGAAAGAATCAGGCTTGATTTACTTTTAAAAGAAAGAGGATTTTATTTTTTTAATGCAGATTATCTTAAGGTTCAAGTTGACAGCACAGTGGGAAAACGAGATGTTGATTTATTCTTAAAAGTAAAAGATGAAGCACCAGATAAAGCAAAAAAACCATTTAAAATCAACAAGATAATTATCTATCCCAACTATGCACTGAATCAAGATTCGTTGGTTAAGGTTGAAAAATACAAGGATTACGCCATTATTGGAAATAATAATTTATTCAAACCTCGAATTTTTGATAGAGCTTTATACTTCGAAAAAGATGATCTGTACAACAGAACAAACCATAATCTATCCTTAAACAGATTAGTGAATTTGGGGACATTCAAATTTGTAAAAAATCAATTTAAAGTTGTTGATACTACCGGAAATTACCTTGATGCGTATTACTATCTCACACCACTTCCGCGAAAATCAATTCGTATCGAAATCTTAGCAAAGACTAATTCTGCCAATTATACGGGTACGGAATTAAAAATAAATTGGAGTAATCGAAATACATTTCATGGTGCCGAATTACTTCAAGTTTCTGCTTTTGGTGGACTTGAAGTACAACTAGGCGGAAAAAACAACGGATTTAATGTATATCGATTTGGTGGTGAAGCAAGCCTAACTTGGCCTAGGTTCATTTCTCCATTTAAATTTAAATCTTCTAGTGGATATGTTCCGAGAACCAATACAACCCTTGGATACGAATTCCAAAACAGAAAACAGCTGTATTCACTGCAGACATTCAAAGCGTCATTTGGTTATGCTTGGAAGGAAAACATTCGTAAAGAACATATGCTGAACATCACTGAAATCACATTTGCGAGTCCATCAAATATAACAACCTTGTATAAGGAACAAGTACTAGAAAATCCATCATTAAAAAATGTGATTGCAAAACAGTTAATTTTTGGACCAACCTATAGCTATACTTACAATACAGAAATGGAAAAAAACAGGAAAAATACTTTTTACTACAAAGGTGCAATTGATTTTTCTGGAAACATTTACGGATTAGCTGTGGGTGCAGACATCAAAAAAGGAGATACAATAAAAGTTTTGGGAATTCCATTCAGTCAATTTATCAAAGTACAAAACGAATTCAAACACACGTATAGATTCAGTAAAAATTCAGAGCTAAAAAGTAGAATTATTGTTGGAGCAGGTTTTGCCTATGGAAATTCCGATTTGATTCCGTTCAGTAAACAATTCTTTATTGGAGGTACCAATAGTTTGCGAGCCTTCCGTTCGCGAACATTAGGTCCGGGAAGCTATGATGGTTCGATTCAAACAAGTCAATTTATCCCTGATCAATCGGGAGATGTAAAATTAGAATTCAACTCTGAATATCGTGCCAAAATATATCGTTTTATCAATGGAGCGTTATTTATGGATGCTGGAAATATTTGGTTGCTAAATAAAGATGAAAATAAACCCGGATCTCAATTAACAAGAGATTTTATGAAAGAACTTGCTGTAGGGGTTGGTGCCGGACTTCGATTTGATTTCAGCTTTTTAGTACTTAGAACCGATTTGGCTTTTCCTTTAAGAAAACCTTATTTACCGGACGGAAAGCGTTGGGTAATTGATCAAGTTAATTTTGCAAGCGGCCCTTGGCGAAGTGATAATCTGGTGTTTAATTTAGCGATTGGTTATCCGTTTTAATAGCTTAAACTGTTGCTAGTTTAAAAAAAAATGTACTACCTAATCCCAATTGGCTTTTTACTCCAATACGTCCATTTTGTGCCTCTATAAATTCTTTGCTGATGGCTAAACCTAAACCCGTACCTGATTTGTGACTTCCCGGAACTTGAAAATATTTATCAAAAACTTTTGTCTGATACCGATTGTCAATACCTTGACCCTTGTCTGTAACTTCAAAAATTAACTGCTTATCTTCTATTTTTAAATTAATTTTTACCAAACTTTTTTCAGGTGAATATCGAATCGCATTCGTTAGAAAGTTAACCAAAACCCAGGCTGTTTTTTCAGAATCCGCTTTTACATCTGGGAGATTTTTCTGAGTATCCACTACAATTTCAATTTCTTTTTGATCTGCTTGCTTTTTTACGGCGTGAAGTGCATAAGTCACGATTTCATTTGGATTACTTTTCTCAATATTCAATTGTATATTGCCGGTCTCCATTTGAGACAATTCTAATAATTCGCCTGTAATTTTGAGTAATCGCTGACTGTCTTCCTTAATACTGTCAAGCAATTGTTTCTGATCTTCATTTATAGTTCCAGTCTCTTGTTTTTGAAGCAATTGCAAACTCATTTTGATAGAGGAAATGGGTGTTTTTAACTCGTGAGAAACAGTCGCTATAAAATTAGTTTTAGCGAAATCCAATTCTTTAAAAACGGTAATATTTCTAAGAATAATGACGTTTCCAATATCAATTTTAGTGTCTTCTCCTGTTGGTTTAATCGTAATATTTACCGTTTCCTTTTCAAAATAACTTTCCTTTCCATCAGCAAAAATCGTCATGGGTTGCGATTTTGAACTTTCTAACTCATTCCTAATTAATGACTTTAACAAATCATTAGTCAAAGCCAAAACTTCAGCTGATTTTCCAATTAAATCTTCCGATTTCAACCCCATAATTTTAAGTGCTTCATCATTTACAAACAAAACAGTTCCTTCGTGATCTATACCAATAATGGGATCGTGCATGTTGTTAATTAAGGTTTCTAACCGTTTCTTCTCAAAAGTTAGTTTATGTAAATTACTGCTACTATATTCTTCCAACTTTTGAGCCATTGTATTGAATGACTTGGCCAGTTCTCCAAACTCATTATGATCCATAAAATTGACCCGTTCTTTGTAATTCTTATTAGCAATTTCTTTAATACTTGCCGTTAATTCCTTTATAGGATTGGCTATATTATTCGGCAAATTCACTAACAAATTAAACGCAATCAAAAAACATAAAGTGCCTAAAATTGCTATAGAAAAGTTCGCTCGTTCTGCCGTTTTGGTTGCCACATCACTTTTTTGTTTAATAGCGTTCATATTGAGCTTCATGATCTGAAAAATATCCTGCCGAATTTGGTTTTTCAGTCTCTCATCTGTTCGATTACTTTCTAATGTAGTAAAACTTTTTTGAAGATTACTAGTTGCCAAGTCTTCTCCATTTTCGGTAACATTAGTGAGCTGAAGTTTCAAATTTATCTCAAAATTGGCAATCGCCATATTTTCATTTGAAGTAATATCTTCCAATGCCAGCAGCATGTTTCGGGAATATTCCAACGTATTATAATTGGCTTTCAAAATATTTTGAGTATCTTTTTTTATCAAAAATATATTATAAGCACTCACCAATGAAAGGATGATTATTAACACAAATAATAGTCCTACTCCGAGATTTAATTTTGTTTTAATTTTCATAGTTTACTTTTACCGCGAATTCGCGAATTAAATGTTTTGTAAATGTATTTTTGTCTGCAAACTTGGATAAAAAATTGTGAATTTGCGGTTATAAAAATTTAAGATAAAATAACTAAATCAACATTAGAATCAGCTAGTTTATTGAGTAGTTTTCTAAAAATTGTTGTTGATAAAATTACTTTAAATAAATTGAAATGCGGTTTTCCTATACAAACAGTAGTAATCTGCTTTTTTTCTACAATTTCTAACATCGCTTCGGTAATATTAGACGCTTCTAGTTTAATCACTTCTGCTCCTAATTGAGTAGCCAATTTGAAATTATTAATCAAATGACGTTGTTTGTCCAAGGCAATTTTATCCGGACTTTCTTTCGGAGTTTCTATATACAAAACATACCAAATGCCATTATAATAACTTGCCAATCGCGCGGCTTTTCGAATCACAATTTTAGCGGTTTTGTCATTGCTACTAATGCAAGCCAAAAGCTTTTCGTGTTTTATTCCAGTGTTTTTCGGAACTTCATTTTCTACTTTTCGAACTACTTGACTTGCAACTTCTTTTAGTGCCAATTCACGCAATTGCAAAATTTGGTCTGATTTGAAAAAGTTAGTTAATGCCATTTGGATCTTATCCGCAGTGTAAATTTTTCCTTCTTTTAAACGAGAAATCAAATCTTCAGCCGTCAAATCTATATTCACAACTTCGTCTGCCAAACGCAGCACCTTATCGGGAACACGTTCTAAAACATCCACGTTGGTAATGCGTTTTACATCTTCATTCAAGCTTTCCATATGCTGAATATTCACAGCCGAAATGACATTGATTCCAGCTTCCAGAATTTCTAAAACATCCTGCCAGCGTTTTTCATTTTTGCTTCCTTCAATATTGGTATGAGCCAATTCATCCACAATAACCACTTCTGGACGCAGATTAATTATGGCTTGCACGTCCATTTCTTCGAGTTGTTTACCTTTGTAGAAAATTGTTCTTCTGGGAACAATCGGCAAACCATCAAGCAATTCGTGGGTTTCTTTACGGAAATGGGTTTCGATATAGCCAATTTTTACATCAATTCCATTTTTCAACAACGAATGCGCTTCCTGCAACATACGATAAGTCTTTCCCACACCGGCACTCATACCAATGTAGATTTTAAACTTTCCTTTGCGCGATTTCTGAATTAAATCGAGGAAATGCTGTGCGTTATTTTGAATTTCTTGTTCCATAACAATTGCGAGATACTAAGTAATCTCATAAAATTGAACCATTAAGATATTAAGCTTCATTAAGAAATTGCTTAATTTTTCTTAATCCCTTAATGGTTATAAATCTTAATTTTAAAAAGAAATCGCCAAAGCCGTAGTCAAAAATGTATTCTGATTCGTCGGATTTCCATTTTTCAAAAACACGTCATCTTTGCTATTTAAATTTCTAGCTTCAATTCTAAACATAATATTATCAGCAATTAAATAATCAAAATTCGCCGAAACTCCAAAAGTTTTAAACCCGTTTTCTGTTCCTGTGGCAATAATTACACCTTGTTTATCCTGATAATATTCCCCTCTAAAACCCAATTGCACTTTAGAAGTTGGTTTGTATTGCGCAATCAAAACTGGCGAATACCAAACATCATAATCACTACTTCCGGTTACAGTTTGTTGAACTCCAATATCAAATCCTGCAGTTAAACTTGTTTTGTCCGAAACTTTAAATTGTCCATAAAAATTATTGAAATAACGCCATTTTCGACTGGAATCAGGTTGTTCGTTTCCAATGTAGGTACTCCAATTCAATGTTGCTTTTGAAGTTGGTTTGTAAGTTATCTGTGTTCCAAAAGCAGGAGTCTGATTGCCATCAATTTTCTGAATGCGTTGCCAACCGTTCAAATACATCGCAGCCAAATACCATTTTTCTGATTTAGACGTGTAACCAATTTTAACTCCGGCTTCAAAATACGGCGAATTATCCGCTAAAATACTTCGAGTCAGATTCACACAATCTTTTCCTATTGCGCTTTCAAAACCAATGTGCGAAGGCATAATTCCGGCATCAACCCAAAGATTAGCCTTTTTAGAAATTTTCACACCAACATTCGCTTCAAAAACATTTTTCAATAAATCCTGTTCGCCAGCCAAGTTATATTCCGGATACGTTCCCGCCATTAAAGCAAAATTGGCACGCACAAGATCTTTGGCGTAATTGGCTTTTACGTAACCTAAATTCAGGTTCAATTCGTTGTGTTTGTTATGACTGTACACAAATCCCGGACGCAAATGATGGTCCGGATTCCCAAAATCATAACTGTAATACGTTTCTAAATATCCCGAAAAGGTAAACGGGCTTTTTGCTGTCGCTACTTCCTGAGCGTTTATTGTTGTAAATCCGAAAGCTAATAAAGCTGTAACTATTATTTTTTTCATTTTATTTGTCATTGCGAGGCACGAAGCAATCTCATCCTCTAATTTTTATTTTTTGAAGCTAATCCAGCTATCCGTTGCAATCTATCATTGCGAGGAACGAAGCAATCTCATCATAATTCTACTTCGCAATGACAGGATTTCCACTACTATCTGGGCTAGGGCATTCTTTTATTAATTACTATTTTGATATTTTATCCAAAGCAATATTCAACTGCAGCACGTTAATTTTTTCGGTGCCCAAACATCCTAAAAGCGGTGTAACTGTATTTTTTTTGATTAAAGTTAACACTTTTTCTGCTGAAATTTTTCTCGCTTTGGCAACTCGGTCTGCTTGTACTTTTACGCCCTGAACCGAAATGTTCGGATCCAATCCGCTACCGGAAGCCGTTACCAATTCTGATGGCACTTCATTGCGTTTCACTGTTGGATTTTTAAGTAAAAAGGTGTCAATTCTGGTTTTAACTTCTGCCAAATAATCCGGATTGGTAGTTCCTTTATTGCTTCCACCCGAACCAGCCGCATTATAATCAACCGCTGATGGACGTGACCAAAAATACTTATCTTCTGTGAATTTCTGTGCTACATTACTGTGATGATTTTTTCCGTTTACACTAACGATTTCACCTTTTCCCTTATTAGGCGCAAATTGTGCAATTCCGTAAATGCTCAAAGTGTAAAACCCACCAAAAAACAACGCACAAAACAAGGTCAATCGAACTGCTGGTATTATATTTTCTTTCATAATTTCTATTTTTAAAGTCTATTATCTATTAGTCTATTATCTATTATCTTTTTTTATACAAACAACGCCACCGCCAAATCAATCAGTTTTATTCCAATAAATGGAATGATAATCCCTCCGATTCCGTAGATAAATAAATTTCTACGCAACAATGCCGATGCACCAATTGGTTTGTAAGCAACACCTCGCAATGCAAGTGGAATAAGGAACGGAATAATTATCGCATTAAAAATTACCGCTGATAAAATCGCACTTTGTGGACTGTGCAACTGCATAATATTCAAACCCTGCAAAGCTGGAATTGCCGTAATAAACAAGGCCGGAATTATCGCAAAATACTTCGCCACATCATTTGCAATCGAAAACGTAGTTAGCGTTCCGCGTGTCATTAAAAGCTGTTTCCCAATTTCTACAATTTCAATTAATTTGGTTGGATCATTGTCTAAATCGACCATGTTCCCGGCTTCTTTTGCGGCTTGTGTTCCGCTGTTCATGGCAACTCCAACATTTGCCTGAGCCAAAGCTGGTGCATCATTGGTTCCGTCGCCCATCATCGCAACCAATCGTCCTTCGGCTTGTTCTTTTTTGATGTAGTTCATTTTATCTTCTGGTTTGGCTTCGGCAATAAAATCATCAACACCGGCTTTTTCAGCGATAAATTTGGCTGTCAACGGATTGTCTCCTGTTACCATTACGGTTTTGATTCCCATTTTACGTAGTCTTTCAAAACGTTCTTTCATTCCGGTTTTGATAATGTCTTGCAATTCAATTACACCCTGAACCTGATTGTTTTTGATTACTACTAATGGTGTTCCTCCGTTTGAAGAAATATCAATTACTTTTTGCGCTGTATCTTCGGGAAAAGAATTTCCTGCTTGTTGCGCTATATTTTTGGCAGCATCTTGAGCGCCTTTTCTAATATTGGTTCCATCTTTCAAAACAACACCAGACGTTCTGGTTTCGGCAGTAAATTTGATTAAAGTTGCGCCTTCGATTGATAATTTGTTTGCAACATCGGCTCCGGCCAATTCAACAATACTTTTACCTTCCGGAGTATCATCTGCCAAAGAACTCAAAACGGCAGATTTTATAAAATCGTCTGATGTAATTCCTTTCGTTGGATAAAAACTGGTTGCTTTTCGGTTTCCAATGGTTATGGTTCCTGTTTTATCTAAAAGCAAAACATCAATATCTCCGGCCGTTTCAACCGCTTTTCCCGATTTGGTGATTACGTTCGCACGCAACGCTCTGTCCATTCCTGCAATTCCTATAGCTGATAATAATCCTCCAATTGTTGTTGGAATCAAACAAACAAACAACGCAATGAAAGAAGCAATTGTAATTGGTGCGTTTGCGTATTTTGCAAAAGGTGCTAAAGTAACGGTTACGATAATGAATACTAATGTAAATCCCGCTAATAAAATGGTTAATGCAATTTCGTTTGGAGTTTTTTGACGGCTTGCGCCTTCCACCAAAGTAATCATTTTATCCAAAAAACTTTCACCAGGTTCTGATGTGACTTGCACTTTTATCTTATCCGATAAGACTTTTGTACCACCAGTTACCGATGATTTGTCACCACCTGCTTCTCTGATTACGGGAGCACTTTCTCCTGTGATGGCACTTTCATCAATAGTTGCTAAACCTTCTATAATTTCTCCATCGGTGGCAATAATATTGCCAGCTTCGCAAACGAAAATAGCTCCTTTTTTTAATTGGGCAGACGAAATAAATTGACCATTTTCTAATCTGGCTGGCGTTTCTTCACGTGTTTTTCGCAAACTATCGGCTTGCGCTTTTCCTCTGGCTTCGGCTATGGCTTCAGCAAAATCGGCAAACAACAACGTGATTAATAATACTAGAAAAACGATGAAGTTATACATGAAACTTCCTTGTGACGCTTCTCCGGATAAAATCCAAAGACACACAAAAAACATTACTATCGTTCCAATTTCTACTGTAAACATAACAGGATTACGGAACATTATTTTGGGATTTAATTTCACAAAAGATTGTTTGAAGGCTTCCTGAACCAGCTCTTTTTGAAATAAATTATTTTGAGATGCACTCATTTTTTTAAAATTTAGATTGTTTGTTTTTACTATTAAAATTTTTATTTTTTGAACCATTAAGGTATTAAGGTTCATTAAGATTAAGTTCTTGCTTAATTATTATTAAAACTTAATTTATCTTAATTTCTTAATGGTTTAAATTTCTTAACGGTTCAAATTATTATTTAGAGGTAAAAAATTCGGCAATTGGTCCTAATGTTAATGCTGGAAAAAAGGATAATGCGGCTACGATTACGATTACGGCAAAAACCATCAATCCAAAAGTGGAAGTGTCTGTTTTTAAAGTTCCGTTGCTTTCCGGAACGTAACTTTTGCTTCCTAAGATTCCGGCAATAGCTACTGGGCCAATGATTGGTAAGTATCTGGCGAAAAGCATTACAATTCCGGTTGCGATATTCCAAAACGGAGTATTGTCTCCCAAACCTTCAAATCCGCTACCGTTATTGGCAGATGCCGAAGTGAATTCGTATAACATTTCGCTAAATCCGTGATAACCGGGATTCGCTAACCAACCCGCTAAAGCTTCCGGATTTCCAGCATACAAATGACTTGCCAAAGCTGTTCCAACCAATATCAAAAATGGATGCAATAGCGCAATCATCATCGCGATTTTCATTTCTTTGGCTTCGATTTTCTTTCCGAGGAATTCGGGTGTTCTACCAACCATCAATCCGCTGATGAAAACTCCGAGAATGATGAAGATGTAAAAGTTTAAAAATCCAACACCAACGCCACCATAAAAGCAGTTAATCATCATTCCTAGAAGTGTTGTCATTCCTGTAATTGGCGTCATACTATCGTGCATTGCATTTACAGAACCATTACTTGTACAAGTCGTATAGGTTGCCCAATTCGCGGAAGCAGCAGCTCCAAAACGGACTTCTTTTCCTTCCATGCTTCCCATGTTTTGAGCAATTCCGAGTTGGTGAATGTTGGTACTTCCGTTCATTTCACTAATGACTGCTGGAATCAGTAAACTCAAAAATCCAATGGTCATTACGGCATAAATCGTCCAGGCTAATTTTCTTCTTTTCAATACAAATCCCAAGGCAAAAACCATTGCAATTGGAATTAGAAAAATCGAAACCGTTTCGACAATATTGGTCAGATAGTTAGGGTTTTCCATTGGATTGGCTGAATTTGGACCGTAAAATCCACCGCCATTGGTTCCCAATTGTTTAATCGCAACAAATGCGGCAACTGGACCGCGACTTACATTTTGGGTTTGACCTTCTAAAGTGGTGATGGTATCTTTTCCTTCAAACGTCATAGGAGTTCCGTTAAAAACTAAAATTATGGCAACTATAAATGACAATGGTAACAAAACTCTAGTACAAGAACGAATGAAGAAACTATAGAAATTCCCAATAGTATCAGATGTTTTTTCTTTCATCGCCATAAAAACAGCCGCACAAATTGCCATTCCGCAAGCCGCACTGATGAATTGCCAAAGCATCAAGGTTAATTGTCCTAAATACGATAAACCACTTTCGCCTGAATAGTGTTGCAAATTGGTATTCGTAATGAAACTTACTGTTGTATTAAATGCCAAATCGCCAGTCATGGAAGGATTTCCATCAGGATTTAAAGGCAACCAGACCATATTAGTCAATACTAACATGGAGATAATAAACCAAACTACATTAATTGACAATAAAGCCACCAAATGTTGTTTCCAGTTCATTTGTTTGTTGGGATTGATACCACCAACTTTGTAAAATAAAGCATCGATTGGATTGAAAATTTTATCCAACCAAGTGCTTTCGTAATTGAATATTTTTCCAATGTAACGCCCTAATGGAATTGCCAGCAGCAAAACCAAACCATAGGTTACCATAATTCCGAGGATTTCTGAGTTCATTTTTAAAATTTTTCGGGTTTAACTAATACATAGCAGATGTAAATAAACACGGCTATTGCGATGATGAAAAGTGCTGTCATGATTTAGATTTTTTCAAAAACGGTTATCATTTTAAAAAATAGCGCGAATAGTAGCAATCCGCTTGCAATGAGAATTAGTGTTATCATACTCCGAAAGTGTTAAATTGTTTCTGCGCCAATGCCAAAAAACAGTCCAAAAAAATAAAATTGTTGTAAAGTGTTGTATTTATTAAGATTAGAGAATTCATGCCCAAAAAAAGCATAAAAAAACCCTATCATTTTGATAAGGTTTTTATTGAAATGATAGGATGTTACTTTAATTTATCAATCTCTTTTTTGAGTTCATCTACTTGCTTTTGCAAAATTTGAATCTCAGATCTGTTATTTATAGCTTTCAAGGTTTGAAAAACTTCTATTCTACTATCATTCAAATCATATTTCTTAAGTTTTGAAGTAATAATTTGGGTTAGATTTTCCTGAAATTCATTCACTATAACATCAATTGTGATGGTCTTCGTTTCTGTATTTGTAGTTGTTTTGATAACGTGATATGATTTTTCCACTTCATTGGTAACAAAATAATTCACTTTATCTTTATAAACATTTACTACCCATAAATTATATGCTAAATATAGTGCCGGAATTATAGCTATAAAAGCTAAAAATCCAAAATAACTGTTGATGTGCTTGATTTTACTATTTGAAAATTTCGCAAACTTTAAATATTTAGTGATTAAATAACTACCTAAACAAATAAACAAGGCATTGATAAAATAAGTGTACAAACCCCCCAAAATGTAGTGCCATTGTACTGTTGCTATTCCATATCCAGCAGTGCAAAGTGGCGGAATACATGCTGTAGCAACTGCAATTCCGACTAAAACCCGATTGCCATCATGGCGCGAAATAGCTATCATTCCTGCCATTCCTCCAATAAAAGCTAATAGAATATCAAAAATTGTAGGTTTGGAAAAGGATAATAATTCATCAGTTGCAATGTGATAGGGCGACAAAACATAATACAATGTGGAACATAAAATGGAAACCAAAACGATCCGAAACACATTTCTTAAACTCAATTTTAATAAATTAGAATTGGATGTTCCTAATGAAAATCCGATGCCAAAAATGGGACCCATTAATGGTGAAATTATCATGGCTCCAATAACTGCTGCTTTCGAATTGATATTCAATCCAATGCAGGAAATGAAAATAGCGAAAGCCATAATCCAGAAATTGGTACCTTTAAAAATAACTCCTGATTTAATCTCATCAATAGTTACTTGTTCAGCTTCCTGATCGGTTTTTAAATTTAAAATCGTTTTTAAATACCTTTTTAGTACTTCTAAATTATTAGTCATGATGCATTCGTTTTTACATTACAATCCAAAATCATCAATTTTTCGATACAATGTAGCAATCCCTATTTCTAATAATCTTGCGGTTTCGGCTTTGTTGCCTTTGGTGTAATTCAATACTTTTTGAATGTGCAATTTTTCAATACTCTGCATCGAAAATGCCGACATTGATTTGTTAGTTTTATCTTCCTGATGCTGGATTTCATTGGGTAAAACCTCAGAAGTTAAAGTAGCTCCGTTGCACAAAATCACCGAACGTTCAATGATATTTTTTAATTCTCTGACGTTTCCTGACCAATGATAACTTTCCAATTTTTGAAGAAAATCGGGAGCAATTTCTAGTGTTTTACGATTTATTTTTTCAGAAAATTGTTGGACAAAATAAGTAGTTAATGGTGCAATATCTTTGACACGTTCGCGCAGTGGCGGAATATTGATTTCAAAAATATTCAATCGAAAATACAGATCCGAACGAAAAGTATGGTTTTCACTTTCGGATTTTAAATCTTTGTTGGTTGCAGCAATCAATCGAAAATTTGACTTTTTTGGAGTGGAATCTCCAACCGGAATATATTCATTGGTTTCTAAAACCCGAAGTAATTTGGCTTGCAGTTCGAGAGGCATCTCTCCTATTTCATCTAAAAATAAAGTTCCGTCATTAGCTTCTTCTATATATCCTTTTTTATCTTTTATGGCTCCGGTAAAAGCGCCTTGCTTGTGTCCGAATAATTCGCTTTCTAGGATTTCTTTGCTGAATGTACTGCAATTTAAAGCTACGAATGATTTTCCAACTCGGTTGCTGTTTTCATGAATAGCTTGAGCAAAAACTTCTTTTCCGGTTCCGGTTTCTCCGGTTAATAAAACGGTAGAATCGGTTTTGGCTACTTTTTTAGCTAAGTCAATTACTTGCTCTAAAGCTTTGGATTTTCCTATGATGGTATCAAAAGAATATTTATCGGAAATGCGTTTTTCGAGTTGCTTAACTTTCTTTTGAAGTTGCACTTTTTCTAATGCTTTGTGTAGCAGTGGAATAATTTTATCGTTATCATCGCCTTTGACAATATAATCGAAAGCACCGTTTTTCATGGCCTGTACACCATCAGCTATATTACCGTAAGCTGTTAAAAGAATTACTTCGGTTAAGGGAAAATTACTTTTTATCTTTTGAAGAAAATCGACTCCGTTTCCGTCCGGAAGTTTTACGTCGCAGAGCATCACATCAACATCATTGTGTTCCAATTTTTTGAAACCCGATTTTAAATCTGAAGCTTCCAGAACTTCAAAACCTTCTGATTTTACAATTCTGGCTAACAATTTGCGAAGTTTTTCTTCGTCGTCAATGATTAAAATAGTTTTCAAGTTGGAATTGGTTTGGTTACGAAAAATATTTATTTAATTGGAACGTTAATACCTTAACCACTTAATCAATTCTCTCCAGGTAGGTTTTTTTCCATACATCAAAATTCCAACACGATAAATTTTTGCTGCGAACCAAACTACTGCAAAGAAAGTCGCAAACAAGATTGCCATCGAAAGCACAATCTGCCATAGCGGAACTCCAAACGGAATACGCATCATCATAACAATCGGTGAGGTTAATGGAATGAATGAAAATACGGTTGCGACAGTTCCATGTGGATCATTGATTACGGTAAAAAATCCAATATAAACCCCTAATATTAATGGCATTATTATCGGTAATAAAAATTGTTGTGAATCGGTTTCATTATCAACAGCCGCACCAATTGAAGCATAAAACGAACTGTATAAAAAGTAACCTCCAATAAAATAAATCACGAAAGAGATTAAGATTGTGGCGATTGGAAGATTCCATAATTCTTTGATATACATTTGAATTTGACTTCCCGATGTACTCTGAGCCGCCTGAATCGCTTGAGCTTGAGCTCCAGATGTTGCACCCATTTGGACGCCCAACATGCTTGAGACAACAAACATGGCAGTCAATCCTAGTATAGCCCAAATCATAAATTGCAAAATACCCGCCAATGAAGTTCCAATAATCTTACCCATCATTAACTGAAATGGTTTTACCGAGGAAATGATCACTTCAATGATACGTGATGTTTTTTCTTCGATTACACTTCGCATAACCATATTACCATACAAAACAATAAACATCATAATAAGATACCCAAAAGCACCACCAACTGCTATTTTAATTTCGTTGAACCCTTTCAATGCTTCTTCTCCAGTTGCTTTTTCTAATTTGATTGAAACGTCTGCTTTGGCATTTTTTATTGCTAAAGTGTCCAAACCTACTTTCTGAAAGTTTTCAGAGGTAATTTTCTTGGCAATCACATCTTCTAAATCGCCCAGAAAACTAACACTCGGACTATCATTAGAAACGTATTGAATTCCTCTTTGAAGTTTAGTATTATCTGTTGTATTGGGAATGATTAAAAGCCCTTCGTAACTTTCTTTTACAATGCTATCTTTCAACGTTCTTAAATCGACTTGAGAAAGATTGACATATTTATATTCGGCATTCGTTTTAAACTCGTTGACAAATCTTCCGGTTTCGTCATGAATTGCAATAGTTTTGAGTTCTGCTTTCATGGTGCTTAAATATCCAACGAAAACTCCAATTCCGACAAACAATAACGGACTTAAAAAAGTCATTACGATGAATGATTTATTACGCACTTTGGCAATAAATTCTCTTTTTATGATTAAGGCTAATTTGCTCATTTTTTTGACTGATTAGGTTTTTAGACTTACTTAGATTTTTAGACATGCTTAGATTTTTAGACTACTTAGATTATATGATCTAACTTTCCAAGAATTCTAAATGATCTAACTTATCTAATCCGTTACTGTTTTAATAAAAATATCATTCATACTCGGTATTTTTTCCACAAAATGAGTAACTTGACCTCGATTAACTAAAGTGTTTAATAAATCATTTGGAGTTGCGTTACCCAAATTAATTTCTAATTTTAATTCATCGTGTAATGATTTAAAATCAGTTTTTGACACCGTGAATTTTTGTGACAAATCATACATCAAACCTTCTATGTTATCGCTCAGAATTCCAACTTCGTAATTATTAGTTCGGAATTGTTTTTTGACATCCGAAAGTTTGCCTTCAATAAGTTTGTTCGACTTATGTATGAGTGCAATGTAATCGCACATTTCCTCCACACTTTCCATTCGGTGTGTTGAGAATATAACTGAAGTGCCTTGTCTGTTAAGTTCGATGATTTCATCTTTAATCAAATTGGCATTCACTGGATCAAAACCAGAAAAAGGTTCGTCAAGAATAAGCAATTTTGGTTTGTGCATAACGGTAACCACAAACTGTATTTTCTGAGCCATTCCTTTCGAAAGTTCCTCAATTTTCTTATTCCACCATCCCTTAATTTCCAAACGATTAAACCAGTATTCCAATTGTGCTTTGGCTTCATGCTTTGACAACCCTTTCAACTGTGCCAAATAAAGACACTGCTCGCCCACTTTCATAGTTTTATACAAACCACGTTCTTCCGGCATATACCCGATCATCCCAACGTGTTCTGGTTTTAGCTTTTCTCCGTCGAGAATTACGGAACCGCTGTCGGGCATGGTAATTTGGTTGATGATTCGGATTAAGGATGTTTTACCAGCGCCATTTGGGCCAAGAAGTCCATAAATACTGCCTTTAGGAACGGTTAAAGAAACCTCATTAAGCGCGGTGTAATTTCCAAATTGCTTAACGACTTTGTTTACTTCAAGTATATTACTCATATTATAAATTTCAATTTAAGTTTCAATAATTGGTAGTATTGCTATGGATTTTGGTCATTGCAATTGGTAATGCTATTGAATTTTGTAAAAGTACTCAATAAGTAATTAAAGGAAATAAAAAGTTACAAAAAAACCCACCCTAATTTTTACAAAAGGATGGGAAAAATTGCTATGAAAAAGAAGTTACCTGTTTCCAAGTAACATTCAAATGTAAATATATTTTTTTAACTATGAAAACATATCCTTTACTTTTTCAAAAAAAGATTTATCTCCTTTTTCTGGATTTGGAATGAAGTTAGGATCTGTCAATGATTTTTCGAAAAACTGTTGTTGTTCTTTGTTTAATTTTTTTGGTGTCCACACGTTAACATGTACCAATAAGTCACCATTTCCGTAACTATTTAGACTTGGAATCCCTTTGCCTTTTAATCTTAAAATCTTACCGGATTGAATGCCTTCTTCCAATTTAATTCTAACTTTCCCATTAACTGCTTCAATGTCTTTTGAAACACCTAATGCAGCTTCAGCAAAACTGATATACAAATCGTAATGAAGGTTTTCGCCTTCACGCTTCAGAAATTCATGTTCACTTTCTTCAATGGCTACTATTAAATCACCCGCGATTCCATTTCCTGGAGCATCATTTCCTTTACCGGAAACTTTTAACTGCATTCCGTCTACAACTCCAGCTGGAATTTTTATTGATACCGTTTCGTCTTCCAATATCATCCCTTGTGCATCGGCGTTATTAGGCTTAATTTCTATAGTTTGCCCGCTTCCACCACAAGTCGTGCACGTTGTAGCCGATTGCATTCTACCTAAAATAGTATTGGTAACTCTTAGAACTTGTCCTTGACCGTTACAAGTAGAACATGTCTTATATTTTACACCTGCAGCTTGAACTTTACGTTTTACTTTTACTTTTTTCTCTACACCATTAGCAATTTCTTCTAAAGTCAATTTTACTTTAATACGAAGATTACTCCCTTTCACTCGACGTTGTCCTCCAGAATTTCCTCCGAAACCACCACCGCCAAAAGCACCGCCAAAAATATCACCAAACTGACTGAAGATATCATCCATATTCATGTGATGACCACCTCCGTATCCGCCACCTCCGCCACCATCAAAAGCAGCATGACCATATTGATCGTACTTCGCTTTTTTATTTCCGTCGCTTAATATTTCATATGCTTCAGCTGCCGTTTTAAAGTTTTCTTCAGCTTGTTTATCTCCCGGATTTTTATCAGGATGGAATTCGATCGCTTTCTTTCGATATGCTTTTTTTATTTCCTCTGGAGAAGCTCCTTTTGAAACGCCTAATGTTTCGTAAAAATCTTTTTTGCTCATACTATTTTTATAAAAATTAAGACGCTATTATTGTCCAATTACCACTTTTGGAAACCGAATTATTTTATCTCCAAGTTTATATCCTTTTTCAATTACATCAACAATTTTTCCTTTCAATTCTTTTGATGGAGCTGGAATTTGTGTAATTGCTTCAGCATAGTCTGCATTAAAAGCATCACCAGCACGAACTTCAACCTGTTCTAAACCTTTAGATACAAGTGTGTTTTTAAGTTTTTCATGAATTAACTCAACGCCTTTCAATAAAATATCGTCATCTGATTTGGAGATTTCAACCATAGCTCTGTCAAAATCGTCCAAAACTGGCAACATTGACTGTAAAACATCTTGATTGGCAGTCTTGAATAAATCTATTCGCTCCTTTGTAGTTCGTTTTTTGAAATTTTCAAATTCAGCAAAAAGTCGTAAAAATTTATCTTTTTCATTGGCTAAATCTTCTTGTAATTGTTCTTCAACAGTTAGCTCTACAGCAGATTCTATTTCATTTACTGTGTTTTCATTCACTTCGCATTCTTTCTCGCTATTGTCGGTACTCATGGTGCTTTTATTTTTAAATATATTTTTGATATTCATTTTTGACTTTTGGATAGCAAAAGTACTGCCATTTGTTATAAAATGTCAAATTGTCATTATACTATGCCAGATAAAAAAATAAATTAAAATAGTCTTAAAATTTTATATAAAAATTAATAAAATTTTAAGACTATTACGATTTCGTTTTGATTATGTTTGTAATTCAAAACCGAATAAGTATTTGGTATTTAGGTTAGCTTATTGCTGTAAAATATTATTAATTCAAGATTCTTTATAGTAAAAAAAGTGCTGTTAGTAACAGCACTTTTTTTATACGTATAAGTCATTTAATGCTTCCTTTATTTTGGGAAATTCAAATTTAAAACCCGAATTCTGAATTTTCTCCGAACTCAAATTTTTACTAGAAAATAAAAGATAGCTCATTTCTCCGAGCACAAGCTTCATTATAAATTGTGGAATATTAGGTAGAAAAAGTGGTTTCTTTAAAACTTTTGCAATAGCGACGGTTAGTTCTTTATTACTTATTGGATTAGGAGCAACAGCATTGTAGACGCCTTCCAATTGGTTTTCAAGTGCAAAATAATACATCTGTACTAAATCATTGATATGGATCCAAGATTGTGCCTGCTTCCCTGAACCCATAGCAGCACCAAATCCTAATTTTATTGGTTTAACCAGTGCAGGTAAAGCACCTCCTAAATTAGACAATACAATTCCGGTTCTAAGTTTACACACTTTTATATTTAGGACTTGAAAACGATCGGCGCTTTCCTCCCATTTTTTAACAACATTAGAAAGAAAACTATCTTCTGTCTCTACCGTAGTTTCATCGTACACTTTAGTATAACTTTCTGGGTAGATTGCCGTTCCTGAAGCTGAAACAAATTGCTTCACTTGGTTTGGCGTTTTGCGTATTAAATTATAAAGTAATTCTGCAGATAAAGTGCGGCTTTCGATAATTTCTTGTTTGTATGCATTTGTCCAGCGTTTAGAGATATTGGCTCCGGCCAGATGAACAATCGCATCAACTCCAAAAAGACAGTTTTCATCAATTTTGCCTTGTTCGGGATTCCAGTAAAAACCATTATAGTTTGGTTTGCTCTCTATCTTTGATTTTGAAGTCGTCAAATAATTAACAGAATGATTTTCGGCTAATAAAAGTTTTACCAACTCGCTTCCTATCATTCCTGTTGCGCCTGTAATTAGAATCTTCATAATTTGCCTTCTTTCGGCCAAATTTACAACCAATATCTCACAATTAAAACCCAATTATAAAGGGTTTAACTTTTGTCTATGGCTTTAATTTTATGCTCCATTCAAAATTCATTTCAGATACTTGTTCCCCTTTTTCGTTCAGTCCGATTGATTTCATCCAGATGGTCTGCCCTTCTCCAGTAGCTATCGTTTTTTTTATGGCATCTTCAATTAGATTGCCATCAGCACAAGTAAAAGTTATTCTTCCAGTGGCTTTTTTGGTGAAATTTCCATTGTTATTGGCAACCAACATAGATATTTTTTTGCCGCTGATTTTAATTTGCATCATAACTAAGGCGCCGGTAGACAATTCGGCAGCCATAGCTTGAACAGCAAAATACATCGAATTAAATGGGTTTTGATTGAACCAACGATGTTTCACCGTTACAATACATTTATCTTTTGAAATCGACTTTACGCGTACTCCGCTCCAAAAAGCCGAAGGTAATTTTAAAAATAAAAAGGTATTCAATTTAGAAGGAGAAAATTCCATAACACTTGATTTTACTGTAAAAGTACAATAAAACGACAGTAATTCATACTTTTCATAAATGTTAATTTTTTGTTAAATCTTAGTACTTTGCTTTGCATAATACCTTTTTTTGATTGTATCTTTGTATAAGAAATTAATGGTCTATCTATAGTATTAAATTTCTCATCATCAATCAACCTATAATAAACAAAATTATGACAACTACTAACGAAAAGAATCTCGCTACTGTTGTACACCTGAGTGCATTGACACAGTATTTTATTCCGTTTGGGAATTATATTTTTCCAATAATCATTTGGAGTTCAAAAAAAGACGAATCTGAATTTGTAGACGCTAACGGAAAACAAGTATTGAATTTTCAATTGAGCATCTTTGTATATAGTGTGATTTTGTGCTTGATCGCAATTCCGATATTAATTTATACGATTTTTAAAACGGCTAATTTCAATACGCTATTCACTAACAATCATTTTGAAATCGAAAATTTTAATATTCATAACATAACAGGAATTTCAATTCTAGGTATAATCGCTGCTTTATTATTCTTTGCAATAAAAGTGATAGAATTCGCCTTAATAATTAATGCTGCCGTAAAATCATCAAATGGAGAAGTTTATAAATATCCATTAACAATTCCTTTTTTTAAATAATTGAATCATCAATCAAAATCAAATCGAAATGAAACATTTACTCCTAATCACAGTATATATCGCAGCATTAGCAACTGAATTAATCACTCAAAACAATGCAATCGAAATCAAAAAACAACAATCTATTGAAAACCATAACGAAGAGTATCAAATCGAATATTTAGTTTCAGAAGATTAAAAATCATCACAGTTTCAATCATCATCCCAAAACAAGCTGCAGCTAGTCAAGGAACAAAATCAAAAAACGCAGTAGTAATCAAAAAAAATTAAATCATGTATTATGAACATTGAAAACACAAAAGCCCAGATGCGTAAAGGTGTTTTAGAGTTTTGTATCTTGTCTGTTTTAAAAGATAAAGAAGCATACACTTCCGAAATACTAGACACCTTGAAAAGCGCTAAATTACTTGTGGTAGAGGGAACCGTTTATCCGCTATTAACAAGATTAAAAAATGACGGTTTACTCAACTACCGTTGGGAAGAATCAACTTCAGGCCCACCAAGAAAATATTATGGGTTGACCGAATTAGGAAAAACATTTTTAACTGAATTAAATAGTACCTGGACTGAACTTTCGGATGCTGTAAACATCATCACAATTAACAAACCAACGAAATCATGAACAAAACAGTAAATATTAATATAGGAGGATTATTTTTTCATATCGATGAAGATGCATTCCAAAAACTTACCCGATATTTCGAGGCAATAAAACGTTCTCTTTCAAACTCATCTGGTAAAGATGAAATCATGAAAGATATTGAAATGCGTGTAGCGGAATTGTTAGCAGAAAAACAAAAAAGCGACAAACACGTGATCAACAGCAAAGATGTAGATGAAGTAATTGTAGTGATGGGTCAACCCGAAGATTACAGAATTGATGACGATTCAGATGATAATGCTACCGCATCACTTAATTCATATACAAAATCTAGAAAATTATACAGAGATAAAGATAGAGGAACCATTGCTGGTGTTTGTACCGGATTAGGACACTATTTCGGAATCGATTCTGTTTGGATTAAAATTGCATTTATCCTTTTAATTTGGGCTGGTGGCGCTGGAATAATAGCTTACTTGGTACTTTGGATAGCTATGCCAAAAGCAATCACTACTTCTGAAAAATTGGAAATGACTGGTGAACCAGTAACCATTTCAAACATCGAAAAGAAAGTTAGAGAAGAATTTGACACCGTGAGTAATAGGCTGAAAAATGCAGACTACAGTCAGGTAAAAAACGGTGCGGAACGGGTTGGTAACGGAATTGGTGATGCGTTAATAAAAATATTCGGCGCTTTTGCAAAAGTTTTAGGCGCCTTTATCGTACTATTTTCAACCATAGCGCTGCTTGGAGTTTGCGTAACTTCTGTAGTTATGATTTTCTCTTCATCAATGCCCGAAAATAAAATTGTAGAATTCATAAGTACGCCACTTGGATTGGAAACGCCTCTTTGGATACAAGGAATCTTATTCATACTAGCTGCTGGAATCCCGTTATTCTTCATTCTTATTTTGGGACTAAAATTATTGATAACCAATTTAAAATTAATTGGAAACATCGCAAAATACAGCTTGTTAGCCATTTGGATTATTGCGGTTGGAATATTAATTTCATTGGGTATAAATGAATTCAACCAAATGGCCTATTCTGGAAAAACAGTTCAAAAAGAATCGTTTAACATTACTGCTACTGACACTTTGAAAGTGAAATTTAAATACAATGATTATTATTCAAAAAGCGTTAACGACAGAGACGATATCCGTATTATGCAGGATTCAGCTGGTAACGCCATAATCTATTCTACAAATGTTGGAATCCATTTAAAAAGAACCGATAAGCTGGTTCCCTTCATCCAAATTGAAAGAAGAGCTAACGGCAAATCATTTGCTGAAGCCAATGAAAGAGCTGAAAAAGTGAAATACAATTTTAAAATTGTTGGTAACGAATTAATTTTAGATAATTACTTCCTAACCGATACTAAAAACAAGCTTCGCAATCAGAGAGTGGATATTTATTTATACTTGCCAAACGGAATTGTTTATTATCCAGATGCAAATGTTGAGCATTATTTAGATGGATCTAATTCAGATTTTGATTATTTTTATGGTCCAGAAGGTTACAAGTATAAAGTAGATAATTTAGATTTAAAATGTTTAAATTGCCCAAATGACGAAAATAATCCTGACGAAGGCAACACGGAAAATGTAAGCGTAACCACTGAAACTGATAGCTTAAATAAAGTAACGGTTAAAATTAATGGAGAAGTTGTCAGCGAAACTAAATCTGGAACGCCAGCAAAAAAAGGAAAGTTAGTTGTTGACGAGAACGGAGTAATAATTAAAAAATAAATAGGATGGTAAAGTTCGTAGTATTTTGCACCAAAGTAATCACAGTAGCAATAGTAGCAGTATTATTTAGCTCATGTAACGTTAGAGATTTACATATAGGAAATGGAATCGACGGTAACGGAACTGTTATAAAACAAACCAGAAACGTAGCAACTAATTTTACCAAAGTCGATGTTAGTCGCGGACTCGCAGTTGTACTTGAACAATCAAACAATTATTTTGTGGAAGTGGAAGCCGATGAAAATTTACAAGAACACATTAGCACGCGAGTTGAAAACGGTACACTTTTCGTCACATCAGACGAAGATATTGATGAAGCCACTGCTAAAACTATTTATGTAAAATTACCAGCGTTAACAACTATCGAAACATCAAGCGGAGCTTCTGTAAACTCAAAAAACGTTTTTACTGGCACTGACCTTACCATAAGATCAAGCAGTGGAAGTGAAACTGATGTTACCATTGAATTTGACAACATCAAAACCAAAGCTACTAGCGGAAGTTCAATTATCCTAAAAGGTAAAGCATTAATGTTAAACACAGACACTTCTAGCGGAAGCAGTATTGAAGCCAAAAAATTATTGGTAAACGAAGTTGTTGCAGAAGCATCAAGTGGAAGCTCAATAGAGGTACATCCCATACTTAAATTAACTGGAAAAGCATCTAGTGGCAGCTCTATAAATTATAATAGTACACCGAAAACAGTAACTAAAGAAGAAAGTTCTGGTGGAAGCGTTTCAAAAGATTAAATTAATATAACATCTCAATGAAAATTGGGATGTTTTTTTTTCTATTTTTGACAAACTAACTAGTCCCCGCCATAAATGAAAAAAATAATTACGCTAAGTTTCCTTTTTATTTCTTTGTTGACATACGCTCAGAAAAAAGAAAAAGTAAAAGGTTCCAAAATTGTAAAATTGGAACAGAAGGAAGTTGGCAACTTCGAAAGTATTGAGGTTGAAGATAATCTTGAAGTTTTTTTGGTAAAAGGTGATGAATGTGCCTTCGAAGTTCAGGCCGATGACAATCTTATTGAGTTTGTTGAATATAAAATTACTGGTAAAAACCTTAGAATCTCAACATCTAGAGATATGTCGAGCTATAAAAAACTAAGTGTTCGCGTTACCTACACGGATAAACTTAATATGGTTATTGCTAAGGATGAAACCAATGTAACCGCATTATCTGATGTGATTTTAGATAATGTTACTTTCAAAAGTTATGATTACGCCAAATTATTTTTGACTGCCAAAACCAAGAACTTTACCTTAATGGCAAATGATAAATCAAAAATAGAATTAAATCTGAAATCTGAAAAAACAGCTGTTGATATTAGTAAAAGCGCGTATGTCAAAGCTTTAATTTCAAGTACTGAAATGAAATTTGATATGTACCAAAAAGCTTCCGCAGATATTGAAGGTGATGTAAATGATTTGAAATTACGACTTGATAACAGTTGCGATTTCACTGGAAAAAAATTAACTGCAAAAACGGGTTTGATAGAAGTTACCGCTTACGCAAAAGCAAGTATCAACATAAGCACCACTGCCATAATTGATGCTTCTGGAAATAGTGAAATAGAATTGTCAGGCGAACCCAAAATCGAAATCAAACGCTTCGCAGAAAGTGCCATGATCAAGAAAATACCCGTCAAAAAATAAAAAAAATCCCGTCTTAAAGAGATGGGATTTTTTATGATTACTACTTTCAGTACGTTTTCAAGTTTCAAAATTCTAATTTCTGCGTTCTAAATTCTAATTTCTTACTTCTACAACTACTCTTTCGAAGCCAAATAACGTTCAGCGTCCAAAGCCGCCATACAGCCTGTTCCCGCAGCAGTAATTGCCTGTCTGTAAACATGATCAGCAGCATCGCCACCAACAAAAACGCCTTCAACATTTGTTTTCGATGTTCCTGAAATATTCACAATATAACCAGTTTCATCTAAAGTAAGGTACTCCGCAAAAATATCTGTATTTGGCTTGTGACCAATGGCAACAAAAAAACCGGTTGCCGGTATCTCTATAATTTCTCCAGTCGTTTTGTTTTTTGCTTTTACAGCCGTTACAACTTGTCCGTCGCCCAGAACTTCTTCAGTATCATAGTTCATTAGAATAGTAATGTTTTCGGTATTTCTAACACGTTGTTCCATAATTTTTGAAGCTCTAAATTTCTCACTTCTAACCAACATAGTTACTTTCGTACACAATTTTGAAAGATAATGCGCTTCTTCACAAGCCGAATCCCCTGCTCCAACAATGACAACTTCCTGATTTCTATAAAAAAATCCGTCACAAACTGCACAAGCCGAAACACCGCCACCCATGTTCAGGTAATGCTGCTCAGATGGTAATCCTAAATATTTTGCTGTTGCTCCAGTTGAAATGATTACAGTTTCACAGTGAATTTCTTTAGTGTCATTAATCCATACTTTATGAATTGGTCCTGAAAAATCAACTTTGGTTGCCCAACCATCACGAACATCAGTTCCGAAACGTTTTGATTGTTCTTCTAATCCAACCATCATCTGCGGACCTGTAATTCCTTCTGGATTTCCTGGCCAGTTTTCTACTTCATTGGTTGTGGTTAATTGCCCACCGGGTTGCATTCCTTGGTACAAAACCGGAAACATATTAGCTCTTGCTGCATAAATTGCAGCGGTATATCCTGCTGGGCCAGACCCTATAATTAAGCATTTTATTTTTTCTATTGTATCAGACATGATTAGATAATTATTTAAGGTGCAAATGTAAACTTTTCAATCTATAATAGATCTCTGAACCAATCGCTAAATTCAATTTGTGGATAAAATTATATTATTGTTGAAAACCTGAAACACCGTATATCGTTGCTCAGTAACTCCGTTAACAAACCCGTATTTTATTTTTTAGAAGCACTACCAGTAATTTACGTACGACCTCCAGTCCCGCTTATATGTTTGCTTAAAGTTAAAAGAATGAAAAACTTATCTTTGAAATAGTATTAATTGATAGGTAAAACACATCAGAGAATGTATGGTTCTTTTCGAAATCTGTGTTAAAAGCTCCGCGCCTAATTGTGCTTTTGCGAACAACCATAATGTTCACAATCAGTTCACTAAGAAATTATAGTAGTTGGCTAATTTTCTATAAATTATTTACTTAGAATCAATTTGAAGTGATCTTACGTACTGATTGTAAATGCTAGCTACCAACTATAAAACATCAAGTTTATAATCTAATGTTATAAATAGTACCCTAATTGAAAAATACAATGAGTACCTTTGAGAGAAGTAATGTAAAACATGTAAATTAAATTAAAATGGGCACTATAAATGCAATCGGACTTGACACTACAAAAGCCAAACATTTAGCAGAAAAATTGAACGAACTCTTGGCAAACTATTCCATATTTTATCAAAACACAAGAGGCTATCATTGGAACATAAAGGGTGAGAAATTTTTTGAACTTCATGTAAAGTTTGAAGAGTTGTACAACGACTTGATTCTGAAAATAGATGAAGTTGCTGAACGGATCTTAACATTAGGATACACTCCAAAACACAATTATTCTGAATACAAAACTACGTCTACAGTTAAAGAAAGTATTCAGGTAAGCGACGGAATTCATGCAGTTGAAAACATCTTAAATTCATTTCAAACGATCATTGTATTGCAACGTGAGTTGTTAACTCTTTCTGCCGACGCAGATGATGAAGGAACCAACGCCTTAATGAGTGATTACATCAGAATGCAAGAAAAACTGGTTTGGATGTATTCTTCTTTTTTGAGTAAATAAGGTATAGATTCTACAACGTAATTAAATTAGAAACCCTTTCATAATTCCTAAATTCAGGAATGAAAGGATTAGTTGTTTTAAACCACCCTACCGTCGTACAATTGCTTTAAAAAAGGTCTACAACAAGCTCAGACTGACATTTGTGTATCTAATTTAATATAAAACCAACCTTACTTTCTAAATTCTGAAATCTAAATTCTAACTTTTCCCTTTTCCCTCATCCTCTAAACCCTAAAATAGAAATGCCTATCTTTGCCGCAAATTACACTACCAATGAGCACTTTTGAGCAATTCAATCTTCCAAAATCATTACAAAAAGCCATAGATGACTTGGGCTTAACTACGCCTACTCCAATTCAGGAGAAATCATTTTCAGTGATTATGTCCGGTCGCGACGTGATGGGAATTGCACAAACGGGTACGGGTAAAACCTTTGCTTATTTGTTGCCTTTACTTAAACAATGGAAGTTTATACCTACCGATACGCCAAGAATCGTAATCCTTGTACCCACAAGAGAATTAGTGGTTCAGATTGCTGCAGAAGTAGAGAAACTAACAGCCTACATGTCGGTTAGAACTTTAGGCGTTTATGGAGGTGTAAATATAAATACTCAAAAGAAATCAGTATATGAAGGTATTGATGTACTGGTAGGAACTCCTGGACGTGTAATGGATTTGGCTTTGGACAATGTCATTCGTTTTGATAGCTTACAGAAACTGGTGATTGACGAGTTTGATGAAATGCTGAACCAAGGCTTTAGAACGCAGATTACTTCTATCCTATCGATGTTGAAAAACAAACGTCAGAACATCTTATTCTCAGCAACGATGACCGATGAGGTGGATGATATGCTAGAAGATTACTTTGATTTTCCTGAAGAAGTTACTTTGGAAAAATCGGGTACACCCTTAGAAAAAATAGAACAGTTGGGGTATTTTTTGCCTAACTTTTTGACCAAAATAAATTTGATTGTTGAATTACTAAAAGAGGAATCTTTAGAGCGCGTATTGCTTTTTGTAAACAATAAAAAGACTGCCGATTTATTAGCGGTACAATTGGAAGAACATTATCCGGAGCAATTCGGAATCATCCACTCGAACAAGTCACAGAATTACCGTTTGCAAACTATGGCATCGTTTCAAGCAGGCGAAATCAGAGGAATCGTTACTACGGATGTGATGGCTAGAGGTTTAGATATATCCGATGTTACGCACGTTATCAACGTAGAGTTTTCGGAAGTTCCAGAACAATACATTCACCGAATTGGTCGTACAGGTCGTGCCGATAAATCGGGTATTGCGATTAGTTTAATTGCACCTCACGAACGTGAAATTCAGATTGAAGCCGAAATGTTGATGGAGAAAGAACTGAAGATGATCACAATTCCTGCTACTGTTGAGGTCGCTGTTCGTTTATTGGAATTCGAAAAAGAAAGAAAGAAAATGAAAGTCATCCTGAAAACGAATAAGTTGGAAGGAGGCGCCTCGCATCATGAAAAATCTAAGAAAAACCAGAAGGTGAACCTTGGTGGTCCATCTAAAACCAAAAAGAAAACATCGAGTTCGGTTAACCGAAACATTCTGAAAACTAGAGCTGCGAAGAAAAAGAAGAAATAGAAGTTAGATATTAGATTACAACTTATTCTGAATTCAATTAGAACCACAAATGCCAGTCTGAGCTTCGCCTGTGTTGACGAAGCTTAGTGTGACAAATTGCAAATAATTGGGTTAGAATTTATTCAAAAACTAAGCAAACTGGAGAGCACACGGCGATTCTTTTTCCTGAATCGGTTACCATTCCTGTAGTTTTATCTCTTGAAAAGATGACTACTTCATTGCTATATTGATGTGCAACCAAAAGAAACTTCCCAGAAGGATCTATAGTGAAATTGCGCGGGCCATTGCCTAATGTGCTTGTGGTCCTAACTAATTTCAGCTTTCCATTATCCTTAATTGTAAAACAACTTATCGTATTGGCGTCTCCGCGATTGGTAGCGTACACAAATCTCCCATCAGCACTCATTTTAATATCAGCCGCTCGGGTTTTTCCTTTGAACTTTCTATCGACTATGGTGGTTTCCTGAATTACCTTGAGTTCACCATTGGTATAAGAAAGCACCGCTAACGAACCATCGAATTCATTGATTAGGTATATCATTTTACATTCCTCACTAAAGGTAAAATGTCTCGGACCACTTCCTGGCTTTAGTTCTAAGAAATAACTTAATGCTAAAACATCCAACTTTTCCTCAGGATTGTAACGGTACACATACAGATAATCTTTTCCTAAATCACTAGAAATCAAATATTTTTTGTCAGCTGAAAACTGTAGCATGTGCATCTGTGAAGCTTCGGATTTGTTTGCATGAACCGTCTGAACTTCGTGCTTTACTATTTGTTTGTATTTTCCAACGGTTCCGTCTTCATTTTTACCAAATACCGTAATGTTTCCGCCAGTATAATTGGCAACAAAGACATTCTTTTCATCTGTAATAATGTTACACGGGTCATTTCCTTCCGAACTTTTAGAGTTTAAAAACTGTAGATTTCCACTATCGGAATAAAATCGAAAAGCACTTACTTGACTGTCATTTCCGTTTTCATTTACACTGTACACAAACTTTTTATCTAACGAAAAAGTCAAAAAACTTGGATTCACAATACTTTTCGTTGACCCTTTTAAGTATGTTTCCGCGGTATCCGTATTAAAATCATAGACATACATTCCGTCACTCGCGCACGAGTTTGTATAAGTTCCGATAACCAAATTGTGGTGGTTTTCTTGAGCTTGCGTTGTAATGCAGAAAATAGCGGTTAATAAGGCGGAGTATTTTATCATTTTTAAGGCATTTAGAGAAACAAAAATAAGGTTTTCGATTGGATAAGCATTTTATAATTTAAAGCATATTTTCAGTCTGAGCCACTCGAATACCTTTTTTTTATAGCACTTCGACAAACTCAGTGGGACAATTTTTTATTTATATGACTGCACAATAATAATTACTACCAACGGCTATTATAATAATTTGAATCCAAAAAATCTGAAAAATGAGTACTGAAAGCTCCCTAGTTTTTACTATTTTTGACAAATCGAAGATTCATCGAATTCCCGGTAATAATTAAACCTCATGAGGTAAACTTTATATTAAATGCAGTTCAAACACCCAGAAGTCCTTTATTTCCTCTTCTTATTGGTAATCCCAATTCTGGTTCATTTGTTTCAATTGCGTCGTTTCAAGAAAGAGTATTTCACGAACGTCCAATTCTTAAAAGAACTTTCGGTACAAACCCGTAAAAGCTCTACGATCAAGAAATGGCTGTTGCTTATGACCCGTTTGATGTTGCTTACATTCCTGATTTTGGCTTTTGCTCAACCGTTTTTTGCAGCAAAGGAAAGTAAAATGAACACGAACGAAATGTACATTATTCTGGACAATTCGTATAGCATGCAGGCCAAAGGAAAAAAAGGCGAATTGCTAAAACGCGCGATTCAGGATTTGTTGGAACATGCTCCGGAAGTACAGAATTTCTCTTTGATTACGGCTAGTGATACGTATTGGAATACCGATATTAAATCGATTCAGAAAGATTTGCAAAATTTGAATTACAGCGCGACGCCCTTTCGATTAGACAATTTGATTGCCAAAGTAAATGCGCGTAAATCGGCTTTCAACAAAGATATTATCGTAATAACGGATGCTGTTGGATTGGAAGAAAATCAGACTAAGAGTTTCAGAAAAGAAGACAATGTTTTTTTCATAATTCCGAAAGCAGAACAAAAAGATAATATTTCCATTGATAGCGTGTACATTCAGCAAACGTTGGATAGTTTCTATGAAATTGGTGTAAAATTATCAGCGAATGGCGAGGATTTAAAAAATATTCCGATTGCATTGTACAATAACAACAAACTTGCTGCGAAGACCAATATCAATTTCAATGGCAATGGCAATGGCAATGGCAATATTCAAACTATTAAATTTACTATTCCTAAAGAAGACTTTCATGGTTATGTTTCGATTACCGATAAAGGTTTGGACTACGACAATACCTATTATTTCAGTATTTCAAAACCAACCAAAACCAATGTAATCAGCGTTGGCGCTGCGGATAAGAGTAATTTCCTTGGGCGAATTTATACGAATGACGAATTCAATTACAACAATTTTCCACTTGCCAATTTAGATTACAATTCTTTGGAGAAACAAGATGCGATTGTTGTAAATGAACTAAAGGAAATTCCACAAGCATTGCAGACTACGCTGAAATCTTTTGTACTGAAAGGCGGAAACTTGGTCCTTATTCCAGATCAGGAAAGTTATCCTGAAGCACTGAATTCGTTTTTAGGAAACTTTGGTGCGCTACAATTTAAATCGGTAACGCAAGCTGAAAAGAAAATAACCAAAATCAATTTCAATCATCCGTTGTTCAGTTCTGTATTCGAAAAGAAGATTGATAACTTCCAATATCCATCGACGAAGAATTCGTTTGGTTTGAGCAGTGCAAATCCATCTATATTGACGTATGACGATCAAAGTCCGTTTTTAACTTCGTTGCCCAATACCTTATCATCGGTTTATGTTTTTGCGGCTCCAATAAACAAAGGAAATAGCAACTTTCAGAACTCGCCACTAATTGTTCCAACATTTTACAATATGGCTCAGAACACTCAAAAAACAGGTGTAAATGCTATTATGATTGGTGCAAACCAACCTTTTGTAGTGGACGCTGTTTTATCAAAAGATGAAATACTTACTGTAAAAAATTCAACTGAAAGTTTTATTCCGGTGCAACAGTTATTGAATACGAAAGTCAAAATGAGTTTCAATGATAATCCGGGAAAAGCAGGGAATTTTGGTGTCTTTAATGGTGTTAATTTGGTAAAAAATATCAGTTTTAATTACAATAGAACCGAAAGTAATTTAGCATTAGTAAATCCAGATATTGCGAATAAATTCAAGGAAATTGAAGATATCGAAACCGTATTCAATACGATTCAAACCGACCGAACCGATACGCAAATCTGGAAATGGTTTGTAATTTTAGCGCTAATCTTTTTAGTATTAGAACTCCTCATTCAAAAATTTGTACAATGAACCTAATTATCCGAAAAGCCACGATTTTTGACCCAAAAAGTCACTTTCATAATCAGATTGTTGATGTGAAAATAACCAACGGCATTATAGAGGAAATAGGCATTTCACTGCTTAATATCGATACGCACGAAGAGTTTCATCACGACGGTTTACATCTTTCACAAGGTTGGTTTGATACCAGTGTTTCACTTGGCGAACCCGGTTTTGAAGATCGAGAAACCATAGCCAACGGATTGGAAGTTGCTGCCAAAAGTGGATTCACGGGCATTGCGTTACAACCCAACTCCTATCCTATTATTGATAATCAATCGCAAGTACATTTTGTAAAGCAAAAAGCCGCAAACTCGGCTACCGAATTGTTTCCGATTGGTGCTTTAACCAAAGGCAGTGAAGGAAAAGATATGGCGGAACTTTATGATATGAAAAATGCTGGAGCAGTTGCTTTTGGCGATTATAATAAGAGTTTACCCAATGCGAATTTGATGAAAATTGCTTTGCAATACACGCAGGATTTTGAAGGATTAGTGCTCGCCTATTCGCAAGATGAAAATATTAAAGGAAATGGTGTTGCCAATGAGGGAATTGTTTCTACTCGATTGGGATTGAAAGGAATTCCGAATCTTGCCGAAGAGCTGATTGTGGCGAGAAACCTATTTTTACTCGAATATACTGGTGGAAAATTGCACATTCCAACAGTTTCCACAGCAAAATCAATAGAATTAATCAAAGAAGCTAAAACAAAAGGATTGAAGGTTACGTGCAGTGTTGCGGTACATCATTTGATTTTGACAGATGAGAAGCTCGAAGGTTTTGATACAAGATATAAAGTTACACCGCCCTTGCGAAATGACGAAGATAGAAAAGCTTTAATCGCTGCAGTTTTAGACGATACGATTGACTGCATTACAAGCGATCATAATCCGATTGATATCGAAAATAAAAAAATGGAATTTGATTTGGCGAAGAATGGAACTATAGGTTTGGAAAGTGCTTTTGGAGTATTGAATACCGTGTTACCATTAGATAAAATAATTGAAAAGTTAACTTTTGGTAAAGAACTATTAAATATTGGAAACCATATAATTGCATTAAACAATAAAGCTTCATTTACCTTATTTACTACAGAACAAAATTGGATATTTACCAAGGCAAGTATTTTATCCAAATCAAAAAATTCAGCCTTTCTGGGACACAGAATGAAGGGGAAAGCAATCGGAATTTACAATCAAGGAAAATTAGTTATCAATGGATAAACAGACTATAAGCGAAGGAAAATCTATTGCCATTACCAGTTATATTTTGCTGATTGGCGTTTTGATTGCGCTTTCGATGAATTCAGAACACAAGAATCCGTTTGCAGCATTTCACATCCGTCAAGGTTTGGGATTAACGATAACCTTCATTATTCTTGGAGTTTCCATTAGTAGTTTTGAAAATATTAATATTGCAGCTCCTATGTGGATTTTTATATCGATATTAACTATTTATGGAATTTTCACAGCAGCAAGAGGAGAAACTACCCCTTTACCATTATTGGGGAATTTATTTCAGAAATGGTTTAAAAGCGTTTAAATTATGACATTACACCACTTAGTTAGAGAACCTAAACTAAAATTAGATAAAAACCCTTTACTCCTATTGCTTCACGGATATGGCAGTAACGAAGAAGATTTATTCTCGTTTGCGACTGAACTTCCGGAAGAATATTATGTAATTTCAGCACGCGCACCTTATGACATGACCTACGGAAGTTACGCTTGGTACGCCATCAATTTTGACGCCGATGAAAATAAGTTTTCGGATATTGGACAAGCGCAACAATCGAGAGATTTGATTGCTAATTTTATTGACGAATTGGTAGCTACATATGCTATCGATTCAAATAATGTAACGTTGATTGGCTTCAGCCAAGGCTCGATTTTGGGATACGCAGTGGCATTGTCTTATCCTCAAAAAGTGCAGCGGTTGGTTGCGATGAGTGGTTATTTGAATACGGAAATTGCAGTAGATGATTTTGCTGCCAATGATTTGACCATGTTGAAAATTTTCGCATCACATGGAACCGTGGATCAGGTTATTCCGGTAGATTGGGCCCGAAAGTCGATTCCAGTTTTAAAAGAATTGGGAATTTCAGTAGTGTATAAAGAATATCCCGTGGGACATGGTGTGGCTCCACAAAATTTCTTTGATTTTAAAAACTGGTTACAATCCTAAATGTAGAATTTGAATTTGAATTTCTAAGCTTCGAAACTTTTTAATTCTGCTCTTGTGTATCGCTATCGGTCACTTTTTTACCAATTTCACCGTCTCCAGCAAACTTATTGACTTCACCTTTTTTAAGAACATATCCTTTCCAAGGAATGAGTTGCCAATCGTTTAATATCCATAGTTTTCCTTCGGAAGCTCTTGACAACACTATCGAAGTAGTATCTTTTGGAAGGAATATTTCAGCTTTGCTGGCGTCTTCGTTAAAAAGTACATAAGCGCTCAACGTCTCGTCACCATTATCGGGTTTATCTATAGGATTCAGTTGAATTCCGGAAAAACCTTTTACACATTCTTTATTCACTTTTGACCAAACATATCCTGCTGATGCCAGGCAACCATTTTCATCTTTATCATTTACAACAACTGTATCTTTAGGAAAAGTTCTGGTAGTTTTTATTTCTTTGGGATCTTCTTTCTGATCGGTTAATTTACAAGAACTAACAGCAAACATCACAAGAATAAGTACACTAAATTTTTTCATTTTGACAGATAGAATATTAATAACTTAATTAAGTACAGCTGGATATAAATAAGAATTCATGATTTCAAAAGAAATAGCTCCTTTATCATCTACAAAATATTTTAACATCACTTCACCCCAAAGTTCTCCATTACTGTAGTTCGCAATGATCCAACGGTGATTCAAAAGTTTTACGCTATTAATAATGAACTTTTGATTGCCCATTTTAACTTGATCCGTATATTTATTGCCTTCTGGACTATCATTAAAAGCGAATAAAGCTTGTTTTACTTTTTCAGCAAAAGCTGGAATATCATTTATCTTATTGCTTTCAAACAAATAATTTTGAGCTCTATCATTATTTTCTAATGAAAAAGCATTAATATCCTGAATTACGTTGGTCAAACTATCTACAACTGTTTTGGATTCAGCGGTCGTAGACTCAGTAGTTGTACTATTTTGCTCACTACTTTCTTTTGATGTAAAATATTTATAGGTAAAAACATTCATCAACACTGCAATAATGAAAAGATATAAAAAAAGTGATTTTCTCATCTTCTAAATCGTGATTTTTAAGTTATCATAAGCCAGAAATACATTCTCTGGCAGTCGTTTTTGCACTTCCTCATGAAAACCTAAATGATGACTGATGTGTGTCAAATAAGCTTTCTCAGGCTGAATCAAATGTATAAAATCTAAAGCATCCTGCAAACTAAAATGTGAATGATGTGCTTCTTCGCGCAAAGCATTAACCACCAATACTTTTATTCCTTTTAGTTTTTCTAATTCAGAATTATCGATAGTTTTTACATCTGTTAAATATACGAAATCCTGAATTCTATAGCCAAAAACCTGAACATTTCCGTGATTGACATTTATCGGAATTATTTCTGTTTCGTCAATAAGAAAATGTGCGTTGTTTTTTAACACAAAAGTCGCTACACTTGGAGCTCCGGGATATTTATTTTCGTTTTCAAAAATATAATCAAATCGTCTTTTCAAATTATCCAAAACTCTTTGACTTGCATACACAGGAATATCAGATTTTTGCTTAAAGAAAAAAGGACGAATATCATCCAAACCCGCAGTATGATCGGCATGTTCGTGTGTGAAAAGTAATGCATCAAGCTTTGAACAACCGGAAGTTAACATCTGTTGCCTAAAATCGGGGCCACAATCAATGACAATTGAATTTTCATCCCAAGTAATCCAAACGGAAACGCGTAACCTTTTGTCTTTTAAATCGCTACTTTTACATACCGGATGTGAACTTCCTATAACGGGAATGCCTTGAGATGTTCCGGTACCGAGAAAATAAACTTGCATAATAGCACGGTTTTTGATAAAAAAAATTTTAATTATGTATAAAAGTAATTTTTTAAACCTAATTAATTACAAAATTAGAAGTTATTTCTCTTTGATAAAGTAGCTATTTTAGTAACTTTGCAAAGTATACAATTATATTATGGGAACATCAGGAACAGATATAAAATTAAAAGGTGATCGAGTCATTGAGCAAATCCCTTCTTTAAAGGATAAAGCATTAAGAATCAACCTTAATGAAAATATCTATGGAACTTTTGCTGAAATTGGTGCTGGCCAGGAAACGGTAAGACACTTTTTTAGATCTGGTGGTTCTTCAGGAACTATTGCGAAAGCAATGTCTGCCTATGATAAAGATTTTAGTGATGCTATTTATGGTGTGGAAGACGATGGTCGATATGTAACGGAGAGCCGTCTTAAAAAAATGCTTTCTCATGAAGTTGAATTGATTGAAAAGCGTTTGAATAGAGACAAACATCCCAATAAGATGTTTTTTAGTTATGCTAATACCGTTTCCACCATTGATTTCGCCAAACAATTTAAAGGTCATGGTTGGGTTGGAATAAAATACCAAGTTGAAGCTGAAGAAGAATACAATGAAATCACACTACACATACGATTTAAGGAAAATGATGCGAGATTACAACAGGAAACACTTGGTGTTCTTGGAGTTAACTTAATTTATGGTGCGTTTTACAAATACAATGATCCTAAAAAATTGTTACGTTATCTTTATGATCATTTAGACAAAGACCAATTAGAAATTGATACCATCAACTTTTCTGGACCTCGATTTGCTAATGTTGACAACCGCTTGATGAGTTTACAATTGGTTAAAAACGGAATGACTGATGCGGTAATGTTTGGTCCAGATGGGCAAAATATTCTTCCTGCAGCCATTCTTTATAAGAAAAACATTCTTGCGCTTCGTGGAAGTTTCCGTCCGGTTACACAAGTAAATATGGACATGTATGAGAAATCATTAAAAATGTTCCTTGATGAAAGTAAAGTTGATAAAGACAATGCTTTAGTTGTTTTTGAAATCACATTGTCCAACTTACGTTCAGAGGGTGAAATTGACGAAAGAGATTTCATGGACCGCGCACAACTTTTATGTTCGTTAGGTCAAACCGTAATGATATCTAATTTTCAAGAATACTATAAAGTAGTAGAATATTTTGCAAGCTATACCAAAGCCCGTATGGGATTAGCGATGGGTGTAAACAACTTGGTTGATATTTTTGATGAAAAATATTACCGTCATTTAAGTGGTGGAATTCTGGAAGCGTTTGGAAAATTATTCTACCGCGATTTGAAGGTTTTCTTGTATCCAATGGAAGAAGAAAACGGAGATATTGTTACTTCACAAAACCTCAAAGTTCATCCACGTATGAAAGAATTATACAAATTCTTTGCTTACAATGGAAAAGTGGTGGATATTACCGATTTCGATAAAGAACATTTAAAAATATTCTCAAGAGAGGTACTAAAAATGATTAATGACGGAGTTCCAGGATGGGAAAAATTACTGCCAGAAGGAATTTCAGAAATTATAAAAACATATAAACTTTTTGGATACGACCCAAACAAAGTATTAGAAAAAGTATAAAACAAAAAAACCGGAAATTAATTTCCGGTTTTTTTTATTTGCTTTGCTAATTCAATTAAGTTCCAGTCAATATTTGGGCAGCGTGTGCTTTCGTTTTGACATCTGTAATCACATGGTCCAGTATTCCGTTTTCATCGATAACAAAAGTAGTTCTGTGGATTCCATCATATTCCTTACCCATGAATTTCTTTGGTCCCCAAACTCCGAAAGCTTGTATTACTGATTTGTCTTCATCGGCAAGCAACGGAAATGGAAAATTAAATTTGTCTTTAAATTTACCTTGTGCTTTCGCATCATCCGCACTTACACCCAGTAATTCATAATTATTCGCTTTAAACCGTTCAAAATTATCTCTCAAATCACAAGCTTCAGCAGTACAACCTGGAGTATTTGCCTTTGGATAAAAGAAAACTACTAACTTTTTTCCTGAATAATCTTCGAGTTGATGGAACTTATTGTCTTGATCAAATCCCGAAAAGTCTGGTGCTTTATCTCCTTTTTTTAGTGTTGTCATATTTTAAAGTTTAGAAAGTTTAGGTTATTTTTACAGTTCAAATTTAAAAAAAAATGACCAAAGCCGAACGTGCAACAGTAGTTATAAATACGTTAAAAGAATTATATCCCACCATTCCGGTTCCTCTAGATCATAAAGATCCGTATACTTTGTTAATCGCAGTATTACTTTCTGCACAATGTACGGATGTTCGTGTGAATCAAATCACTCCTATTCTATTTGCAAAAGCGGATAATCCGTATGATATGGTCAAATTATCTGTAGAAGAAATTAAAGAAATCATCCGACCTTGTGGGCTTTCGCCGATGAAATCAAAAGGTATTCACGGTCTCTCTGAAATATTAATTCAAAAGTATAACGGAGAAGTTCCGCAAAGTTTTGAAGCTTTGGAATCTTTTCCAGCTGTTGGACACAAAACTGCAAGTGTCGTGATGTCGCAGGCATTTGGAGTTCCGGCATTTCCTGTTGACACTCATATTCATCGGTTGATGTACCGATGGAATTTAACTAATGGAAAAAATGTAGTTCAAACCGAAAAAGATGCGAAAGCTATTTTTCCAAAGAATTTATGGAATGAATTGCACCTTCAGATTATTTGGTACGGAAGAGAATATTCTCCAGCACGCGGTTGGGATTTAGAAAAAGATAGTATTACAAAAACAATTGGAAGGAAAGCGGTTTTGGAGGAATATTATAAAAAAACATCCCGATAATACTACCGGGATGTTTGTTAATTAGCAATAGTGTCGAAGCTCATACTACCTACTTTTATAATATTCAATGCACACGAATATTGAAGTATTAAACGAATTGTGTCTTTTTTTGGTAACATTTTTTTGGATGCTAATTTTCTTTTAGAGTAGAGTTTTGCCATATAAAAATCATGTTTGTTTAGATATTTATATAATAACGCAAATAGTTACACTTTATTGTTTAAGACGGTAAATAAATTTTATTTTTTTCTATCACTTTTCTCAAATTCGTAATGGCATAACGCATTCTACCTAAGGTTGTATTAACGCTAACACCAGTTATATCTGCAATTTCCTTGAAACTCATATCGGAATAATAGCGCATCATCAAAACTTCTTTTTGATCTTGAGGTAATCTTTGAATTATATTTTTCAAATCTAAATCCACTTGATTTTTAATCAATTCTTTTTCGATGTTTGGTGAGTTGTCTGTAATGGCAGAAAAAATAGAGAATTCCTCTGTATCTCTTTTCATGTACATTTTTTTATCATTACGGAATTTATCCACAATAAGATTATTTGAGATACGTAAAACCCAAGATAAAAACTTACCTTCTTCGTTGTAGTATTTTTTACTTTTTAAAGTATGTATAACTTTAAAAAATGTTTCCTGAAAGATATCTTCAGTTAAATCTCTATCAGAAACTTTAGAATAAATGTACCCGTATATTTTTGATTGATGTCTTTCAACTAATATCGCAAGAGCCTTTTCATCGCCAGCAATGTAATCGTTTACTAATATCGCATCAGGGAGTTGCGTTTTTGCCATAATATTACCTTTTAGTAAGGGTTAAAAAAAGAGATTTTTAATCTAAAAAGTAATTATTTTCTATAGGCAAAAGCTGTTTTGTGAGTTAATTATAAATCAAATTTAGAACAATTTTGGAATAAAACAAATTTATTATAAAAATATAGTTAAAATTTAGTTATTATTTTATAGTGGATTTTTTAATTAATGCCAATTGAATTAGAAATAAATATTTTACAGAACTATATTAGAAGTCTGTAAATCTTAAATGATATAGCATTTTCTAGATTTATTTTTAAATCTCCAAATTAACTAAGATACCTCTTCAGAGTTACTTTTTTACTGTATGTATTTACTTTATTCGACTACTAATTTCTTGACGCATTTTTGAGAATCAGAATAAACAGTTAATAAATAGATTCCTTTTGATAAGTTTCTAATATCTACTTCATTCGTATTTTGATGAGAAGTTGTAACTAAAGCACCTAACAAACTGTAAATGGACACTTTATCAATAGTAACTTCAGAATTTATGGTAATAAACTCTTTAGCAGGATTTTGAAACGTAAATTTACTTAACTTATCAAAAGTCTCTGTATCTAGCGAACAATTATTACCTACTTCATACGGGATATATTTGGTTACAGATAAACCGCCTGCGTAAGCAAATTTAACGGCATAACTAATAGTAGAACCAATAGTTTGTCCAGTTATAGTTTTAGTAAAAATATTCCCGGAAACATTGTTCATGGGGGTTTCCGTAAAAGGAGTTTGTTTCCACAAATAGGCTACTACTCCAACGCGACCTGTATCCAACATCTCAAATGTAATCTTAACATCGGTACCAATAGTTTCGAAAGCATAATTGTAACCAATAGAGAACGTACCTTGCTGAGACTGAGTATCTGCTCCAGAGCATCCTAAAACACCAGAAGTAGTTGCATTTAAAAGTATAGGATTTTCAACAAAATTATTTCCTGCTAGATCCCGTGCAGAAATTGAGAAACTATAATTTGTATTCGTTAATAAATTGGGAATTACAACCGATTTTTGAACTCCAGATGGACTTGCAACATTAATAGTAATACCATTATAATTAATCTCGTAGGATATATTTCCTGAATTATCATCAGCATTTAACAACAATTCAATAGTTGAACTTGTAATAGTTCCAATAGAAGCAGTGAAATTAGTTGGTGCTTGGGTATCAATTGTAGTGTTTTGATATACCCGAACATAATCAACTTCCATTGTAGCTTGTGTAAAATTTGATGGGATTGTTCCTGCTATTCCACCCATTGCAATGTTTAACAAAAGATATTGTTCCGCGTTAAACGGCCAATTACTTAATGTTTTTATGGCAGGATTATAGGTGTAATAAACTACGTTATCGAGAAGAAATGATATTTGATAAGGGGACCAATTCATAGAATATATATGAAAATCATTCCCTAAATTGTTAGCAACAGTTCCTCCTATATTCGTGGTGTTTCCAAAAGAGGATGGTGTATGAAGCGCACTTTGAATGTAATTTGCAGGTTGGGAAGGCGTAATTCCGTGTTCCATTATGTCAATTTCGCCACATGCCGGCCAACTTGTAGTTCCGTAAGTAGTATCAAAAAAACCACCATCTTCATTTACATTTTTTCCTAACATCCAAATGGCAGGCCATGTTCCTTGATTTGTTGGGATTTTAGCACGAACATCCACACGGCCGTATAAAAACGAAAATTTTGAATTTAGTCTGGCCGAAGTATATTGTTTGGTTACACCTTGATCTGTAAACGGTTCTTTTTTGGCAACAATACTTAATAAACCACCCGTAACAGATGAGTTTGTTAGTTGATTGGTATAATGCTGTACTTCACCATTAAACCAACTTCCACCGTCTGGCAATTGCGTTTGATGAAACCAATTGCTTGAATTTACTACACCATTAGTATCAAACTCATCTGACCAAACTAAATCAGAATAAACCACATCTACTTGAGCAAAAGATAAATTAAAAAACAAAAAGACAAACAGCACGCTATTTAGTTTACTCATCATTATATTTTAGATTTTCATTTTTATCCCAAATTCCCCAATGCGCACCAACTTCGCCTTCTGGTCCCGTTTTCCACGATTCATCAAAAGAAGAAAAATAGAAAATGTCAATTTTGGCTTCTTTAGACCAAAGTTGTGAGTTGATAAAATATTTCATAGCATTTTCTCTTGAAGGATGCGAATCTTTAAAACTTTCCCCTTGACTGGGCCAACCCGTTTCGGTAATGATTACTTTTTTTCCATTGGCAACACCACTAGCTTGATAAAACATATTTTTCATATGGGCTAACGAATGATCAATTTCACTTCCTTCCCAATACGGATAACAATTAGTCAAAATAACATCACAAGCTTCTGTAATTCTTGGTTTTATGGTAAATTCATAATAAGCATCGACATATCCAACAGGAATATTGGAAGGAATTTCTTTTTTTACTTTCGCAATAAAATCTAATAATTCATCTTCGGTTAAATCTTTTCGGTACATTACTTCATTTCCAACGGCTGCAATATCTACAAATCCATCATTAGCTAATTGAATTAAACCTTTAATTTCCTTTTGATTTACTTCATCATAATTTCCTAACCAAGCACCAACAAGCGTTTTAACACCCATTTCATGAGCTATTTTAGGAATAAATTCATTTCCTTCCGTACATGAAAACGAACGAATCCACTTGATATGTGGTGCAATAATTTTCATTCTTCTACGAACTTGTTCTTCTGAAATGATGTCGCCAGGTTTTTGCCCATCTTCATACATACTAAAACAAAGTCCGTGCAATCCTGCATCTAAAATTTCAACAAATAGATTTTGAACTTCTACTGAAGTTTTTTCAGTAAAATCATAACCATTTGTATAATCCGAATTGGTATAATCTATTGAATTGGTATATTCAAAATAATCTTTTCTAAATGACATTTTGTTCCGCTTTTAATTTATTGCTTTTTTCAGTTCTTCGTTCTTTCAATTCTTTTTGTATAATTTTTACACTGTCTTCATTTAGGTTATATTTCCACATGATTGCAACTGCTAATAGTGCGGTAGATGAAGGTATAATAATATCTGCAATTCTCAAATCATTCATAGTTTGCATCGATTGTGTAGCATTTCCGGCATCAAAACCGACCATTGATAAAACTAAACCTCCTAAAGCTAATGCAATTGATTGCCCAATCTTTACAGACCACCAATAAATTGCACCAAATGTTCCTTCACGTCTTGGTAAACCATTTTGTAGCTCATCTAAATCGCAAACATCGGCAGTCATACTCATCATTAATGTAAATAATCCGCCTAAGCCGAAAGCCATAAACGGAATTGGAAGTAGTAATATAATTGGCAATTCTATTGAAAATTTAACTACTCCTACTTGTAAAATTACATCGTTGAAAAGCACTGCTGTATTCTCGTCAACCACAACAAAACCCCACCATTTTAATATGTATCCAATAACAGAAATAAAAGTTGAAATAATAAAAGCGTTGCGTTTACCAAATTTATTTGCCATCCATGTTACAATTGGAATTACTAGAATAAATGTAGTTGCAGCTATTAAAATTGAAAAAACAGCTGGAACCGTTCCAGCTAATTCATAACTACCGTTAAACATATAAAAAACAATGATAAAAAAACTGAATGAACCTACCATTTGGAATCCATTGAATACCAGAAATGTGGAACCACACAAACGCATGAATGGATCATTTTTGGTCATATTTTTCATATTGGCCCAAAGAATTTTAAGATTTTTACCTAAATCTTTAATGGTAATACTTGCTTTACTATCTGAATCAGACACATCATTTTCTTTACAAAAAACGGCTGGTAGAATCCCAAAAAACAAACAAGCAAAACCTACATAAATCGATAAAGTTCTAACTCCTTCGGCTTGGGTTTCAAATAAATCTTTATTGGCGATTAATACCCAAAATAGTGGTACAATCATCCATGAAATTTGTCCAACCATATTTGCGATTCCCATTAATCGAGTTCTCTCTTTAGTGTCCGATGTCATTTCATATCCAAAACCAATAAGTGGTGTTGAAAAAATTGTATTTGCAAAAATGAATAGAATGGAAAATAATAGAAAATACCAAAAATTAAATGTTGTTCCATTTTCTTGAAATAATTGCCATTGTACTGCAAATAATATCGCAGACAAGATTGCTCCAACAAATATGTAAGGCCTTCTTCTTCCCCATTTTGAATTTGTATTGTCTGAAATAAAACCCATAATTGGATCCGACAGCGCATCAAAAAATCTTGGAATTGCAGCTAAAAGTCCAGCAATAGCAGGTTCAATTCCAAATGCAGTAATTAAAAAAAATGAAAAAACACCCAAAGCTCCGGGCAATAAATTATTAACTAAATGACCTGAACCAAAAGCTGCTTTTTGCAGAAAAGGTATTTTATTTCTTGTGTTTTCTGGAAATTTTGTCATAAAATTTTATTTAGATTTTAGTACTATTGTTTGTAATGCTTTTGCATCTATTGAAACTATATTTTTTAAATTGTTCAAATTAATTTCGATGGTTGTTTCATCATCTGTAGGATTAAATACAACCAAAGCAATGCTTCCATCAGGATTTTTAACGGCAGTTGCCATAACATCTTTACTATCAATTTGACACCCAATTTTTACTGCATTTGGACGCATGAATTTGCTAAAATGTGCCATCGTATAATACAATGGTGTAAAATAGACTTCATCTTTGTCTGGATCAACAATTACGGGCGCAACACACCAATTTTTGAACCAATTTGGTCCGCCTTGTTTATCGAGAACCATGTTCCAATCGATCCAGCCATCAACATAATTGTTCAAACAACCTATGATATCTGTAGCATAACGATTGACTGGTGCATATTTTGGATGCAAATGTTTATCTTTTTCGCTTGCCCAATCCCAACCCCAATCGGTAGCTTCTTTTTTCCAGTACCACGCATCGTCATTCCATCTTGGAATTTCAGAATCTACACAACCTTCGGTTTCAATTAAATATTTTTTAGGTGCTTTTTGATGGGCATATTGTAAAGCTTCGGGAAAATAGTCATACGTACTTTCGTACCAATGCATGGCTGTTCCTGCAAAGTATTTTGACGATTTATCATCACGATACATTTCGTCAACCCATTCTTTTAATCCAGCACGGTTTTGGTCATACCCTAAAATATTTACTTTTCCCCAATTGTCTTTTTCTAATTTTGGTCCTAAATGATTCTGCACAAAATCGGTCATCTCTTTTGGAGAAAAAAGTGTGCTTTCCCAATTATTTCCGTTTCCATGTGGTTCATTGATTACTGTTACACCCCAAATATCAATTCCTTCTTTTTTGTATGAATCCAAATATTTTGAAAAGTATAAAGCAAAAACATCATTGTATTGAGGTAATAATTTTCCGCCAACATAGTTGTTGTTTTCTTTCATCCATGGTGGACACGACCAAGGGGAAGCAATTATTTTGAAACCTTCTTTTGAAATGGATTTTGCTTGTAAAATCATCGGAATTAAATCGACTTTATCGTCTTCAATCGTGAAATTTTCTAAAGTCATATCATTTGGAACTTTAGCATACGTGTAATTGCTTAGTGAAAAATCACATGACGCTATATGTGTGCGAGTTAATGAATAATTAGCACCTTGTTCACTAAAATAAGCCTCAATTATTTTTTTACGATTTGCTGCACTTAATCGATTAAGTAAATAGGCCGAAGCTTCTGTAAATGAACCGCCAAAACCAGTAATGGTTTGAAATTTTTGGTCTGGATTTAGGTTTATTGTAACCAAATTTTTATCCGAAGAAAACTTTGTGATTTTTGTTAAAGCATTCCCTTTCTCGGAAGTCTCATATACTTCGATATTCATCATGTTTTTTTTGGTTGCACAATTGCACATTGTCACTACTACTACTACTATAAAAAGTACGCATTTTAGATAGCTCATAGTTCTAATGATTTGGTGGCATTAAAACCGTTTTCATCAATTCTTCTTTACTTCCATTGAAAGTTTTCGCAATCCTATTTCCGCTTCGTTTTAAATTTTGAAATGCTTTAGTATCCACATTTTTCCATAAAGCATATTTCGCTTTTCCATCGACAGTAAATAATCCGAAATGATTTTCAGAACCCGAAGGATTTTTGCTGTCTTTCCATGTTTCATCAAATGCTTCAAAGAAAAAACACGAAATTCCTTCTTTATTGGTCCAAGTTCTCAAAGCATCATAGTAAAGTGCTTCCTTATATTCATCGGCAGCTTTTGAACCATGGTTACCATAATGTCCGTCTGAACTTGAAGCCCAACCTGTTTCGCCAATATGAACAGGTTTACTTGGATTGATACTTTTCACATAATTTTTAACCGTATTGTATTGCATTTTAGCAAATTCTACCGAACGATTCACAGCAGCATTTACTTTTTCAACTTCAGATAAATGATTTTCATTTTGAGGCGTTTTCCAAAAATTAGGATTATAATGCGAATTATGAAAAGGATACGTGTGCATCGAAACATAATCAACGGCATTGATTAAAGCTTCTAAATCTTTGGTTTTATAGGTATTTTCTGCTCCGCCCCAAGAGGCAAAATCATCCGAGCAAGTAATCCATAAATCTTTAGAAAGTTTGTTGTTCTTCTTTAACTTTTGAAGATGATTTACCCATTTTAAAATTACATTTGGCTGCACATAATAAGATGTTGCCCATTTAACCATGGCTTCATTTCCCACGGCTAGAATTTTTATAATTTCCGGATATTTATTGGATAAACGAACGGCTTCATCAATTTCTATAGCATTTCGTTCACTTTCTACGTCATGGTTTGGTTCGCTATTTGTCCAAGCATTTTGACAATCAATCCAGGCGCCAAGCATCATGTACATTTCGAAGGTTTTGTCTTCTTTTTTAAGTGCTGCTATTGCTTTTAACGTGTTTTCAACTTCGGCTAAATGAACATTATAAGTTCTAATAACTTTGATATCTAACACTGACAAAAGCTTTAAATCTTCTTTAATTTCTTCAATTGTTGGTTGAATCTCTCTTGAATCTTGTCGATAACCACCATAACAAATGGCTAAATAGTTTGGATTTCCTAATATATCTTTTGCAGTCACTTCTTTTATTTTTGGAGAATTTAATTGAGCACCTTTTTTACATGAAAACAGTATCAATGAACAAATCAATATCGAGATCAATATTATTGAAGCAATTGATTTTACAATTTGATCGTTTGTAAAAGATGTAATTTTCATTATTATCTTAATTCATTTTGTACAACATGAACAACAATATTTTGAATTTCATTCGTTCTTTCGAAAACTTGTGTACTTGTTTTGACATCTAAACTCAAAGAATCAAATTGCAGATTTTTGCTATCAATGTAATTTACTTCAATTGCTTTTTGATTTGATATTTTATAAATAATTGGGATTTGACAATAGGTAAAACACAAGCTGTTTTCTGATAAGTGAATGGTATTCGATTTAGTATTTACATCAACATAGTTAAAGGTTTTATTTTCGGTCAAAAACTCATCTTTACGCAACAAACACGGATTAAAATATAGCTTTCCGTTGGTTACAAAAACGCCCAATTCACCAAATCGACTGATGATATCTTCTTTAACTTGACCTGTCATTCCAGGTTGTTGCGCACCTTTACCCGCTGGCGTATGCGAATACGGATCGGTTGGAAATGCGCCGTATAATTCTGGTGATTTGTGCACTCCAATTCCTTCGTTTATTTCATAATAATGTTCTAGCAAACGTCCAATTACTTCTGGTGAAGCCTTTTCGTTTACCGCTTTTAAACAACATTCTTGAACCGCCAATTGCAATTTAGAAACCATATGCCAATATATAGAACCCAAACCTTCGTAACCATAGAAATTTCCTGAACGACCCGTAAACGATTTGTGATTGAAAACAGTTTCAAAAGCTTGTAAAACTTCTTTTTTATCTTTTTTGGATTGAAGAGCAAATGAAGTAGTAGCAAGGTCTTCTAATTCTTTTTCTAAATCGGCTGCATTTTTAAAATTTCCATTAAAATGATAGTTGCCAAAGCAATCTTTTTCAATGATTTGCGCATTATTTTGAGCAATTAAATCGGATAACAATTGAGAATTTGAAACTGCTTCTTTAGAAATGGTATTCTTTTCAATAAATTTTGGTAAATCTTTGTTTGGATATAATAGATAACTGTATTGATCTTTTCTGAAAAGTTTACTGTTTTTTAATCCATCAAGAACATCTAAAGCATCTTTTGACGATAAATATCCTGAACTCAAAACAGCAACTTGGCCTTCGAGCATTTCACTTAAATAGGAAATTGAAACTTCATTTTCGTTTTCAACGGTCATTAAATTATATGCATGATACAAATTATCTGCTCTTTTATTGGCATCAATAGAATGGTCGATAAATTTTAAACTTACTGCTATAAATCGTTTTAAGCCCGACATAGAATGCGTTCTCTTATTTCCCCAAAAGCCATTTTGATAGACTTGAGTTCGGTAATCTGAAGCTGCTTTTCCAAGAGCATCTAAAACTGTTTTTCTGTCAGTATCGTTAAATTTCCCTTCTAACAAAGGTTCAAATTTGATTAAATTTTCTCTAATCGAATGATAAAACGCTACCATTTCATTAGAAATTTTAATATTTTCTACATCCGAATTTGCTATTAAATTTTGGAAATAATTTAAAAATCTTCTCAAATAATACAACGTAACCATCGAAACTCCATTTCCGACCAAAGCATTGTTGGCATCGTTCCATTCCGGTCGTTGTGTGTTCATCCAAATACCACTTTCTGGAATAAAATTGGACATTTTAGCCAAAACCGTAGCCAACATTTTTTCAATAAAATTGACTTTATAAATGTCGCCATTGGCATCTTTTAATAAGGTTCCATCCGCACCAATTTTTGATCTTTCTTCACGGATTTTTTCGTCCGATTTGTGATCAAATGCAATGGTATCTTTTGGATTTTTTAGAATCTCTTCATACGATTTAATGATGTAGGGCAAGTTGGCATAAACAAAAATATTTTCGTTGAAATAGTGTTCTAATTTTTTAGGTTGATGATTTTCAATGAATTCTAAGAATTTCAACAAATAGATAATTTGATGATCACCCCAATAGCCAATGTAGGACCACGGATTATCTTCTTCAATTGTTTCCCAATCGAAGCCATCTTTGGTAACTCGATACGGATTGTATCCATCAAAAGTGGTTGCATTTAGGAATTTATGAATCATACTTTCAATAAAATCAGGAAAAGAATGTGCTAAAGCTTCCCAATTTTGGAAAATATCGCGCCAGTTTCCTTCGTAATCTAAAATTTTAGAACCGTCAATTTCACTTTGTGTATTGATTGAAAATTTATTCCATGGACGGCTTGGATCACCGTGTCGTCGGCTAAATTTTAAAGGTAAATATTCTAAACTAAGCCGTTCAAAATCGGAATTATTTTGTTTGGAAGCGAATTGTTTTAAATCGTTTAACGAAAATAAATCAGGTAATTGATTGCTATTTTCCTTTAAATTTTTATAAACTATTGTATTTGCTTTTTGAATATAGTTGAGGAAATCTTGCTTTTCCATTTGATAATTAAAATCGAAAATTCCGCCACGCATAATATTGAAAAGTGTGTTGGCAAAATGACGCGTATCTCTTAAATTATCATTGGTTAATTGCAACGCATCGGAAGAAGCATTTAGCGCAATTAAATTTTTAGTTCCTAATTCAATATCCTGATTTATTAAATATTCGATATTTTCTTCGTTTTGAATGGAATGGATTAATTGTGCCACATCAGAATGATCCTGATTTACATTGGCTACAATGGTCCATTTGTGATTTGAATTTGGTTTTAAAGTGATTTCAGCATTTAGAAAATAAGCTCCTTTTTCGCCTTTAATATCATTTTCCGCAGTGATTTTTTGCTTTTTTCTGAACTTTGAAAGCTGCAAAGAAGAAACTAAATAATTCGCATTTTGCAATCCAAATGACCAAGCAACATTGGCTTTTAAAGCTTCACTTGGTTCGGCTTTGTCAACAATAATAGCACTCAAAGCAAATATTCCTAATCCAGTGTTTTGATGTAATTCACTTCTTTTATAGGCATCAACTAAATTACTGGCTGCGTTTTGCAAATCGCTACTAACGCCATATGGCATAATATTTTGAATTCCGTCAATTAATTCAATTTGACACTTAGTATCCGAATGATTTATAAGTTCCGATTTTTTAATAAAACCATAAGTATTACTAGAATTCCACTGGTATCGGAATGTTAATTCTAAATCATGATTTATTTCTTCGAAGATGATTTTATTCCCGAATTCATTTTTATATAAATTTCGAGAAATAGTATAAATATCATCTGAAAAACGTTCCGAAAAAGGTTCCCAGACTACAATTTTGTCATTAAAATGAATTTGAAAAATAGATTTACTTCCTGTAATATCGTATGATTCTGTTATTTTATCATCCGTATAATATGGAAAAAGAGCAAATTCTGCATTTTTTCTACCAGCTGAAAGTCCACCATTACTTGAAATAAACATCCAATGATTAGAATCACTTACAATACTCATAAAAAACGGACGCATGACATCGTTATTTTTAATGGTATAAAAATTTTCATCGTTTATGGTGACGATATCCATTGAAACCGATTTATCTTCATTCTCAACTAATAGGTTTGGGCTACTATTCATGATTATTTTGTGAAATTCTTTATTGTAATTTGATACTATTTTTTACAATTATTCCAAATAGTATCTTTAAAATAATTTTTAGAAAAACAGATTTAAGAAATTATTAAAATTTAAAATTTCTTAAATCTGTGTAAAAAATGAAATTATAAAGTGTTATTTTTTTATTCGTAAATTCTGATGTAATCTACTAACATGCTTTGTGGAAATACAGTTTCATTATTTGGAGAACCAGGTAAATTTCCACCAACTGCCATGTTTAGAATGATATAAAATGGTTTATTGAAAACCCATTCTCCAGGAACTTTATCAGGAGTAATTTGATTATACAATACATCATCGACATAAAAATTTATATAGTTTTCACCCCATTCGATTCCAAAAATGTGAAAATCGGTATCAAATCGACTATTTGTAAGAGAATAACTTTTTGAAATTGAAGAACCACCAAAATAACCTGGACCATGAACAGTACCTAAAATAGTTGTTGGATTATTACCAAGATATTCCATGATGTCGATTTCTCCAGTTTGAGGCCAATCAACAACATCCGAATCATTGCCCAACATCCAAAAGGCTGGCCAAATTCCTTTTCCCCAGGGTAATTTTATACGAGCTTCAATTCGACCATATTTTTGTTCGACTTTACCTTTAGTAAAAATTCTAGCAGAAGTATATCCCGAACCCATAAAAGATTCTTTGATAGCTGTAATTTTCAACATTCCATTCTCAACCTTAATATTTTCAGGTCTATCGGTATAATATTGTAGTTCGTTATTTCCCCAACCATTACTTCCTGTCCCAATATTATAATTCCAAATTGCAGAACTTGGTGCTCCGGCAGTATCAAATTCATCTTGCATTACAAGACGGTTCTTGGTAGTTACTGTTTGTTTTTCATCTGTAGAACAGCTCACAATTGAAAGAATACAGCATACTATAAATATATTTTTTATTATTACTTTAGTATTCATATTTATGATTTATTAGTTTTTTAGTTAATTGTGAAAATAGAAATTGTCAACATAAACTTTTGCAGAACCTGAAGGTTGGGCAACTAGAATGTATTGCGCTAAATTTTGCCTTGTCGTTAATCCTGTGAAGTTACTTAAAGGAATATCATAACTAATCCATTGCCCTAGTAATGGACTCGCGAAATTAAGTTGATGTTCTTTATCATCACCACCACCAAATACAGCGTTAGCACCAAAATCTACAAGTTTGATAGAAAAAGAAGTATAGTTTGCTGACCAAACATCCAAATGCACATGAGTCATTGCACTGGCATTTATTTGATTATTAACTGTTTCGATTCCGACAAAATCTAAATTTGAATATTCTTTGGTATCGTTTCCTGCAATTGTAACATCCGCAAAAGTTGCCGAAGACCAAGGAGTTCTCCATGTATCTACAGGAACATTTGTGTATGCATTGCTAAATAATGAAATTACATTTGCTGCTGCTACAGTTGGTGTTGGTGCAGCTATAGTTGGTGTTGTCGGAACTTTATAAAAATAGATATTGTCTAAAATGAAATTTGGACCACCAACTATAATAATTGCTCCTAAATTATTTTTTTGATTTGCTATATTTCCTGCCAAAGGAATGTTATAAGAATTCCATCCGTTAACTGTTAATCCTGAAGCTGTAAATCTATAATCTTTATCATCTAACTCAGGTTGACCAGTAAATACATTTGTATTCAAAACTCCATTAGCACCTATATCTCTAATTTGAAATTCTACTTGTACACCGGCCTGTTGAGCATAAATATCAACATGCATAAAACCAAGAGTCGAGGCATCTACTGTATTATCAAAAATAATTCCAGTATAATTATTATTTGAATAAATAAGATAAGAATCAGTACCAGCTGTTGCAATAGAAGTTTGAGTAGTAGAACCACCAAACTGAGGATTAGTGTTTATTGTAGTAGCTTGAACGTATGCATCACTAAAAATAGATTTAACATTGGGTTGCAATTGAGGCGGAACAGGTGCAGAAGGTAAAGCTCCATTTGACGTAATTACTAACGAACCAATAGCAATTACATTACCAATAGTTGCGGTTATTGTTGTAGTTCCAGGTGCGATAACAGAAACAACACCAACCTCATTAACACTTGCTACGCTAGTTGCAGAAGAAACAAAATTATAATACGATGGAGCTACATTAACTGTAATATTTTGACCATTTGCTGTATTGAAAGTTTCTGTTAAACCAGTTATCGTTTTTGTTGAGCCACTAAATGCTTGCTCAGCTAAATTTAGACCATTAAATATTTTGGCTTGTGGTTGAGCCAAAGTTCCTAATTTTTCAAATTTCAATTCGTCAATCCAAAGTACATATCCCGATCCATTTGTTCCTTGTGTTCCTGCAGCGTATCTGAACATACCTCTTTCTTGCACTAATTTAGAAGCATCAGGAATTGGTATTATTATTTTTTGCCAATTAGTCCCAATGCTTACGTTGGTAATAGTAGCGATGTATTTATTTCCATTATAAGTATTAAAATCTTCACCAAAACCTAGTTGATCAATTGATACTCCTTGTGAAGCTTTTGCCCAAAAAGTAAGTGCATCATAACCTGTTAAATCTCTACCAGCACCATCAATTCTAAAAATACCTCCTGCATAATTACCTTCTGGATCATTTGCATTTGGCACATCAAATCTCATAGATGCTGTGCCTTTATAACTTACATCAGAATCTATTGACCAAGCAGTTGCTTTTGATCCACCATAAGGAAAGTAAAAATTACTTCCTAGTCCAACTGGAGTATCAGTAAACACATCGCCAATCTTAGAATATGTTGACAATTGAGCTTCATCAGATAATTCTCTTTCACAACTAATACCTACTAATAAAACTAATCCTAAAAGGAATATTTTTTTCAAATAATTAATTTTTAAATTTTTCATTTTGTAATTTTTTTTACTATTATTTTCCAATATTGATGTGTATGTATGTTCTAATTTCCCATTCTGACCCATCAGGAAAACCAACTGGACTGATGATTGGTGCTGTTGCAAATTCGGAAGCGGTTTGATTTGGAAGATATCTAGGCGAATATTGATTAAGTGTTCTCCAAGTTCCCATGATACCAATTTTTGTATTGGGTAAAATAAACCAATCCGGTTTTCCAACTGATGTTGATAAATCTAACATTAATTGAATAGGATACGTTAAGTTAAAATCTTTATGGTAATCGTATGGACCCCAATCATTTAATTTAAATGAATGAGTTAATTTTATTTTTTTATAGATTAATCTGATATCTCCACCAATTCTTTCAATTAATCGGGCATCGCTACCATTAGACTGAGCATTTCCAAAATAAATATTGGTTATAAATCCGAAATCTGGTGATAATTTAGAAACGATTCTTGTATTTGATTCCCATAAATCATGTGCAGGTGCCGATTTTGCAAAAGCAAAAGCAGTACGATTGCTTAGAAATCCAATAGCTGCATCCTGAGTTGTTGGCAAATGACGGTACACAAATCCTGAACTAATAGCAAATTTTGCATCTTCAGACATATCATTGTCCCAATCGTACATCCAAGTTGCAGGAGTTGGATCATAGGTTAGTAATAATTCACCTCCAACCGTTTCTCTATTGGCTCTTACTACGAATGGATCAGCTTGAATATTTCTCAATCTACCAGGTGCATTTACATCATTTGGCATTGCCTCTACTAACGGTTTTTGCCATAAAAAGTTCGGAGCTATTTGAAAATTTGAATTTACATTATAGGTAAAACCTGTTAAAAAATTCATTTGGTTTCCGCTTCCGCTATCTTTCAATCTCCATCCTGTAAATGTTTGTGTTGCGTCTGCTCCCCCATTGGCAACTAATCCCATAATGGCGCCTTGAGTGTAAACATTAAATGGACCGCTAGAAAATGTAATTTTAGCTTTTCCACCCCAATTATCGCTAGAGTTTACTTTATCATCATAAACAGTATAGTTTCCTGAAGTTCCTTCAGCATATTGAAAAGTACGACCGTTTAAAGGTTGGCCGCCCCAGATTCCACCTACTTCAAATCCGAAATTTTCTAATTTTCTTTTTAAATGTAACGTAACTCTGCGTGTTTTAGGCATTGGAATTGCAATAGATGTTGTTGCTGCAGCAGCATCATCTATATCCTCGTGATAAACTACGGTTGCATCAAATTTCCCTATTTTTCGGCCATATTTTAATAATAATGCAGGATTTGCGCCCCACCAAAGTTGTGGTCCAAAAGCCGCTTTAAATCCATCGAGACTTTTTTTACCATCAAATTCAAAACCTGATACTTCGCCATTATAAATATCTAAATTTGGACCGTAGTTAGCTTCAGGATATAATCCGAAAAAGTCGCCTTCATAACCCCAATGATAATGTCCCGTTCTGTAAAATCCTTTTAAGTCAAAATATTTTTCATTCCAAGCATAAGAGGCATTGTAAATTTGTACTCTGTTAGCATCTCCAATTTCAACTGGACCACTCGGAGTATTTACAGTTTGAGTTCTACCTCTATTTTCATAAAATATTTCGTTGATTGGATTTAATGCTACATTTCCAAGTATGTTAACATTAATATTGGCTTTCATATTAGCAGTTGGATTACCTTCTACGCCAATATAATACGATTGCATATGGTCAAATCCAAGTTGATTAGGGTATTGCGTTTTATTTGGAGTTGGACTATCTGGTGTAGTAATTAAACTTCCACCTGTGTTAAAGGTTGTAAACTCAGCTCGTAAATTACTGATTTTTAAAATATCTGTACTGCTTCCAACTAAAGCTGCTTTATCTCCTCTTGCCTTTAAAACAGCATCCATTAACTGAATGTTTTTAAAATGGGTATCGATAGCTTCTAATGTTGTTCCGTTTTCATAAGGATTGATATTGTGTGCTTCTTTTAGAGAATAATACGCTGCTCTCGGATACAAATCGTACAAACCTCTGGGATTAACTGGACCTTTGGCGCAAATTCCAAACCATTCTTCATTCATGTTATTTTGACCTTGAATAAAATCGCTAGTATATCCTCCGTTTGACCATGACGCATTGCTGTCGTGAATATCTAAATTTTTTGTTTGTCCAAACTTCCACCAACCGTCACTAAATTGAAAAGTAAATCCTCCTAACGAATTCCCTGCTTTTCCTAAATTAGCAGCATTTTCATAAATTTCTTTCCAATTTCCAACCATAAAGTAGGCTTGTGATTTTTGATCTTCAGCATTGTCAATGGCGTTAAAAGCATCTGCTCCAAACTCAGAGAAAAGAATTGGCTTATTCAATTTACTTTTAACTTCTTGGAAGGCATTTCCAAATGATACACCGCGATACATATTAAGCCCTAAAATATCAATGTCTTTACATTCATCAACAATAAGGTCTAAAAATAATAAATCACCATTGCAAATTGCTATTGGATGTGAGGTATCAATTTTTTTCATTTCAACTACAGCTTCATTGAAGATAGAGTACATATCTTTTGCTCTTTTGGTTGATTTTCTATCTTCTAAAGGAATGTTTTCTGTTTCAGCTCCATCCCAAAATAAACCGTAGTTATTTTCATTTCCTAAAAGGAATATAAGTACTCCAGGCGTATTTTTATATTCCTGAATCATATCCTGAGTTTCTTTTAACAACAACTGTCTAGTCCCAGGATTAGAATAGTCGGTGTTTGGAACCCATTTTCCATTTAAAGTAAGACCATATCTTCCAAAAGAGTGATTTAACATTGTATAAATACCATATTTTTGATAGATATATGTAATCCATTTTGGTTGAATTCCAGTGTATTGTCTGATAGCATTTACTCCCATGTTTTTAAGTAAGCCCATTTCGTTATCAAGCGCTGCTTTGATTACATCATCAGATTGTTTCCACAAACTGTAATTAAAGTTAGTACCAATTGGATCGTAGTTCCAATTCATACCATTGATAAAAAAGGGTTTGTTATTTACAAGAAGTTTAAAATCATCTTTATCTTTCTGAACAGCTACCTTATCGGATTGTCCATAAATGTGAGATGAAAAACAACAAAAAATTACAAATAGAATTAATTTTTTCATGTGATGTTCTTAATTTAGAATTTTGATTATACTTAGGCTTTAATTTTAATTAGAGTTCTGAAATAGTTATTTTAATTTCAACATACAATTTACTCGTTAGTTAATTCAATTAATTAACTACAGCTTCAAAAAGTTAATTATTTCATAAAAATAAAAGTTAAAATTATAAACAACACAAAAAGAACCACAACAAAAAATATACAAGCTAATTATTTGTGCCTTTTTTTATCATATCTGTAGAAAAAAGAGACTAAATCTGATAAAAATGAATAAAATATGACAAAAATACAGCAAGGTGAAGTACCGAAAATAAAAGAATGTTGTGTTGTTGTATAGGTAAAAACAGAAAGATGTTAAGTTTAGATGTTGAGAATATATTCAACAAGACCTTGTTCGTGTTGTAAATCCATTTTTTTACGCAAACGATATCGTTTAATCTCAACACTTCTGACAGAAATATTCAAAAGCGGTGCTATTTCTTTAGATGATAAATTCAAACGTAAATAAGCACACATTCTCAAATCATTTGGAGTTAATGCTGGATGCGCTAATTTTATTTTCTTAAAAAAGTCTTTATCGGCGCTATCAAAAGCATCTTTGAATTTATTCCAAGTATCTTCTTCTTTAACGCTTTTATTGATGGTGGATATGATAGACTTTATACTTCCACTAGAATTACTATCCTCCGAATTTTTTAAATCCTCTTTGATAATGTTTAATAATTCTGTCTTTTCAATCAAATTTATGGTCGAAACAGCTAATTCCTTGCTTTTCTTATCCACATCAATACTCAATTGCTCATTTTTAATGTTCATAATTTCTTTTTGAATTTCCAATTCTTTTAATTCAAGTAAAAGATTATTTTCAACAATAATTTTTTGATGACGTTTATTATGGTATTCTGTGTAGAATTTGTTGATATAATAAATTAAAAATCCAAATAATACGAAATAAATTAACACCGCAAAATTATTAGCATACCATGGTTTTTTAATTACAAATGAATAACTTGCTATATTGTCGGTTAAGGAATTAGCAACTTTTGCACGAACTTTAAAAACGTAATCACCCGCAGGTAAATTTTCAAAATTTACAGTTGTTTTTGAAGTCCATTCACTCCATATGTCATTAAGACCTTCTAACTTATATTGATATTCGCTGTTCAAATAAATATCATAATCTGGAATAGTATAACTAATAGTAATATTATTGTCGTTATAATTAAACTTCCCTTCATCAATAATTGAAGTGTTTTTTAATTTTTTATTTAAAACATTACTAGAAATACTAGTTAATGATACTTTATATTTATTAAATTTAATAAAATTGTTTTTCAATAAATAATAGCCATCGGTAGTCCCCAACAAATAGGTGTTGTTGTTTGTTTGTGAAATGTTTTCATATCCAGGCATTGAATTGGTTAATGAAGCTGGAATTGGTAAACTGTTTCTTTTTAATTCTGTTGAAAGTTTGCCCTTAGAGTAATAATGAATATAATTTTTAGTAAAAAACCATAAAATATTAGATGAATCAACTATCATTTTTCCGGTTACATACTCTTGTTTATCAAATATTTGACTTAAAAATCTATCCTTATAGAACTTTTTATCCTTTGAATTAAGTTTAAAAACGCCTTCTTTTGAAGCATAATACAATTGATTATTATACTTAACTAAAGATGCATTTTTACTCTTTTTTGGATCTTTATATTTAAAGATAGAGGTAACTGCGCTAAAATCTGAACTTACATTTAATCTGAAAATCCCATTATATTCATGACCTACATAAATTTCTTTTCCATCGATAATTTCAAAATATTTAGACGAATAATTAAAATTTTTAATCTTATGTTTAAAGCTCCAACGACCATTTTGTTTTTCTAAAATGGATATTCCATAGTAATTTCCTTGAAAAATTTTGTTGGCATAAACTTCAAATTTCCAAGTTCCTGATTGCTTAAAAATTAAATTGGCACTGGTATCCGAAACGATAAAAGTTCCTGAATCGTGACCACAGAATAATGTATTATCATAAACAAACAAGGACCAAACTTGTCCTTTTGTTCCTGGTATAAAACTAAAATCAGAATTTGAAGCTACATTTTTGTAGAACAAACCTTGATTGGTTCCGATGTATAACTTTTCATTAAAAACTTTAGAAGCATATATGGTTCCTAAAATTCCAGAATCATCCACATAACTTCGTATCGGCGATTGAAGGTTGATGCAGTTGATGCCGTTATCAAGACCTAGCCATAAATTTTTATCAATATCCTCAAATAGAGATAAAATAGTGTTATTGCCTAATCTGTTTTTCTGAGTTATATGGAATTTTTCTTTCCCAAATTGGTCCAAAATAAAAATTCCATTTGAAATTGTGCCTAAAACTAGGCTGTTATCATATAGTTTTTGTCCGCTGTAAATACTACTTTGTTGAATTTGACTATCCACAGCTGTGGAAAATTTAGAAAAACTATTATTTTGGTATAAGTAAATTCCATTGTTTTGCGTAATCAATAACAATCCATCAACCGATTCAATAATATTTACAATGCGATTTTCTTTAACTATATCATTGTTTAAAAATACTTTACTTTTTCCACCTTCTATCTCAAACAAGCCTTCATTTGTTTGATAAAATATTCCTTTCGACGTTTTAAAAGCTCTTAAAATAAACTCTTTAGGCTGAATTACAGAAAATGATTTCGTTTTGATATTGTAAGCATATATTCTTTGTAATGATTGAAATAATATCCAATTGTCAAAAGGTAAAATATTCCAAAATTCCTCATCGTAAAGCAACTTCACCGGTAACGTTTTACATAAAGAATGGTATACTAATTGCCCGTCCTTCTGACGTTCCCAATACCCAAAATCCATATAAGAGCCCGTATAAATTTTATTTTCAATGCAATTGACAGAGCGAATGATAGTTTCATTGGGTGATGGATATAACGTCCATGCTGAACCATTAAATTCTAATAAGCCTTCATTATTTGCAAAAAAAAGGAATTGATTTGAATCTTGAGATATCATCCAATTTTGATTCCCAGCACCATAAACACTCGATTGGTAGTTTACAACTGGAGGCAGCTCTTGAGAATAACAAAGTAAACTTGTGAGATATAGTATAATTAAAAGATAACTGCGTAAGTTCATCTGAAATAAAATTTGTATGCTAAAGTATGAAATAAAAATTCAAAAAAAAGCACGCCCATAGACGTGCTTTAAAAAACTAAACTATTATTAAAAACTTATTCTTTTATTATTTTAGAACTAGTAACATTTCCGTCAACTGTAGTTTTCACAATGTAAATACCATTTTGGAAAGTTGACAAATCTAATGAAGCTGAAACTGCATTAGGATTAACAAATAAAACTTTTTGGGCTAACATATTTATGACTGAAACACTTTGAATAGTATTTTTAGACTCAATTGTAAATGTATTTTTTGTTGGATTAGGATACATTTTAACAGAAGACAATTCAAAATTCGAAGTATTTAATGCTGTTCCTTTATAGAAATAAAAATTATCAATAAACAAAATTGAAGGTGCACTTGGATCAATCAATAATTGAGTTATTGCCGTTTTATTTGATAAAGCTGCAAAAGCCGTCATATCAACATCAATACTTTGCCATGATCCAGTAACTGTTGTTCCTAATGATGCAAAAGCCTCACCACCACCAATAGTATTTACAATTTTAACGCCAATATCATTGCTAGAGGGTGTCCAATAATCAATGTGCATTTTCTCCATAGTTGATAAATCAACTCCACTTCCATAGTTTGTAACCATTCCTAAAAATTCACAACCAGTCATTTTCCAAGTATCATTACTTTGAATTTGAACAGGAGTAAATGAAGCTAACTGTGACCATGATGTTGGCAATTCGCTTAAGGTGACATTTGCGTAAGCGTTACTATAGATTGAAACAACATCAGCAGCATTTCTAGCTGGTGGAGTTGGAGCGGCAACTAATGGCTCTTGACCAGCGCATGGTGCACAAGTACCCCCACAATCAACACCTGTTTCACTACCATTTTGAATTCCGTCAGAACATGTTGCCGGATCTGTTATTTTATTAGCATTCCAAGTAACATTATCAATTAGTATTGTACCACCTGTAGTCCTATCTGGTCCACCACAAGTAAAGTCAACAAAAACAACAAACTGATCGTTACTGTTAGGAGCGGCTTGCTCAGCAGTATTTAAAGTTGAAATATTCCATGATAATGTGACCCATTGATTAACTGTATTTACTAATCCCTCATTTGTAGTTACTTCAATCACAGTAGCATTAGTTGGAGTTATAAATTTAATACCTACTTTTCCAGCAAAGCTTTTGTTCACTTGCAGACTAACCGTTACATTATTAGGTATAGAGGTGTCAAATCTCCAAGTTCCTAAAGTACCATGCGAATTAATAAGTCCTGCGTAACAAGCTGAACCTTGCACTAAATCAACTTTCAAAACTTTTGTAGTTGCAGAAGTGTTAACACCATTTGGAGTTGGATTGTCAACAATAGATAAACCAGGATTAGGATTTTCAAATGATGTCCAGTTGTTAATGTTTCCCGAAGGAGTTGAAGGCTCAAATCCTAAATTATATTGTTGTTGTTGCGAAAATCCTAAAAAAGAGAACATTAGGATTGATAGAAAAGTAATTTTTTTCATAATTAGTGATTTATTGAATTTAAATGATTTTTTAGATTCATCAAATTTAGATGTAAATTGAATACATGATTTTTTGTTGAACTATATAAAAACTATACAACAATAACAAATACGAAATCGTTTGAGTTTGGCTGCTATCAATACTTTAAATGATTATGTCCATCTTTTCGTTTCTTCATCAAATTCAAAAATGTTGTGGTAATGTTGAGTTAAATTCACTACTATTATCAATTCCAAAAAAGCAATACTTTTAAAAACGCATTATTTTAGCATTAAAAAAACACTTTTCGTAAAAATAGCGGTGTTTCACGAGTCATTTGTTAATGATTATTTTAACTAAGAAATAACAAATCGACTGCGTTTCGATAGGATTAAGATTCTTATAATTAACTATATTTGTACTCCTAAAATTTTGCTATGATTATAAAAGATATTTCTACTCTTGAACCAAAGAAAAACATCTTGATAAAAGGCGCCGCTATTCATAATTTAAAAAATCTTGATGTAGCCATTCCGCGAAATAAATTGGTGGTTATTACTGGACTTTCAGGATCGGGAAAATCAAGCTTGGCATTCGATACTTTGTATGCTGAAGGTCAACGACGCTATGTTGAAAGTCTATCTTCTTATGCACGCCAGTTTTTGGGAAGATTAGACAAACCAAAAGTAGAATACATTAAAGGTATTGCTCCCGCTATTGCTATTGAACAAAAGGTAAATACCACCAACGCGCGTTCCACCGTAGGAACTTCTACTGAAATATACGATTACTTAAAATTACTTTTTGCTCGAATTGGTAAAACATTCTCCCCTATTTCTGGAAATGAAGTTAGAAAGGATACGGTTTCGGATGTAATGAATATTGTGAAAACTTTTCCGATAGACAGCAAGTGGCTGCTGTTATCACCAATTCATCTTGAAGAAGGAAGAAAATTAGAGGACAAACTTAAAGTGTTGTTGCAGCAAGGTTTTGCGCGCATTTTAGTCGATAACGAAATGGTTCGATTAGATGAATTGGAGCAACATTCGTTAAACAACAAGGATATTCTTTTAATCATTGACAGAATTATTGTAAAGGAAGAAGAAGAATTCTATAATCGTTTGGCTGATGCTACTCAGACTGCTTTCTTTGAAGGCAAAGGCGTTTGTTATCTACAAGATTTAGACACTAATAATCGTTTGGAATTCAGTGCTAATTTTGAACTTGACGGCATTATGTTCTTAGAACCAAACGTGCATTTATTTAGTTTTAACAATCCATACGGTGCTTGTCCAACTTGTGAAGGTTACGGAAATATTATCGGAATTGATTCAGAATTAGTGATACCCAACACGGCCCTTTCTGTTTATGAAAACGCTATTTTTCCATGGCGAGGCGAAAGTATGAGTTGGTACCGGGATCAATTGGTAAACAACGCCTACAAGTTTGATTTTCCTATTCACAAGCCTTATTTCGAATTAACAGAGGTACAAAAAGACTTGATTTGGAAAGGAAACACTTATTTCACGGGACTTGACGATTTCTTTACGGAATTAGAATCCAAGAATTATAAAATTCAGAATCGTGTAATGCTTTCCCGTTACCGTGGAAAAACTAAATGTCCAACGTGCAAAGGAAAGCGTTTGCGAAAAGAAGCTACTTATATAACGGTTGGTGGAAAAACAATTTCGGATTTGGTCGATCTTTCTATCAAACGATTGATTCCTTTTTTTAAAGAATTAGAACTTTCTGAATACGATCAAAAAGTATCCAAACGCCTTTTAATAGAAATCAATAGCCGACTTACCTTTTTGAGCGATGTTGGTTTGGATTACCTAACTTTAAATAGAAATTCGGCAACACTTTCAGGCGGTGAATCGCAGCGCATCAATTTGGCCACTTCATTAGGAAGTAGTTTGGTGGGTTCCATGTACATTTTAGATGAACCCAGCATCGGTTTACACCCAAAAGATACCGAGCGATTAATTAAAGTTTTGAAAAATTTGCGTGATTTAGGCAATACTGTTATTGTAGTAGAACACGATGAAGATATTATGAAAGCGGCGGATCGGATTATTGATATTGGTCCTGAGGCGGGAACTTTTGGTGGCGAATTGGTTGCTGAAGGAAATTTTGATGAAATTTTGAAAGCGGATTCCTTGACAGCAAAATATCTGAATGGCCAACTCGAAATTTCGGTTCCGAAGAAACGCAGAACTTCTAAGAATTTTATCGAAATAAAAGGCGCAAGAGAAAACAATCTTCAGAATGTAGATGTAGTTTTTCCATTAGAATGTTTAACCGTAATTAGCGGCGTTTCAGGAAGTGGAAAAAGTACCTTAGTGAAGAAAATATTATTTCCGGCCGTGCAAAAAAAGATTGAAGGCATTGGAGAAAAAGCCGGACAGTTCTCTGAATTAGGCGGAAGTTTTTCACATATAAAACACATTGAATACGTTGACCAAAACCCTATTGGAAGAAGTTCTCGTTCAAATCCAGTGACTTATATCAAAGCTTACGATGATATTCGTGATTTGTATTCTAAAGAAAAACTTTCTAAAGTTCGTAGTTATCAAGCAAAGCATTTCTCTTTTAATGTGGATGGCGGACGTTGTGAAACCTGTAAAGGCGAAGGATCTATAAATGTAGAGATGGTTTTTATGGCGGATGTTTCGTTGCCTTGTGAAACTTGTGGAGGAAAACGGTTCAAAAAAGAAGTCTTAGAAGTTCAATTCGAAGGTAAAAACATTGACAACATACTGACAATGACAATTAATGATGCCATAACTTTTTTTGCTGAAAATAAACAAACAAAAATCACTCAAAAATTACAACCACTTCAAGACGTTGGTTTGGGCTATGTTCAATTGGGACAATCCTCTTCAACCCTTTCTGGTGGTGAGGCGCAACGTATCAAACTTGCTTCATTTTTAGTAAAAGGTGTTACTAAGGAAAAAGCTTTGTTTGTTTTTGACGAACCAACGACAGGTTTGCATTTTCATGACATCAAAAAACTATTGGCTTCCTTTGACGCCTTGATAGATAAAGGACATTCGATTATTGTTATTGAGCACAATCTGGATTTGATAAAATGTGCCGACTGGCTTATTGATTTAGGTCCGGAAGGTGGAGAAAATGGTGGCCAAATTTTAGCTGTAGGAACTCCTGAACAAGTTGCTAAAAATAAGGAATCTGTAACGGGACAATATCTGAAAGATAAATTATAAAACTTAAAAAGCCTCAAGTAATCGAGGCTTTTTATTAAGATAATTATATTATTCTATTATAATTTTTTTTGTAATTCTTTGTGTGTCAGTTTGTAAAACCGCTAAGTACATTGCTTTAGGTAAACCGTTTAAAGGTATTGATTCTATTAGATTTGCATCTTCAATTTCTTTTTTAAGAACTTCCTTTCCATTCATATCATAGATAGTAAATGAGTATTTTATTTCTTTAATGCTTCCTAAATTGATGTTTAAGGTGTCTTTGGCCGGACTTGGATAAAAACTTACCTGCTTAGTTTGCTCATATTCAGTAGTAGTTAACGTTGATGTTGCGGCAACGGAAAAGTGCATTGTTGCACCAATAAGTGCTTTGGCTACATTGAAATTGTAAACCGGATCCATATTAATTAACAAATCTGAATTAGTATGTTTATGTGTAGTTTCATTGGTTTCAAATAAACCAGTTATAATTTCGTTATTGCTTTGAAACGACATATAATCAGACGCGTAAGCGTACGACAGCTCAGTATTTAACGGCGAATATAATCCAACACAGTTTATCAATTGATTAGTCATTATACTGGACTGAGCATTGTTTGTAGAAGGCGCATTATTGGTATCTCTTTCACAGGTTAAGGTATTATTATCTAAACCTGCAACACCGCCAACTTCATCTATATTGATTACCAAACGAATATCCATTTTTGGTGTAGTTCCATTTACGACGGCACTTACATAATGCTTGCTTCCAAACAAACCATCTTCTTCCCCACTGAAATTGATGAATTTTATGGAATATTCTGTTGGAATATTTTGCAACAAACGCGCTGTTTCTAATATAGAAACCAAACCGCTACCGTTATCATTAGTTCCTGTTCCACCAATAGAATCGTAATGACCACAAACAATTATGTAGGTATTTGGATAAACCGTGCCGACTTTGGTTACAATTAAGTTTTTACAAACGGCTGGTGAACCAGAATAGGTATACGAGTCTTCCTGAATCTGACTTGCAGTATATCCAAAAGCCAAATATTTATCCTTAAGCCAATTCAAGGTATTTTGCAAGGAACTGGTTCCTCTTCGTTTTAATCCAAGAGCTTCATAGGCTGTTAAGTTGGTAGTTATATTTGTTTGCGAACATTGGCCAACCACTGAATCGTAATAAGGAATGAATTCCTGACTAAAACTGTTTAACGTTACCAACACAAAAGAAAATGAAAATAGTAGGTTTTTCATCATTGTATATTTGATTTTAAATCTGTCCAAATGTAATCAAAAAACAGTAACAATTTTAAGTGCTAAAATTATTTAACATCTGTTTGCTTAAAAGAAACGATAGTAAACTGCTGAATATCTATTGTTTAATTTACATTAATCAAACCTTAAGAATTTATTTTGGTATTATGGCACGTCATTTGAAATACGCCTATCAACAAAATTATTTTGTTCGAAGAAGCTGAAAATCGAAATAGTAAGCAAAAAACTCAAATTAGAACATCATGAAAAAAATTACCCTTTTAGTAGCTACTATTTTACTAGTTGGAAATGTAGCGAAAGCATCAGAAGTAACTCGAAATTCTGGTGAAGAAAAAAGAATGACATACCGCTTTGATGAGCCGATTTCATTTACAGAAAGAGATATTGAGTTTTTCGTTTTCCCAAATGGAGAATTTGATTTCAACACACGTCCGGAAGATAGTCAAGGCGACTACTTTTATAAAACTGCTGGAAGAAGAGTATCAAAAGCATCAATAAATAGAGGTCCCGTAAATTACGGTGTTCGTATTGAACATGATAGTTTTGGTAGAGTTAGAAGAATTGGTAACACGTTTATCAATTATGATAGCAGAGATAGAGTAAACCGAATTGGAACAGTTTATATGAGGTACAACCGAACAGCACTGGTACAAATTGGTGGAATGCAAATTGTTTACAACCGTCGTGGTGATATTGTGGATTTGGTTGGAAATGTAAAAGGCCGTGGAAAGTACGGATACGTATACAACAATAGCTTTAATGACAGTAGCAATTACAATAGCAGTAACAATTATAATAGCAATTATACAGCATCAAACGTTAACAATACTGATTATTACTATTATAAAGCTGATGGGACAAAAGCAGTAATTGAAGATAAAAAATAAGGTTTGGTTAAGTTAAAGATGGATTGGTTAGGTTTTGATGAAAAAATCCCGCAAAGTGTAAAAACGATGCGGGATTTTTAGTTTATGTAGTAGTGAAATTAATGTCCACCACTAATTTTTTTATCAAAATCAATTCCTTGATTTTTTAATATTCCAGTAACTTTCCATGCGTAGAATGCTAAATACAAAAAACAAGCAACACCAACAACGTAACTAATATGAATATTAGATAAATCAGCAATATAACCTTGTAACCAACTTATAATTCCGCCACCCATAATCATCATAATCAAAAAGCTACTTCCTTGGCTTGTATGTTTTCCTAATCCACTAATTGCTAAAGTAAAAATACAAGGCCATAAAGTGCTGCAAAACAATCCAACAGATGTAAATGCGTATACACTTGTCATTCCATCGGTTGACATTCCTATTAATAAAGCTAAAATACCGCAGCATGAGAAAATTAATAACATTCGAGCTGGATTTCCTTTACTCGCCATGTCAGCAAAAATCAAAACTAAGATGATCAATCCATAAATGTAAAATGGAGTTAAATCATGATTCATAAATTTGTTAACTCCAAGAAAAATGCCGAAAGCTAAATAAGGAGCAACGAAACGAAGAATCTTTTGAGTATTCATATTATCCGTGAAAGCTTCCACTGCTCCAGTCCAACGTCCAATCATTAAACTTGCCCAATACAACGAAATAAATGGCGCAACATCTTTAGTCATAAATCCTAAATTCTTTTCCATATAAGCAGGTAAATTACTCGCAGTTGATACTTCTACTCCAACATAAACGAAGATACCAATCATACCCAAAATCAATTGCGGATATTTTAAGGCTGAACTTCTTGAGTTATTTTCCTGGCCTTCATCTTCAACTACAGCGACTGGTTTATCTGGTAATGAAGACATTTTTAATAAAACAGCTACGATTAAAAAAGCCGCACCTAATATTAAATAAGGAATTTTGACACTTTCAATACTCATATCTGTATTTCCTGATGTAGCTGAACCAAAAATAGCAAAACTCACAATCAGTGGTCCAATAGTTGTTCCTAAATTATTGATTCCACCAGCCATTGTCAATCGTTGTGAACCCGTTTTTATTGGACCCAAAGCGATCGCTAATGGATTTGCAACCGTTTGTTGTAACGAAAATCCCAATGCAACTATGAAAAGTGCTGATAACATTAAAGGAAAGGAATGCATATTGGCCGCAGGATAAAATAGTAAAGTTCCCAGAGCAGAAATTGTTAGTCCTAATGCCAAAGAGTTTTTATATCCAATTCTATTAATCAAATCGCCTTTGGTTAAATATGAAATAATCATGTAAATAATGGATCCAACCGTGTACGCTACATAAAATGCAACGGATACAAGTTGGCTTTCTCCTTGTGTCAAATTGAATGCTTTTTTGAAAACGGGAATTAAAATGTCGTTACTAGCGGCAACAAATCCCCAAAAGAAAAATACGGTAGCAAGCGGAATAAACTGTGCCCAATTTGTTTTTTGGTTTAATGAACTCATAATTTTTTGGTTAGTTGGTTTATTTTTTATTGTATTGGTTTAAAACTGATGGCCGTTCCGCCACCTTTAGCCAAATGTAATTTAATTTTCGACTTTGATGTGACTTGTATAGTTTTTATAGCATACGATTTTGGATTATTTTTCCAATCTGCATCTGCACCATCCTGATAAACAATAGCTTGATATTTTTTATTTGGAGAAAGAAAATCCAGCTTGATTTCTGTATCACGTTCATTTTCATCCGTAATCGAACCTAAAAACCAGTTTTCTGATTGTTTATCCTTACGTGCAACAGTTAAATAATCGCCAGGCTCTGCTTCTAAATAACGACTTTCTTGCCAATCAACTGCCACATCTTTTATAAACTGAAAGGCATCCATATGCTGCTCGTAATTCTCAGGCAAATCAGCTGCCATTTGCAATGGAGAATACATGGTAACATATAATGCCAATTGTTTTGCCAAAGTCGTATGCACTTGTTCTGTTTTCTTCGGATCGTAAGCGCTCATTTTGATTTCAAATATTCCTGGAGTATAATCCATTGGTCCACCCAATAATCTGGTGAAGGGTAAAATGGTTTCATGCATTGGCGGATTTCCCGTGCTCCATGCATTGAATTCGTTACCTCTTGCCGATTCGGCCGCAATATAGTTTGGATACGTTCTGCTGTAACCTGTTGGACGCGAACTTTCATGCGAATTGACCATCAGCTTATACTCTGCAAATCGTCGTGCAACAAAGTTAAAATGATTTACCATCACTTGTCCGTCATGAAATTCGCCACGTGGAATTATTCGGCCCACATATCCCGTTTTTGCTGCAGGATAGCCGTATTCTTTCATCAAATTTAAGGCTCGATCCAAATGTCTTTCAAAATTCCCAACGGAAGCTGAAGTCTCCTGATGCATAATCATCTTGATCCCTTTTGATTTTGCGTAATCGTTTACTGCTTTCAAATCAAAATCAGGATAAGGCGTGGTGAAATCAAAAACGTCTTCTTTCCAATTGCCAAACCAATCTTCCCAACCTACATTCCAACCTTCTACTAAAACGCCATCGAAACCATTTTTGGCCGCAAAGTCAATATACCGTTTTGTGTTTTCAGTTGTTGCTCCGTGTTTTCCACTTGGTTTTAATTGTCCATCGGCTGCATTTTGTGCATTTTGTGAACCTGCATAATCCCAAGTTGATTTTCCAACGTGCATTTCCCACCAAATCCCAACATACTTCATCGGCTTAATCCAAGAAGTATCTTCAATTTTACAAGGTTCGTTTAGGTTTAAAATCATTTTCGAGGCTACAATATTTCGTGCATCATCACTAACCATAATGGTTCTCCATGGCGAAATGCATGGTACTTGCAAATAAGCTTTAGCACCGATGGCATTAGGAACCAAACGAGAAGTCAGTTTATATTCATTGGGAACTAAATCCAAATGCATAACGGGATAATTCACCACCGCAGCTTCAAAAATATTTAGATATACTCCCTCTGCCGTTTTCATCATTAACGGTGATTGTACAACGTATTTACCAACAATACTTTTAAGTGCGATACCATTATTCATATCAACATTTTCGGAATTAATTTCAGAAAATTTAGTTTCCATGTATGGATATTCCTGACTGTCAAAATCACCCGGAAGCCAAAACGCTTTGTGATTTCCGGTTAAATTAAATTCTGATTTTTCATCCGAAATAATAAAATAATTCAAATTGGGCTGTTTTGGAAAGTCATAACGAAAAGCGACACCTTCATCATAAACTTTAAAAATAATATTCATTTTTCGGTCTGACAATGGCTGATAAAGTTCAATTGTCAATTCGTTGTAATTATTTTTAATGTTAGATTGTTCGCCTAAAACGGGTTGCCAAATTTCATTAACCGTTTTTGTGGTTGTATTGACAATCGTAAAATTTGCATCTAAGTCCCTACTAGCTTTGAGTTTTAAACCCAAATAACTTTTAAGTATAACCAACTTTTTTTTATACAAAACTTCATAAGTGGGTTTTCCCTCAAATAAAGAAAAATTAAGTGTAATTTCTTTGGATGGTGATTGCACCGTTTGAGAAATCGTAGGCAGTGCATATAGAAATAAACTGAATAGTAGAATGCTTTTCATGGAAAAAATTTCGCTAAATATACTAACTTTTTAAAAACAAAAAATCCCGATTGCTCGAGATTTCAGTGTCTTATTTTCCGTCGACGTAATCCTGAAGATAAGCAAAACGCTGCGTCAGTTTTCCGTTTTCGGTGATTTTGGCGCGTTGCAGAATTCCGTCTTTATCATTATTAAAAAATGCCGGAATCACGTGTTCCATAAACATTTCTCCAAAACCTTCACTCGCATCTTTTGGTAATTCACAAGGCAAATTATCAACCGACATTACCATTATAGAACCTGGATGCGAATATGGAACTTCCTTATTTTCACTTGGCAAATAGCCAAAAAACGGATCCGCAATTGTTGAAGCTTTTATGGTGCAAGCAATTGGTCCATCAACGTCACATGAAATATCGGCAACCACTTTTATTTTATTATCCGAGGCATTTAGCATTTCGCGGGTTAAGATATCTGGTGCAGCGTTTCCATGAAAATGTCCTGCCATAAAGATATCTGCTACTTTTGAAAAACGCTCAAAATTTGAAGTATATTCTTTTGGGTTTTTGTAGAAATCGCTATTGCTTTGCGCTACTGTTCCGTCAATTCGTTTGTTATAATCCAAAACGTCAATTTGCGTATAAACTGCTTCTGAATATATTTTGTTTAAGAAATCATCAGGAGAAACTTGTTTCAATTTCATTCCGTCAAGCATTTCCTTTGCGCCCATGCCGACTTTTCCATGACCCGTCAACACAATTTTGATGTTAGGCAAAATTTGTCTTTTCAAACGAATAATCAATTCTTCTTGACTTGGAAGTGTTTCCGCTTTCGCCAAATTGAACAAGTCATATTTTATTCCAAATGCTCTGAAACCATTATAAGCACCCACAATTCCGGCATAGCGTCCAAAACCAATTAGTCTTCTGTTAGTGGCGTCAACGATAGTTTCGTGGTCGTACAATTCAATTTTTTTATCCAAAACAGCTCTTAGCAACTTTCTGTTGTGTACTTGCTTTTTGATCGTATGTGAAAAGAAAAAATACTTCTTATTCGGAATTAAATACTCAACAGGAATTTCTTTTACACCAAAGAAAACATCACAATCTGAAACATCATCAACAACTTCAATTCCTAATTTTTCGTAAGCATCATCACTAAAAACTCGAATGTCCGAACGTTCCACTTTTATAATAGCTTCAGGATGTTCCTTTTGCAAACGAACTAATTCTTCTGGCGTGAAAACGACTCTTCTATCTGGTGGGTTTTTTCTTTCTTTTATAATTCCGAATTTCATTTGCATATTTTTTATGATGCCAAAAGTAACAGTAACGAAATCGTTTTCAAAGTTTTTTGCCAAAAATAACAGTTGATCCTTTTTGATGCGATTAGTCTGCCTTATGTATTAAATGTTTGTTAAAAAAACATTGTGGAAAACGTGTTGATAGCTTTCCTAAAAAGTAATTCTATACCTTTATTGAATACTTATATTTGCGATTCAATACTATTATAATGACATTCAGAATTTCTCAATATACCCTTCCGTTTTTAGCAATTTTTCTAGTTACTATTTCATGTTCAAAACTTGAGAAAAGTGAGGAAGATGCTATTGTTAAAACCAATGAAAATGGGCTTCCAATCATGATGCCACTGCAGAAAGAACTGCCTGCACTAGCGAAATCTTATATTGACGATAAGAAATATTCCACAAGTATTTTCTTTGAAAAACTATGGTCAGAAAAGAATGATAATGTAGCGTTTTTAGTTGCTAAGAATGGCCAAATTATCTATGAAAATTATATGGGTTTTGCCAATAAAAGAACCGGCGAAATGATTGACAAAGATATGCCGTTGCACATTGCTTCTGTGAGTAAAGTACTGACTTCTACGGCTATTTTAATGTTGGTGGATGCAAAAAAGATTAAACTTGATCAAAAAGTAACTACGCTAATTGACGGTTTTCCTTATCCAGATGTAACGATACAAACACTTCTAAACCATAGAAGTGGTATGAGAAATTACGCGTACTTTACCGATAAAGGAAATTGGGACCGACACAAAACCCTAACCAACCAAGATATTGTTAAAGTAATGATCGACAATGACATACAGTTGGAAACCAAAACTGATACGCACTTTAGCTATTGCAATACCAATTATGCCATGTTGGCGTTAGTGATTGAAAAAGTTACGGGAATACCTTATCCAAAAGCGATGAAAGAAATGATTTTTGATCCGCTTGGAATGACGAATACTTTTGTTTTTGACATTGTAAAAGACCGTGAAAACATTGCGCCTTCTTATAAAGGAAACATGGAAATTGCGATCGATTATCTTGATGGAATTTATGGAGATAAGAACATCTATTCTACACCAAGAGATTTACTGAAGTTTGATAACGCCCGTTATGCGCCATTCTTTTTGAATGCGGATTTACTTAAAAAAGTCTATAAAGGCTACAGCTATGAAAGCAAAGGTACCAAAAACTATGGATTGGGCATTCGAATGATTGAATGGGAAAAAGGCGAGCCGTTCTATTTTCATAACGGATGGTGGCACGGAAACACTTCTTCTTTTATAAATCTGCGAAAAGAAAAAGTTACGATTATTGTTTTATCAAACAAATACACACACAAAACTTATCAATCTAAACGTTTGGCTTCACTCTTTGGGGATTATCCGTTCAAATTGAGTGACGATGGAGAAGAATAAATTCTCAGCATTAACTTTATAATTATCATCATCATGCAGTCACTGCTGGAAGTTTGTTACCTATTTTTAATTTCTATTTACTAAATCCTATTTTTTTCGGTATTTTAGCCACATGATTCGATTGTCTATAATTGGTTCCGGAAATGTCGCGCAGCATCTGATTCAGGCGTTCAGCAAAACGGCTGAAGTGGAATTGGTTCAGGTATTTGCTAGGAAAGCCGCAGCTATTTCCCATTTACTATCTATTGATAAAATAACTTCTGATTATACCCAATTAGAACCTGTTGATGTTACGATAATTGCAGTATCCGACGATGCAATTGCAGAAGTTTCGAACCGTATTCCTTTTAAAAATCAATTGGTAATCCACACCTCGGGAAGTCTTTCTATAGATGCATTGGCCGACAAAAATCGCAAAGGTGTTTTTTATCCTTTACAAACATTTTCTAAATTAAAAGCAGTTGATTTCAAAGTAATTCCCATTTGTTTAGAAGCTCAGAATGATAACGACTTTAAAACATTGGAAATTCTAGCCAAAACGATTTCCAACTCCGTTTCGACTGTTACTTCGGAACAAAGAAAAGCGTTACACGTTGCCGCAGTATTTGTATCTAATTTTACGAATCATCTGTATCAAATTGGTAATGATATTTGCGTTGAAAACAACATTTTATTTGATATTCTAAAGCCATTGATTCAGGAAACGGCGAATAAAATTTTGACACTCTCGCCTATTGAGGCCCAAACGGGTCCGGCCAAACGAAACGACACGCAAACAATTAATACCCATCTGAATTTTTTATCAGATGACAATCAAAAAGAAATATACAAAATGCTAACAAAATCTATTATTGATCATGGCAAAAAGTTATAAAGAAATATTAAACGACGTTACCACTTTTATTTTTGATGTGGATGGTGTGTTGACGGATAGCTCGGTTCATGTTACACCAACTGGAGAAATGCTTCGAATTATGAATATTCGCGATGGATTTGCTTTGAAAGCTGCGGTGGAAAGTGGCTATCACGTTTGTATAATTTCAGGAGGAAACAATGAAGGCGTTCGCATCCGTTTGAAAAATCTTGGAATTACGGATATTCATTTGGCTACGCCCGATAAGGTCGCAACTTTCAAGGAATACATCGAATTGTACAACATCAAACCTGAGGAAGTATTATACATGGGTGATGACATACCCGATTACCACGTAATGCAATTGGTCGGAATGCCAACGTGTCCGCAAGATGCAACTGCAGAAATTAAAGCCATATCTAAATATATTTCCCATAAAAATGGCGGTAAAGGTGCGGCTCGCGAAGTGATTGAACAAGTAATGAAAGTTCAGGGCAAATGGCATTTGTACTATAATGGAAAACACGATTGATTTAAGATTGCAGATTAACAGAATTTAGATTTCAGATTTTTAAACATACAATAATGAACTTTTTAAAACTTATTCGTTACCAAAACCTTTTATTACTGGCTTTTATGCAGTTAATTTTCCGTTACGGATTTTTAAAATTGCAAAGTATTCCGTTGGCATTGAGTCATTTTCAGTATGGATTATTAGTTTTATCGACTGTTTTGATTGCTGCTGCAGGTTATATTATTAATGATATTTTGGATCAAGAAACGGATTATGATAACCGACCGGAGAATACTATTGTGGGTAGACTTGTCTCAGAGAAAACGGCTTACAATATGTACTTTGTACTAAATATTCTTGGTGTAGGAATTGGATATTATTTGGCTAACGTAATTCAACGACCAAGTTTTGCTGGATTGTTTATTATCATTTCGGCTACCTTATATATGTATGCCACCAATTTGAAACAAATGCTTTTACTTGGTAATATAATAGTGGCGCTTCTACTATCACTTAGTGTTCTTATCATCGGTTTATTTGATTTACTACCCGCAACTGGTGGCGATAATATACAAGTTATGGGCGATATATTTACCATTTTAATCCATTATGCAATCTTTACTTTTATCATTAATCTGATTCGGGAAATTGTTAAAGACATGGAAGACGTAGAAGGTGACTACAATCAAGGAATGAGCACTTTGCCCATTGCGATTGGAATAGATAAAACTACTAAAGTTGTTTTTGCATTGGGTATAATGGCAACGGTACTTTTATTATTATACATCAATGTTAATTTGATGAATTCGAAACTTTATTATGCGGTAGTGTATACTTTGCTGTTCATCGTTGCGCCAATGATTTTCTTTATCATTAAAATTTGGACAGCCCAAACAAAAAAAGAATTTCATTTGTTGAGTACTGTTTTGAAGTGGATAATTTTCTTCGGAATACTTTCTGTTTTGATCATCACCTTAAATATAAAAAACAATGCTTAAGAAAAAACTAAAAGATTTTAAAATAATTCTAGCTTCAGGTTCGCCCAGAAGACAACAGTTTTTCAACGATTTGGATTTAGATTTCGAAATAAGGCTTAAAGAAATTGAAGAACTATTTCCTGATACTTTGCAAGGAGTAGAAATCACTAATTACTTAGCTGAATTGAAAGCAAAGGCTTTTGAAAACGAAATTGCCTCAAATGAAATTCTAGTTACGAGCGATACCATTGTTTGGCTAAATAATAGAGCATTGGGCAAACCAAAAGATTATAATGACGCATTTGAAATTCTAAAATGTTTATCCAATACCACTCATGAAGTAATTACTTCAGTCTGTTTCAAAACTAGTGACAAAACAGAAACAATTCATGATGTAACGAAGGTGAGTTTTACCACGCTTTCGGACGATGAAATCCGTTATTATTTAGATCATTACAAGCCGTTTGACAAAGCGGGAGCTTATGGTATTCAGGAATGGATTGGCCTAATAGGGATTACTAAAATAGAAGGCTCCTACACCAATGTTGTAGGACTTCCAACAGAAAAAGTTTATCAGTATCTGAGTACATTCAATTAAAATAGTAACTTTACTAAAAACAAAAAGCTATGTCGGAAACCATAAAGTATCCCTTTTACATCAAACTCGCAGCCCTATTATTTTGTTTGATTGCATTATTTTGTATTCTGTATTTTGGTTCTGAAATAGTTTTCCCAGTTCTATTAGCGTTACTTTTTGCAATAATGCTGCGACCGGTTGTGAGTTTTTTTATTGTAAAACTTCGATTTCCGCATTTCATTGCTGTTATTTTTGCCATCATTTTATTCCTAATGTTGTTTTTGGGAGTTTTCTATTTCATTTCAATGCAAATCACTGATATGGCGGATGATTGGGCGAAAATAAAACACAACTTTATATTTCATCTAGAACATTTACAACAAATGGTCAGGGATACATTCAATGTAAGTAAAACGGAACAGAATGAATTTATCAGTAAGGCAACAAAAGATAGCCTTGATTCAGGCAAGCAGCTTGTTGGGACCACTTTAACTTCTTTTGCAGATATATTTTTAAATGCAACACTTATTCCAATTTACACGTTTCTATTTTTGTACTATCAAAGCCATTTCGTTAACTTTTTAACCAAAATAGTAAAGCCTGAAAATCACAAAAAATTACGTGAGGTATTGGATCAAATTAAAATTGCAGTTCAAAGCTATATTGCTGGATTATTGTTTGAGATGATTGCCGTTTCTATACTTACAACTATTGGTTTGTATTTAATTGGTGTCGAATATTTTATTTTACTAGGAATAATAACAGGAATTTTAAATCTTGTCCCTTACATCGGGATTTTGTTTGCAGGAATTTTGAGTATTCTTGTTTCATTATCGGGTTCAACAGATATTTCTATAGTTTTAGGAGTTATTATTGTTAATGTTATTGTTCAGTTTATTGATAATAATATTTTGGTTCCAATGTTTGTCAATTCAAAAGTACAAATTAACGCTTTGGTATCCATTATTGGAATTATCATTGGAAACGTTCTTGGCGGAATTACTGGAATGTTTTTAGCCATCCCAATTATTGCTATAATTAAAGTGATTTTTGACCGAATTGATTCACTTGAACCTTGGGGCTATTTGTTTGGTGACGACTTACCCAAAACGACGGAATGGCATAAGATAAGAATACCTAGTTACAGCTACCAAAGTACTACAAGTAGTATTGATTTTAAAACGGACACTAACACTGCGCCAGCAGAAAATCAAGAAGTTACCGATCCTAATGATAAAACGGATCAAGAAACGGATGCTAAATAATTTAGTATAAGAAGTACTAAATAATAACCCTTTCTTATTGTAATACTTGCCACTGTTGCAGCAATCATAATTTGGGTCGTACAAAAAGAAGGTCTATTTTTAACATTATCTTCAGTAACCACTATTATAGGTGTAGCGATGTTTTCCCAATGGTCGATTCGGAGTGACAGTACTTCTGGAATTACATTGTTTTTTTTCTTTCCTTTCCCAATTGGTGATATCATTCAAATTCACGACAAAGACTTTCCCATTCAGTCCGAAATTGAAGATATTAATGCGGTTCACGTCTACTTGAAAACGGATAAAGGAGAATACATAACGCATCCGAATACTCTTTTACTTCAAAAAGGAATTTCAATTATCAGACAAGATGTTGATGATAAAGAATTTACTGATTAAATATATTGGGTGTGAATTATACAAATTTTGAACTAATTTCTATAATATCTTAGAAACCTAATAATTTCATCTTTGTACAACTAGTAATTAGTTGATTTACACATGATGAAAACTGTACCTATATCCAACATTAAAAAATACGCGCACAAAAAAACAATCAGCTTAACTGACGAAACTCTATTTCGTAAAAGTAAGTTATCGGAAATAGTTCGAAATACTGCTGATGTCGGTTTGTTTCTTATTAACGTAGTAAAAAACACTTTCTCTTGCGGATTTGAATTTAATGAGTTCATAAAGCAATGTTTTCAGGTTGGAAACAAATCATTAGGTTTAATATCCATAACAGGTATAGTAATTGGATTGGTGTTAACCATTCAATCCCGTCCTGTTCTAGTAGATTTTGGAGCGGTCAATATGCTACCTGGAATGGTTGCTATTTCGATTATTCGAGAAATGGGGCCAGTAATTACAGCGCTTATTTGCGCTGGAAAAGTAGGTTCAGGTATTGGAGCCGAATTAGGTTCAATGCGTGTAACAGAACAGATTGATGCTATGGAAGTATCTTCTACAAATCCAGTTCGTTTTTTAATTGTTCCTCGGGTTTTAGCTACCACTTTAATGCTCCCACTATTGGCTTTATATGCCGATATTTTAGGGATTTTAGGAAGTTGGATAGCGTCTAACATAAAAGGAGACGTTAGTTTCGTACTTTTTATTTCACAAGCTTTTGGAGATGTAGATTTCATGGATTTTCTTCCAGCAGTAATTAAATCGTTCTTTTTTGGGGCTGTCATTGGTTTAGTCGGTTGCTACAAAGGTTTTAATGCTGGTCGTGGAACTGAAAGCGTTGGTAAAGCGGCTAATTCAGCTGTTGTTATGGGATCGCTTCTAGTAATTATAGTAGATTTAATTGCAGTACAAATAACTGATTTATTATGAAAAACGAAGACAAATTAAAGGACAGAGAAGCAGTGATTAGAATAGATAATCTAGAAAAACACTTTGGAAGTTTAGAAGTGTTGAAGGATTTTTCTATGAAACTCTACAAAGGAGAAAATCTTGTTGTTCTTGGCAAATCAGGAAGCGGGAAATCCGTGTTGATTAAATGTATTGTTCGTTTACTCAACGCAGATGCAGGAAGTATTGATATAGACGGTGTAGAAATAAATAGCTTAAAAGAAAAAGAACTTGATGTTGCTAGAGAAAAAATTGGTTTTCTTTTTCAGAGTGGTGCACTATATGATTCGATGACTGTGAGAGAAAATTTAGCATTTCCTTTAAAAAGAATAAGGAAAGATTTAACCTCGGAACAAGTAAAAGCTAAAATTATTGAAGTACTAGAAAATGTTAGCCTTCCCGATGTAATTGATAAAATGCCTTCTCAACTCTCAGGTGGTATGCGAAAACGAGTCAGTTTAGCAAGGACAATAATTGTTGATCCTTCAATTATGCTTTATGATGAACCCACAACAGGTTTGGATCCTGTAACATCAAGTGAAATTAGCGATTTGATAAATGATATACAGAAAAAATATAAAACATCATCTATAATTATTACGCATGATATTGAATGTGTACGATCAGTTGCCGACAGAATAATAATGCTTCACGAAGGCAAAGTATATATGGAAGGATCCCTTGAGGATTTTGAAAAATCAAAAGATAAAATGGTTCAGTCCTTTTTTAAAACTAAAAAAAATAATTAAACTACTACTATGGAAGCTCATACACCGCAATTTAAATTTCGTTTAGGATTGTTCATCATCGTTGGAATAATCTTGTTCATTCTTGGTATTTTTATCATTGGAAAACAAAAAAACCTCTTTAATCCAGTGTTCTCATTGAGGGCAAATTTTCAAAATGTAAGTGGATTACAAGTGGGCAACACGATTCGTTTTTCTGGAATAAACGTTGGAACTGTTGATGACATTCAAATTATTAATGATTCAACGGTAAAAGTTAAAATGCTGATTAAAAAAGATGTGCAAAAATTCATAAAAGTGGACAGTCGAGCTAGTATAGGTTCTGAAGGAATTATCGGTGATAAAGTTGTCGTTATTTCGCAAGGAAATGGATCAGAAAAAATTGTACAAAATAATCAACGTATTTTGGCTAACGAACCTATAGAAACTGATGCGATAATGCGAAGTCTTCAAGTTACAGCTGATAATGCAGCTATGGCTTCTGACGATATTGCTGGAATTGTAGCCAAAATTAACAACGGCGAAGGAACATTGGGCAGACTAATTCAAGATAAAGATATGGCTGATAATATTGACAAAACCATTATAAATATGAAAACCAGCACTAAAAAACTGGATGAGAATATGGAAGCGGCGCAACACAATTTCCTACTTAGAGGTTTTTTCAAAAAGAAAGAGAAGAAAGAGAAAAAAGAAAAAGAAGCCAAAGAAAAAGCAGCTAAAGAGAGAGCCGAAAAAGCAAAAAAATAGATTGGCAAAATAGTATGAATTACATAAGCTTTACTAAAAATTATGTAACATTTTTTAATCGATAAGTTGGAAATTTACTGAGCAATTAGAAATTAAAATTAATTGCTTAATTCAAACTAAATAACAATGAAAAAAACCACTTTTAGCATTATGGTCATGATGGCTTCATTTTGCATTTCTCCCAATTTTGTATCAGCTAATACTGCTGAGCCAATAACAAACACTGCGAATACAACTAAAGCGGTACCAGCAGATGTTCAAGTTCTATACGACCGGTTAGAAGTCATAAAAAAAACAGACAAATCAGAAATGACTAGAGTTGAGAAAAAAGAACTTAGAAAAGAAGTTCGAACTATCAAATCTGAGTTAAAATCAAGAAATGGTGGCGTTTATCTTTCTGTTGGAGCAATTATTATCATTGTTCTTTTATTAATAATATTACTTTAAATTCGTTAAAATGAAGAACATGAAATTTTTTATTGCTGCGTTTTTGATAGGGGCATTCAATATTTTTGCACAGCCCGCAGCAAAAGTAGATAAAAAGTACGGTAAAGATATTCCAGTTGTACGAGTTAAAGCCACTCCGGTATGGGCAAAGGCAGCTCCAGCAAACGTAAATTACTATTATCTTCCAGACATTGAAACTTATTATGATGTTCCAGCACAACGCTATATTTACTTAAATAATGGCTCATGGGTAAGAACTTCTGCTCTACCTGCTCGTTATAAAGGATATAATATGTACAACTCAAGTCCTGTATATCTAACAGATTATAAAGGTAATTCTCCTTACACATTGTACAAAGTACATAAAGTGAAATATAAAGGAAAAGGTAGATGGAAATCGAATTATTATAAAAAAGAACACAGAAATCATGAAAAGGACAATGACCACGATAATCATCATGGAAAAAAACATGGCAAGAAAGATTAGAAAAACATAGCGTTAAAAAAATCTATAGTTTCAAATTAATTAAGCAAAGAATTTTATCTTTGCTTTTTTTACGCTTATTCACTTTACAATCACCCTAATAAGTAAAAATATTCTTATTAATTTATAAAAATTATGCATTTAATCGATAAATATTGCATTTAATCTATTGTTTTTGAAATAAACTTTTTATATTTGTATCGAAGTTTTTTACTGTTTGCCCCAAACTTTAAATTAATATCGATTATGAAACCAATAGAAAAAGTACTGTTTTTAATGTTTATTTTTACTTGTTATTTTTCTAACGCACAAACATCCAACAACCAACAGTATTCTTTATCAAATGAAAAGAGTACAGATTTCAGGTACTTTTACTTCCCAAATATTGAGGCCTATTTTGATACCCAGGAAAAAGTATATCTGTACAAAGATAATGGCGAGTGGACTGAAGCGGAAGAATTGCCTAAAAATTATGGAGGCTATTCTTTGTATAATAAATCTAGAGTAGCGATCACCGATTATAAAGGTGAAGAGCCCTATCTTCTATTACAAGTGCACAAAAAGAGATTCCCTTATAACTCAAAAGGAAGGTTTCCAGTTCAAACTGCAGAATCAGATTAAAGTTTTTTCACGTTTTAAAATTATTATTTAAATAAAAATGCCTCTTCCTCCCCAAGAAGAGGCATTTTTGCATTACAGAATTGTGGTTGAAAATATGTTAAACAAAGCAAAAAACCCAAAACCTAATTTCAAATAATAGTATATTTGAAAATTGTCATACAATAAACTATGAAACGATTTATACCCTTCTCTTTACTTCTTTTAAGCTTAACAATTTTTGCACAGCAGCCAATTAAACCTAATGCTGTCGAACTATATAATCAAATTCAAAAACTAAACTTTCTAGGATCCGTTTTGTATATCGCCGCACATCCAGATGATGAAAACACGCGATTAATTGCTTATTTGTCAAATGATATCAAAGCACGAATGGGATATTTATCATTGACGCGCGGAGATGGTGGACAGAATTTAATAGGTCCGGAATTACGCGAGCAATTGGGAGTTATACGAACACAAGAACTTATTGAAGCCCGTAAAATAGATGGTGGTGAACAATTTTTTTCACGAGCGAATGACTTTGGTTTTTCTAAAAATCCAGAGGAAACATTACAGATTTGGGATAGAGATCAAGTACTTAGTGATATGATTTGGACCATCCGTACTTTCCAACCCGACGTAATTATTAACCGATTCGATCATCGTTCACCAGGAACTACACACGGACATCATACCGCTTCGGCTATACTAAGTTTTGAAGCATTCGACAAAGTGAATGATCCTACTATCTATCCAAACCAATTAGAGTATACCTCTATTTGGCAGCCCAAACGTTTATTCTTTAATACTTCTTGGTGGTTTTACGGAAGCAAGGAAAAATTTGAAGCCGCCGATAAATCAAGCCAAAGCAAACTCCAAATCGGAACATACTACCAATCTGTAGGCAAATCGAATCAAGAAATTGCTGCTTTAAGTCGAAGTCGTCACCAATCTCAGGGATTTGGTTCAACAGGAACGCGAGGAGAAGAAGACGAATTTCTTGAGTTCCTAAAAGGCGATGCTCCAAATAATAAAAGTAACCTATTTGACGGAATTGATACGACGTGGAATCGTGTAAAAGGCGGAATAACTATTGGAGATCTTCTAGCAAATGTGGATAAAAATTATAATTTTAAAAATCCATCGGCTTCTATTCCTGAATTAGTTAAAGCATACCAATTAATTCAAAATTTAGAGGATAAACATTGGAAAGAGATCAAATCTGAAGAAATAAAAAAAATCATTTATGGTTGCGCTGGTTTGTATTTTGAAGCCACCACAGACGTGCAAGATGCTACGCCGGGAAGTACAATAAAAATAAAAGTTGAACTTGTCAACAGAAGCGATATTCCAATGACACTAATGGGAATTGGTTCTGTCCCCGTTTACATGAATAGTAAACAAAAAACTATTGAGTTAAAAAATAATATTCCTTACACCGAAAATAATACTTTAGAAATTCCAACGGATTTTAAGTATACTAATCCATATTGGCTAAACGAAAACGGAACAGTGGGAATGTATCGTGTAGCTAATCAAGAAAATATTGGTTTACCAGATGTAATCAGACAAGTAAAAGTTGGCATATGGATAACTATCGCTGGCACAGAGATGACTTTTGAACGAAACGTAGTTTATAAATACAACGATGATGTTAAAGGTGAAGTCTATCAGCCACTTGACATTGTTCCAACAGTAACTTCTTCATTTGCTGAGAAAGTATATATTTTCAATAACGATCGAGATAAAACGATTACGGTGAAAGTGAAAGCGGGTAAAGACAGTATTACTGGCAATGTAAAACTTCAAGTAGCTGAAGGTTGGAGCGTAAAACCAGCGGAAATACAGGTCTCAATTGATAAAAAAGGTCAGGAAATCTTGGCTATTTTTTCCGTTTCGCCCTCACAAGAAGCTAGTGAGATCGACGTAAAAAGTATTGTAACGGTTGACAGACAAACATTTGATAAAAATAAGATTGACATCAATTATCCACACATTTTCAAACAAATGATTTTGAAGCCCTCTGAAGCCAAAGCGATTCGTTTAAATATTAAAACTAAAGATGAAAGGATTGCCTATATTATGGGCGCTGGCGACGAGATTCCAAAAAGCTTAAGTCAAATGGGGTACACTGTAGAAATCCTGAAACCTGAAGAAATTACTACCGAAAGATTGGCGAATTTTGATGTGGTAATGACTGGAATCCGAGCTTACAATGTGGTAGATAAATTGGCTTTTAAACAAAAAATATTATTTGATTTTGTCAAAAATGGCAAAACAATGATTGTACAATACAATACGGCTGGTGATTTTGTAACCAATGACATTGCTCCTTTTCCGTTGAAAATTTCGCGTGACCGTGTTACCGAAGAAAATGCTGAAGTTCGCTTTTTAGCGCCAAATCATTCTGTTTTAAACTATCCAAACAAAATTACCTCTGAAGATTTTAAAGGATGGAAACAAGAACAAGGATTATACTATCCAAATGAATGGGACAAAGCCTTCACTCCTATCCTATCTGCGAATGATAAAGGAGAAACGCCAAAAAACGGAGCGCTTTTAATTGCAAAATTCGGGAAAGGAAATTACGTTTATACAGGTTTAAGTTTCTTTAGAGAGTTACCAGAAGGTGTTTCGGGAGCCTTCAGATTATTAGCTAATATTATAGCAATCGGAAAATAATATGGAAAATAAAAAAACAACTGTTTGGAAGAATAGCTACACTTGGGTTTTGGTCATCAATGCCATTTACATTATTATATTTTTTGTACTAATGCAATTATTCTACTAACCATGCAGCAACTCGACTGGATTGTTTTATCAGTAACTTTACTCTTTATCGTTTCCTATGGTGTATATAAAACCAAAGGGAGCAAAAACGTTGAAGATTACATTTTAGGCAATAAACAAACGCCCTGGTGGACGGTTGGTTTATCTGTAATGGCAACGCAAGCCAGTGCAATTACGTTTCTTTCTACACCCGGACAAGCGTATCATGACGGAATGGGATTTGTCCAATTCTATTTTGGTTTGCCAATTGCTATGGTTATTATTTCAATGACTTTTATTCCAATTTACCACAAGCTAAAAGTCTTTACGGCCTACGAATATCTCGAACAACGCTTTGATTTAAAAACAAGATCCTTTACAGCAATTCTTTTTCTGATTCAACGCGGTTTAGGAACTGGTTTAACAATTTACGCGCCCTCTATTATTCTGTCTTCCATTCTGGGATGGAACTTAACAATGTTGAATATCATCATTGGAATTTCAGTTATCATCTACACGTTCACAGGCGGAACCAAAGCGGTAAATGTTACCCAAAAACAGCAAATGTTCATTATTATGCTCGGAATGTTTACGACCTTCTTTTTAATTCTGCATTTGTTACCCAATGATATGACGTTTTCTAACGCGATGCACATTGCAGGTGCGAATGATAAAATGAATATACTAGATTTTTCATTTGACCCGGAAAACAGATATACATTTTGGAGCGGAATTACGGGAGGTTTCTTCTTGATGCTTTCTTATTTTGGTACCGATCAATCACAAGTGGGACGCTATCTTTCTGGAAAATCAGACAAAGAAAGTCAGATGGGACTAATCATGAATGGATTTCTGAAAGTACCAATGCAATTCTTTATTCTGCTTACTGGAGTTATGGTTTTTGTTTTCTTCCAATTTAATCCGGTGCCGCTTAATTTCAATCCCGTGAATACTGCTGCAATTGAAAAATCAAAATTTGCCGGAGAATATCACGCATTGGAAAATCAATTAACACAATTATCTGAAGAGAAAAAGGAATTTAACTTGATTTATATCGACCACCTAAATCAAGGATATGATAACCAAATCCTTAGAGATAAATTAAAATCACTTTCTGCAAAGGAAAAAGATTTACATGATGAAGCCAAAGTAATCATCAGTAAAGTGGATAAAAAGGCGGAGACAAATGATAAGGATTATGTATTTATCTACTTCATTTTAAATTATCTTCCTTCTGGATTAATCGGACTTTTATTGGCCGTCATTTTATCTGCAGCGATGTCTTCTTCCGCATCTGGACTGACTGCATTAGCCTCTACAACAGCTATAGATATTTATAAACGAAATCTCAAAGGCGATAGATCGGAAAAACATTTTGTGAATGCAACCAAATATTTTACGCTACTTTGGGGCGCAATCGCTATTGGTTTTGCGTGCGTAGGAACGCTATTTGAAAACTTAATTCAGTTGGTAAACATTGTAGGATCCATTTTCTATGGAACAGTTTTGGGAGTTTTCCTAGTTGGTTTTTACATTAAGTTTGTGAAAGCCAATGCCATTTTCTACAGCGCTGTTATCAGCCAAACCACCATTTTCTTTATCTATTATTACACGATTCACATCTATCCAACGGGTCAAGAAAAGCTAGGCTATCTGTGGTTGAATTTTATTGGAGCGTCTTTAACGGTAGTTTTATCGATACTGTTCCAAGTTATAATGAGAAGAAGGCAAAAAATAACTGCATAAAAAAACCACGAAATCTACTAGAGAAATCGTGGCTAATCAATTGTGGGAAATTGAATTATTTTTTAGACCATTCTTTAATACTATCGTTATTCATTTTAACGTAGTCATTATTTTTAGCTTTTTCAGCTCCAGCTAATGATAATTTTGCAGTAGCAATTGCTCCCGATTTATCGCCTAATTTTCCTTGGATTAAAGACTTCTGACGCAATTGCCAAAATGGTGCATCTTCTCCTGCTTTAGCCATCGAAAGCGCTTTATTTACATATTCTAATGCTTTATTCATATCTCCATTTGATTGGAAATAGTATTGTGCTGCAGAGTAATAATCCCCTGCTCCCGCTCCTGCTAATGTTTTTTCTATACTAGCCATCGCTGCTTTTTTCGTAGGAACTTCAAACTTTACTGAAACCATAGTTTTTTCCCAAGAGATATCTAAAGTTGCACTGTCATTTGTTAAGTTTCCAATTCCAATAGTCAATGACTCCACATTATTATTCAAATTAACTGGATCAACATTAATTAAAACTGCTACTTTAGTTGCATCCCATTCTTCGGGTGTTCCCCAATTATCTGTATCAGAATAAAAAACTACTTCCCACATATCCGCTTTTGGAGTAGTGAACAAAGCATATTTTCCTTTTTTCAATGTGTTTCCGTTAATCACTACATCTTCACTAAAACTTACCGTAGTATTTGCATTCGCACCCGTTCTCCAAAGTTTTCCAAAAGGAACTAAATCACCAAAAACAGCTCTTCCCTTTGAACTTGGACGAGAATAATCTAATGAAACATCGGTTAATCCTGCCACTTGAGTGATTGTACAACGTGGACTTGGTGCCGGAGTTTTTACCTGAGCATTAAGAACATAACTAGCAATTAAAGATGCTAAAACAAAAATAATTTTTTTCATAAATGTGCTTTTTAGAAGTTGACCAAATTTACGAATACTAAAATTGAATGAATGTTAACAATAACTTAAATATATTTTGTTTAACTAAAATTTACAATGTTTAAACAAAAAGCGCTACTTTTACAAAAAATTTTAAATGAAAATTTACACTTTACATACCAAACAGAAATTGCCCATAACAATTGATGAAGCATGGGAATTTTTATCCAATCCTAAAAATTTAGAAGTTATAACACCCGAATCTATGGCTTTTAAAACTATTTCAGGTGATGATAGAGCTATTTACGCAGGTCAAATTATCCAGTATATTGTAAAGCCGATGTTAGGAATTCCGGTGAAATGGGTAACTGAAATCACGCATGTTGTGGATAAAAAATATTTTGTCGACGAACAGCGTTTCGGACCCTATGCTCTTTGGCATCATAAACATTTCCTAAAAGAAATTCCCGGCGGTGTAGAAATGGAAGATATTGTAGATTATAAACTTCCAATGGGAATTTTAGGCCAAATGGTTCACCCATTATTGGTTAAGCCTAAATTAAAAGAAATATTTGAGTACCGCGAAAAAAAATTAGTCGAACTTTTTGGAATATATAAATAACAATAAGATGAAAAATATACTATTAATTGGTGGTTCCTATGGAATAGGATTAGAATTAGCAAAAGAATTACAGAATGATTGTAAGGTTTATTTAGCTTCTAGAACCAATGAAAATCTTTCGGGATTAAATGTTATTCATATTACTTACGATGCGACAGTAGATACGTTGGACACTTCAATGCTTCCCGCTGTTATAGACGGATTAGTTTATTGTCCAGGTAGTATTAATTTGCGTCCGTTTCGTGGTTTAAAATTAGAAACCTTTGAAAGCGATATGCAAATTAATTTCTTTTCTATGATAAAAGTGGTTCAAAGTCTTTTGCCACAACTTACAGCCTCAGAACAATCGAGTATCGTACTGTTTAGTTCGGTTGCGGTCAAAATGGGAATGCCATTTCATACTAGTGTTGCAGCTGCAAAAGGCGCTATTGAAGGTTTTGCGAAAGCATTAGCCGCAGAATACGCTCCAAAAATCAGAGTTAACGTAATTGCGCCATCACTAACCGATACGCCCTTAGCTGAAAAGTTTTTGAGTACGGATGAAAAAAGAGAAAAATCTGCACAACGTCATCCTTTAAGAAGAGTTGGAACTACGGAAGATATCGCTCAAATGGCAAGTTTCCTTTTAAGTGAAAAAAGCAGCTGGATTTCTGGACAAATTTTTCCTGTTGATGGTGGAATGTCTTCTTTATTAGTTAATGGATAGCACAGCAAAATGAATATATTTTGGTTTCGACGTGATTTGCGTTTAGAAGATAATGTGGGGCTTTTTCATGCTTTAAATAGCGGAGAAGAGGTATTGCCCATATTCATTTTTGACGAATCTATTGTTTTTCAATTACCGAAAAATGATGCTCGTGTAACTTTTATTCATCAACAACTAGAAAAGATTCAAGACCAGTTGAAATCTAGTGGAAAATCATTGGCTGTTTTTCACGGAAATCCTTTAGAAATATTTACCAAATTGATTTCCGAAAACAAAATTCATGCAATTTATACCAATCACGATTATGAGCCTTACGCTCGAAAACGCGATTTAGAACTGTATCATTTATTTAAAGAAAATACTATTGAATTCAAAACAAGTAAAGATCAAGTTATTTTTGAAAAAAGCGAAGTTGTAAAAGAGGACGGAACACCTTATGTGGTTTACACACCCTATTCAAATAAGTGGAAATATAACTTTAGTCAAATTGCTTTAAAAAATTACAATTCAGAAGATTATCTGGAAAAAATTAAATTTCACTCCTATCCTTTTTTGAGTTTAACGGATATTGGTTTTACAATTTCATCTATCAAAGTTCCAGGGTATGACATTTCCGATTCTTTAATAGATAATTATGAAGCAACTCGGAATTTTCCGGCATTAGATCAAACATCTCATCTTGGAATTTACCTTCGTTTTGGTGCCGTTTCCATTCGGAAGATGATATCCAAAGCGTTGGAAAGTAACAATGAAACATTCCTAAAAGAATTGATTTGGCGTGAATTTTTTATGCAGATTCTTTGGCATTTTCCGCATACTGTTAATTCCAGTTTTCGGCCAAAATATGATGCAATACTATGGAATAATAACGAAGATTTGTTCCAGAAATGGTGCGACGGAAAAACGGGTTATCCATTTGTAGATGCTGGAATGCGAGAACTTAATACAACGGGACACATGCACAATCGGGTTCGGATGATTGTTGCCAGTTTCTTGTGTAAACATTTATTGATTGACTGGCGTTGGGGCGAAACCTATTTTGCCATCAAACTTTTAGATTACGAGCAATCTAGCAATGTTGGCAATTGGCAATGGGCTGCAGGAAGTGGCGTAGATGCTGCGCCGTATTTCAGAATATTCAATCCATCGGAACAAATTAAAAAGTTTGACAAAGAATTGGTTTACATTAAAAAATGGATTCTAGAATTCGGAACTTCGGCCTACCCCGAACCAATTGTAGATCATAAGGAAGCGCGGGAAAAGTGTTTACGAGTATATAAAGATGCTGTAGGATAAGTAAATTAATTGACTACATTTACAATTAATCTTAAATGCATTTTTATGAAAAATATTGGTATGGTAATTTTAGCTGCTATGATGATAGCGTCGTGCGGTAAGAAAGAGGAAGAAAAACCAACTGAAGTAATTAATACTACAGAAACAGTAGAAAAAACTGTTATAGTAGATACCGTTAAAGTAGAAGCACCAGAAGATAAAGAGGGTACTACTGTAAAAGTAGGTAGTGACGGTGTTGAAATTAAAAGCAAAAACGGAGATAAAAGCACTTCTGTTGAAGTAAAAAAATAAAGGTAAAGCCAGTTTTAGACTGGCTTTTTTATTGTTTATTGTTTAGTGATTCAATGTGTCAAATGTGTCAAAAAAAACAATTTGTGCAATGCATTCAACTAACTAGATAGTAGTTTTTACTCTATTTTATATTTAGAATTTTGTCATAATCAAGTTCCTCAAAATGGCTAATAACTTTATCTGCCAATGAATAATCCTGTAGTTTTGAATTCACACTTTTATAACCAATGCAGTATATTCCGGCGGCATTTGCTGCTTTAATTCCATTAGTGCTGTCTTCAATTACAATACAGTTTTCTGCAGTTGTCTTAGATAATTCAGCAGCTTTTAAGAAAATAGCCGGATGCGGTTTCGACTTAGGAAAATCTTCACCTGAAACTTTATACGTAAAATAAGGATGTAATTGGAATCGAGTAAAAATACGGTCTATCGTTTCATTTGCGGATGAAGAAGCCAAAACCAACTGCATTCCTTTAGCGTGTAATTCTTTAATTAAATCTTCAACGCCTTCTAGCAAGTACAAATCCTCTTTATGGTCAAAAGCGGCATTGAAAAGTCTTCGTTTGCCTTCGACCAACGCTTGAACTTCATCGCTTAAATTAAATCGATCCTTAATTATAGAATAAATATTTTTTGTCGAACTTCCCGTGAACTCAGCATACATTTCAGGCGTAACTGCAATATCTAATTCTTTAAAATGTTGATCGTAAGCAAAATGATGCACTGGTTCTGTGTCAACAATTACGCCATCCATATCGAAGATTACAGTTTTTATCATTTAACTATTTTTAGAAAATTGGATTAGAAAATAAAAAATCGGAACAAAAAGTAAACTCATTATCAACAACATAAACCATCCTCCCGAATCAGAAATAGTATAAGAATTATCTATCGTTTTATATTCTATAGCAAAGAAAATAATGATTAAGCAAATTTTTAAATACCGCAATCTGTTTTAGTCCATGAAATTTTAATTATTGGTCTAAATTCAGATTTCATTTGTCTTTCTTATTCAACAAATAACGAATCACGGTTTCTGCAGCATACAATCCAAAAAGCCCTGGCATATAACTATTTGTGCCGTAAAAAGACTTTTTATAATTGCTTCCGTCAGTCATTTTTAAACTATTTTCATCCTGAATCTCAGAAGAAAAAACGACTTTAAGCTTGTCTATCTTGTATTCTTTTAGGCGTCTTCTGATGGTTTTTGCTAAGAAACAATTGGTTGTATTTGTAATATCCGCCACTTTCACTTTAGCAGCGTCCATTTTTCCTCCTGCGCCCATACAAGAGATAATTTTAACTCTTTTGCGTTTGCAAGCAATGATCAAATTAAGTTTTGGAGTTATGCTGTCAATGCAATCTAAAACATAATCAAACTGTGGAGTAACAATTTCAAAAGCTCTTTCTGGAGAAAGGAATTCTTGTATTTTTATTAGATTTAATTCGGGATTAATATCCATCAATCGATCGCCAACAAGTTGAACTTTTGACATTCCAATTGTAGAATGTAATGCGGGTAATTGTCTGTTTATATTAGTAATATCAACAATATCACCATCCACAATAGTTAAATTACCAACACCCGCTCGTGTTAAAAATTCTGCCGAAAAAGAACCCACACCACCAAGCCCAACGATCAACACATTGGCATTTTTTAAATTAGATAATCCCTCTGTTTTAAATAAAAGTTCAGCTCTTTCTTGCCACTTTGCCATTTTGAAATACGAATTAAAGTCGCAAAAATAGGGAAAAATTAGCAACAGATTAATTAAAATTTAGCAAGAGAATTATCTGTTTTGAAAGAAGATTTTATTCACTACTAAATTTAATTTTACTGTAGAAAAAATAATGAAGATTTTACAACTAGGCATACCTGGAAATAAAATCTTCACATTTTAAAAATTATTTGGTTAAAAAATTATTGCGCTAAAAAATCCACAAGTCTGATTAAATCTTGCTCTTTCTCAAAATCAGTATTATTTTGTTTTACAAAAGCTTCAATCTCTGTCTTCTTTTCAGGGAATAATTTTAGAAATCCTTTTCTACTTGTTGGCACTTCCGTCACTTCGCTTTCGTTATTTTTCATAAAGAACGTGTCTTTATTAAGCACATATTTAGCAGACGTCGGTGTATCATAAGATGACTTAGCACTAGTTGCTTCGTAATAAGCTATTTTTTGTCTTTTATAGAGTAATATGTTGTTTTTATCGTAAAGCTTAATGAGATATCCCATATTCATTCTTCCGTTTTTTTCTGCATAATTCACTAAAAAATAATCCAGTTTAGGATAAGTGAACGTGATGTTACTAAAGGCTGCTGTTTTGTTCAGAACCAAAGTATCATTTGTTGAATTGATAAATTCGAATTCGTCATTAGCAGCGTTATAACGCATTAAAGCATTTGAAATAATATCTCCAACTTTCGCATGAAAAAATGCTTTATTTATATATGGAGTACCTGATGTTGTTTTCACCGCCGCTCGATAACGCGTTTCCGACAATCGAATACCTGAATCTTCTAATTTTGTAATTGTGCCTTGTCGTTGGCTAAAACCTAACATTGAGTACAATACAAATGAAATTATTATTAAATTTTTTATTTTCATTTTATTTTTTTTAAAGTTTAAAATTACACTTTTTTTTTACGTTTGACTACGCTTTTTTATAAAAGTATTTTCCTAAATAAATCCGGAATCGTTATATGGAAATATTATAATTTCTTACTGAGATCGTACAACATAAAGCTTCTGTTTTTAATTAATTTTATAATCGAAAAATTAAACTTTTACAAGATGAAAACGAACAGACTCTCAGCAAAGCTTGCTCAAGCCTTGAACGAACAGATGACCAAAGAGGCTCATGCAGCTCAAATATATTTATCGTACGGCGTTTGGGCTGATAATCAAGGCTATGGTGGCATTTCTAATTTCTTATTCCGTCACGCGGCTGAAGAGCGAAATCACATGATGAAAATATTAGAATATATTTTAAAAAGAGGTGCGAAAGCTGTAGTAACAGCAATTCCGGCGCCGCCAGCTGATCCTTCAAGTGTAAATAACTGTTTCGAAAAAGTGTTTGAACATGAAGTAGATAATACTCAAGCAATTTATAAAATTGTCAAAATGTCATTTGATGAAGAAGATTGGGCTACTTGGAATTTAATGCAATGGTTCGTGCAAGAACAAACCGAAGAAGAAACGCTTGCCATGAATTTATTGGATAAAATCAAAATATCAGGCGGAGAAAAAGCTACTCCAGAAGCTCTTTATGAATTAGATAAAGATTTAGAAAAAACTCCAGATGATGCTACTTTAGCTCAGAATGTAACAACCACTAATCCTTAATGCTATGAATCACATTGTAAAAATAATTTCAGTAGAACCGGTAACACACGATGTAAAGCGATTTACAATTCAAAAACCAGACGGTTTTAAATTCAAACCCGGACAGGCAACGGAGGTTTCTATAAACACACCCGCATTGAAAAATGAAAAACGACCCTTTACTTTTACGAGTTTAAATGACAATAGACATCTTGAATTCACCATTAAAATTTATGAAAATCACAATGGCATTACCAAAGAATTGGGAAACCTAAAGCGTGGCGACGAACTTATAATTCGTGATGTTTGGGGTGCAATTGAATATAAAGGAGAAGGTGTTTTTATTGCTGGAGGTGCCGGAATCACTCCTTTTATCGCTATTCTTAGACAGTTGAATTCTGAAAATAAAATAGCTAATAACACGCTGATTTTTACCAATAAAACGGAAAGTGATATAATTCTGGAAAAAGAATTGGATGAAATGCTTGGTGATAACTTTATCAATACCCTAACAGATGAGAAGAAAAGTGGTTTCGAAAACCGTAGAATTGATACTGACTTTTTAAAAGAAAAAATAACTAATTTTTCACAACACTTTTATGTATGCGGTCCACCACCGTTTGTGGAAGCTATTTCAAAAGCATTAAGCAGTTTAGGTGCTAAAACAGATGCAGTCGTTTTTGAAAAATAAATTAAACAATGATTGCCGTATTACTTTCGAGTAAAGCCAAAATTAAATGCTTATTTTTGAGTTTAATTCGTATTTAAATGAAACTATTTATTTGCTTAATGCTACTATTGTATATGAATCCAATTCTTATCTATAATTTTTCTACTAAATCCAATTCGAGAGATTGGCGTATTATTGATGATGGCGTTATGGGCGGAAAGTCGCAGGGAAACTTTAGCATTGATGAAAAGGGAAATGGTGTTTTTGAGGGCGCTGTATCCCTAGAAAATAATGGTGGTTTTTCATCCGTTAGGTATCAATTTGATAAAGTACAAGTTACACCTGCTTCAAGAATTTGTTTGTTTGTAAAAGGTGATAAAAAAGAATACCAATTCAGAATTAAAGACAATGCAAACAGCTACTATTCCTATATTACCACTTTTAAAACTTCTGGTGAATGGGAAGAAATAGAAATTCCATTAAAAGATTTATATCCTTCGTTTAGAGGAAGAACATTAGATTTGCCTAACTTTTCAAGTAAATCTTTTGAAGAAATAGTATTCTTAATTGGAAACAAGAAAAACGAAAATTTCAAACTGATTTTGGATAAAATAGAATTAAAATAAATTTATTCAAAAACTCTTACCCAATTTTCGCGTACTATCACTTGCATGGCCTCTAAACTAATCGCTTTGTAAGTAGCTGCTAATGAATAGACTTCTTCAAGCGTCTCTTCTATTGTATCGGTTTCAAGAAAAAATTTATGATTTGGAACAGATTGAAAGACTTCTTTGAGTTCTGGGTTACGCAATAAGTATTTTCCAAAAGACAAATAAAATCCGTTATCCAATAATTGTTTGGCGACTTGTTTATTTTTAGAAAATCCGTGAATAATAATCGGAACAGAAATTTTTAGTCTTTTTTTTATTTCAATAAGTTCATCAAACGCGGCAACTAAATGCAGTACCAAAGGTTTATTATATTTTTGCGCTAAAGCGATTTGTTTTTCGAAAACTACTATTTGCAATTCCATTGGAATTTCGATTCGTTTATCCAATCCACATTCGCCTAAGGCCAAACATTCTTTTAATTGCAACTTCTCTTCTATTATATTTAGATCAGATTCTAATCGGTTTTCATCGATATACCAGGGATGAATTCCAATAGAATAGTTTGGGATAGAAGCATCAAATTCCCACGGATATTGATTTACCAATTCCAAAACTGAAGGATTTGCCGTGTATTTGTGCGTATGTAAATTATAGAATTGCATTAATCATGGAATTTTTTAACACCTGCTAAAATTTCTGTTTCCAAATTATTATCCAGCGGAACAATTGGACAAGAATATTTGTGATTGTAAGCGCAATAAGGATTGTACGCTTTGTTGAAATCAATTAAAACAGTATTCCCTTTCGGAATTCTCATATCAATATAACGGCCACCAATATAACTTTCTTTTCCACAGCTTAAATCTGAAAATGGGAGAAAGAGATAATCTGCATACCCTTCTTTTTTGGTTAATTCAACGTTTTGATATACGTTAAGTTTGTATTCTTTGTCATCCAATTTAAAAAGCAATTCACCATATTTTATATATTCTGGTGTTCGCGTTCCAGTGGTTTTCATTTTGAATACTTTTTCTTTTGAAGCTTTTACAAATTGGGCTTCCACTATAAATTTTTCGCTTATCGGATAAAAATCCAAACCTTTAAAATTCTTCAAATCCTCAGCCATTAGTGGACTTTCTTCCTTACTAGCATATTCTTTATTTAAATTGTCCTGAAAATCTTTGGCCGTTAATTTTTCATGTGATTCTTGAGCAATAGAAACGAACGAAATTGAGGCAAGACAACATAGTACTAACAAATTTTTCATAACTCAGTTTTTAACAAAAATAAAGCAAAACTAACTCCGTTTCCAAGATTTGAAGTATTAAAGTTTTTTACCTTTGCAGTATCAACAAACATTTAATGCTTAAATCAGGTTTTCAACGTTACATCAATAACTTCAAGGGATTTTCGAGAGAGATTTGGATTCTAACACTCGTCACATTTATCAACCGTGCTGGAACAATGGTTTTGCCATTTTTATCCAAATATTTAAAAGAGGATTTAGGCTTTTCCTATAGTCAAGTAGGTTGGATTATGGTTTGTTTTGGAAGCGGATCTATTATTGGTTCTTGGCTTGGCGGAAAACTCTCAGATAAAATTGGGTTTTACAGAATCATGATTTTCAGCTTGTTTACTACCGGAATTCTAATGTTTCTGATACAATACATTACGACTTTTGTTGGACTTTGCACCGGAATGTTCATTTTAATGATTGTTGCCGATATGTTCCGACCAGCCATGTTTGTATCGCTTGGTGCCTATGCAAAACCCGAAAACAGAACACGTGCCTTAACATTAGTACGACTGGCCATTAATCTTGGTTTTGCCGCAGGTCCAGCTTTAGGAGGATTGATTATCATGTCAATAGGTTACCGCGGATTATTTTGGATTGATGGCACAACTTGCATAATTGCGATACTTATTTTTTGGCTCAAAGTAAAAGAGAAGAAAAAAAGTGCTTTTATTGACAAAAAAAATCCTGACGAAGTACTGACCCATTCCGTATTTAAGGACAAACCATTTTGGGTTTTCCTTTTTACTTGCTTGGTTACAGGAATTTTATTTTTTCAAGTATTTACCACGATTCCGCTTTATCATAAAGAACAATTTAATTTGACCGAACTGCAAACGGGTTTACTTTTGACCATGAACGGTTTAATGATTTTCTTTCTTGAAATGCCTTTTGTAAGCTATGTTGAGCGCAATAATATCAACAAAATAAAAGTTGTTACTGTTGGCACATTGTTAATGGCGATAAGCTTGTTTTTGATGCTAGTCAATACTTGGTCTGGTATTTTAATCATTATGATGGTATTTATGACCATTGGCGAAATGTTCGCTTTTCCCTTCTCTAATTCAGTTGCTTTGAGTCGAGCGCCAAAAGGGCATGAAGGCCGTTACATGGCTATTTTTACGATGAGCTTTAGTTTGGCACATATCTTAAGTGCTAAAGTAGGTTTCGGAATTATCGATTATTTCAAGCCGAATGGCTATCCTATGAACTGGCTTATAATGGGAATTCTTGGTTTATTAGGAGTACTTGCAGGAATTTGGGTTTACAAACTCATTCAGAAAGAACATAAAACCTTTTAAAACAAGGATTTAATTTAGATTCTCTTCTGTATCACTACAAAAATAGTTTAATAACTATAAAAATAGTTGTACAACTAAAAATATAGTTGTAAGTTTGATATCAAATTAAACAACTATGCAAAAGTTAACGAATAAAGAAGAAGAAATCATGCAAATTTTATGGAAGCTCAAAAAAGCTTTTGTAAAAGAAGTCATGGCAGAAATCACAGAAGATCAGCCACATTACAACACACTTTCTACAATAATCAGAAACTTAGAAGAAAAAGGATTTGTTTCACACAATGCCTTCGGAAACACGCACCAGTACTTCCCTATTGTTAAAATGGAAGACTATAGAAAGCGTTTTATGAATACAGCAATTGATACTTATTTCAACAGTTCGTATAAAAATATGGTATCATTTTTTGCGCAAGAAGAAAAAATTTCTGCGCAGGAGTTACGGGAGATATTAGAAATTATTGAGAATAAAAAATAGTCGAAAATGGATCAGCTATTCATATATCTTTTAAAGTCAGGCGGATTAATTGCAGTATTTTATTTAGCATATCATTTTTTAGTTCGAAAGGAAACTTTTTTCAACACGAATCGGTGGTTTCTTTTAAGTGGATTATTGACTTCAATTGTACTTCCATTATACTTTTTTAAAAAAATTATTTGGATAGCAAAACCAAAAGCATCGGTTCAAGAATTTCCTGTTTTTCAAAGCCAACAATTGCAACCAATACAAAATACTCCGATTGTTGAAGCTATTGATTGGATGCAATTAATTTGGATTAGTTATGGAATTATTGCTGCTATTTTAATTATAAAAATCGCATTCAATATGGCTTCACTGTATCGAATGTTACATAAAAAGAACGTGACTCTAAAAGGAGAACTTATACTAATTGAACTAGATGAAAATATAGCACCGTTTTCATTCTTTAATTACATCGTGTACAATCCGGATTTGTATTCCAATGAAGAGCTAAAAAGCATTTTATTGCATGAGCAGATTCACAGCAGACAAAAGCATTCCGCGGATGTTTTGATTGCCGAATTATTCTGTTGTGTATTTTGGTTTAATCCTTTTATGTGGTTTTACAAAAAAGCAATTACTCAAAATTTGGAATACATTGCTGACCAAAAAGCAATAGCACAATTGGAAGACAAAAAATCCTATCAACACGCTTTACTTAAAGTAGTTTCTAATCAAAACGGCTTACCAATAACCAATAATTTTTATCAATCATTAATCAAAAAACGAATCGTTATGTTAAACAAAAATCAATCACAGAAAAAAAACTCGTGGAAGTACGCAATGGTAATTCCTGCCCTAATTGGCTTTGTATTCTTATTTCAGATAAAGGTTGTTGCTCAGGAGAAAGAAATTCAGAATGTCAAGACCGAATTAATGATCGTATATTATATTCTCGAAAAAAATTCAACAGATAAAGAAATCTCTGAAGACGTTAAGTCTTTAAAAAAAGATTTTAACATTGAATATTCTATATCAGATATTAAAAGAAATTCTGATAATGAAATAGTAGCTATTAGTGTTGATATATCACAGAATGACGGACAAAAATATAGTCTTCATCAAAAAACAACAAAACCTATCACTCCAATAAAATTTGGTTGTTACATTAACAATTTAGGAGAGGGTCAAATTAGTTTTTATGGAAAAGTAATAAACAATATCGAAATTAATCATGAAGTTAAAGATGATAAAATAGCTATTTCTAAAGAAAAGAAAGAAAATTATTGGACAATTAATAACCTAAAAGAAAATGGCAGAAGTGTTTTAATTATTATTGATGGTGTAAAGCAAAATAACAAACGACCTATTGAAATATCAAACGATAGAGAAATAGATCAAATCATCAAATTGACTAAAATAAAAGATAGTGATAGGCTATCCAAATATGGTCAAGAAGGTAAATATGGTGTGGTTTTAGTTACAACTAAAATTATTGGAGAAACTAAAGTTGCATCAACTAATAATTTTATTAAAAAATTAATCATTATTAATGGTCAAATAGCTGATGAAAAAACTTTTTATGATTTAGATCCAAATCTTATTGAAAAAGTAGAAGTTTTAGAAGATAAAGAATCAATTGAAAAGATTGGTGCTAAAGGCAAAAATGGGGTAATTATTGTAACTACAAAAAAAAATGAAAGTAATCGAATAGAAGATGAGAAAGTACGAAATGGATTGTACTATCAAGCAAATCCACCAAAAAATAGTTACAGTTCTAAAACTAGAATTATTGTTACAAGAGAACATCGTCTTCCATTAGTGATTGAAGATGGTCGAGTAATTGAAGGCGGAACGGATTATTCTAAAGAAGAAATTGATGAAATTTTAAAAAGAAATGAAAAATCAATTGATGGTGAAGGAGGATTTAAATTATTCAATTATAAAGGAAGTAAAGATTTTTCAAAAGGTTCGGGGAAAATCCAAAAGCAACTTGAAATATTAGAACAAGAAAAATAAAAACCTAAAAGCAAGTCAATTATGACTTGCTTTTTTATTTTTGTATAAACTTTTAACAATGTATAAAGCACTCGCCAAACTTAATAAACTCCTCCTACCTAGTTTAACCAAACAACATTTGGATTTAGCTAAAGCCAAGAAATGGCAAATGGCACTAATTGGATGGCGCTATTTTGTCACTACTAGAGCTTTGAAGTAGCCCTAAATCAAAATCTTATGAGTACAAAAAAGTCTACATTTTCATGTAGACTTTTTTTTTGTGACCTTGACTAGAGGATATATCCATAAAAAGCTCCGCTTTTAAAATCCATAAAAAAACAAAAAACGCTCAAGTGAACTTGGCGCTTTTTCTTATTGTATGCATTTATTTGTGACCTTGACTGAATAGTTTTTTTAGATGGTTTTCAACGCATTTATTGACTTTGTGGCGTTTTTTATGGTCTTTTGAGATTGCCTTTTTTTTGAAATGAGGACTTAAATGGAAATAATAGGAAACAAGTGGACATAAAAATGGTCACAAAAAACTACCAAAAAAGCACGTTATCATACCTTTAAAATTATTAATAATTTAAATTTTTTAAGTATGAAAATGAAATTTTTCCTTCGCAAAGGTAGTAAAAAAAGTACTATCAATTTTGAGTTTAGAAACGGAACAAACTCAAGATTTAGAGCATCAACAAATTTTGTAATTAATTCCGAGAATGATTGGGATTTTGACAAGCAAAAAATGAAATTGTTTTCTTCAACAGTTAATGCAAAACTTATTAACATCAAATTATCAGAATTTGAGAATCTCGTCAATGAATTACTTTACAGAGAAAACGAAAAGTACATTGGTGATGAATCCATTAAAAGCATCTTTATTAAAGTTTTTGAAGTAAACGGAAAATCTGCATCTAAAGTTATAAATGAGTGTTTTAATGTGGCTTCCGTAGATGGGAAATTAAGTGAAGATTTTATAACTTATTATGAAAAAGAGTTTTTAGTTTTTTACTCCAAAAATAATTCACCTTATTCAAAAAAAATACTCACTAAAGGAACTCTAACAACTTTAAAAAGTGCCCTAAATGTCGTGAAAAATTTTATTGCTTACAAGAAAATCAAAATCTTATACTTTAATGATATAAATCGAAAATTTTATAATGAATTCATCGATTATTTGACCAATGAAAAAAAATATACTAAGAACTATATTGGAACTGTGATTCAAAAATTGAAAACTGTTATGGGGTATGCTTATGATGAAGACAGACACACTAATCTCGAATATAAGAAAAACTATTTTTCAAAGGTTACGGAGGTTATCAATCACCCATATTTGAATAGCGAGGAATTGATTAAAATTGAAGAATTAGTTTTAGAAGATGAATATTTAAATACTGCAAGGGATATTTTTCTAATAGGTTGTAACACGGGATTAAGAATAGGAGATTTACTAGATTTTATCAAAAAACCAAAAATTATTTCTAAAGACAACACAAAACTAATTCAGATTTCACAAAAGAAAACTTCAAATGCAGTTGTTATTCCCATTAATTCCGTGATAAAAAGAATCTTAGATAAAAGAGATGGTAATTTACCAAATTATCTTCATCAAAACATAATAAATGAACATATTAAATCTATTTGTAAAAGAGCAAAGATAGTTGATAATTACTCATATATTAGAACTGAGGGAGGAATCGAAGTTGAACATTCTAAACCTAAATATAAGTTCATTTGTACACATACTGCAAGAAGGTCATTCTGCACTAATGCCTATTATTCAGGCATCCCTCCACACGATATTATGGCAATTTCAGGACATAAAACTGAAAAAATATTTTTCAATTATATCAAGGTAGAAAAACAAGTAAATGCTTTGAGAATCTCAAAATATCCATTTCTCCAATAATTCAATTAGACATTTTATTAAAAAAGGGCTTTTTAAGCCCTTTTTACTTTTAAAAGAACTAAACTATTGAGAACATCTTCTTTCTTGTAATAACGCCTGTTTCCAATACCATAACAATCTATTTTTCCATTTTTTGTCCAATGCCAAAGGGTACTACTATCTATTTTCAACAACTCACAAGTTTCTGCTCTTGTAAGCAGAACATCGGAATCATTGTTTTCGAGTTCTTTTTTTATTGTAACTAATTCTTCTTGAATGACTTCTTTAATAATAACCTTAAATTCCTCAGGAGTTAGACAATGTAGTAATATTGATTTTTCCATAAAATAATTTAAAAAACATTGTGTCAATTACCCTCTCAAATTCCCAAAAAATTCCCAAATATTAATCTAAAAACCTGATAGTCAATATTAAATAGTGCCAAACGATTCCCATAAAACAATAAAAAACAGGCTTTACTGCCTGTTTTTATTTAATAATTATAAAGGTAAATTATCTAATATTTACCATATGCAACCACTTCAACTATAGCCTTTAATCCATCTTTTAAATTGTAATTTTTAAGACAAATCATTAGATTGTTATAAGTTAAATTACATATACCATTAAAGCCTCTTGTCTTTTCATTCTGATAGTCTGAATACAATTTAAAATTCCTGTCAGCATAAAAGTCACTCAAAGCGTAATCATTGATTATATAAAAATTAACTCCAAGTGAGGTTTGGTTATTTACAAATAAAGGGTGTTTATTTGAAACCAACGAAAATAAACTTTCATTTGGATTATAGGAATAATTCTGCCTAACATCCATTAAAGTTACTCTATAGTACCATTTTATAGTACCTATTGGCAGTTTTACAGACAAAGCAGTCTTAGAATTTCCTCCTGACCAAAACGCATTTGATGTCGAGTTTAAAGTTACGATTTCGTTTAAAACCTCTTTATATTCTGTACGTTTAGCTTCAGAAGACTTTTTATTTGTTAGTCTATCATACAACTCTTGTATTGTTTGACTATGATTAACCAACGGCATAAGAAAAAATAGGCAAATAAATATTTTTTTCATAACTTTTATATTACTCCCAAGTTAAAAACAATTTTACAGTAACTCCGTTAGCAGACTTAGTTACTGAGGAAGGGTATTTGTTAGTACCACTTGTATAATCGCTTATTATATAGGGAACGTAACCAATCTCATCATCTGTTGCTGACCATAAAGTACTATTATCACTATCCACAACAACAATATTAATTGTGTCAGAGAAATTTGGTACTTGATAAGCATTATTAAAATTAACAGTTATGGGTAACATAGATGATGTGCAATTGTCAATAATATTACTCTGTATCTTTAATGTATTTCCGTTAAAAAGACCACTGTAAACATCAGGAAATCCATTAATTCCATCCCAACCAAATCCGTCAGGAGCAACAAAAGAGAAATTTTCAATTTCATAACCTGTAACTTTTACTTTGGTTTTGACAACCTCAGCAGTTTTTTCATCTTTAGAACAACTAAAAAGTATAGTTGCAACTAATGCAAGAGAAATTCCATAAATAAGTTTTTTCATAATAAAAAATATTAAATTAATTAGCGAAATTAACTAACCAAATAAAAAAAGTTGTTTATTTGAGTTGTATTTATTCCCTATAAAGGATTAATTACTACTTTTGAGGGGTAAATTGAAAAAATCGCTTTATGGATATTAAAAATGTTTCTTCAAATATCAGACGCTTTAGAGAATTGAAGAATTTGACTCGTGAGTTCATTGCAGGAGAATTAGATATGAGCGTTTCAGGGTATAGCAAAATAGAGCGAGGCGAAATTGATTTAACACTATCAAAACTTCAGAAAATAGCAGAAATACTCGAAGTATCTGTTTCAGAAATACTTAATTTTGACGTAACTAATATCTTTAACATATCAAATAATCAACAAGTTCAAGGTTTAGGCAGTAAAGAAAGTAACATCACCAACAACTCCAATATTGTTGATGATTATACCAAAAAATATATATTGATGTTAGAAATTGAAATTGAGCGTTTAAAACAAAACACACCTTAAATAAATACACTAAAGAGATTTTAAAACAATCACCCCATAGAATTTAACTAAAAAACAAACCCTCACTTAAAGCGAGGGCTTATTTGAAGACCATATACGTTCAATAGATACCACTTTACTATTCCAACTTTATGTTCTCAAAAACTTATTGTTTATAATAAGTTTTCCTTTAATTAAATTCATAACCTATTCCTATAGTGGCTTCATTATAGTTGTCATATCCTGCAAATAAGGAAATCTTTTTTGATATACTTACACCAATATTGCTCCCTATCAATAAACTACCGCTCTCATCAATTTTTTTATAATAATATCCCTGATTGCCAAACACTTGGTCAGGGTCGAAGTAATTATTATACTTTCCTTTAGCACCATATCCAAGTTTACCTATAAATGTTATTCGTTTATAGCGATAGCCTCCAACGGCATAAATTGAATAGATTTTTTCTTCAACTGTACTTTCAATAATTTGGTCTGAAAATGATGAGGTATAATCATTATCTGTATAATCTTCACCAATAGTTTTTGATTCTAAAACAGAAAACGACCCACCAATACCAATTATGTATTTTTTGTGGTATGTCAAATCCAAACCTAAAGTTCCTGTTGTACCGTAATAAGTACCTAAATTGATTTGACCAAAACTAATTGTGCTTAAATGTAGTAGCACTCCTAATAGCAATATTTTTTTCATTTTATTTTATATATTTACTTAATTCAGATTTCAATATTTCAAATTGTTCTTGAGTTATCAACCCTAAATCTAATTTGTCTTTTGCTTTTTTTAATTCGGTAAGTGCTTGGTCGCTTGTGATTGTTGCTTTTGGATTTATTAACTCGCCATATTTTAAGGCAAACTCTAAATTTAATACTGTTATATCCATTGCAGGATTATTAAAAATTAGCATAACTCCTGCCGAAGTTGCTTTTTTTCCACTTTTTGTAAATTTTATATCTTCTATTTCCACTTCGTTTCCCTTAAACGTCTCAGGTAAGTAGGTTACACCAGATAATATTGCATTCCCCATTCTGCCCAACATTAAATAGGAAAAATTATTTGCTACTTGGCTTGTTGAACTAAAAAGTCCTGTTGTTTGTTGATTTGATAGATTAGTTCCACTTGGTTTACCAATAGTCATTTTTTCACCAGGTTGAATAACTGAATTATCAGCAAATTTTAAAACTTTAAATTTTGTTGAATTTGGTATCGACTTTACCCATTCAGCATCATTTAATTTTGAAACAAATAGTGTGTCAGCGAGTTGTGCATAAATTGTTGTACTGAATCCAAAAAGGATAAAAAAAATTATTTTTTTCATATTGTTGTATTTTAAATTAAAAATCAAAGAACTATAAGTTTCGTGTCAACTTGGGTCATTGATTTGGCGCTGTTCGCTTTTTGACTTAAATTGTCCGAAAAATTACTGTATGTACAATCAGCATAAGATATTAAGGGTACTTCAACTTATTACGCAACTTCAAAACAAACCTGCAAAATCAGTCAGATTTATGGCAAACTTCTTGGAATGTACAGAAAGAACTGCCTATCGTTATTTGGATTTGCTAAAACAATTGGGCTTTGATATTCAAAAAGATGAACATCAAAAATTTTACATTTTTGCCGAAAAACAAACGTCAACAGATAGTTTTACAAATGAAGAAGCACATTTCTTAATAGAGATAGTCAAAACAGTTGGAAAAGGAAATCTTTTAAAAGATGCTGTTCTAAAAAAAATATACTTGAAGTCGGAAATCTCGCAACAGGGGAATTTGCTATTTAAAGCCCATTTAAGCAAATTAATTGAAAAATTAAACCTTGCTCTCAAAAACCATAAAAAAGTAGTTTTAAAACAGTACCATTCGGTTAATTCTAATAAAATTTCAGATAGATTAGTTGAGCCAATACAATTTACCGAAAGTTATCACTCATTATGTGCTTATGAAATTGAAAGTAAAATTACAAAGTACTTTAACTTGGAACGGATTATAGATGTAGAGATTTTAGATGACGAACAAGAATTTGACCATTTGCACCTAATTGAAGAAACAGATGTCTTTGGATTTACAGAACGTTTTGGTAAAAAATTTGAAGTAGAATTACAACTATCGCTACGAGCGTACATTCTGTTCAGAGAAGCAAATGAAGGATTGGAAAAATACATTATCAAAAATGAAAATTCAGACTATTATACGCTTAAAATCAAAGTCAATAACCCGAAACCAATAACAAGTTTGATTAGAGGCTTTTCTGTTGAGATAAAAGTTATTGGCTCTAATGCCTTTATTGCTCACTTAAATACTGAAAATTAATAGCAAATTTATTTTTTACAATAATAAATATTATATCAAGTAATAAACATTATATGGAATATATTATTAGATATATTTGCTCTAATCAAGAAATTTATGACAGCCGAACAACTCAAACAATTAGAATCTCGTCTTTGGAAAACCGCAGACGACTTACGAGCCAACAGTAAACTTACCGCTTCCGAATACAGTTTTCCTGTTTTGGGGTTAATCTTCCTTCGCCAAGCCTTTAACAGATATGTAAATGCAAAGATTGAAATAGAAAAGCATTTGCCTGTTCACCCTGTTCGTGGTGTTAGACCAATTGAAAAAAATGACTTCCTCACTGCAAAGGCAATTTTCTTACCTGAAAACTCACAATGGAATACCATCGCCAATTTACCCGATAGTGCCGATTTAGGCGAATACATCAATGAAGCGATGCGAGGCATTGAAAGCGAATATGAAGCACTCGTGGGTGTTTTACCTAAAGATTATAATCTGTTTGATAAAGACCTCTTACAACGCCTTATTCGTGTTTTTAATGACGAATCGTTGAATGATGTCACAGGCGATGTCTTTGGGCGTATTTATGAGTTCTTCTTGAACAAGTTTGCGATGATTGGCGCACAAGAAGGAGGCGAATTTTTTACTCCACCATCATTGGTAAATACCATCGTTAAAATTATTGAACCCAATCACGGAATCGTTGCTGATATTGCCGTAGGTTCAGCAGGTATGTTTGTGCAAACGGCTCACTTTATTGAAGATGAAGAAGGTGTTGACCCATCCAACAAAGTGACATTTTACGGACAAGAGAAAGCCGATACCAACACCCGATTAGCCAAAATGAATATGGCAATTCACGGATTGGAAGGTAGCATTTTGCAAGGAAATACGTTTTATGAAGACAAACACGAACTTTTAGGCAGATGTGATTACATAATGGCGAATCCGCCTTTTAACGTAGATGGCATTGATAAGAGCAAAGACAGCGTCAAGAAAGACAAACGACTGCCTTTTGGTTTGCCAAAAAACGATAACGGAAACTACCTTTGGATTCAATATTTCTATTCGTTGCTCAACGAAACAGGAAGAGCAGGTTTTGTTATGGCTTCTTCGGCTTCAGATGCGGGACATTCTGAAAAAGACATTCGCCAGAAATTAGTAGAAACAGGTGCAGTAGATGTAATGGTTTCTATTGGAACAAAATTCTTTTACACCCGTTCGTTGCCTTGTACGTTATGGTTTTTTGACCGTTCCAAAGAAAAAGATAGCGTTAGAGCCAATAAAACCCTGATGCTCGATTTGCGTGATGTGTACCGAAAAGTATCGTCAAATCTGCACGATTTCACGCCTGAACAATTGAATAATATTCAAGCTATTGTTGGTTTGTATCGTGGAAAACGGGAAGTATTTGACAAAACAATGGTGCATTATTTTGAAACCATCAACGAACATTTAACCGAACTTACCGCCAAAGCACAAAATTTAGCCGATGATTATACCAATGGCTTAAAACCCACTTTTGAAAATTCGTTACCAAAGGAATGGATTGCCAAATGGAAAGAAACCATAGACCAAGACGATATTGCGTTTACGGAACAAGTGGCAGATGAATTAGCCAAAACCCGATTGGTGTATAACAATACCAAACCTTTGGCAACCTTAGACAAAGCCTTTACCGACCATCTAAAAAAAGCCAAACGTGGGTATAACAATTTCTTGAAAGCCATTAATGCCTTTGTAAAAGAAGCAGGAAAAGAAGACGACTTGCGCAAAAACAAGGATTGGAAAACCGATGTGTTGGACAAACTGAAACAAATGGAATTGGATTTTGTGCAATACAGCCATGCTATTGACCAAATATTGTATTTTAACAAAGAAGCGCATTGGCTCATAAGCCGTTTCCCGAATAGCGAATATGCCGATGTAGCAGGATTGTGTAAAGTGGTGGATAAAACCGAAATTGCCAACAACGATTTCAGCCTTACCGCAGGAAGATATGTAGGCGTTGCACCGCAAATTGATGAAGATTTTGACTATGAAGAACGAATGGCAGAAATTAAAGTAGAACTGTTAAGTTTGAATGAAGAAGCCGTTGGTTTAGCCGAACAAATACAATTGAACTTAACAGAATTGGGATTATGAGTAGCGAATTGACCATTTATTCTGATTTATTAGTAGGGATTAAAAACCGTGTGCGACAAGGGCAAATAAAAGCCTACGTTGCTGTAAACACGGAACTTTTGGCAACCTATTGGGACATTGGAAAAATGATACACGAACGCCAACAAGCAGAAGGTTGGGGAAAAGGAGTGATTCCTCGTTTGGCAATTGATTTGAAAAACGAACTTTCGGAAGTGAAAGGATTTTCTGTTAGAAACATACAATTTATGATTCAGTTTTACACAGAATATCAATCAATTACAATTTCGCCACTGCCAGTGTCGGAATTAGAGAATACTGAAAATTCAATTACGAAACTATCCGTTTCGCAATTAGATACTATTGAAAACTTAATTGTGCAACCGCCCGTTGCGCAATTAGAAATCATTGATATACAGTTATTTAATAAAATAACTTGGTCGCATCATCTTATTTTGATGCAAAAAATAAAAGACTTGCCTACTCGCTATTGGTATATGCAACAAGTGGTGGAGCAAGGTTGGAGCAGAGATACCTTAGTTGCCCAAATAAAAAGCAACGTACACGAACGACAAGGAACATTAGTACATAATTTTGATGCTACCTTGCCCGACATTCACTCGCAATGGGCGAAAAGTGTGTTTAAAGACCCGTATATTTTTGATTTTACCACTTTAGCAACTGAATTTTCCGAACGGGAATTGGAAGTGGAACTCACCAAAAATGTAGAGAAATTCTTGGTAGAACTCGGTGCTGGCTTTGCCTTTGTGGGAAGACAATACAAACTGGAAGTTAGCGACAAAGACGTATATCTCGACTTGCTTTTTTACCATTTAAAAACCCGTTGCTTTATAGTGATAGACCTCAAAAAAGGCGATTTCTTGCCCGAATATGCAGGGAAAATGAACTTTTATTGCTCTGCGGTAGATGATTTGTTGAAACACGAAACCGACCAACCAACAGTGGGCTTGATACTCTGTCAAGGAAAAGACAAAGTGTTTGCCGAATACACTTTGCGTGGAATGACAAAACCCATTGGCATCTCTGAATATGAATTGACCCGCATTTTGCCCGAACAATTTAAAGGAAGCCTGCCAAGTGTAGAAGAAATTGAAGAGAAACTTAATGAAATGGGAGTATGAGTTGGGAATTAAAAAAAATTGGTATTTGTTTAGACTTTTATAATGGTAAAACAATTAAAGTTGACAATAATAAAGGAGAAAATCCAATCTATGGTTCAAATGGTATTATTGGAAGTAGTAGTAAATTTAATTATAATGATTCTATAATAGTTGGTCGTGTTGGCGCATATTGTGGAGCAGTAAAAAGAGAAAAGGGTGATTTTTGGGCTACAGATAATACTATAGTTGTAAAATCAAAACTTAATAATGATAACGATTTTTGGTTCTATCTTTTACAAAATTCAAATCTTAATAATTATGCGGGTGGTTCAGCACAGCCACTAATAACTCAAGGGACATTGAAGGAACTTGAATTTCAAATTCCCTCTTTCCCAACCCAAAAACGCATTGCTTCCATACTTTCTGCGTATGATGACTTGATAGAAAACAACCTAAAACGCATCAAACTATTAGAAGAAACAGCGCAAAATATTTACAAAGAATGGTTTGTACACTTTCGTTTTCCAAATTATGAGAGTATGGCTTTTGATGGGGAAAGTGGTTTGCCTGTTGGGTGGGAGATGACGAAAATGGATGAGGTAATGCAGATTAGTGGTGGAGGAACTCCTTCAACAAAAGAACCTAATTATTGGGATGGAGAAATATTATGGTTTTCACCGACAGATTTAGGAAAAAACACTTCGTTAATTCTTCTTGATAGTTCAAAAAAAATTACAAATGAAGGCTTATCTAAATCATCGGCTAAATTATTACCTCCAATGACTATTTTAATGTCAAGTAGAGCAACTATTGGTCTATTTGGAATGTTAAATAAAGAGTGTTCAACAAATCAAGGATTTATAAATATTATACCCAATAATGTACTTTTAAGATATTATATTTTATTCAATCTCATTTATAGAAAACACGAAATAGAGGCGAATGCAAGCGGAACTACTTTTAAAGAGATTTCGAAAGGAGTTTTTAAAAATATGGATATAGTAGAACCAAATTCTGATGTTGCTAATGACTTTTTTAAACTATGTGATAATATTTTTAAACAAGTTGAAAACATCGAAATTCAAAACCAAAAACTCAAAGAAGCCCGAGATATATTGTTACCGAGATTGATGAATAGAACGATAGAGGTGTAAAGTTTTCAGTCTAAAGGCTGATAAAAAATGACAAGTTTAAGTTTATAAACTGAATTTTAAACGTAAAAGTTTAAATTATATTTGTTTTATCAAGCTATAGCTTTAAAATAAATTTGTTTTTATCAAGTTATAGCTTTAAATTTGTTTATAATTTTAAACCTTTAGCTTGATGAAAAATACAAAACAATACTTATTAATCAATCAAACCGACAAGAAATTAGCGGGTTTTCGCTTGCTTCAATCGGTTGTAATACCTTCTAAAGGTTGGGTTCATACCTTAAGAACGGCATTAAAAATGTCATTGCGCCAATTAGGAAATAAGATGGATTTTTCGGCACAAAATATAAACCAAATTGAAGAACGAGAAGTAAATGGCACGCTTTCGTTAAACTCTTTGCAAGAAGTAGCCAAAGCATTAGATATGCAGTTGGTGTATGGTTTTGTTTCCAAACACGAATCATTGGAACAAATGATAGAAAAACGGGCAAAGGAATTAGCCACAGAAATTGTAATGCGAACCCATAATTCAATGGCATTGGAAAACCAACAAAATTCAAAGGAACGCATCGAACAAGCGATTGCTCAAAAAACGGCAGAAATCAAAAACGAAATGCCTAAGTATTTATGGGATTAAACATTGAATATATTGATGGGCAAACGCCAATAAACGAGGAAGAACAAGAAGGTTTGAAAATACCTTCTATTACTACTCGTGAGGAATTAGACGAATTTGAGCAACTCAATATCGAAAAGGCGATTCAATGGACTTTTGGCAAGAAACTAAAAGCCGAACAATTGTTTTCAGAGAAATTCATCAAAGACTTGCATAAGCAAATGTATGGAGAAGTTTGGAAATGGGCAGGTACATTTAGAACCTCTGAAAAGAACATAGGTAGTAAAAGTTATCTTATTTCAGTTGAACTAAAACTGTTATTGGACGATGTTTTGTTTTGGTATAACAACCAAACCTATAATGCAGAAGAAATAGCCATTCGGTTTAAACATCGTTTGGTAAGCATCCATTGTTTTGCTAATGGTAACGGAAGACATTCACGCCTAATGGCAGATTTAATAATGGAGAAATTATATAACAAGACTTTCTTTTCATGGGGAAGTACTAATTTAGTTAAAGCCACCGGAACAAGAAGCAATTATATAAAAGCAGTAAAAAAGGCAGACCAACAGGACATTCTGCCTTTGATTGCTTTTGCAAAATCATAACCTATGGGAAATAATTATTCAGAAGACCAATTAATCGAACAAACCTGTATTGATATTTTCAAAAACCAATTGCATTGGCAAATTGCCAATGTGTTCAAGGGAGAAACTTTTGGAGTAAATGGCACAATAGGCAGGGAAAGCGAAGCAGACATCATCTTGAAAAATAGGTTTTATGATGCGGTTACTTTACTGAATCCTAATCTTCCTAAACAGGCGTATGATTTGGCTTATGAAACGATTAATAGCGATGATTCCACAAAGGATTTAGCAGAAATAAATCACGACAAACACAACTACCTCAAAGAAGGCATTCCTGTAACGTATAAAAATGAAAAAGGGGAAATTATCAGAAACAAAAAAATCAGAGTTTTTGATTTTGATACTGCCGAAAACAACAACTTTTTAGCCGTACAGCAATTGTGGGTGGAAGGAAAATCAAAAAGAAGAAAACGCCCTGATATTGTTGGTTTTGTCAATGGTATTCCGTTACTATTCATAGAATTGAAAGCGCACCACAGAAAAATAAAAGTAGCGTATGAAACCAATTTTAAGGATTATAAACAAACCATTCCGAAGATTTTCCACGCAAACGCATTTATAATTTTAAGCAACGGTATTGAAAGTAAGATAGGCGCAATAACTTCCAAGTACGAACATTTTAATGATTGGAAACGAATTACAGAAGAGCAAGAAGGCATTATCAGTTTAGACACCATCTTGAAAGGCGTATGCGAGAAAACACGAATGATGGATTTGTTTGAGAACTTTGTACTGTTTGATAGTTCGGTAGGTTCAATTGTAAAGTTAATTGCTCGTAACCATCAATTCATTGGCGTAAACAAAGCCGTTGACCATTTTGTTTCAGTGCAAGAACAAGCCAAAAAAGGGTTGGTTACTAAAGAAGATGCTCAAAAATTAGGGGTATTCTGGCACACACAGGGAAGCGGAAAGAGTTATTCTATGGTATTTCTTTGTCAAAAGATATTACGTGCATTGGGTGGTGGTTATACGTTTCTTTTAGTGACCGACAGAAATGAGTTAGATACACAGATATATAATACCTTCACGGGTGTTGGAGCTGTTCAAGATGTTAATGTAAAAGCCACAAGTGGGGAACATTTAAAATCGTTATTAAAAACAGACCAACGGTATATTTTCTCCTTAATTCACAAATTCAACTTTGAAGAAATTATTACGAATCGTGATAATATTATCGTGATAAGCGATGAGGCGCATCGAACGCAGGGCGGTTCGTTGGCGATGAATTTGCGCAAGGCGTTACCAAATGCTTCCTTCATTGGATTTACAGGAACACCATTGTTTAAAGATGATGAACTTACCCGAAGAATTTTTGGGGAGTACGTTTCTAAATACGATTTCAAGCGTTCTATAGAAGATGGTGCAACCGTTCCGTTGTATTATGAAAATCGTGGGGAGAAATTACGTTTGGACAATCCACAAATCAATGACCAAATAAGAGAAGCCATCGAATCGGAAGATTTAGATGCTGACCAACAAGCCAAATTAACTAAACTATTTGCAAGAGAATATCCAATTCTTACAGCCGAAAAACGACTACGAGCGATTGCCAAAGATGTGGTGCAACATTTCAACACAAGGGGTTATAAAGGCAAAGCAATGTATGTGGCAATGGACAAAGTAACTGCCGTTAAAATGTATGATTTGATTACAGATGAATGGCAAAAATACTTGGAAGAAAAACAAAGGGAAGTCGCTAAAATTGAAGATTTACAAGAGCAATTAACACAGCAACGAGAATTGGAATGGACAAGGGAAACCGAAATTTCAGTGGTTGTCAGTGGAGAACAGAATGAGATAGACAAATTTGAAGCTTGGGGATTGGACATTGAGCCACATCGCTTGAAAATGAATACCCGTGACCTTGAAAAAGAATTTAAAGAAGAAAACCATCCATTTCGTTTAGCCATTGTCTGCGCAATGTGGATAACAGGGTTTGACGTAAAGAGTTTATCGACTTTGTATTTAGATAAACCTATGAAGTCACATACGTTGATGCAGACAATCGCAAGGGCAAACCGTGTTCACGAAGGTAAAAATAATGGATTAATCGTCGATTATATTGAAACCTACAAAGCCTTGTTAGAAGCATTAGCCATTTACGGAGATAGCGGAAGCAAAGGAGATGGTGGCGATGATGTACCCGTAAGACCTTTGGAAGATTTAATTGCAGACTTAAATGAAACGGTACTGGCTACAGAATTGTTTCTGCAAGATGAATGTAAATTTTCAATACAGTTGATTACTGAAAACAAAGACAATTTATATAAAATAAAGTACATTCAGGAAGGTTATAATGCCATTTGTATCAATGATGAATGTCGCAATAAGTTTGGTATTTTAGCAAGAGAAGTCTTTAAGAAATACAAGGCATTAATGCCCGACAATGCGATTTACGAATTTAAAGACAAGCGAGATGCCATTAATGCTATTTACTCTATGTTAACTGATGGTGTTGACGAAGCAGATATTACGCATATCGTTTCAAGAGTTCAATACGTAGTTAATGAATCTATTGAAAGTCTGAATATGGTCTTAGAACAAGCAGAGGGCTATGGGCAAAAGATTGATATTAGCAGTTTAGACTTTAAAAAGATAGAAGAAGAATTTTTAAAAGTAGGGAGTAATAAAAATATTGCCGTTCAATCCTTAAAAGATAGGGTTAACAAAAAACTAAACAAAATGGTGGATGAAAATCCAACAAGAGTTGATTACTATGAACGCTATCAGGAGATTATTGAGAACTACAATAATGGCAAAGAATATCAAACAGTGAAAGAATTGTTTGATGCTCTGATTGTGCTTTTAGGGGATTTATCAGAAGAAGATAAAAGAGCAGAAAGAGAGCATTTAGAAGAAGACGAACTTACTGTGTTCGATATGCTAAACAGCGGTAAAAAAGTAACCGACAATGAAAAAGTTGAAGTTAAAGATACGGCTCGAAAACTATTGGATAGGCTTAAAAGCAATGAATTTCAAGTGGAGCATTGGGTAGAAAAAATTCAAACTTCATCGGCTGTTAAAAAAGCCATCAACGACTATTTGTATAAATCATTGCCTTATCCAACATACTGTGATGGTGACATTGTAGTTAAGACCGAAATATTATTTAATTATTTTAAAGGTAGATATGCTGATTATGGGAAGGTGGCTTAGACAAATATTTTATTTTTGTATTTTTACAAACTAAAACTATAAATAATTTAAAAAATTTATTATTAACATATTATGAGGTACGAAGTAGTAATATCAGCAGTTGATTTATATTTAACACCCGCTCAAGCAAGAAATTTATTAGAAGATATAGAATCAGTTTATGATTTAGATGGCATAAGAATATATACGGGTTTTGAATATGATTCGCTTATTGAAAATGAAGGGTCAGACTCTGAAGATTTTTATACAGAAATAAAATTTTATGTCGATGAAGAATTGGAAACAAGTATTAGTTTGGCAGGCGAAGTGATGGACGAAATTAAAATGAAGTATAAAGAAATACCTGAAAATGGGTTGTTCTTTACAATTATTGATGTTGATAATATTGAGCATTATTCTTAAAAAAGGAATTAATAGAGGCAGATTTTGGAGAGCCTTTAACTTGGGAACGACTTGATGATAATGTTACTGCTCGAGTAAAATTTGAATTAAAAAACGTTAGTGTTTTTAATGACGAAAATTGGTGAAAATGATTTCCTTTATGGTAGATGCCGTCCCAAGTTTTTAACGAGCATTTAAAAAACCAATTCAGGAATTGAATAGTAAGTAAATGCCAAAACTTTATCTTAAAGTTTATGCTGATTCAAATATTTTTGTAATAAATGAATTTCTTCACGAGCATTATTTGCAGTCTTGAAATCATATTTTTTTGTGGCATTTTCTTTTATTTCGATTAGCTTATCAATTTTATTTTTAACAGTAAACAAAAGTGATTCATCAAAATCTTTAAATTCAAGTAAAATCGTTGAAATCCTTTCTAATTCACCAAGATTCTCCGAAGTCAATTCCAAACTATCATATTGTTTCTTTAAATCTTGCTCCTTTGCCACTAATTTATTATTGATGTCTTTTCTAATTAGCCGAAACTTATTTGCCTCTTCTCCGTAGCCAAATTTTATAATATTAAAATGCTCTCTTTCTTGGCTTTTGATAAGTTCTAAGCGTAGCTTTAATATTTGGTAGGTAGAATTATGTTTGAGGTTTTTCATTTTTAAGGTTTTAAAAGTTTTTCATTTTATAAATTTTTCTTTTCGATAAAAATCACAATATAAAAAACCTGTTGAGGTTAATTTTGTTTTGTTTCTTAACTCATAATAAATATTGCCTATTAAATCACCATTATTGGTCGGAGTAAATTTAACAAGTCTGTCTTTTCCCTCAAATCCAATAGCATCAAAAATAATAAATTTTTTATTATCAGTATCTAAAACAGTAATTTCTTGATAAAGTAAATAAGAGGCTTTTAATTCAGTCGCTACTAAATCCTCTTCAGGGTGAGTAGGGCTTATTGATGTACCCGAAGCATACAAAGAGGTTGTATTAATTGCTTGTATGACCAAATATTTGTCATCCGTTTCTTCTTGAATAACTACATAATAGTAACGTTGGATGGCAGTTTTTTTTAAACTGCACCTTTCACAAAGTATTTGACCTAATTTGAATTTATTTTCCATTGTTTACTGACTGATATGTTTTTTTAATCTTAGATAAGGTGTTTGGATGCAATCTTACTATTGTGGCAATTTCAGATTGTTTATATCCTTTTTCTATTAAGTCAATGGCTTTTTTAACTTTTGGTTTGTTAAGAAAGTCTAAATTGGATAGTGAAGTTCCTTTAGCACGTCCTTTGTATGTTCCTTTTGCCTTTGCTATTGCAATTCCTTCTAACTGACGCTCACGAATAAGGTTTCGTTCCATCTCTGCTACAACACCAAGTATGGAAATAATCATTTTAGAAATCGGGTTTTCTTTATTGTCGTCATCTAAAGTTCGTAAACCTTGCTGACTAAATTCAATGCAAATCCCCTTTTGACTAAAATACTTAATTGAATTCAGCACATCAAGTAGGTCTCTCCCGAATCTATCGATTGAGTGCGCCGAGATTTTGGTTACTTCATTTTTGGCAACCATCTTTTCAATGCGTTTTCCTCCTTCTCTTTCAAAAAACGGTATCGAACCACTGCAAGTGTCTTCAATAATAAAATCGAAATCTTTGGTGTTTTGAACTTGGCGGTCATTGCGTTGCGAAATGCTTGAAATCCTCGAATATTTTATATGCATATTTCACATTTTTAGGTTGGGGTATATACATACCCTATTATTGTTTAAAATTTACTGTTTTGTCTGCTAAAAAGGTTCTTGGCAATATCATTTACCAATCACAATTAAAAGTGTACTCTAAAAATCATCGCTTTAAAGTGTTTTTAAGTTCTGATATGTTTTTAATGGAATAATTAAACACTTTGGCTAAGAAGCCTATTGCCAAAATTCCTGCAATCGCAGAAACGCTATAAACAGCATACTTAATATATTTACTGTTTGAAATCTGCTTCTGTAATTCTTTGTTTATATCGAATGCGAGATTAATCTTCTTTTCTTGTTCTTTCATAAGGTTTGTATATTTTTGTCATTAAAATTACTGTTACTCCAAAAATTAAAATAATGGCAATTAAATCAATATTGTTAGTCTGTTTGTTTGTTTCTAAAACCCCTCCATTTTCTTTTATAAATATTTGTTGAGAATTTAGCAAGTCGTGTTTAAATAAATCGTTTATCTTCATATCTTTTTATTAAAATTTTATCGTTTGTAATATAAGTAAGTTGAATATCGTACATCAAAAAACTTTTTAACCCATTTTCTTCAATTATGCCTGTACATAATGAAAAATCGTATCGAAGTTTCTTTAAAATAATCTTTTCAATTTCCAAGTAATCTGTTAGTCCAATTAGCTGAGTAAGTATCTTATAGTTTTTAAATAATAATCTGTTAGTTTTGTTGATATAAGCAAACATTTTTCTATACTTTCTGTTATGCCATTTTGAACGTGCTTTGTTGTTCTCAAACCTTTGGTTATTTCTTTTAGGTGTAAACCAATTTCCACTCTCTTTACATTGCGTTATATTCATTACTTTAAAGGTTCTAAAACGTTCTAAAACGTTTTTATTGATGTAATCTTGTTATTTTATTCCTCTATGCTTCTTTTTAAAAAAGTTGTTTTTCCATTGAATTTTAAACTTCTACCATACACTCGTTTTCGTTTACCTATGTAATAGATTTTTTTCTTTAAAAGGTAATTCATAATGTTACGTTTGGATTCTACAAAACTGCTATGAACTTTTTTATTTTTAATCGTTAATTTTAGTTCTTTTGGTAATGATTTTCCTTTACAATTAATTCTTGGAGTTGCTATGACCAAATGGAAGTGCATCCCCTCATTTTTGCCCTTATCTACTAACCAAACGTAACCTAATATTTCAGTTTTTATTTTGGGCAAACTTCTTTTCAATTTTCTAATAATATTTGCCGTTTTTTCGTCAACCGAAAAATCAAATCCAACCTCTATCATTGTATAAAGTTTGTTACAATCATAAACTCTAAAAAAATCCTTTATTATTTCGTTACGTCTGTACTTCATTAGTTGGACGTCATTCCGAATAAATTTCTCTAAAGTCGTCCTGTTTAAAAAAGTCGTTTCCCTTGTTGGTTGTCTTTCTGTATTGGTATAGTTAATTGCTATTGGAGAAGAAGACCTTTTGGAGAGTTGGGATGTAAATATAAATTGGGACATTTTAGCGAAATTTATTGTTGAATTTAGGTTTAATAGAATTTAGGTTTTCTTCGGTTACAGTTTCAGCATAAACTAAAACATCTCCATTTTCACCTAACTTAAATCCTTTAATCTTTCCATCTGCTAAATACCTCGAAATACTTCTAACTGATTTTCTTAGGTAAGCACCTGCTTCTTTTTTTGTCCAAAGTAATGGCATTGAACTTTGCTCTTGTGTTTCCATAATTTATTTTTTGTTTTTAGTTATGGGAACAAATGTAGAGGGATTAAATTGTATGATAAAGCGAGAATCGTTGAAGAAAATAACGATTTTATAGTTTTTCTAACGAAAAAAAATGGAGTTTTTTATCTTCGTATTCTTTACTTGCTTTTTTAGGAGTAGCGTGTGGACTTTTGAGAGGATGTGTAAAATTAATTCGATAGGGAGGTTTACTAAGTAACTGCTTAAAATGTTCGGGTTTTATGTCGTTATCTAAAAATTTATCACCTTTCATTTTAGTATAAATACAACTGTATTTTGTTAGAATAGATTTGTTTTTATAAAATTCTTGATTTAAATAATTAAAAAAATCAAATGCTTGTGTTGAAGTAAATGACTTTTTAAGATTGGTTTCACCCATTGAAGAGTCTAAAAAAGAATTCTTTTTGGCTTCGTAAACAACTTTAAGATTTAATATTGAATTTGATAATAAGTTTTCATTTACGATTGATAAAGCATCAATATTATACTTGATACATTCTAAGCAAATAATGTCTATGATTTCTTGAAAAAACTCTTTAAAAATTTTAACTAATTTGATTTCGTCTTCTACTACATCAACAATTTCTAATTCTTCGACTACTTTGTCTTCTTCATTTGTCACTTTTATTACAATACCTAATTCTTCTTCTTCAAAAATAACAGAAAGATAATTATGGTATATTTCAGAAATTGAGAAAAAATAATTTTTAATTAAATCACTCTTTTCCAACAATGAAAGACCAAATAAATTTTTTGAAATCTCCTCTCTAAAGTAATTGGCACATTCAATTAAGTGCTCATCTAAATTATTAAAGTCATTATTTTTCCATTCTAATCTTTCAAAAATTAGATTAGGCAAGTTCATTATTTTTTCAAAAACATTATGTTTCACTTTAATTATATATCTTGCAGTAAAGTTATGATAATGGCGCAAAATAGTCACACGAAGATAATAAAAAATCCCGAAACCTTGTAAATCAAGTGTTTCGGGATGTTAAGTGTGACCTTGACTGGATTCAAACCAGTAACCTCTTGAGCCGTAATCAAGTGCGCTATTCAGTTGCGCCACAAGGCCTTTTTTTATGAGTGCAAATATAGTTATATTTGATAAACCTGCAAATCTAATTTGATTTTTAAATCTAAAAATTATTATTATTGGCTAAGACATTATTCATCCTTCTTTTTGTCTTCAAAACTAAACTCTCGCAACTGTGGCGCTTTAAAGAACGTAAAAGCAACAACTCCAAGTGTTAAGCATCCGCCAACAACTACAGCTCGAACTGTACCAATATAATGTGCCATAACACCACTTTCAAAATCACCAAGTTCGTTGGAAGAGCTTACAAACATGGTATTCACTGCAGAAACTCGTCCACGCATTTCATCTGGAGTCACTAATTGTAGAATGGTACTTCTGATAACTACACTCACGGCATCAAACATTCCAGAAAACAATAACATAAAAAAAGAAAGGTAAAAGTTGGTAGAAATTCCAAACACAATTATTGATAAAGCAAATCCAGTTACGCAGATAAATAATTTTCGTCCAGGATAGGTTTTTAAAGGAAGAAATGCCAACAATCCCAAGGTCAGCAATGCTCCTATTCCCGGAGCGGAACGCAGTATTCCAAATCCCATTTCGTTGACATGAAGAATCTCTTTTTGATACACCGGAAGTAAAGCAACAGCGCCTCCAAATAAAACCGAGAACATATCCAAACATTGCGCTGCTAAAAGGGTCGGTGTTTTTAAAACGAATCGCACTCCTTCAGTAATACTTTGCATAATCGGTTCTTTTACTTTTTTTAATATCGGTTTAACCGAAATATATAGAATCGGAAAATAGAGAACAATCATAATTCCGAATACCGTAAAAAGTCCAGCTGGAATTCCAAACCAAGCAATTGCAAATCCAGCAACTAGAGGCCCAAGAACAGCACCCATCTGCCAAGCCATACTACTCCAACTCGTCGCATTGGCAAAATGTACTCTTGGAACTACCAATCCAAATAATGAAAACATGGAAGGGCTATAAAACGAGCGCAAAACACCACCAAGAAAAACAAAAAAATAAATAAAACTGACAATCTTAGTAGTAGAAAAATTTTGATGTGTTATTTCAAGCGCCCAAATGGCCAAAGAAAAAGCAATAAGTATATATCCGGACAAACACAAGAGCACCATTTTTCGCTTTTCGTTTAAATCAACATAATGACCTGCAATTAAGGAACATCCGATAGCGGGAATAACCTCAGAAAGACCAACTATACCAAGAGAAAGTTTATCGTTTGTGATATGGTATACCCAATAATACAAAATCGTAGATTGCATATTTAGGGCGAATATAATGCCGAAACGTGCCGTAAGATAAGCTTGAAATTCTTTGATTTTGAGTGATGGATTTTTATAAAAAAACCCGGAGACCTTTGTCGTTTCCTGATTCATACTTGCTAGAAAATTACTCGGTAAAATTAGTTGTTTAACGTAAATAAAATAAATACATAAACATGTTTATACCAATATTAACATAATAGAAAATAATAGGTCCAAAAAAACGCTTAGTTTTACGCCTCCAAAAAAAGAACTATGTCATCAGATTATATACTTGACGAACAATTCAAAGACATCAACTTTGAAGAAATAGCTATCAAATTCAAAGAATACGAAAACTGCACTTTTCACAATTGTGACTTTACGCAATGCACGTTTCAGAGTGTTTATTTTATAGATTGCACTTTTTTTGATTGCAATTTTAATGATACAAAAATCAATTATGTGTCGCTACGTGGCGTTCAGTTTAACGGATGTAATTTTACCAATGTCAACTTTGCAATGACCGATCAGGTAATTTTTGAGTTTAGTTTTAAAGATTGTTTATTGGATTATGCCAAATTCTACGCACTAAAACTTAAGAAAATGCAGTTCATCAATTGCAGCATGATTGCTGTAGATTTTATGGGAAGCGATTTAACCGAAGTGCTGTTTGATAACTGTAATTTAAGAAAAGCCGTTTTCATTGACACCATTGCCAACAAAGCTGATTTTTACACCAGCTACGATTACACTATCGATCCCGAGAAAAACAAGCTTAAGAAAGCCATTTTTTCTACAGACGGATTAAAAGGATTACTTGGAAAATATGATTTGGTTATAAAGTAAAAACTAAAAGTCTATTGTTTGAGTTTGTCTGACTGAAATTTAGAAAAATTTGAGTTAGAAAAAAAATAGCCACAGATTCACAGATTAAAACATGATTTAAAATCTGGGAATGTGTGGCAAAAAAAAGAAACTAATTTGAATTGACCGAAAGTCGATTAGCAAATCTATGTTATAATTTACTAATGTAACTTCCGTATAAGTCTTTGAATTGATAGCCTTCTTCTACTCTATCCTTGCTTAATTTATCATATTCTACTAAACCCCACAGCACAAATTCTTTTAAGAAATTTTTGTCTTCCAATGGGATTTCAGGTTGGTATTTCTGAATTAAATCTTCTAACGGTTTCACGTCATCCAATTGTTTTTTGTATTCTGCATCCGATGCATCATCTAATAATTCAAACCCTGATTCTGTAAAGAACCATTCCAAAACTTTTGCAAATGGACTAGCATCGGCATCGCGTTCCAATTTTTCAATTTTAGGAAAATAAGCCGGAAAGAAAGTATGAATCGCATCACTAATTAAATGTTGTGCCACTACTGCAGCGCCTTCTTGTTCTCCTTCGTAAACCAATTCTACTTTACCTGTAATGGCTGGAATAATGCCCATAAAATCAGATAATCGAACCGTAGTTTTATCAGTTCCAGATTTTAATGCTCTACGTTCAGCGGTGCTTAGTAAATTTTCGTAAGCTGTTATGCTCAAACGCGCACTAACGCCACTTTTATTGTCAATATATTCGCTCTCACGAGCTTCAAAAGAAATTTGTTCTAATAAATCTTTGGCCAAATTTGGAACATGAACACTCTCCGATTGTTTGGTATCCAATTTTGCTTCTTGATGTGTAATGGTTCTTGCAATAGCGACATTTTCAGGATAATGTGTTAATATTTGTGAACCAATTCTATCTTTCAGAGGCGTTACGATGCTACCACGATTGGTGTAATCTTCTGGATTTGCCGTAAAAACGAATTGCATGTCTAATGGCATGCGTAACTTGAAACCACGGATTTGAATATCGCCTTCTTGTAAAATATTGAACAATGCAACCTGAATCCTTGCTTGTAAATCGGGTAATTCGTTGATTACAAAGATGCAACGGTTGGCTCTCGGAATCATTCCGAAATGAATTACGCGATCATCAGCGTAGGATAATTTCAAATTTGCTGCTTTTATTGGATCCACATCACCAATTAAATCGGCAACTGTTACATCGGGCGTAGCTAATTTTTCTGAAAATCGTTCACTTCTATGAATCCATTTTATTGGAGTTGCATCTCCTTTTTCAGCAATTAAATCTTTAGCAAATCGAGAAATCGGACTCAATGGATCGTCATTAATTTCAGAACCTTCAACAATAGGCATATATTCATCTAACAATTCAATCATCTTACGCGCCAATCTTGTTTTGGCTTGACCACGAAGACCCAGTAAATTGATATTGTGACGTGATAAAATTGCACGTTCTAATTCTGGAATTACGGTATTTTCAAATCCGTGAACGCCTTCAAAAACCGGTTTACCTGATTTTATTTTCTCACGTAAATTTTCACGCAATTCGTCTTTAATACTTCTGGAAACATATCCAGATTTTACTAATTCTCCTAGTGTTTTTATGTTTTCTATTTTCATGTTTTTTTATTTAACCGCAAAGTGCGCAAAGTCCTTCGACAAGCTCAGGATGACAGCGCAAGGTTCGCTAAGTTTATTTATTTTTCTAAAATCTGTAATCTACTATCTGACTTCTATTTAATCTTCTTCTTTCTATTGGTTTCATAATCTTCAAAAATCATTTCGCCCAAACCTTTTAATCCGGTGTAAAAAGCTTTTCCTTGATTGGCTTCGGTAAACTTATTTACAAATTTTTGTAGATACGGATCATTCGCAATCATGAAAGTTGTAATCGGAATGTGCAATTTTCTGGCTTGCGCGGCTTGATTGTAACATTGCTCCACAATATATTCGTCTAAACCATTCGAATTCATATAATAGGTGCCATCTTTTTCACGAATACAACTTGGTTTTCCGTCTGTTATCATAAAAATCTGTTTGTTGGTATTTCGTTTTCTGCGCAACATATCCATAGCTAATTGCAAACCTGCAACGGTATTCGTGTGATACGGTCCCACTTTTAAATAAGGCAAATCTTTGATTGCAATGGGCCAAGCGTCATTTCCAAACACCAAAATATCAATCGTGTCTTTCGGATAACGGGTAGTGATTAATTCGGCTAAAGCCATTGCTACTTTTTTGGCGGGTGTAATTCGGTCTTCGCCATAAAGAATCATGCTGTGGCTGATGTCAATCATCAAAACGGTGCTCATTTGCGCCTTAAATTTCGATTCTTCTACCACCAAATCATTCTCTGTTAAACGAAACTCTTCTACTCCGTTATTAATTTGTGCGTTTCGTAAACTTTCGGTCAAAGAAATACTTTCGAGTCCGTCACCAAAATGATAATCGCGGAATTCTCCTGTTTGCTCATCGCCGCTTCCTGAATATTTGGTTTTGTGATTGCCAGTTCCAGATCGTTTTAAATTTCCGAAAATTTGATCCAATGCTTGTTGTCGAATGGCTCTCTCCGTTTTTGCTGTTATTCCGGTTCCAGAAGTTCCATCGTCTTTTAATTCTTCACGGATGTATCCCTTTTTCTTTAAATCCTCAATAAAATTATCAATGGTATAGGCTGCATCGGTGAGTTTATATTCCACATCCAATTGGCGTAACCAATCGATTGCTTCCTCAAAATCACCAGAGGTATGTGTAATTAATTCCTTGAAAATTTCAAATAATTTATCAAATGGGGATTGAAATGGAGCTTCGTATTTTTTGAAGAAAAATCCTTTTTTAGTGTTCTTTTCCATATTGTATAAAATTACTATTTTAAATAGAAGTTGTTGTAGAACGAATACTAATTTTTAGTTAAAGTAAATGAAGAAAAAGTGTAGTGCTCTTTATTTCGTAAAAACCCTATTTTCTTGTTCAATAACTCTAATAAATGTAGTTCTTTTGGTTAATTCTTTTAGTTTAGCCGCACCGACATAAGTACAAGTACTTCTGATTCCACCAAGAATATCGTGTAAAGTATCAATTACATTTCCTTTAAACGGAACCTGAACGGTTTTGCCTTCACTCGCACGATATTCAGCAACGCCACCGACGTGTTTTTTCATTGCGGTTTCTGAACTCATTCCGTAAAACTGCTTGAACTTTTCGCCTTTGATTTCAATTATTTCTCCACCACTTTCGGTATGACCAGCAAGCATTCCTCCCAACATTACAAAATCAGCACCAGCTCCAAAAGCTTTGGCAACATCGCCCGGAGTGGAACAACCGCCATCACTAATGATATGTCCTCCAAGTCCATGAGCCGCATCAGCACATTCAATAATTGCAGAAAGTTGAGGATAACCAACACCTGTTTTAACGCGCGTGGTACAAACGGAACCTGGACCAATTCCGACCTTTACAATATCAGCACCTTCCAAAAGAAGTTCTTCTACCATTTCACCCGTAACAACATTTCCGGCGATGATTACTTTATCTGAATATTGTTTACGTGCTTGACGCAAAAAGTCTACAAAATGCTCTGAATAACCATTGGCCACATCAATACAAATGAATTTTAGTTGTGGATTGTGTTCAAATATTTCGGCAATTTTTTTAAAGTCATTTTTACCTGTTCCGGTGCTCACTGCAATGTAATCGCAAATATCTTTAGGAGCTGATTTAATGAAATCATTCCATTCTTGTACGGAATAATGTTTGTGAATTGATGTAAAAAGTTTTTCTTTGGCCAAAGCCAACGCCATTTCAAAAGTTCCAACGGTATCCATATTGGCAGCCATGATTGGAATTCCCGTCCAAGTCATAGTACTATGCAGAAATTTAAAATCTCGTTCCAAACTAACTTGCGCCCTACTATTTAAGGTAGAACGTTTTGGGCGGATCATGACGTCTTTAAATCCTAATTTTATATCGGTTTCAATTCTCATTTTGTCTAAAATTCTATTGTTGTAAATCTATTATTTAAAGGAAAAAATTCGAAGATATTAAAAATAATGTTGGTTTATAAATCTATTCTAGCTTATAATTTTGCCATCTTCCATCGTAATAATTCGGTTGGTTCTATCAGCGAAATCTTGGTCATGAGTGACAATAAGCAATGTTTGTTTTTCATTAACTGTCAATTTCTTGAAAATATCAAAAACCATATCGCTGTTTTTTTTATCTAAATTACCTGTTGGTTCGTCACCCATTATGATTAATGGATTATTAATCATGGCTCTGGCAATAGCAACGCGTTGTTTTTGACCGCCACTCAATTGGTTGGGCATTTTCAAAGCTTGATCTACTATATCTAACGTTCTCAGATGTTCCATAGCATTATGCTCAATTTCAGCATTGGATAATTTACCCAATTTCATTCCAGGCAGCATCACATTTTTTAACACATTATATTCCGAAAGCAAATAATGAAACTGAAATACAAAGCCAATTTTTTCATTTCTTATTTCGGCCAATTGCTTGTCCGTTTTTCCCGTAACTAATTGATCATTAATTGAAATTTGTCCTTCATAATCGGTATCCATTGTTGATAATAAATACAATAAAGTCGATTTCCCGCAACCTGATTTTCCAACAATCGAAACAAATTCACCGTGATTGATGCTCATATCAATTTGCTTCAAAACCTGAAATTTTACGGGGTCATAGAAGTATTTGGTTAATCCTTTTGTTTCTAAAACTACGTTACTCATTTTATTTCTATACTAGTTATTTCCCTCTAATAATTTCTACAGGATCCACTTTACTGGCTTTCAAGGCAGGAAATAGTCCAGCGATTGTTGTGGTGATCAATGCAAATACAATTCCGATCACATAAAACATTGGATTATAATTTATAGGATACGTCTTTATTGTAGGTAACGATGCTGTTTCAAACGGAATACTATCGATAATAGAAGAAAAGATATAGCCAAAAATCAATCCGAAAATACCGCCGACAATTCCGATAATAAGTGCTAAGGAAATAAAAATCCATTTTACATCATTACCCGAAAAACCTGTGGCTTTTAGAATGGCAATACTGTCCATTTTTTCAAAAATCATCATGTTTAGAATATTATAAATTCCGAAACCTGCTACAATAAGTAACACTATACCAACGGCATACGATATGATACTTCGCACAGAACTTCCAGTTTCAAATTGCGAATTGGCCGTTTGATAATCAATGGCATCTAAATCGAATTTATTCTGAAATTCCTTGGCGACTGCTGGGGCACTTTTCATAGCGTATAATTTGACCTGAATATCGGTAACATAATTTGTAGATTCACCCAATAATTTTTGCGCTGTTGCCAACGAAGTGTAACTCATCGTATTATCAAATTCGGCAATACCCGATTGTGAAATTCCAATGATTTTTAACGAGGCTAAATTACCTTTGGCTGAAGTTACTTTAATCACATCACCTTTGGCAAGTAACATTTTATCTGCCAAACCTTTACCTATTATAATGCTGTTATTCTGAACCAAATCAGCAACTTTGCCTTCAATAATATAATCACTTACTTTGAATAACTTTTCTTCTGGCACAACGTCTATGCCATCAATAACTCCTGAAATTTCGATGGTTCCCGAATTAAAAAAAACGGGTACATTAATTTTCGGAGCAACATCAATAATGCGTTTATCTTTCTTTAAATAATCAATGATGGCTTGACTGTTATAAATGGCTTTTCCTCTGTCTTTTGGTTTAACTGAACTAATAAAATTAGTACTGTTTTTATATTTTTCTGAAAGTAAAATGGGTTGATCAGCTGTCGGTTTTATTTCGTTGTAAAGCCGAACATGTGCGGTTCTGTTCAGCATTAATCCATCTAATAAATCATTCAAGCCATTCATAAAGCCATTTAGCGCAATAAACATAGCAATCCCAAAAGTAACACCCACAGCGGCAACCACCGTTTGTTTCAATCGGGCACGCAATAAATGAACCGCTATGTTTAAGATGAGTTTGAAGTTCATTATTTGGGTCTATAAATGGTTTCTTTAGCAGTTAATCCCGCCAAAATTTCGACATTTTGATAGTCGCTTAAACCAACTTTTACTTTTCTTTTTTTGTCTTTATTCACTAAAACGTATTCGCCATCAATCAGATAACTTTTGGGAATCGTCAAAACATTTTTTCTGCTTAGAATAACGATATTGGCTTCTGCTGTCAGATTTGGAAACAATTTTTCTGGCGGATTTGAAAAATGAGCTTCAATTTTAAAGGTTCTCGAACGCTCATCCAGTATCGGATAAATTTTGTCCACAGTAGCTTCAAAAACTTTTCCTTTATAACTGTCCATAGAAACCAACATTGTTTGGCCAATTTTCACACGCACCATATCGTTTTCATCAACATCCAGTTCAAGCAAATACGAATTCTTTTTTCCTATAATTGCCAAAGGTGTTTGAGGCGTAATCATGGCACCTTCTTTTACCAAAATATCAAATAACTCACCAGAAAATGCACTTTTAATATTAAAATCATTTTCCGATTGTTGACTAATTTTTAAGTTATTGTTATTTCTACTTTGATCGCTTTTTAATTGCGCTTTTAGTTGTGACAACTGCTTTAAGGCTGATTCATAACTGGATTTTGAATTTTTATACGTTAGTTCAACCCTTTCATAATCAACTTCAGAAATAACATTGTATTGCTTGATGTTTTTATTTCGATTATATACCGATTTATCTAAAGCCAGTTTGTCTTTAGCGATTTGGACTTTGGTTTCCATTTCAGAAATTTTATCTTGTATATACCGACTATTTCCTTGACTTAATTCGTAAGCCAATCTAGCATTCTCAGTATTCAACGACGCCTTTTCGCTTTCGATTTCAAACAAGGATTGCCCCTGAATAATAGTTTCGCCAACGACGGCATTTATTTTTTGTAAAACACCATTAACCGTTGAGTAAACTGTGTATTGATTTTCAGATTTAACCACACCAGAAGCATAGACACTTTCGGTAACGCTACCTTTTTGGGGTTGTAATTCGCCATTGTCTTTTTTTGAACAAGAAACAATAAGAAAAAATGTGGTATAGAAAAGAATATTTTTGAGTTTCATCAAAGATTATGAATTGGATTTATCCAAATTTACGATAATTAGCACTCTAAAATGATAATATATATCATAAAAAATCCCTCAAAATGAAGGATTAAATTTTTAACCGTGAATGGTTTCTTTGTTTCCGTAATTGGCAATCACTGCAGCTTCAAAAGCAATCCATTCGCGCCACCGTTTTTCAACGTCAATTCCTTCGCCATATTTTCGAGCGTAAGTTATAAACGTAGTGTAATGTCCGGCTTCGCTTTCCATCAAATCTCTGTAGAATTTAGATAATTCTTCGTCTTTTATGTTTTCAGAAAGTACTTTAAAACGTTCGCAGCTTCTTGCTTCAATCATAGCCGAAAAAAGTAAACGTTCTACCAATCCGGAAACGCGGCTTCCTGTGTAGCTTTGCTTCATGTATTGCGCAAGTTCATTCACATATTCATCCTTGCGTTCACGACCCAATTTGAGTCCGCGCTTCTTAATAATTTCATGAACCATTTCAAAATGTTCCAATTCTTCTTTAGCCAAAGCCAGCAAATCGGTAACCAAATCTTCGTGTTCCGAATTAATTGTGATGATTGTTATAGCATTTGTAGCTGCTTTTTGTTCACACCAGGCGTGATCTGTTAAGATTTCCTCAATGTTTTTTTCTACAATATTTACCCATCGCGGATCGGTTGGCAATTCTAATCGGAGTACGCCCATTTTTTATGGTAAGGTTTAGAAAGGTTAAAGGTTTAAAAAAGGTTAAAGGGTTAAAAAATTGGAGACAAACTTAACTTTTACACCTTTAACCTTTTAAACTATTTTTTAATAAACAAAGATGGCTCTTTCGCTCATCATATCGTTTACTTCGTCTGCGATTTCTTCTAATAATTCGTCGTTAGTTGCATTTGAAAGCACTCTGTCAATTAAGTCAACAATAGTTTCCATATCACTTTCCATCAATCCACGAGTAGTAATTGCCGGAGTTCCAACACGAATTCCTGAAGTTACAAATGGCGATTTATCATCAAAAGGAACCATGTTTTTGTTCACCGTAATTTCGGCTTTTCCCAAAGCAATTTCAGCATCTTTTCCAGAAATCCCTTTGTTTCTTAAATCAATTAGCATCATGTGATTGTCTGTTCCGCCGGAAATTAGATCATAACCTCTTTTTACAAAACTAGCAGCCATTGCTTTGGCATTTTTCTGAACTTGCATTTGATAGGTAAAGAACTCATCTGATAAAGCTTCACCAAAAGCAATTGCTTTAGCTGCAATAATATGTTCCAACGGTCCGCCTTGATTTCCCGGAAAAACTGACATATCCAAAACGTGAGACATCATTCTAATTTCGCCTTTTGGTGTTTTTAAACCCCATGGATTTTCAAAATCTTTCCCCATCATTATAATTCCGCCTCTTGGTCCGCGTAATGTTTTGTGAGTTGTACTAGTAATGATATGGCAATGTGGAATTGGATCATTCATCAAACCTTTAGCAATTAAACCTGCAGGATGTGAAATATCCGCTAATAAAAGGGCGCCAACGCTGTCCGCAATTTCACGAAAACGTTTAAAATCCATATCACGAGAATACGCAGATGCTCCTGCTATAATCATTTTTGGTTGTTCTTTAGTGGCAATTTCTTGGATTTTATCGTAATTCAAAACTCCAGTTTCTGCTTCAACACCATAAAAACTTGGTGAATATAATTTTCCTGAAAAATTTACAGGGGATCCATGTGTTAAATGTCCGCCATGTGATAAATCAAATCCTAAAATCTTATCGCCGGGCTTTAAACACGCTGCGAAAACCGCTGTATTAGCCTGCGAACCGGAGTGTGGTTGTACGTTTACATATTCGGCACCAAAAAGTTCCTTGGCTCTGTCAATCGCAATTTGCTCAATTACATCTACTACTTCACATCCACCATAATATCTTTTGCCTGGATACCCTTCCGCATATTTATTTGTTAGCACAGAACCAGCAGCTTCCATCACTTGGTCGCTTACAAAGTTCTCTGATGCAATTAGTTCAATTCCGTGAATTTGTCTGTCTTGTTCCTCAAGAATTAGGTCAAAAATTTGTGTGTCGCGTTGCATTTGATTTTTTTTCGATTAATTGTGTTCAAAATTACAAAAATGGTTTGGTAAATTAATAGGAAATGATATATTTGATTACTTAAATTTTCAACAACTAAATTAACAAACTCATGCCTTCAAATACCAATAATCCTAAACGAAAATCATGGCTTACTGTCCCCAAAGACAGCGACTTTCCTATTCAAAATATTCCTTTTGGCGTTTTTTTAACCAAAGAAGATGTGATCACAATTGGAACACGAATTGGAGATTACGCCATCGATTTGGGAGCATTACAACAACTGAATTATTTTAACGGAATTGAATTGACTGATGATATGTTCATGCAGGACACTTTGAACGATTTCATTTCAGATGGTAAAAAGACATGGAGATTAGTGCGAAACAGAATTGGAGATATATTTGATCACAACAATGCATTACTGAGAGATAATCCAGAACATTGCGATATTGTTATCTTTAAAATGGAAGATGTAGAAATGCAACTTCCTGTTTTGATTGGCGATTACACCGATTTTTATTCCAGTAAAGAACACGCTACGAATGTAGGGAAAATGTTCCGTGACCCTGAAAATGCTCTTTTACCCAATTGGCTTCACATCCCAGTGGGTTACCACGGTAGAAGTTCTACTATAGTTCCGTCTGGAATTCCAGTGCACCGTCCAATGGGACAAACCTTGCCAAATGGTGAAAATACTCCTGTTTTTGGTCCGTCACGCCTTATTGATTTCGAATTGGAAACAGCTTTTATTACAACAGACGCCAATGTAATGGGAGAAAACATTCCGATAAATGAAGCCGAGGATTATATTTTCGGAATGGTATTGCTCAATGACTGGAGCGCACGTGATATTCAGAAATGGGAATATGTGCCGCTTGGACCGTTTTTAGCAAAGAACTTTGCTTCCTCAATATCACCTTGGATTGTAACAATGGATGCCTTGGAGTCTTTCCGTTGTAAAGGACCAATTCAGGAGCCTACACCTTTGCCGTATCTTCAACAGAAAGGAAGAAATGCTTATGATATCCATTTAGAAGCATATATAGAGCCGGAAAATGTGGAACCTACTCTAGTTTCAAAATCAAATTTCAAATACATGTATTGGTCCATGTCACAGCAATTGACACATCACACTTCAAATGGATGCCGAATAAATTCTGGGGATATGTTAGGATCCGGGACAATTTCTGGTCCTACTCCGGACAGTTTTGGATCGATGCTTGAATTAACTTGGGGCGGAAAAAATCCAATTAAAATGAACGATGGATCGGAACGTAAATTCATCAACGACAATGACACCGTTATCATGAGAGGATATTGTCAAAACAGTTCTTTACGTATTGGATTCGGAGAAGTTTCCAGTAAACTGTTGCCTCCGTTTGTAAGGAAATGAATTTCAAAATTTGATTAAATTAAATGCATACCTTAAAAAATAAAATGAAAAATACAGCGTTAACACACATACACGAAAGTTTAGGAGCCAAAATGGTTCCGTTTGCAGGTTATAACATGCCGGTTCAATATGAAGGCGTAAATGCCGAACACGAAATTGTTAGAAACGGCGTCGGAGTCTTTGATGTTTCGCACATGGGTGAATTTTTGCTTTCTGGTGAAAATGCTTTGGCCTTAATCCAAAAAGTAACTTCTAATGATGCTTCTGTTCTAGAAATTGGTCGGGCTCAATATTCGTGTTTACCTAATAACGATGGTGGAATTGTGGACGATTTAATTGTGTACCGAATTAAAGAAAATCAATATTTATTGGTTGTAAATGCCTCAAATATTGATAAAGACTGGAACTGGATTTCTTCTCACAATGATGTGGGAGCTGAAATGAAAAATATTTCTGAGGATTATTCCTTACTAGCAATTCAAGGCCCAAAAGCTGTTGAAGCTATGCAGTCATTGACATCTGTAGATTTATCAGCAATTAAATATTATCATTTTGAAGTAGCTGATTTTGCTGGTATTGAACATGTGATTATTTCTGCAACAGGTTACACTGGTTCTGGAGGATTTGAAATCTATTGTAAAAATACCGAAGTAGAGCAAATTTGGAATAAAGTTTTCGAAGCTGGAAAAGCTTTCGGTATCAAACCTGTCGGATTGGCTGCGCGTGATACGTTGCGTTTGGAAATGGGATTCTGTTTGTACGGAAACGATATCAACGATACCACTTCTCCATTAGAAGCGGGTTTGGGTTGGATAACCAAATTCACTAAAGATTTTACCAATTCAGAAAATCTGAAAAAGCAAAAAGAAGCTGGTGTTACCAAAAAACTAGTTGGTTTTGAACTGACCGAACGCGGAATTCCGCGTCACGATTATGAAATTGTGGATGCTGACGTCAATAACATCGGAATCGTAACTTCGGGAACAATGGCGCCGTCTTTAGGTAAAGGAATCGGATTAGGTTATGTAAAAGCTGAATTCGCTGTGGTTGACAGTGAGATTTTTATTCAAATTCGTAATAACAAAATAGCGGCCAAAGTAGTAAAATTACCATTTTATAAAAAGTAATCAATGACAATGGCTATAAAAATTGCAATAAAAACTAGTTATTGACATTGATTCTTGCTGTTGAATAAAGTATTTTTGCAACAAATAAAAATTAAGAAATGGGAAGAGCGTTTGAATTCAGAAAAGGACGAAAAATGAAACGTTGGTCAGCAATGGCAAAAGCGTTTACACGTATCGGTAAAGATATTGTAATGGCAGTGAAAGAAGGCGGACCAAATCCCGAAGCTAATTCCCGTTTGCGTGCCGTTATTCAAAATGCAAAGTCGGCTAATATGCCGAAAGAAAATGTGGAACGTGCTATTAAGAAAGCAACGGACAAAGATACGGCCAATTATAAAGAACAACTTTTTGAAGGATATGCGCCACACGGAATTGCACTTTTGATCGAAACTGCAACTGATAATAATAACAGAACAGTTGCCAATATCAGAAGTTATTTCAACAAATGTAATGGTACAATGGGAACACAAGGCTCAGTTGAATTTATGTTCGACCACACTTGTAATTTCCGTATTCCAAACAGCAATGTTGACATTGAGGAAATGGAATTGGAATTTATAGATTTTGGTGCTGAAGAGATCTTTGCGGATGAAGACGGAATTTTAATCTATGCGCCTTTCGGAAGTTTTGGAGCTATCCAAAAAGAACTTGAATCGCGTGGTATTGAAATCTTATCTTCCGGTTTTGAAAGAATCCCGCAGATTAGCAAAAAACTAACTGAAGCTGAAATGGCTGACGTAGAGAAACTAATTGATAAAATCGAAGAAGATGAAGACGTGATGAACGTATATCATACAATGGAAGAATAAAAAGTATTCAGTATTCAGATACAAGTATTCAGTACTATAAACTTCGGGGAAACCTGGAGTTTTTTTTATACAACTGATAAACAAATACTTACTTTTTTAATACAAAAAATAGTACTAAAAAGTTGTAACATTTAAAGCAAGCTTACGTACAATAAGAGATTTTTATCCTAGATAAACAGTAAAAAAATAACACTAGATGTTGTCTCATCAAATGAATTTATTCCTATCTAACCCCCATTTTTTTTCTTTTGGATCTATTCTAAAAATCAATACACACTTTTTAATCTAACTTCAATAACAATGGATGTAATTTTATCTTATTGGTGGGTAATCTTAATTGTATTATCTATCGTTCTCTACAAATTTGTATTACGCGTTTTCTTTGGAATGGTAATCGTTCCCGAGGACAAAATTGGTTTGGTAACCAAAAAATTCGTGCTTTTCGGAGCAGACAAGTCACTCCCTGATAGTAGAATTATTGCTACCAAAGGAGAAGCTGGTTTTCAAGCGCAAACGTTAGCACCAGGTTTATATTGGTCAAAATGGATTTGGCAATATACTATCGACATGACAGCCTTTACCATAATCCCAGAAGGAAGAATTGGATTGGTTTTAAGCAAAGATGGAAAAGAAATTCCAACAGGACGAATTCTTGCCAGAAAAGTCGAAAGTGATAATTTTCAAGATGCAACTGCTTTCTTAGATAATGGTGGTCAAAAAGGGCGTCAGTCGGCTTTTATTACAACAGGTTCTTATCGTATTAATACCTATTTATTTGAAATAGTAGTGGTGGATCAGGTGAAAATTTACGAAAATATGATTGGAATTGTAACTGCTTTAGATGGCGACCCAATTCCGCAAGGTCAGATTGCAGGTAAATTTATTGATGGTCATAATAATTTTCAGGATTTTGATATGTTTTTGGATTTGGGTGGAAACAGAGGTCTGCAACCACAAGTAATGCTTGCAGGTTCTTATTATATCAACACTTGGGGAATTCAGATTGAGCAAAATCCAATGACAGATGTGCCAATTGGTTATGTTGGTGTGGTGATTTCGTACATCGGTGAGGATGGCAAAGATGTAACCGGAGACACTTTCAAACACGGAAACATTGTGTCAAAAGGACAACGTGGCGTTTGGATGGAACCACTTGGCCCGGGAAAATACGCTTTGAATAAATATACCACTAAATTAGAAGCTGTTCCGACAACCAACTTAGTTTTAAACTGGGCAAACGCCCGAAGTGAATCACATGATTTAGATAAAAATTTATCTACCATTACCGTTCGTTCTAAAGATGGTTTCCCTTTTAATCTTGATGTGGCCCAAATCATTCATGTCCCAGCCAATGAAGCTCCAAAAGTAATTGCGCGTTTTGGTAGCATGACCAACTTAGTTTCTCAGGTTTTAGAACCAACCATTGGAAACTACTTTAGAAACTCAGCTCAAGACAGTGATGTTATATCGTTTCTGAGTACGCGTAAGGAACGTCAGGAATCGGCTAAGAATCATATTAAAGCGGTATTAGATGAATACAATGTAAATGCTGTTGATACTTTAATTGGTGATATTGTACCTCCGGATTCCTTAATGAAAACATTAACCGATAGAAAGCTTGCGGAAGAAGAGCAAAAGACGTATCAAACCCAAAGAATGGCGCAAGAACAACGTCAGGGAATGGAAAAAGAAACGGCTATTGCTGATATGCAAAAAGAAATCGTTCGTGCTTCACAAAGTGTTGAAATTGCACAAAGAACTGCAGATGCAACCGTAAAAAAAGCGGAAGGTGATGCTACAAGTTTAAAATTGAATGTAAATGCTGAGGCGGAAGCTACCAAAATGCGTGCTAATGCCGAAGCGGAAGCGACCAAAGCTAGAGCTGGTGCACAAGCAGAAGCAACAAAACTAAACGCAAGTGCTGAAGCTGAAAAGATTTCTAAAACCGGATTAGCTGAAGCTGAAAAGATTATGGCGATTGGTAAATCTACTGCCGAAGCTTATCAATTACAGGTTTCTGCGATGGGCGGCGATAATTTTACCAGATATAAAGTTACCGAAGAAATTGGTAAAGGAAATATCAAAGTAATTCCAGATGTTTTAATTACTGGCGCGAACGGTTCTGAAGGAGGAATTAGCGGTTTATTAGGAATGAAACTTATGGAAATGATGGATACTAAAAATAGTACCGATAATTCTAAAAAGAAATAATATAATAGTTATTCAAATGAAACGTCGAGTTACGCTCGGCGTTTTTTTGTTATTTTTTTGTAAATTCGTTTTGATCCAACTAGTAAATTATGAACTGTCTTAATCCTATAGTGCTATTAATTCTAACAGTTACTAGCCTTTCGGCACAAACCGTTAAATTAAAAAAGCAAATTGTTTACATAGATGATGCTGCAACTTTTAGCTTTGCCAAAAAAGCGATGGGAAATGAATTGTACGTTTACAATCTAAACACTAAGGAAGAATTAGTCAATATGATTGTTGATAACAATAAAACCGAGAGTAAAGTGGACGATAGCAAGAAGATTGTTTTCACTAAACTAAACACTATAATACAATCCAAAAACTTCCGTGGCCGCGATTGGGAATTTATGTTAGCCTTATTACTCTCAGAAAAAGTATTTGATCTAAAAGGAGAAATTAATCTCGAAAACCTAAAACGTTTTACGGCAAAATACGATGATCGGAATATCAATCATACAATGATGCGATAGCACCTTTTCAGAAAACAAAAAAACCTCCGAATCGCTTTGGAGGTTTTTTTATATCTTAATAGTAGTACTTAAATCGTAATGCTACTTAATAAACTCTACTTTCTGGACTTCTTCAGCGTTGATGCTGTCAAAGAAACCTTGTTCATTCATCCAATCATCGCTAAATACTTTACTCATATAACGAGAACCGTGATCTGGGAAAATTGCAATTACATTACTATTTTCGTTGAACTCTCCTTCTTCAGCATATTGCTTGATTGCCTGCATTACTGCTCCAGAAGTATAACCAACAAATAAGCCTTCTCTTTTAACAATCTCTCTAGTAGTATGGGCACTTTCTTCGTCGGTTACTTTCATGAAATGATCTATCAAATCAAAGTCGGTAGCAGTTGGAATCAAGTTTTTACCCAAACCTTCTATTCGGTATGGATAGATTTCATCAGCATCAAATTCTCTAGTTTCGTGGTATTTTTTCAATACAGAACCAAAAGCATCAACACCTAAAATTCTAATATTTGGATTTTTTTCTTTTAAGAACTTAGCCGCTCCAGAAATAGTTCCACCCGTTCCGCTACACGCAATTAAATGGGTAATTTTTCCGTTGGTTTGTTCCCAAATTTCAGGACCAGTTGATTTATAATGCGCATCAATATTCAATTGGTTGAAATATTGATTGATATAGACTGAACCTTTTGTTTCTTCGTGCAAACGCTTAGCTACATTGTAGTAAGAACGCTCGTCGTCAGCAGAAACGTGTGCAGGACAAACATATACTTTTGCCCCTAAACTACGTAACATATCAATTTTATCTTTAGAAGATTTTGAACTTACGGCAAGAATGCAACTGTATCCTTTGATGATGCTTACCATTGCCAAGCTAAATCCAGTATTCCCCGATGTAGTTTCAATGATAGTATCGCCTGGAGTAAGAATTCCTTGCTTTTCAGCCTCTTCAATAATATATAGTGCGATTCTGTCTTTGGTAGAATGACCCGGGTTGAATGCTTCAACCTTAGCGTAAAAATTTCCTTGTAAAGATTCTGTGATTTTGTTAAGCCTAATTAGAGGTGTATTCCCTATTAAACTTAATACATTATCGTGAGCTTTTATATCTTCTTTCATAAAATAATTTAGTCAAGCAATAGTTCGGAGCCAATATTTAATGACTCCAAACCTGTGCAAATTTAATAAAATATTTTTAAACTATTTTTTTATTCCCTCTAAATCTAATAAAAAACTGAATTCTTTAGCAATTTCCCTAATGGCTTCAAACCTTCCCGATGCTCCTCCGTGACCTGCCTCCATGTTAGTATCCAAATATAACTGATTATTATTAGTTTTCAAAACCCGTAATTTCGCCACCCATTTAGCTGGTTCCCAATACTGTACCTGAGAATCATGCAAACCAGTTGAAATATAAAGATTTGGATAGTTCTGAGCCACAACATTATCATAAGGCGAATAAGACAACATATAATTATAATATTTCTTCGTGTTCGGATTTCCCCATTCGTCATATTCTCCTGTCGTTAACGGAATGGTTTCATCCAACATAGTTGTAACAACATCTACAAAAGGTACCTGCGCGACAACGCCATTAAACAAATTTGGGGCCATATTGATAATGGCTCCCATCAAAAGCCCTCCGGCCGATCCACCTTCTGCATATAAATGCTTACTTGATGTGAATTTTTCATCAATAACAAATTGGGAACAATCAATGAAATCAGTAAATGTATTTTTCTTTTTAGTTAATTTACCATTGTCGTACCATTCACGACCCAAATCTTCTCCACCACGAATATGAGCGATGGCGTAAATAAAACCTCGATCTAAAAGTGATAATCGTAGCGTAGAAAAATGACAATCCATCGTCATACCATAAGAACCATAAGCATATAACAACAATGGATTTTTACTATCTTTTTTGATACCTTTTCTATAAACCATTGAAATGGGCACTTTGGTGCCATCTTTTGCAGTTGCCCAAACGCGTTCTTCTATGTACTTGTTTTTATCGAATTTTCCACCTATAACTTCTTGTTCTTTCAGTATAGTTTTCTCTTTGGTCTTCATATTAAAATCAATTACAGAAGCTGGTGTAGCCAATGATTGATAGCCATAACGGAGGATTTCGGTATCAAAATCGACATTGGTTGTTGTGTAAGCCATGTATGTTTCACTGTCAAAAGGAAGATAATATGCTCCTTTTCCACTCCAAGGCATAATTCGGATCATATTTAAACCATTAAAACGTTCTGAAACTACCAAATAATCTTTGAAAATATCAATGTCTTCCAACAAAACGTCTTCGCGATGTGCAATCAAATCAACCCAATTGTCTTTTGAACTCGCATTTTCGGGCGTTTTCATCAGCTTAAAATTGGTTGCTTTATCCTTATTAGTCAGAATATAAAAATGCTCACCAAAATGTGAAATGCTGTATTCCAATCCCCGTGTTCTTTTTTGGAACATCCTGAATTTAGCATCAGGCGTAGCTGATAAAACCGTTTGAAATTCGGTAGTTATTGTACTACTTGAATTGATAATCAAATACTTTTTCGACTTCGATTTATAAATGGAAACATCAAAAGTTTCGTCTTTTTCAAAATAAACCATAGCATCTGTAGCTGCAGCAGTTCCGATTTTATGTTTAAATATTTTATCCGAACGAAGCGTCACTCCATCTTTTCTAGAATAGAACAATGTCTTATTATCGCTTGCCCAAGTGGAACCACCAGTAGTGTTTTCTAGTTTGAAATCTAGAATTTCTCCCGACACCAAATTCTTAACCTGAATCGTATATTGTCTTCTAGATACCGTGTCAAAACCAAAAGCACACAGCGTATTGTCTTCGCTAATACTTAATCCAGCTAAATTAAAATACGTATGTCCTTCAGCCATCACATTGCAATCGAACATAATTTCTTCTTTGGCATCCAAACTTCCCTTTTTACGAGAATGAATGGGATAATCTTTACCTTTTTCAAAGCGCGTAATATAGTAGTAGCCATTAAACAAATAGGGAACAGATTCATCATCTTCCTTAATTCGAGCTTTCATTTCTTCGAATAAATCCTTTTGAAAAGCTTCAGTATGCGCTGTAGATTGCCTATAATACTCGTTTTCTTGATTGAGATACTCAATAACTTCCGGCTTTTCTCTTTGGTTCATCCAGTAGTAATCATCAGTACGAACATGACCATGTTTTTCAATTTGATGTGGAATAATTTTGGCAACCGGCGGTTTTATTTTAGCTTCAGGCATTTAAAGTGTTTTTATTAACATACAATATTAACGATTCTATTGCAACGACTTTGTTTGTAAACGGGAAGTTATAAACCTAAAAGTTAACAAATAATAGTTTACAAATAAATTTCATATAATAAATTAAGATCTTATAGCCTAGTAACACCTGAAAAATTAAAACGAAATATAATTAATATAAAGACTTTAGAAGCTGTTTTTAAAATGTAAATACCAATCAATATTTATAGGCTTTCTATTGGATTTTTTTATAATACTTAAACAACTTTTGGTTCAAATCCTTTGGAATAAAGGGCTTAATCACATATTCATTTACTCCGATTTGAAGTGCTTTTTCAAGACATAAATAAGAAGTTGTTGCTGTTAGCGCAATAATAGGTATTGTTGAATTTACTATGCGTATTTTAGCACTTGCTTCATAACCGTCCATTACAGGCATTGATAAATCCATAAGGATAAGATCGTACGTATTTGCATAAAACTTCTCCAAACCAATTAGACCATTTTGTGCTACATCAAGAACAATGTTCCAATGATGTAATATTTTCTCTGCAACTTTTATATTGATTAAGTTATCTTCTACCAAAAGCACCTTCATCCCGTCCAACATATGTATTTGAACATCTTTTTCTAAATTAGAAGAATAGTTATCCAATTGATTAACATTTAGTGGCAAGTCAAGAATAAAGCTAAAATTACAACCTTTATTGGCTTCACTTGTTATGTGAATTTCTGAATTGAATAATTTTAAAAGATTTTTAGTAATAACTAGCCCTAAACCACTACCCCCATATTTTCTTGAAGTTGAGCTATCTAATTGAGAAAATTTTTCGAAAATGGCGTCAAATTTATCAAGGTCAATTCCGATTCCGTTATCAATTATTTCTGTTTTGAAAACGATATTATTTTGAGATTTATTTAAAGTTTTTACTCTAATTTCAATTAAACCATTCTTAGTAAACTTGATTGCATTTGATAAGAGGTTATTAATTATTTGACTAATTCTTAATGGATCGCTAATAATCTCAGCACAAAATTCATCATCAAAATAAACAGTAATTTTATTATTGTTTTCTCTTATCATAGACTCTAATGACTTAGTTATATCAATAACAAGTGTTTTATAATCAAAAGAAATATTTTCGAGGTCTACTTTGCCATTTTCTATTTTACCAAAATCAAGAATATTATTAATTAATTGGTGAAGGTGTTGTGCTGATTTTTTTAAAAAAAAAATATTTTCATGAATATTAACTATGTCCTTTTCATTTTCAATAATATAAGTTAGACCAATAATTGCATTCAAAGGGGTTCGAATCTCATGACTCATAATTGATAAAAAATCAGATTTAGCTTCATTAGCCTTTTCTGCATTAATTTTTGCAATGTATAGTTCTTCTTGATGTCTTTTTTTAAATTCAATTTCATCAGTCAGTATTTTAAATAAATAATCTGAACTATTATTGTCTTCAATTACAACATGATTTGAGCTTTCCAACTGTTTAATGGTATTGAATAACTTCTTTTGAACATCTTTTTTCTGTTCTAATTCTACTTTAAGTTTTGCGTTTATTCGATTGTATTCGATATCATTAAGCTTGATGGATTTTTCAAAAAGAGTAGCGTCTTTTTCATAGTTTAAATAACTTTGATTGATAATTTGAATGAAATTTTGAAGGGATGGATTTTGGGCTACTAAATCATCATCAAGATATTTTTTAACTTGACGGCCTAAATAATTATGTAAATTTTCATTCATAATATTTTTATTACACTTCTAGCATAGTTGTTATGGAAAATGTTTGGTTATGCAATTCACAGGATTTATGAGCCACGACCGGTGAAATTTCACCATAAGAATAGAATCCGAATAAAAATGCATTCTCCCCAAATATATCTTTCAGAACCTCAATTTCTTCCTCTATTCTGTTGTCAAGTACTATTTTACGCCCAACACAACTCACCACCATTATCAATTGAGGACTTGCATTCGATTCATCCATAGTAGCTTTTGCCGCTGTATAAGAAGCATCAATCAATTTGTCAAAATTACCTTTCATCAATTTCACAAAAGCTCCTTGAGGAATATCTCCGGCAAATGTCATTGATTTTTCTTCTTCGTTGATAGATAGTATAGTTCTAACAACGGGAGAAGCGATTGGATTTTCTTTCATTGATAATGGAAAATACAAAGCTGAACTCGGTAAATCATCAGCATATTGACCAAGATATTCCTTGTACAGGTCTAAAGCAAAATGGTCTCCTATTTTGTAAAGAATATTTTTTTCAGAATGGGTAACTTCACGTTCCGGACCAAAATCAGTCCATCCACCTTCACACCCAAATCCAAATTTCATATGATTACCATAAAAACCAATTATTGCAATCTCTCCTTCTTTTGGATTTTCATTAACCCCGAGTAAAGTTTTCTGAAAATTCAAACTATCACCCGCGATACCTCCAAATATTTTGACTTTGGAATCTGTTGCTTTCGAAAGTTCTTTTACTAATTCTGTTCCGTTTACATAAGTTCCTTCAGATAAAACCATGATAGCAGATAAATCATTTGTTACTAACTCTTCTTGGACTCTCCCTCCAAGTCTGGACAAAGATTCCTCATCTAATAAGTTATATTTAGAAATTTTTATTGGCGTTTTTTCAAATTCTATAGCGGTTACTATAATACTATTATTTACTAAATTATAATCTAATAACTGCCCCGCAGTAGAGCAAATTACAATTTCCGCATTGGGATAAACTGACTTTAACTTTTCATAAAGTTTACAATTTTCAATTATTTCCCTTTCTCCAAAACTAAAAACCAAATTAGCCTTAGCAGCAGAAAATGAATCTGAAGTTTTAATAATTTGAAAATGCATTAACTGATTAACAAAACCCTGCTCTATTTTCATAACAACTTGTATCTAGTTACTAAAGCAATAAAAATAATTGTCAAAAAAAAATATTCAGTTATTTTTATGATAATTATTCGATAAACGATAAGTATGTATAGTTGAACTGTTTTTTAAATACATTTTTTTCTTACTCTATATTTATATAGTGATTGAATTGAAAAAAAATATTTCTATTATTTTAAATTAAACAACATAAAATGAAAAATATTATTAGTAAACATTCAATTGAGATTTATGTTTACTTTATCATATAAAATAGTAAAGTACCAGATTAATAATCAGGAATTAAAAATAATACACGATTTACAATAATTTATGTCTTCTTAATTAAAGACCGTCTTTCCCAATGCTTCTAAAACATATTCGTGCATGATTTGTCTGTAATCAAGATGCGTTACGATGCGAAGTTTGCCTTTAGACATTACACTGATGGAAATTCCTTTCTCCTTTAATTTGTCAACAACTTGCTTGTCACTGATGTTTTCAGCTGGTGAAAAGATAACAATATTCGTTTCGATTTGTTCAACAACAGCAACCCAAGAACATCGTTCTAATTGGCTTCCCAATTCCTTAGCTCGGCGATGATCCTCTTCTAATCTATTGATGTTGTTTTGCAATGCATAGATTCCAGCTGCGGCCAAATAACCCGATTGACGCATATTACCTCCAAATATTTTTCGCACACGCAAAGCTCTGTGCATCGTTTCCGCATCACCAAGTAAAACCGAGCCTATTGGTGCGCCTAATCCTTTGGAGAAACAAACCGAAATCGTATCGAAAAGTTGCCCGAATTGCTTTGGCTGTTGTTTTTTAGCAATCATCGCATTCCATAAGCGAGCGCCGTCTAAATGGTATTTCAGATTATGTTCAGTACAAACCTGTTTTATCTTTTGTAGTTCCAAAATGTCGTAACAAGCGCCGCCACCTTTATTCGTAGTGTTTTCAATTCCAACCATTTTTGACATGGGTGTGTGATAAAATTCGGGGTCATTGATTCCCTCTTTTACTTGTTCGGCTGTAATCATTCCACGCTTTCCGTCCAATAAATTAAAATTTACGCCACTATTAGCCGAAGCGCCGCCCGATTCATACAAATGAATGTGCGACCATTTATCACAGATAATTTGATCACCCGGATTGGTGTTTAATTTAATGGCCGTTTGGTTTGCCATAGTTCCTGTTGGGAAAAATAAGGCGGCTTCCATTCCAAATAAATCGGCAACAATTTTTTCAAAAGCATTTACGGTTGGATCTTGTTTGAATACGTCATCGCCTACTTGAGCGTTGAACATTGCTTGAAGCATTTCGGGTGATGGTTTGGTTACGGTATCACTGATTAAATTTATTTCCATATAAAGATTAGATAGTCTATTTTTGTGCTGTTACACTAGCCCCGATAGTAGCGGCATCCTTTTTTGTTTTTATATAAAAGCCCTTGGACTAGGCTCAGGTTGACAAAAACAAAAAAGATATAGCGAATAGCGGGATTAGCTCCTGAAACTCTGAAATAAACTCAGAGAAATTAAATTCAGGATAAATTCAATTAATAAAACACAAAATTACATAATTTATGACAAATACCGAACAAATTAAAGGTATTGTGGAGCGTCTTGGTGCGTTGAGGAGGTATCTTTGACATTGATGCCAAGCTTGTAGAAATTACCAATGAAGAAGAAAAAACCTTCGCTCCCGACTTTTGGAACAATCCAAAACAAGCCGAAATCATTGTCCAAAATCTCCGTTCTAAGAAAAAATGGGTGGAAGATTTTGAGAAAGGCAATGCTATGGCAGAAGAACTTCAAATCATTTACGAATTTGTCAAAGAAGGTGATGCTTCAGAAGAGGAACTTGACGACCACTTTGAACTGACGAGCACGCATATTGAGAATCTTGAATTCAGAAACATGCTTTCTGATGAAGGCGACAGTTTAAGTGCAGTGGTTCAGATTACGGCTGGTGCTGGTGGAACGGAAAGCTGCGACTGGGCGTCAATGCTGATGCGAATGTATATGATGTGGGGCGAAAAAGAAGGCTATAAAATTAAAGAACTTAACTTTCAGGAAGGGGAAGTTGCCGGAATTAAAACGGTAACTTTAGAATTTGAAGGCGAATATTCCTTTGGGTATTTAAAAGGTGAAAATGGGGTGCATCGTTTGGTGCGGATTTCTCCTTTTGATAGTAATGCCAAACGTCATACCTCTTTTGCTTCGGTTTATGTTTATCCGTTGGTGGATGATAGTATCGAAATTGACATCAATCCAGCTGATATTGAAATTACGACTTCTCGTTCTAGTGGCGCTGGAGGACAAAATGTAAATAAGGTGGAAACCAAAGTGCAATTGGTTCACAAACCAACCGGAATTCAAGTGCAGTGTTCGGAAACGCGATCGCAACAAGATAACAGACAACGTGCGATGCAAATGCTTCGTTCGCAATTGTATGAAATTGAGTTGAAAAAACAACAAGCACAACGCGCCGATATTGAAGCCGGAAAAATGAAAATTGAATGGGGTTCTCAGATTCGAAATTATGTGATGCAACCTTATAAATTGGTTAAAGATGTAAGAACAGGCTTTGAAACAAGCGATGTAGATGGCGTGATGAATGGCAATATTGATAAATTCCTTAAAGCGTACCTGATGATGATGGGACAGAAGGAGGAGTGATCAATGGTCAATAAATTTAGTAATCAGTTTTAACTAGGATTAGGATTTTTACATTCAATTCACTTTATTTGAAATATAATCGACCGAGGCAATTGATATTAATAAAAATTATTAATAGAAGTGCAACGGAATAACACCAGACTATTATGAGTTCCTATTCTATTCAAGAAATTAATGACGTACTGAAAGGCGAAATTGTTGGAAATACAACTTGCAAAATAACGGCTCCTGAACAATTAGAAGTTGCAGCTGAAACCGAAATTTCTTTTATTGGAAACAAAAAATACGAGAAATTTTGGGAGAATTCCAAAGCTTGCGTTGCTGTAGTTAATCAGGATTGTTCTCTTGAACCAGGAGAAAATCGTGCTTTTATAAAAGTAAAAAATGCCGATTTGGCGATGTCACAGGTTTTAGAACTCTTCGCTCCTGCTCCCCCTATTTTTGCAGTTGATATTCATCCAAGCGCTGTTATTGATAAATCGGTAACGATAGGAAATGGAACCCGAATTGGAGCCGGAAGTTATGTTGGACCCAACGTAAAATTGGGAGAAAATGTTACAATTTATCCAAATGTGACTATTCTTGATGAATGCAGTATTGGAAAAAACACAACCATTTGGTCTGGAACGGTAATTCGCGAACGCTGTCATATTGGAGCACATTGTATTTTGCATCCGAATTGCGTAATTGGTGCGGATGGTTTTGGATTTAGACCTTGTCCTGAAAAAGGATTGGTAAAGATTCCACAAATTGGGAATGTAATTATAGGTAACGGTGTTGAAATTGGTGCCAATTCTTGTGTAGATAGAGGGAAGTTCAGTTCAACGGTTCTTGGAGATGGTTGCAAAATTGATAATTTGGTGCAAATTGGACATAATTCCAAACTCGGAAGATTTTGTATTATGGCTGGAAATTCAGGTTTAGCGGGTTCGGTAACTTTAGGAGATGGAGTTATGATTGGCGGAAGTGCCTCTATTAAAGATCATTTAACGATTGGTAACGGCGCTATTGTTGGTGCAGGTTCTGGTGTTGCTGCAGATGTTGAAGCGGGAAAAGTTGTATTAGGTTATCCGGCAGTTGATGCTCGTGATGCATTGAAGCAATGGGCCATTTTAAAACGATTAGCTTCCAATAAATAATTATGAATTTTAAATTATAAATTTTAAATTAATATAAAAACATTTAAAATCATTGTTGTCCGATAAAAGTAAATAAAAAGAAGCCAAATTAATGGCTTCTT
>NZ_JAQSDH010000043.1 GCF_029945805.1 Flavobacterium sp.
ATTCATTTAAAGAAGCCATCTTTTTGGCTTCTTTTTTATCGGACAACAATGATTTGCATTAACTATTGCTAAGGCTTTACCACAAGCATTACCTCTGTCAATTGCTAGATCTCCAGTAGATTCAACACAAGCATTAATGGTAACTGATTGTCCGTTGGAAGATTCACCTCTTCTTGTACAACAAGTGGTTGCGAAAGCAGCTTCGCTTTTCTTTGAAGTGACCGTTAATTCTTCTTTTTTCAATTCTTTCGTTGTTGTACTTGCAATTGCCATAGTACTAAAAGATACAAGAGCGATAATCGTAAATAATAAATTTTTCATATGTTTGTAGTATAAAATTATAAGCAGTCTTACTATGTCGTCGAAAACATAAAGAGTAAGGCTGTTTTTTTTTGTTAGTTTGGTCATAGAATTTGTTACATAACTAACACTTTTAAAAGTAACAAAAGCTTTCTTGGAATTTATCATAAACAAAAAATTAGAAAAGCATTTTTTTGTTTCGTGTCACTTTGGGGGGTAAGCCCTTTTTTACCAGCATCTTATTTTTAACTCAATTTTTAATAGTTTAAAATTAAGCAGTTAAATTTAGTTGATAGTACACTTTTTCTGTATATTTTTTTAAATTTTACTTTAAGTCCATAAATTCCTATGTTGAGGTTCAGAAGAATAAGCTATTTCTTTTGATAGTTCTAAGAAATTATAAACGTGTAAACTAGCCCCGATGGGAGCAAGCTACCGTGTAGCGCGGACAGCGGGAGTGAAGGTGTAAAGGATGAAAAAGGGTGTGCTTCTGAAATAAAAAAAGGGAACCCCAATGGAGTTCCCTTTTACTTTTATTTTGTTTGGAAATTATGCTTCTTCCAACGCTGTTCTTTCGTTTGTTCTATCGCGCAACCAGTATTTAGTTCGCTTCACAAGGTAGAACATTACCGGAACCATGACTAAAGTCAAGACTGTAGCGTAAGTCAATCCGAAGATGATGGTCCATGCCAAAGGCGACCAAAAAATCACATTATCACCACCCATATAGATGTGCGGATTCAAATCGGTTATTAACCCAAAGAAGTCAAAGTTCAAACCAATTGCTAGCGGAATTAATCCTAAAATAGCGGTTAAGGCAGTTAGTAAAACAGGACGCAAACGCGATTTTCCGCTTTCGATGATTACAAGTTTGATTTCGTCAAGCGTTAAATCATTGTGTGATTCTACTCCTTTTTCGGCAACTTTTTTATCCAAAAGCAGTACGAAGAAATCCATTAATACAATACCGTTCTTGACTACAATTCCCGCCAAGGAAATAATTCCCATCATCGTCATTAGGATTACAAAATCCATATTGGCAATAACATAGCCATAGAAAACACCGCTAAAACTTAGCAAAACGGTAAACAAAATCACAACTGTTTTTGAAACAGAGTTGAACTGTAACACAATGATGATCGTAATCCCCGCCATGGCCAAGAATAATGCATACATCAAGAAACTTTGATTTTTACCTTGTTCTTCTTGAACTCCAGAGAAGGCATACGTTACGCCTTTTGGCAATTGGTATCCGTTTAATTCGGTGCCAATTTTTTTGGTGATTTCATCGCCATTATAGCCTGTTAATACATTGGAATAAATCGTCAAGATTCGTTTGTATTCTTTTCTTTTGATTTGATTGTAGGTAGTTGTTTTCTCGGTTTTAGATACTGCCGAAATTGGAACCTGCATCATTTGCCCGTTGGCTTGATTTCTAAAAGTTAGCGATTGGTTGAACAGAATGTTTTCGTTTTTACGCTGGTCTTCTTGCATACGAACCACAATATTATAATCGTCATCACCTTCTTTGAAAGTTGAAATTTCCTGACCATAAACCGAACGACGCAAGTTGAAACCTAACTGTCCTGTAGAAACACCCAAACTTCCTGCATTAACTCGATCTACTTTTACTTCTAGTTCTGGACTTTCTTTATTGACATCGACATTTAAACGTTCAATACCCGATATGTTTTTGGTGTTGATAAAGGCAATCATTTTTTCGGCTTCTTTGAGCATTACGTCATAATCAATGCCGGCATTTCCTGTTAATTGTACACTGACTGGATAACCAGCTGGTGGTCCGTTGGCATCTTTTTCAACGGTTACTGTTGCACCGGCAATACCTTTTACTCGGGTACGAATTTCATCTAAAACATCGGAAGTATTGACCCCTCTTCTGAAAGTGAATTCAGAAAAGTTTACGGTTACTTTTCCTTTAAATGGCGTTTCAGAAGCGGAACCTGCATCCACATTTGGATTACCAGCGCCAACACCTACTTGAGAAACAATACTTTCGGCTAAAAAGTTTTCATTGGTTTTAGGGTCGATGTATTTTTTCATGATATCGATGACCTGTTTTTCAACAAAAAGGGTTGCTTTATTGGTTTTTTCAATATCGGTTCCTTGTGGATATTCAATATAAGTGATTACTTGTCTTGGGATATTTTCAGGGAAGAACAACACTTTTCTTGGGAAAACACCCAATAATACTATTGATAAAACCAACATTCCAATGATTCCTCCTAACGCCATCCAGGAATTTCTGCCTGTTAGGATTTTTGATAAAAATGCTTGGTATTTTTTTTCCAATTTTGGAAAAAAGCTATGTTGAAAATCTTGTGTCCATTGGTACAATTTGACTTTATACAACCACATTAATCCTAAGGAAATAATTGCTAAATGCCCAATGGCTCTTGCAAATTTAGAGTCATATATATTTCCAAGCAATACAAAAATCACGGCTACAATTGTGAAAATTATAGAATAGGTTTTGGCTGATTTTTTAGTCACATTTCGATCTTCTATATCCATCGAACCACCCGTCATTGCTGCATTTACCACCATGGCTACAAATAATGAAGCCGTTAAAGTTATCGTCAAGGTTATAGGGAAGTATTTCATGAATTTACCCATGGTTCCCGGCCAAAGTGCGAAAGGTAAAAATGCCATCAATGTGGTTGCAGTTGATGAAATTACAGGCCAAGCGATTTCGCCAATTCCAACTTTGGAAGCTTGAAGTCGAGGCATTCCTTTTTTCATGTTAGCAAATACGTTGTCAACCACCACAATTCCATCATCTACCAACAATCCTAATCCCATTACAAGACCGAAAAGCACCATGGTGTTCAAGGTAAGTCCAAACGCAGAAAGTATGGTAAACGCCATCAGCATTGATAAAGGAATCGCAGCGCCAACAAATAAGGAGTTGCGCAATCCCATGGTGAACATCAATACAATCATTACCAGTACGATACCAAAAATGATGTGATTAGAAAGCTCATTAACTTGATGTTCCACTCGCGAGGATTGATCGCCAGTCATTTCTAACGTCAAGTCTTTTGGCAAATAACTTTCCTGCGCTTCTTTAATTTTTTCTTTTACTTGTTCAATTGCTGAAATCATGTTTTGACCCGAACGTTTTTTTACGTTCAGCATGACCACTTCTTTTCCTTTTTCGCGAGCATAAGTTGTTTTTTCTTTTTCTTTAAAGGCAACAACAGCAATGTCTTTAAGGTAAACGGTTCCGCCGTTGTGTTTGACAACTACATTCTCTAATTCTTTTGGGTCTTTGATTTCACCTACAATTCGAATGTTGTTTCTTGAACCTTGTGAGATTAAATTTCCGCCCGAAAGCGTCATGTTTTCATATTTTACCGCGTTTTGAATGTCGTCAAAAGATACTTGTGCTGCTGTCATTTTGAATATATCGACAGCAATTTCGACTTCTTTATCGTCAACTCCGAGAATGTCTACTTTTTTAACCTCTTGGATTTCTTCGATATCATCTTGCAGTTTTTTGCCATAATCTTTTAATTGTTGGGTTGTGTAATTTCCTTTTAGATTAATGTTAAGGATAGGCACTTCTTCCGAAATATTTAGTTCAAAAACACTAGGTTCTACTTTACTTCCGTTATCCAAATTTGGCCAATCGGTATCTGCTTTTACGATGTCAACTTTGTCTTTGATTTTGACTTTTGCTTCTTCAATTCCGATTTTATCGTTAAATTCTACGATTATCATTCCGTAATCTTGAAACGAACTTGCGGTTACTTTTTCAACTCCACTGATGTTTTTGATTTCTTTTTCGAGTGGCTTGATAATTAATTTCTCAACATCTTCGGCTGAATTTCCCGGGAATACCGATGAGATGTATACTTTGTTTTCAATGATTTCTGGGAAATCTTCTCGTGGCATATTAATGTATGCGGATACTCCCATAACTACAATAAGCAATGTTATGATGTAAACCGTGACACGATTGTCAATGGCCCAACTTGATATACCGAATTCTTTGTTTTTGTGCGACATTTAAATATTAGATTTTAGATTTCAGATATTAAATTTTTTAAGTTTAACATCTAATATTTGATATTAAAAATTCAATTTCATTCCTTCTGAAATCGCATTCACTCCTTCAGTAACAATTACATCATTAGCAGACAAACCGCTTAAAATTTCGGTAACGTTATCAGACGATTTTCCTAAGGCAACAATAACTTTTTTAGCTTTTCCTGTTTTTCCGTTGCTTCCTTCTACAACATAAATGTATTTATCACCTTTTCCATCTTCCTGAATGACGTTGGTTGGAACTACAATCGCATCTTTGCTAACATAATCAATGATTTTTAGCTTGGCAACTTGGTTTGGACGCAATAAATTTTCTGGGTTTGGAACGCTAACTTCAATTCCAAAACTTCTATTGTTGGGATTGATAAAGTTTCCAACCTGACGTACTTTTCCTTTATAGGTTTTTCCTAACGAGGCTAAGTAAACATCAACTTGATCCCCTAGTTTTAATTTTCCAATGTAGGTTTCAGGAACAGAAGTCGAAACAAACATGTTCCCAAGATTTACGATACGCATCAAGCCATTTGCGCTTGGCGCTACTACCTGACCTTTTTCTGCAAAAACTTCGTCGATAGTTCCAGAAAATGGAGCACGAATAACGGTTTTTGATAATTGGGCATTGATTTGGGCCACCGCTTTTTGAGCTGAAATCATTTGTGTTTGCGCTTGTAGGTACTGAATTTCAGAGCCAATTTTTTTGTCCCAAAGATTTTTCTGTCTTTCAAAGGTTGTTTTGGCCAAACTATATTGATTTTGAGCACTGGCCAGTTGCGCACTCATACCGGCGTCGTCAACTCTGCCTAGAATTTGCCCTTTAGAAACACGGTCACCAGCGTTAACAGTTAACGAGGTCAAGGTTCCACTAAATTCGGGTTGAATCAAAATATTTTCTTTAGTATCAACATTTCCTTGAATGTCAAGATAATGATTGAAAAGAGTGTCTTTTAGGGTTAAAACCGAAACCAAGGCTTCTTCTGTTTTTACGTCAAGAGTGGCAAGACCAGCTTCAATTTGAGCAATTTCGGTTTGAAGCGCAGTCTTTTTTTCGTTTAACGCTTTAACGTTTTTGGTCTTGATTAAATCTTCAATACTTTCTGTTTTTGTGCCGTTAGAGCAGGCAAAAAGAACTAGCGAAAATGCGGATACTATTATTATTTTCTTCATCTGTAGTAAATTAGTTTTTGTTTAATATTTTTTCTAATGCAGCTTTTTTAGTGATGATATTTACCATTGACTGTAAATAGCTTTGTTGCGCGGTATACAATTGTCTTTGAGCTTCGCTGAAGTCAAAACTGGAGGATAAGCCTTCGGTAAATTTGATTTCTTGCTTTTTTTCGATGCGTTCCGCTAGGTTCAAATTGATTTTGGAAGTTGCATATTCTTCTATGCTGAATTCGTATTCACTTTTGGCTTTTTGGTAACCTAGTTTTAACTTTTGTTCCGTTTCGGTAAGCTGCGTTTTGGCTTGGTCTAGAGCAATTTTGGCTTGTTGCGTTTTGGCTTGTCGTCCGAAACTACTAAAAATAGGGACATTTAAACTCAAACCAACATTAGAGTAATTAAGCCACTTCTGCTCTTGTTGAAAGAATTTGAATTGGTTGTTAAAAGCATTATATCCAAAATTCAAATTGGCAGCTAACGAAGGTAATGCTTTACTTTTTTGTAATTTTAATTCCAAGGAACGTTGTTCTGTGAAATTGGTAGCAATTTGGTAATTGATGTTATTCGATACTGTAAATTCGCCTTGGCTAAAAGCCATATCTAAGTTAGACACAGAAAGACTGTCTAGTTTATCCGTTAAAGCCAAAGGAGAATCAATATCAATTCCTAAAGTAACTTTCAGCATTTTGTTCGCAATTTCTAATAATCTTTTGGTATTGTTCAGATTGCTGTTGATTGTGGATAATGTAATTTGTAATTGTTCCACATTCTCTTCTTCAATCAAACCGTTTTTAAAAGTTTCTTCAGTATCGTTTAAAGTTTTTGATAAAGTAGCCTTATTTTTCTCCAAAATGGCAACACTTTCTTCAGCTAACAAAACATTTCCATACGCGTTGATAACCATTTCCTTTATTTCGATGTTGGTTTTTTGCTTTGCATTTTCATAAAATTTCAAATACGTTTTTGAAGCTTGAAGCGCTACAATATAAGAACCATCAAAAATCAACTGGCTCAAAGTGGCTCGAGCAAGCATTGTATGTTTTGTTCCAAACGCAACTTCGGTGAATTCACCCGGATTTCCACCAAAAAATTCAGCTGGAACTACAGACTTTTGCAACTCAAAGTTGTTTTGGTAATCCAAACCTGCATTGATTTGCGGTAAACCCGCTGCAGTTGTTTCCCATTTTTTCTGTTTTGCAGCAGCAATGTCGCCGTTGGCATTGATCACCGTATAGTTATGCTGCAAAGCGTAGTCTATAGCTTGTTGCAGACTGAAAGAATAACTTTCTTGTTTTTCCTGTGCTTGTATTAAGCCTACAAGAAGTAAAAGGGTCATTAAAAATTTGTTTTTCATGGATTGTGATTCTATAGAGTTAAAGAATATTCAAGTGTTTTTCAAGTTCTTCGATGCCTTTTGGTGTTCCAATAGCACGTGTGTGGTAGTCTAAAGCTTTTTTCTCTAGTTCATAAGTGTCTTTTTCTAATATCGTGTTTTCGTTAATGGAAAATAGCAAGGTGTAATAAAATTGTACAGCAGTATCAATATCAGTTTCCGCACGGTATAAGCCTTCAGAAATCCCTTTATTGATATTATGGCGAAATAGTTGGCTGCAATCTTCAATTTCATTCGCCATCATTTTTTCATAAATTTCAGGATAATGTTTTTTGAGTTGATAGGCTGGAGATTGATCGAATGATTTGAACATTTCCTTAAACATCTCACGCATTTGAAAATTTTCAGCAATCGCATTGTGATTTTGGGCAATCACTTCCTCCATGAGACGGTGAATATTTTGATGCACTATTTCAGTTCCTTCTTCTATAAGTTTCTCTTTATTGTTGAAGTATTTGTAAATCGTTTTTTTTGAAATACACATTTCGCCTGCGATATCATCCATAGTAACGCTCTTGAAACCCAGTTTCAAAAACATATCTGTTGCTTTTTTGATGATTTTTTCTTTCATGATAGTGTTAAAATTCAGGTGCAAACTTACTACGGAAACTTTTAATACTAAAATAGTTTCCCGTGTATTAACGTAAATTTAACATTAGTCAAAAGACACACTTTTGTAAAGAGAAAAGAATAGTTTAATTTAGCCGAAAATAATTTTCATGCGCTCTATTTCAAAGTATCAAGATATCGTGTTCTCTCATTTTAATGAATTGATTTTAAAGAAAGAACCCAATAATCTTTACGAACCAATCAAGTATATATTAGGTCTTGGCGGGAAAAGGCTGCGTCCTGTTCTAACTTTAATGGCCTGCGAAGTTTTTGATGTAGATTGTCAAAAGGCGATTCCGGCTGCAACAGCAGTGGAGGTTTTTCATAACTTTTCATTGATACATGATGATATTATGGATGATGCGCCTTTGCGCCGCGGAAACGAAACGGTTCACGAAAAATGGGATCTGAATACCGGAATTCTTTCGGGAGATGCAATGCTGATTCTAGCGTATCAATATTTTGAAGAATACGAACCAACTACTTTTAGAGAATTAGCCAAATTATTCAGCAAAACGGCATTAGAAGTTTGCGAAGGACAGCAATACGATGTTGATTTTGAAACGCGTGATGATGTTACTATTCCGGAATATCTGAAAATGATAAAATATAAAACGGCGGTCTTGGTTGGTGCAGCCATGAAAATGGGAGCAATTGTTGCCGAAACTTCTGCAGAAAATGCAAATTCGATTTATGATTTTGGACTGAATTTGGGAATCGCGTTCCAGCTTCAGGATGATTATTTAGACGCATTTGGTGATCCAGAAACGTTCGGAAAGCAACTTGGTGGTGACATTATTGAAAACAAAAAAACGTATTTGTATCTGAAAGCGATGGAATTTGCCTCGGATAATGAAAAAGAACAGCTGTTGCATTTGTTTTCGATTCATCCCAGCGATAATGCAGACAAAATCAGTTCGGTTAAAGAAATTTTCAATCAAACTGGCGCGTCGGAAGCCACACAAAAAGCCATACATGAGTATACGTTTAAAGCATTGGAAACGTTGAATGAAATGAAGATTGGTACCGATAAAAAAGAAGTATTGAAAGCTTTTGGTGAAAAATTAATGAGTAGAAACGTCTAGAATGACAATAACAATTTCAAAAATCAATAACAATTTTTGAATATTGATATTTTGATTGACATTGATATTGAAAAAACTATGTACCAACCACCAACCACAACAGACAATTTACTTTCTGAAGCCGAAAAGGAGAATTTGTATTCTAAATTAATCGACCAAATTAATAAGGATTTCAATTCTGCCAACGAAGCAATCGATTTTCCTCAAAGCACCAATCCGTATGAGTTGAAAGTGCAACTTCATGAAAAAATCTACCGACTTATCCAATATAAATTTGCCGAATATTTAAACCTTCTTTACATCATTGACGTGCCCGAAGAAACCATAAAGCAATTGGACGGCTCTGATTTAGCGGAACTCTCAGAGCAAGTTTCGTTCCTAATTTTAAAACGAGAATGGATGAAAGTTTGGTTTCGGAATCGGTTTTAAGGCTTAAAAAAAAGTAGATTTATAAATCCCAACACAATTGCACTCCCAAAATCGTTAGATCCATAAGGTGTAAACGAATCTTTTTTCCTGTATCCATTCAAAGTAACTAGTGCTGATTTTGAAGATGAATAATAAAAACCATTTTTGTTTTCAAAATAATTATCAATCAATTTGGTAGTTGGATTGTAGATGCTAAGTTCTTGGCTGGGATGATAAATTATATTATTTGGAATAGATTTGATTTGGTGAAAGCGACTAAGTAGCACTGATTTACTAGTGTTTAAACTGTCTTTCTCTTTTTGTAAAAAAGCAATACTTAAATGTAAAAAAGTAAAACAAAAGAATATTTTTTTCATAAGGTATGCTTTAAAAAAACACCCTCACAAAGGGCATAAAAGCACTTCCGTAAATGTCTTTATCCTTATCAAAAAGCACGTTGACTCTTCCACCAATGGTTACGTTTCCATCGCGGTAGCCGGCGCCAATATATAAATTGGTATTCCAAAAACTGTCTTTAAAATTACCGCCCAAATCCGTGTACGTGTTATTAACACTAACTTCTTCCAATTCAAGTGAAAGTTGCACCACATCAATTGGACTGAATAATCCAATCAAACTTCCGCCAAAAACGTTTGAGGAATAAAAGTTTTTTTGTTTAAGATAACTATACTGGACACCAGTTCCAAAAGCAAAATAGTCATTAAAATTATATATTGCACTTGGCGCAACTAGAATGTTCGTAAAATCATTCCCAATGCCAAGACCTAATCCACCACCAAACTGAACTTTCTCCCAAAACGCACCTGTTTTTGCTTTTGGTAAAGGGTTCTCTTGCGCTGAACTTGCCAGAGATAGTAAAAAAAGAAATAGAAAAACTGTTTTGTTAGTGCTTGTAAAATAGCAAGATTTTGCGATTTTCATCCTTTTAAATTTTAAAGCATAAAAGTATCTAAAATAATTAATAATTTCTTTCAATTATTGTACTTTTGGCAAATTATTATACAAATAAGGACATTCAATTATATTTTATGGATAGGTTCTCCTTTTTAAACGCAGCACATACTGAATTTTTCGCTCAATTATACGATCAATACCTTCATAATCCTGATGGCGTAGAGCCAAGCTGGAGGGCATTTTTTCAAGGTTTCGACTTTGGAATGACAACGTATAATGAAGAAAATGCCGTACAAGAATTGGCTAATTTTGCAGCAAATGCTCCTCAAAACGGGGAGGTTTCCGACAAAGTTTTAAAAGAATTTAACGTTCTAAAACTAATTGACGGTTACAGAACACGCGGACATCTTTTTACCGAAACAAATCCGGTGCGTGATAGAAGAACTTATGCTCCAAATCTTGACCTTGAAAATTTCGGCCTTTCTGCATCCGATTTAAATACTGTTTTTGATGCGGCCAAAATATTGGGACATCAGCCCAAAACGCTTCAGCAAATTTTGAATCATTTGAAAAGCGTGTATTGCCAGCACATTGGTGTTGAATACATGTATATGAAAACACCAGATGTTATTCAGTGGATTCAGGATAAATTAAATATAAACGATAATCAACCAAACTTTGATGCAGAGCAAAAGAAACACATTTTAGGTAAACTAAATGAAGCGGTTTCTTTTGAAAACTTTTTGCATACCAAATACGTTGGACAAAAACGTTTTTCACTTGAAGGTGGAGAAAGTATTATTCCTGGTTTGGATGCAGTAATTGAAGCTGCTGCCGAAAAAGGAGTAGAGCATTTCGTAATGGGAATGGCACACCGAGGGCGTTTGAACATTCTTGCGAACATTTTCGGAAAAGCAACTCAAGATATTTTCTCGGAGTTTGATGGTAAAGATTACGATCAAGAATATTTTGATGGAGATGTTAAGTATCACTTAGGCGTAACATCGGAGAGAAATACCAAATCGGGTAAAAAAATCAATATCAATTTGGCTCCCAATCCTTCGCATCTAGAAACGGTTGGTGCCGTTATTGAAGGAATCGCAAGAGCAAAACAAGATAAATATTTCCCAGACGATTTCTCAAAAGTACTGCCCATTGCCGTTCATGGTGATGCCGCAGTTGCTGGACAAGGAATTGTGTACGAAATCATCCAAATGGCCCAGCTTGACGGGTACAAAACAGGTGGAACTATACATATTGTAATTAACAACCAAGTTGGATTTACAACGAATTATCTCGATGGACGTTCTTCTGTTTATTGTACAGATGTTGCAAAAGTTACGCTGTCGCCTGTACTTCACGTAAATTCTGATGATACAGAAGCAGTGGTTCACGCGATGCTTTTTGCTTTAGATTTCAGAATGCAGTTTGGGCGTGACGTATTTATCGATTTACTAGGTTATAGAAAATATGGACACAACGAAGGTGATGAGCCTCGTTTTACCCAACCAGTTTTATATAAGATTATTGCAAAGCATCAAAATCCTAGAGATATTTACTCAGAGAAATTAATCACTGCTGGAATCATTGATGCGGCATACGTGACTAAAATTGAAAATCAATACAAAGAGAAACTAGACGAAAATCTTCAGGCTTCCCGCAAAAAAGAGTTGACCATAATTAAACCGTTCTTGCAAGACGAATGGAAAGGTTTTGTTCAGGTTTCAGATGATGAGATGCTGAAAAAAGTCGACACTAAATTCGATAAAAAGAATTTAGATGAAATAATTGTTTCGGTTTCTACTTTGCCATCAGATAAAAAATTCATTAACAAAATAAGCAAAATTGTTACGGATAGAAAAACAATGTACGATAATGACGTTGTCGATTGGGGAACTGCCGAGACCTTAGCTTATGGAACTTTATTGACCGAAGGTTATGATGTGCGTATTTCTGGTCAAGATGCAGAAAGAGGGACATTCTCGCACCGTCATGCCGTTGTAAAAGTGGAAGACAGTGAAGAAGAAGTCGTTTTATTAGACACCGTAAAAGGTAAAAAAGGAAAATTCAATATTTTCAATTCGTTACTTTCAGAATATGGTGTTATCGGTTTTGATTACGGTTACGCCTTAGCCAATCCAAATGCCTTAACAATCTGGGAAGCACAATTTGGGGATTTCTCTAACGGGTGTCAAATTATGATTGACCAATATATTTCGTGCGGGGAAGACAAATGGAACAACCAAAATGGTCTTGTAATGTTGTTGCCTCACGGCTATGAAGGACAAGGGGCGGAGCACTCTTCAGCGCGTATGGAACGTTATTTACAACTGTGTGCCAAACACAATATGTACGTTGCCGATTGTACTACGCCAGCCAACTTTTACCACTTGTTGAGAAGACAAATGAAAACCAAATTCCGTAAACCATTAGTAGTATTCACTCCAAAAAGTTTATTGCGTCACCCATTGTGCGTTTCTACGAGCGAAGAGTTAGCTAACGGAGAATTCCAAGAAACAATTGACGATATTTCGGTTGACAAGAAAAAAGTGAAAACGTTGGTTTTTGTGACAGGAAAATTCTATTATGATATCATAGCCGAAAGAGAAAAATTAGAGAGAAATGATGTAGCTTTGGTTCGTATCGAGCAATTATTTCCGTTGCCAATTGAGCAATTGAAAGCGATTATTGCGAGTTATCCGAATGCCGACGATTTTGTTTGGGCACAGGAAGAGCCTAAGAATATGGGAGCTTACAGTTTTATGTTGATGAATTTCGATTTAGTAAAATGGAGATTGGCATCGCTTAAAGCCTACGCAGCACCAGCAGCAGGAAGCAGCACACGTGACAGAAGACGTCATGCCGATGCCATCCGAATGGTTTTTGATAAAGAGTTATTTAGATAATTTGAAGCTAATCCCGCTATCCGTTGCAATCTTTTCACATTTCCCTTTCTCTAACGCTACAGGGTAATCCAAAAAGGATTTCCACTACTATCGGGGCTAGGGCCACAGAATAAAAGACATTTAAAATTTAAAATTCATAATTTAAAATATAATTACGATGATTTTAGAAATGAAAGTCCCATCACCGGGAGAATCTATAAAAGAAGTTGAAATTGCAACTTGGTTGGTAAAAGACGGAGATTATGTAGAAAAAGACCAAGCGATTGCTGAGGTTGATTCTGATAAGGCTACGCTGGAATTACCAGCAGAAGCAAGCGGAATTATCACACTAAAAGCAGAAGAAGGTGACGCAGTTGCCGTTGGATCTGTGGTATGTTTAATTGATACCAGCGCTGCAAAACCAAATTCAGGCGAAAGTCCAAAGTCTGAAAGTTCAAAAGTGGAAGCCCCAAAAGCAGAAGCCCCAAAAGTGGAAGAGAAAAAAGTAGAAGCACCAAAAGCTGCTCCTGCACCAGCCGCGACTTACGCAGCACAAACACCATCTCCAGCGGCAAAAAAGATACTAGACGAAAAAAACATTCAGGCTTCGACACTTGTGGGAACGGGAAAAGACGGAAGAATTACCAAAGATGATGCCGTAAATGCTGTACCATCAATGGGAACGCCAACGGGTGGAAACCGCGGTTCAGAAAGAAGTAAATTATCCATGCTACGTCGTAAAGTGGCTGAAAGATTAGTTTCGGCTAAAAATGAAACCGCTATGTTGACTACATTTAACGAAGTGGACATGACAGCGATTTACGCGTTACGGGAACAATACAAAGAAGAATTCAAAGCCAAGCACGGATTAGGGTTAGGGTTCATGTCATTCTTTACCAAAGCAGTTACAAGAGCATTACAATTATATCCAGATGTTAACTCAATGATTGACGGACAAGAAAAAATCTCATACAATTTCTGTGATATTTCTGTAGCAGTTTCAGGTCCAAAAGGACTTATGGTTCCAGTAATGAGAAGCGCAGAAACCTTATCGTTCCGTGGTGTTGAAGCTGAAATTAAAAGATTGGCAATACGTGCACGTGACGGACAAATTACAGTTGACGAAATGACGGGCGGAACATTTACCATTTCAAACGGTGGCGTTTTTGGAAGTATGTTGTCTACACCAATTATCAATCCACCACAATCGGGAATCTTAGGAATGCACAATGTTGTGGAAAGAGCGATTGTTAAAAACGGTCAAATCATAATTGCACCAGTTATGTTTGTGGCACTTTCATATGATCACAGAATCATTGACGGTCGCGAGTCTGTTGGATTCTTAGTGGCTGTAAAAGAAGCTTTAGAAAAACCAGAAGAACTATTAATGGATGGCAATGTTAAAAGAGCATTGGAGTTATAATATTCAAACTACAACAAATAAAAAAGCCGTTTAGAAATAGACTGCACCCAAAAGTTTAGACAAATTTATAATTAATTTTGATAATAATG
>NZ_JAQSDH010000044.1 GCF_029945805.1 Flavobacterium sp.
GCTCTTTTTACAGCTACTGACACTTTTCTTTGGTATTTCAATGAAGTTCCAGTTAAACGACGCGGTAAAATTTTACCTTGCTCGTTAACGAATTTCAATAAAAAGTCTGCATCTTTAAAATCAATATATTTGATTCCAGATTTTTTGAAACGACAATACTTTTTAGTTTTGTTAGTTTCAATGTTTAAAGGAGTAAGATATCTGATATCTCCGTCTTTTTTTCCTGAAGCGGATTGTTGTAAATTTGCCATGATTAGTTTGCTTTTGCTTCTTTTAATTTAGTTCTTCTTCTTTCAGCCCAAGAAATTGCGTGTTTGTCCAAACTTACTGTTAGGAAACGCATAACTCTCTCGTCACGTCTAAATTCAGTTTCGAAGGCAATAAGAACTTCTCCTGACACTTGGAATTCAAATAAATGGTAAAAACCACTTTTTTTGTTTTGGATTTCGTAAGCTAATTTTTTCAAGCCCCAATCCTCTTTAGATACCATCTTTGCTCCTCTAGTAGTAAGAAAATCTTCAAATTTGCTTACTGTTTCCTTTACCTGAACTTCAGATAAAACGGGATTTAAGATGAAAACAGTTTCGTAATGATTCATAATAAAATGTTTAAATTTTTTAATTTGGCGCGAAGGTATAATTAATATTTCAATTTACAATCTCATCTCGCATTAAATCGTCTAAAAGTAAATAATATCGTTTAAAGGTAAAAATAATCGATGAAATGTTAGGTAGATTAAAAAAAAGCATCTATTTTTACCAAACCAAATCTTTTATACAAATAAATATGAAACTAAATTGTGTTGTTGTTGATGATAGTTCCATTCAGCGGATGATCATTGCAAAGTTAGTAAATAATCATCCAAACCTACACTTAGTGGGTGATTTTTCTAATGCAATCGAAGCAAAAAATTGCATGTCGGTGCATACAGTCGACTTAATCTTCCTGGATATTGAGATGCCCGTTATAAGTGGATTCGATTTTCTGGACGGACTTAAAGTGAAACCTCAGATTATTTTTATCACATCGAAAGCTGAGTATGCTATGAAAGCATTCGATTATGACGCCACGGACTACCTACAGAAACCGATAGCGCTTGATCGTTTTAATGCTTCAGTTAGAAGAGCAATGGATTTCCATATGCTAAAGAAAGAAAATCAAGAAGAAGAAGGAGAACACATCTTCATTAAAAGTAATCTTAAGAAACTTAAAATTTATACCAATAAAATTAAGTGGATTGAAGCTTACGGAGATTATGTAAAAGTAGTTACCGAAGATGATAGTAATCTTGTACTTTCTACTATGAAATCTTTTGAAAATGATTTATCGAAAGAAAAGTTTATCCGCGTACACAAGTCATACATTATTAATATAGACAAAGTGGAACGTTTCAATAGTAAGTTCGCTGAAATTGGGGTTACTAAAATTCCGTTAAGCAGGAATAAAAAAGAAGATTTAATAAAAGCTTTATCTATTGCATAAATTTACTCAGTAGAAATCAACATTTACAATAACCTTAATTGATCTGTACTGTGAAACCAAATCAAAACTATTCAGGATTTTCTGGATAGTTTTTTTTGTGCCTTGAATGGAAGTATCTCCTGGCATCTTAATCAATATCGTCCGAATATATTCATTCCTAATTCTACTAATGGCAGGCTCTTCCGGTCCAAGAACAGGAATTGTCAAGTTTTGTTGCAAAACCTGATACAGCCACATCGAACCTTCTTTTAGCTTTTCAAAATCACGATGCTTTAATGTCAGTCGGATCAACCGATAAAATGGCGGATAGAAATATATTTTTCTTTCATAAAGCTGCTCTTTATACATCCCTTCATAATCATTATGGGTCACTTGCTGGATTACATTATGCAACGGATTATAAGTCTGGATAATTACTTTTCCACGTTTCTCCGCCCTGCCCGATCGTCCGGCAACCTGCGTCATCATTTGAAAACTTCTTTCAAACGCCCTAAAATCGGGATGATACAACATAGTATCGGCATTCATTATTCCGACCAACGAAACATTATCAAAATCCAAACCTTTAGCAAGCATTTGGGTTCCAACCAAAACATCAATTTCACGATTTTTAAATCCATCTATAATTTTCTCAAAACTGTATTTTCCCCGCGTGGTGTCTTGATCCATGCGTTTGATATTTCTTTGCGGAAATAATTCGGCCAATTCCAACTCTATTTGTTCCGTTCCAAAACCTTTGGTTTCTAAATCAACACTCGAGCAAACATGACAATTAGTGGGCTTTGCCATCGAATAACCACAATAATGACACCGAAGCTGATTCTTGTACTTATGATAGGTTAAGCTAACATCGCATTGCGGACATTGCGGCACATTTCCACAGGTTATACATTCTAATACAGGAGAAAAACCCCGACGATTTTGAAATAGAATTACTTGTTCACCATTAGCAAAAGCTTCTGAAATTTCATCAATTAAAGTTGTGCTGAAATGTCCTTTCATCTTCTTCCTGAAATAGCTGTCTTTCAAGTCAACCAATTCTATTTCGGGCATTTGAACTTTTCCAAAGCGTTCTGTTAAAGTTACCAAACCAAATTTCCCTGAAATAGCGTTGTAATAAGTTTCAATACTTGGTGTAGCCGACCCTAATAGTACCTTTGCCTTATGCGAATTCGCTAAAACAATAGCCGCATCACGAGCGTGATACCTTGGTGCCGGATCTTGTTGCTTGAAGGTTGTTTCATGCTCTTCGTCAACAATGATTAAACCTAAATTGTTGAATGGTAAAAACATGGCCGACCTCGCTCCAATAACAATTTGTGCAGCATCTGAATTTTCGATTACATTATTCCAGACTTCTACTCTTTCATTATTGGAATATTTCGAATGAAAAACAGCCACTTTATTTCCAAAATGAGCTGTTAACCTTGAAACTAATTGTGTTGTCAATGCAATTTCAGGCAACAAATACAAGACTTGTTTGCCTTTATCAATATAATTCTCAATGAGTTTGGTATAGATTTCTGTCTTTCCACTTGATGTTACTCCGTGCAAAAGCAAAACTTCTTTTTCTATAAAAGATTTTTCAATTTCATCAAAAGCTATTTGCTGGGCTTCACTCAATTTGAGTTCGTTATCAACTTTATTTTTCTCGAAATTTACTCGGTCTTCCTGAATAAAATATTCTTCAAAGATTTCTTTCTCTACCAAAGCTTTCACAATCGCTGTTGAACTTTGAGCAGCCTCGGTAAGTTGCTTTACCGATATTGGCTTTTTTTCCTGCGCCTGTAACTGAAAATACTGAAGCACTAAATTCTTTCGTTTTTCAGACTTTAAACCGTCAAGCAATCCAATAAGTTTTTCTTCTGCCAAATATTTTTCTTGCAAACGAATGTACCGAATGAGTTTCGGCTTGTATTCTTCCTTAATTTCTTCCTGGAGCGAAATAATATCTCTATTAATTAATTTTTGAATTACTGGAAGGATTGTTTTCTTATTAAGAATATTGATAATATCTTGAACCTTCAGTGAGGACTGCTGCTGCAGCGCCTCAAAAATCAAAAATTCGTCATCAGTAAGTTCGGTTTTGTCGATAAAAGTTTCTTTGTTTTGAGAAATGATAGTCTCGCTTTCTAGCAGCAACGCTGATGGCAAAGCACCTCGATAAACATCGCCAATGTTACACATATAATACGAAGCAATCCAAAACCAATGATTAATTTGGAATTCGTTTACAATGGGTTGTTCGTCTAGTATTTGATGGATTTCTTTTGCCTCGTAAAGTGCCGGAGCAATCTGATGTAAATCAACTGCAAGCGCGGTATAAATTTTACTTCTGCCAAATGGGACAGCAATACGCATTCCCTTTTTAATAAAATTGAATTCTAGTTCTGAAACCTTATAAGTAAAGGTTTTAGGAAGTGAAAGCGGAATAATGACTTCAATAAAAAAATTCATTTTTAGAATACTATTTTAGTCTAATCCACGTTTGAGATCTTCCAAAAAGTGAAATTCCAATATAACCACGAACGATGAGTTTATCTTTTCCATCTAAGGTCATTTTGCAGTGGTAACTTTTTCCGTTTTTGGGATCTGTAATTTTACCAGAATCATAACCGTTAGCGCTTTTGACCAATCCTTTAATGATTATTAATCCCAAAATTGGTTTATTTCGATCGTCATCTTGACACTTTTCGCATTTAAGATGCTTTTTATTGTGTTCAAATATTTCAATTATTTTGCCGAAAACTTTTCCTTTATGCTCAAAAATCTCAACAATTCCCTTTGCTTCTCCCGTTTCGTCATCAATAGTTTTCCATTTTCCAAAGACGGTCTGGCCAAAACTAGTTTGGAAAAACAATAGTAAAAAAAGTAAAATTTTTATTTTCATTAGGATTCTAATTCTTGTTGCTTTTCACGTTTTATATGATTAATCGAACTATTCAGATCAAAACCTAAAAGCAAAATCATACAATTTATCCAAATATAAAACATTACAACCAGCAATGTCCCAATTGATCCATAAAGTTCATTGTATTTTGAAAATTTAATAACCCAGATTCCAAAGAAATACGACAAAATAATAATTAAAACCGTAGTAAAGACGGAGCCTATTGATATAAACGGCCTTTTTTTATCATTTATAATTCCAAATTTAAACAACAAAGAGGTAGACATCAATATCATTAAAATAACGAAGATATACCTACCCATTTCTATTAATGGAATACTGTCTGCTAGTATATCCTGAATTTTTGTAGTTTGAATAAAAATTTCAAATATTAAAATTACTACAACTGTTATTAATAAAAACAACGACAAAACAATGGACAAAGCCAATGCAACAAAATACTGAGTGTGAAATTTTCGTTTATGACTTACATGTACATGATGTCCGTTTTCAAATCCCCCCAGAATAGCACTTACACCGTTAGTCATCAGTAAAATTGCCATTAAAAACCCTGTTGAAAGTAATCCGCTATGACTGTTGTGTAAAATGTCGTTGATTATTTTATAAATAGCCTCGTAGGTTGTTGGTGGTACACTTTGCTGAACAAAACCCAAAAAATCTTGCTGAAAGCCTTCGATTGGAATATACGGAATAAGATTCAGAATGAATAGCATAAACGGAAACAACGCCATAAAGAAACTCCAAGCAATAGCCGAAGCACGGTAAGAAATGGCACCTTCTACGATTCCGACGAAATATAAATCTAATAAATCGAATAAAGATAATCCGTGAAGCCAAGGCAATTTTATTTTCTTTGTAAAAAAAACAATTTGCTTAATAATTGGTAATTTAATAAATTTATTTTCTTTGGCTGCTGTTGACATCTAGATGGCTTTTAAACTTAAATCCATATTGTAGATAGAGTGTGTTAATGCTCCCGACGAAATGTAATTGACACCGCATTCAGCATATTCTCTAATCGTTTTCTCATTAATATTTCCAGAAGATTCTGTTAGACATTTATCACCAATCAATTTGACAGCTGTTTTTGTATCTTCAAAATTGAAATTATCAATCAGTATTCTGAAAACACCTTCGCTTTTCAAGATTTCTTTTATTTCATCCAAATTTCTGGCCTCTACAATAATCTTTAAATCCAGATTATTAAATTTCAAAAAATCCTTTGTTTTGGCAATGGCATTGGTTATTCCGCCCGCAAAATCATTGTGATTGTCTTTCAGCATTATCATATCATACAATGCAAAACGATGATTTTCTCCACCACCAATTTTTACAGCCCATTTTTCGCAAGCTCGGAATCCCGGAGTTGTTTTACGTGTATCTAGAATTTTAGTTTTGGTGCCTTCCAATAACTTGACATAATTGTTAGTCTTTGTACCAATGGCCGACATGCGTTGCATTGAATTCAATACCAATCGCTCCGCTTTTAAAATTGATTGGGAACTTCCCGAAACGTGAAAAACAACATCACCATACTTCACTGCTGCACCATCATTAATAAAAGTTTCCACTTGCAACGTTGGATCTACGTTATGGAAAATCATTTTGGCAAATTGAACGCCCGCAATTATTCCGTTATCTTTTACCAAAAGTCTTACTTTTCCTATAGCATTACTCGGAATACAAGCCAATGAACTGTAATCGCCCGGACCAATATCCTCACGAATTCCGTTTTGAATAATTAATTCGAGTTCTTTCTGAAACTGTTCTTCTGAAATCATTTTAAAACTATTGATTGGCTAAAATAACATTTAATTTATTCATTTAAAAAAGAAAATTGATTTTGAATTTCTATTTTTGCAGCATAATTACGCAACACATGTACAAACTACTCATTCGCCCCATATTATTTTGGTTTGATCCAGAAAAAGTTCATTATTTCTCCTTCAGTTTTATAAAATTAATTTCTAAAATTCCCTTTGTTCCTGCTATTTTAACGTCTATTTATGAGGTAAAAGATACTGGTTTGGAAATCGAAGTTTTTGGATTAAAATTTAAAAATCCAGTGGGATTGGCGGCCGGATTTGATAAAGATGCCAAATGCTACCAAGAACTTTCCAACTTTGGTTTCGGATTTATTGAGATTGGAACCTTAACGCCAAAACCACAAGACGGGAATCCAAAAAAGCGGTTATTCCGTTTAAAACGGGATAATGCAATTATCAACCGAATGGGTTTTAATAACGGCGGCGTTGCTGCAGCGGTTGAAAGATTAAAGAAAAACAAGGGCGTTCTTATTGGTGGAAATATTGGAAAAAATAAACTTACGCCAAATGAAGATGCTACTTCGGATTATCTGATTTGCTTTGAAACGTTATTCGAATACGTTGATTATTTTGTGGTAAATGTCAGTTCTCCAAATACTCCGAATCTGCGCGAGCTTCAGGAAAAAAAACCGTTGACAAAGCTTTTACAAACCTTGCAAAATGAAAATAATATAAAGCCAAAAGCAAAACCAATTCTCTTGAAAATTGCTCCCGATTTGACTGACGAACAATTATTGGACATTATCGATATCGTAAATGAAACTAAAATCGCGGGCGTAATTGCAACAAATACAACGATTTCAAGAGAAGGTTTACAATCGGAAAACAAAGCAGAAATAGGCGGATTATCTGGAAAACCTTTGGCGAAACGTTCCACTGAAGTGATTCGATTTCTTTCTGAAAAAAGCAATAAAGCGTTCCCTATTATTGGTGTGGGTGGAATCCATTCAGCCAAAGATGCTTTGGAAAAATTAGAAGCTGGAGCTAGTCTGCTACAATTATACACTGGATTTATTTATGAAGGGCCGAAATTGGTTTCCGATATCAATAAAGCAATACTAAAAAAATCTTAGTAACTTAGCCCCTTTACAAAACAAGAAATTGAAACCAAAAATCAAAATAATAGAATGTCCACGTGATGCCATGCAAGGGATAAAAGCCTTTATTCCTACCGAGAAAAAGGTAGAATACATTCAGGCTTTACTTCGTGTTGGATTTGATTCGATTGATTTTGGAAGCTTTGTTTCGCCTAAAGCAATTCCGCAAATGCAGGATACGGCCGAGGTTTTAGCACGATTGGATTTATCACAGACACAAAGTAAGTTGTTAGCGATTATCGCCAATACGCAAGGTGCGGTTAGTGCTTCTAGTCACAAAGAAATTCAGTATTTAGGTTTTCCCTTTTCGATTTCCGAAAACTTTCAGATGCGTAACACACACAAAACCATTGCCGAAAGCTTAGTAACACTTCAAGAAATTTTAGACATTGCAGCTGCTTCCAATAAAGAGGTTGTGACCTATATTTCTATGGGCTTTGGAAATCCGTACGGTGATCCTTGGAATGTTGAAATTGTTGGTGAGTGGACCGAAAAATTGGCAAATATGGGCGTCAAAATTCTCTCGCTTTCGGATACCGTTGGAAGCTCTACCCCCGATGTAATCACTTACTTGTTTTCAAATTTGATTTCAAAATACCCGCATATAGAATTTGGAGCGCACTTACACACTACACCGGACAAATGGCATGAAAAAGTAGATGCTGCCTACAAAGCGGGCTGTGTACGTTTTGATGGTGCGATTCAGGGATTTGGCGGTTGCCCAATGGCAAAAGACGATTTAACGGGTAATATGCCAACCGAGAAACTCCTATCCTATTTCACAACTCAAAGAGCCGATACCAATACAAGTCCGATGAGTTTTGAAAGTGCTTACAACGAAGCAACAAAAATTTTTACAGTTTATCATTAAAAACTGCCGACTGCTACTGCAAACTGAACACAATTTATAGTATATTTGCACGCAATTTAACTACAACTACAAATTGCATGAAAGCACACACTACTAAAATCGTTGGAGAAGGACTTACTTACGACGATGTACTGCTCATCCCAAATTATTCCGAAGTTTTACCGCGCGAAGTTAGCATTCAATCGAAATTTTCGAGAAATATAACTCTAAACGTTCCTATCGTTTCCGCTGCAATGGATACCGTTACCGAAAGTTCAATGGCAATTGCTATGGCACAAGAAGGCGGAATTGGTGTTTTACACAAAAACATGACTATCGAACAACAAGCTGCGAAAGTCAGAAAAGTAAAACGTGCGGAAGCCGGAATGATTATCGACCCCGTAACGCTTCCTTTAAAAGCAACCGTTGGAGATGCTAAAATGCTGATGAAAGAACATGGAATTGGTGGAATTCCAATCGTGGATGAAAACGGAATCTTAAAAGGAATTGCGACAAACCGAGATTTACGTTTTGAAAAAATAAATTCTCGTTCTATTGTAGAAGTAATGACTTCAGAAAATTTAGTTACCGCTCCAAAAGGAACAACATTACAAGAAGCAGAAGGAATTCTACAAAAAAACAAAATCGAAAAACTTCCCGTAGTGGATGATAATTTCAAACTTATCGGATTAATAACTTTCAGAGATATAACAAAGCTTACTCAAAAACCAATAGCTAATAAAGATAAATATGGTCGTTTACGAGTTGCAGCAGCATTAGGCGTTACTGCGGATGCTGTAGAAAGAGCTACTGCTTTGGTAAATGCTGGAGTGGATGCTGTAATTATTGATACGGCACATGGTCATACGAAAGGAGTTGTTGATGTTTTGAAATTAGTAAAAGCCAAATTTCCGAATCTGGATGTTATTGTTGGAAATATTGCAACTGCTGAAGCCGCTTTATATTTAGTAGAAAATGGTGCTGATGGCGTGAAAGTCGGAATTGGTCCAGGTTCAATTTGTACAACCCGAGTAGTAGCTGGAGTTGGTTTCCCTCAATTTTCTGCCGTTTTAGAAGTCGCAGCAGCGATAAAAGGATCTGGTGTTCCCGTAATTGCCGATGGTGGAATTCGGTATACTGGTGATATTCCGAAAGCGATTGCGGCGGGAGCAGATTGCGTCATGTTAGGTTCATTACTAGCAGGTACGAAAGAATCTCCAGGAGAAACGATCATTTTTGAAGGAAGAAAATTCAAATCGTATCGTGGAATGGGTTCCATTGAAGCTATGGAAGACGGTTCTAAAGACCGCTATTTCCAAGACGTTGAAGATGATATTAAAAAATTAGTCCCAGAAGGAATTGTGGGCCGTGTGCCCTACAAAGGAGAATTAAACGAAAGCATGCAACAGTTTGTTGGCGGACTTCGTGCCGGAATGGGTTATTGTGGTTCTAAAGACATTCCAACGCTTCAAGATACCGGACGTTTTGTTCGAATTACAACAAGCGGAATCGGCGAAAGCCATCCACATAATGTCACGATTACTAAGGAATCTCCAAATTATTCGAGATAAAATTTAAGCAAAAATAAAAAGGCATAAGGTAATTACTTATGCCTTTTTTAATTATTAAACAATGACCATTAAATAATCGATTGTCAGTCTGAGCCTGTCGAAGACCAATTTATATCCCGGTAAAATTACTTGGAGTAATTTTCAATAATTCTTCTTTTATCGCATCGGAAACTTCCAATGTTCCTATAAAATCATGAATCGCCTTTTTATCAATAACCGAATTTGTTCTGGTCAATCCTTTCAAAGCTTCATACGGATTTGGATAGGCTTCTCTTCTCAAGATAGTCTGAATTGCTTCGGCAACAACGGCCCAATTTCGCTCTAAATCTTCAGCAAATTTTGGTTCATTCAACAACAATTTGTTCAACCCTTTTAAGGTGGCATCAAAAGCAATTATAGTGTGTCCAATCGGAACACCAATATTTCTCAAAACCGTACTATCCGTTAAATCGCGCTGCAATCTTGAAATGGGCAACTTAGCTGAAAGATGTTCAAATATTGCATTGGCCATACCCAAATTTCCTTCCGAATTCTCAAAATCAATCGGATTCACTTTGTGTGGCATCGCAGAAGATCCAATTTCACCTTCTTTGATTTTTTGTTTGAAATACTCCATTGAAACATACGTCCAAATATCTCTATCCAAATCGATGATAATATTATTTATCCTTTTTAATGCATCAAAAAAAGCAGCAAAATGATCGTAATGTTCAATTTGTGTTGTTGGAAATGAATGTTGTAAACCAAGCGTCTCTTCTACGAAAACAGTTCCAAATTGTTTCCAATCCACGTTCGGATACGCCACATGATGTGCATTATAATTACCAGTCGCGCCACCAAATTTAGCCGCAAACGGAACATTAAACAACAAACGCATTTGCTCTTCCAAACGTTCTACAAATACCATGATTTCTTTTCCTAAACGTGTTGGGGATGCTGGCTGTCCGTGAGTTCGTGCCAACATTGGAATATCCTTCCATTCCATTGCTAATTCTTTTAATTTAGCGACCAGACCAATCAATGACTTCAAATATACTTGCTGAAAAGCCTCTTTGGTAGATAACGGAATCGCAGTATTATTGATGTCCTGAGAAGTCAAACCAAAGTGGATAAACTCTTTGTATTTCGACAATCCCAATCCTTCAAACTTCTCCTTAATGAAATATTCCACCGCTTTTACGTCGTGATTCGTAGTTTTCTCAGTCTCTTTTATCCAAAGTGCATCTTCAGTTGAAAAATTTTTGTACAAATTTCGTAGCCCTTCAAATGCTGTGGAATTTATACCTTTTAATTGAGGCAAATTGGCTTCACACAAAGCGATGAAGTACTCTACTTCAACCAAAACTCGGTATTTAATTAAAGCTTCTTCAGAAAAATAATTGGAAAGCGATTTGGTTTTACTTCGGTATCTTCCATCAATTGGAGAAACGGCGTTTAGCGTTGTTAATGACATGTGTTGTGTTGTTTATTCTAAATTAATTTACTGCGTCAGTTCGCTAACGCTCGTTTCAGAATCTTTTGTGGTGCAAAAATAAGTATTAGTTGTAATCTTTAGGTTATGACCCGAATAAAATATTTTTATTTTGTGAACTGGTGAAGCAATCTTAAGTTTTTTTAGAAGCACAACACTTGTATTTTTAAGGACCGTTACTCCCGCTGTCCATTCTATCTTTTTTGTTTTGTCACGCTGTTCCGAAACTTCGGGAGTCGAAGTACAAAACAAAAAAGGATGCCACTCCCATCGGGGCTAAAGACAACGTTTTATTTTTAAATCAGCATTACAATTTTAGTAATTTTTCTCTTAGAAACGGGACGCCTTCAGTAGCATTCATTGAAATAACTTCCAATGGATTTTTTAAATCGTAAATCGTTGCAGGTCGCGGATCAATATAGAATACAGGAACATTTTGACGCGCATAATGCATCAAACCAGCAGCAGGATAAACTTGAAGTGAAGTTCCAATAACCGCTACATAATCTGCTTTTCCTGTAATAGTTACTGCCTCATCTAAAGCCGGAACTGCTTCGCCAAACCAAACAATATTAGGACGCAATTGCTTTCCATATGTATCGGTATCACCAAGCACCAAATCGTCATGCCAATCCAGGATTTCCATATCTGAAATAGAATCACTACAGACTTTCAAGAGTTCGCCATGCAAATGCAACACTTTGGTACTTCCGGCTTGTTCATGCAGATTATCTACATTTTGGGTTATAATATGAACGTCGAATTCTCTTTCAAGTTCCGCTAAAATGACATGTCCTTTATTTGGTTTCACCTCGATAAGTTGACGGCGCCGCTGATTATAGAAATCCAATACCAATTCTTTATTGCGGAGCCAACCCTCATACGAGGCAACTTCCATAACATCGTGACCTTCCCAAAGTCCATCTGCATCTCGAAACGTTTTGATTCCGCTTTCAGCCGATATTCCCGCACCAGTTAGAACGACTAATTTCTTTTTCATATTCGCTAATGTAGTAAACTTTTTGCTGTCTCCAAATTCTTTCTGCAGCCTGTTTGTAAATGCTAGAGTTCTTTTGTAATTTGTTGTGTTATCATCAAAAAGTCGTCTGATTTGTTTATAACTTTATCAGCAGTCACAATAAAAAACGAGGTTTAAATGGTAGTTTTGATATACGACAAGAAGCTGAAAAAGCCACTACCCTTTGAAACAAAATACAACATGAGAAAACATTTTTATAAATATTGTGCCATTTCCTTTTTACTCACCACGTTATGGACTATGTATGGTTTCTTTGATTTTTTTCTTACCAAGTCATTTGAATATTCTTTGGTTTATTATTTTTATTCCGTTGTTGCATCCATTATTTTAGGGTCGATACTCTTTTTACTGCATTTGTTTTTTTACTTTATAAAGAAATCCAAACACATTTTAAGTAGTTTTTTCTTCATCTTTTCTGTTATTTTTAATTTGTACATGGCATTAATTTGGGGAGTTTGCATCGGTTTAGATTTACTGCCAGCAAATATAGGATTTACCTTTTTCGTCCTTGGTTCTTTGCTAATCAGTAGCTTCTTAGCTTACGATATTTATAAAATTGTTTTTGAGCAACGGGCAATAAAGAAATTAGAAAAAAAATAAAATTCTTTTCCAATTCTGTGTAAATCAGCAGTAGTACTACTACTGTACTGTAAAAATACTATTTTTGCCAAAAAGTATTTGAAATGACTGATTTAGATTACCTAAAATATCTTGAAGGATTTTTAACTGACAACCGCAAGGAACGTTTTGCTAACGTTTTGTCTAACAGAACAAATCATTTTACAATTGTTGTTGAAGATGTATTTCAGATGCACAATACAAGTGCAGTGATGCGCAGCTGTGAGGTTTTTGGAATTCAGCAGTTGAATATCATCGAGCAACGCTTCGGAAAAAGCATTGATAAAGAAATTGCGATGGGTGCTCAAAAATGGGTTGATATCAATACTTTTGAAACGGTGAATTCATCTATTGAAGCAATGCGCGCCAAAGGCTACCAAATCATAGCTACAACTCCACATAACGATTCCTGCATGTTAAGTGATTTCGATATTTCTAAACCAAGTGCTATTTATTTTGGAACAGAAAAAGAAGGATTATCAGAAGAAGTAATCGCTCAAGCAGATGGTTATATCAAAATCCCCATGGTTGGTTTTACGGAGAGTTTGAACATTTCCGTGTCGGCAGCAATTATAATTCAGGACATTACGACTCGCCTACGCCAATCTGCGGTCAAATGGCAACTATCTGAGGAAGAAATTTTGGTAAAGCGCTTACATTGGGCAAAGAATACCATTAAGGATATTAAGCGGATTGAAGCAAGATACTATGAAGAGAGACCACTGCGATGAAAGATACAAGACCGCTTCACTGAAAGAAAAAAGAATGATAGCTTGTTAAAGAAACTCGAAGTCTTACTTCTTTCTTCTTGCAGCGCAGCGTTGTATTTTCTTATCTCTTCTTCAATACCTTATACTGCTCATAGCATTCACTAATGGCATCCATAATTTGTAAGTCGTTAGCGGTTCTGATAAATTCTTCCGAATAGCTACAACGCGTAAGGATTTCGGCGATTTCTTTTTTGTCTACGCCAAGTAATACACCCAATGTTTCTCTGTCAAATTTAGATTCTAAAAGATGTCTTACTGTATCATCTTTTTTCATCTGTTTGAGTTTCTTCAGTTCATTGGATTTGTTACCAAAAAAATTATAGAGCATATCTGCAGGGTTGAATATAGAACCTAAAACTCTTGAAAATGCACCCGAAGATGAGCTACCTGTCTCATATCCTTGTGATAAGCCAGAAATACTGTAGCGGTAATTGTTGTCTTTTTCGGGAATGAGTTTGGAATCAATTTCAAGGTAACCTGTTAAACTGTATTTTTTTACAATTACTTCTTCCAAAGCAATTGCCTTTTCCGTCAACAGCAATTTAGCTGTTCCATTTTTCAACCAGTCATTGGTAACTCTAACACGCAAAGATTGATAGCCAAGCGAGGAAATATGCAATGTGTCACTAACGCTTACTTCGAGTTCAAAATATCCTTTAGAATCTGTTACGACGCCTTTTACTTTATTAATATTGATTACATTAACATTTGGAATTGGAAATAACGTATTGTCGTTAACAATAGTTCCAGTAACTTTTTGCGTTAAAGGATTTTCTTGCGCGAAAGCTGTAAAGCAAAACAGAAATAAAAAGGGAAGTAGTAAATATCTCATGGTTGTTATTGATGGTTTAAAAGTATGAAACTCTTTTAAGATATTTTACGTTTGCATTGAGAATTAGAACAAAATTAACAAAATCAAATAAACCCATAAAAAAACTCCGCTTTGACCTCAAAAAATGAGTAAAAACGGAGTAGTTATTTTTCCTTTGTAGGATATAGAATTAAGCTTTAGCTCTTTCTTGGTCTTCTGCTTTTTGCAGCTTCGAAGGAACGACCTGCTGGACTTTCACTTGAACCTTCAGAACGTCTTGGAGCTCTTTCTTCTCTTTGAAAAGAACCTGGTTCTCTTTTCGGAGCAGTATCGCGATTGAAACCACCTTCTCTTCTAGGTCTTTCTGAACTTGAACTTCTGTCGCTTCTGAAACCACCTTCTTTTGGAGCGGCGCTTCTTTCACTTTTAAATCCACCTTCTTTTCTCGGTCCGAAACTTCCTCCGCCACCAGAACCTCTTCGGTCTCCGCCTGAGCTTCTTCCGCCACCAAATCCGCCACCGCTTCTTCCGTTGTGGTCACGTCGTTCTCGGCTTCCGCCATCGTTTTTAGAGATCTCTACGTTGATGCGTCTTCCGTTCATATCAAATCCGTTAAGGATAGACATTACTTTATCCGTGTGTTCGCCGTCAGTATTAAAGAAAGAGAAACCTTCTTTCACATCTACTTTGAATACGTCATCACGACCTAAATCAAGTGTATCTTTCAAGAAATCTTTCAATTGCATCCAATCGAAATCATCACGAGAACCAATGTTTACGAAATAACGAACTGGATCTCCAGCTCTGATTTCTCTTGGCTCTGAACTTCTTTCGCTTCTATCGCCACCATTTTCACCAGATAAATCGCGTTTCTTTTTGTAGTAATTGATAAATCTATTGAATTCAACAGAAACCATTTTCTTAATTAATTCTTCTTTAGACAAACCATCAAGTACTTCGTTGATAGCCGGTAAATAAGTATCTATTTCGTGGTCTACTTCAGTATCCTTAATTTTGTTTGCTAAGTGCAACAATTGGATTTCACAGATTTCAATTCCAGATGGAATCGTTTTTTCTTGAAATTTTTGTTGGATGATTCTTTCGATTGAAGAAATTTTACGCAATTCACTTTTTGTGATAATTACGATAGAAGTTCCTAATTTTCCAGCTCTTCCCGTTCTTCCTGAACGGTGGTTGTATGTTTCAATTTCATCTGGCAATTGATAGTTTACTACGTGAGTAATATTATCAACGTCAATTCCACGAGCCGCAACGTCAGTCGCAACAAGCATTTGAATTTGATGACCACGGAACGATTTCATAACACCATCACGTTGCGCTTGAGACAAATCGCCGTGCAATGCCGCAGCACTGTAACCATCTTCGATTAATTTTTCAGCAACCGCTTGAGTATCACGTTTTGTTCTACAAAAAACTACTGAGAAAATATCTGGATTAGCATCAGCCAATCTTTTCAAAGCTTCGTAACGGTCTCTAGCATTTACACAGTAAAATTCGTGTGATACAGTAGCCGAACCTGAATTTTTATGTCCAACAGTAATTTCAACTGGTTCTGACATGAATTTTTTAGCAATACGCGCTACTTCCGCAGGCATTGTTGCTGAGAATAACCATGTTTTTTTCTCATCAGGAGTATCAGAAAGAATCGAAACGATATCTTCATAAAATCCCATGTTTAACATCTCATCTGCCTCATCAAGGATACAGTAATTGATGTTTTTAATGTTTACCAAACCACGATTAATCATGTCTTGCATTCTACCCGGTGTAGCTACAATTACTTGCGCTCCACGTTTAATTTCTCTGGCTTGGTCTGTAATGCTTGCACCACCATAAACTGCCACTGTATGTAAACCTTTTACATATTTTGAGTATTGTTTAATCTCGTTGGTGATTTGTAAGCAAAGCTCACGCGTTGGTGATAAAATTAACGCTTGAGTACTTTTGTCTTCAGCATCAATTTTTTGAATTAGCGGAAAACCAAATGCTGCCGTTTTCCCTGTTCCTGTTTGTGCTAATGCGACTAAGTCTGTGTTTTGTTCCAATAGTACTGGAATCGCTTTTTCTTGCACTTCTGACGGATTCTCAAATCCTAGATCTTTGATCGCCAGTAGTAACGATTCATTCAGACCTAATTGTTCAAATTTATTCATATTGTATTTTAAATTGGGTGCAAAGGTAGTTTTTAAATGCTTTACAACCAAATTTGTTAGGTATTGATTTTCAGTTTGTTATATTTTATTATTTTTATCTATTTTCAAAAAGTAATTCTACTAAGTGATATGTGATGTGAAAAATAAAAATCCGTGTTACTTTTGCAAAAAAAAATGATGCTTGAATTTTTAGATAGTAGTGGAACATTGGTGTTTGCGATTTCGGGAGCCTTAACTGCTATTTATAAAAAATTAGACTTATTTGGCGTGTATTGCATTGCATTTGTAACTGCTTTAGGCGGTGGAACAGTGCGCGATGTAATGATTGGTAGAACGCCAGTTGGTTGGATGCAAGACATGAATTATATTTACATTATTACTTTTGGATTTGTACTTTCTATTGTTTTTAATAGGTATTTAGACCGTTTGCGAATTTCTATGTTTTTGTTTGATAGTATAGGTTTAGGTGTTTTTACTTTAATTGGATTAGAAAAAGGAATTCAATACGGATTGAACCCTTTAATATGCATTATATTAGGCACAATAACGGCAACATTTGGTGGCGTAATTCGAGATATATTGTGTAATGAAATTCCAGTTTTATTTCGAAAAGAAATTTATGCTACGCTTTGTATTGCTGGTGGAATTTTATTTTTTGGTTTAAAAGAACTTCAATTGCAACAAGAGTTTATTTCTCTAACCGTCGCATTATTTATTATAAGCTTTAGATTGATTGCCTTTAAATATAATTGGGGATTGCCTGTTGGAACCATTTTTGTAAAAAAGTAATTAATTGCGCTACCGCCAATCCACGATGACTGATGGTAGACTTCTCCTCTATCGTTAGCTCCGCAAAGGTTTTAATATAACCGTCAGCTACGAATATCGGATCGTATCCAAAACCATTGGTTCCTATTTTTTCTTCGATAATTTTACCTTTTATAATTCCGGTAAATAAAGTTTGTTTTCCGTTAAGATTTAAAACTATTACGGTTTTGAATTGAGCAGAACGATTGGTTTTATCCTTTAAATTTACCAATACCTTATTCATATTATCATTGGCATCTTTTTGTTCTCCAGCATAGCGCGCCGAATATACTCCGGGTTCACCATTTAATGCAGTTACTTCCAAACCCGTATCATCGGCAAAACAATTATAACCAAATTTTTCAGTAACATAATTGGCTTTTAGAATAGCATTACCTTCAATAGTATTAGCAGTTTCGGGAATATCCTCAAAACAATTAATATCTTCCAAACTTAATAATTGTATGGTTTCTGGAAGTAAAAGTTGAATTTCTTTGATCTTATTTTTATTGTTGGAAGCGAAGACGAGTTGCATTGTATCAGATTTTAGACTACAAAGTTATTTTATAATTCTTATTAATTAGAGTCTTTGTCTTTTTTGTATCATTGTTAATCGAAAACCAAAGAGAATTGTTTTTCGTAAGTGAAGAATGTAATTAAGTCCCAAACTGATTAAACATGCCTAAAACTACCCTTCTTAAATTAAGTAATAGATACTTATGCCTTGGCGCACTGTTTCTTTTGCTATCTACTACAGCTTCTGCACAATTTCTTTTAAAACAAGAAAAACAATCCGAAAATATTTCCATACATAGCAAAGCTGAATTTGTTGATGTTGGAAAAATTGATGTGAGTTTTGAACAAATCAGAAACATCAAAGCCTTTCATTTTGTACCAATGAAAAGTGAAAATAGGGATTTTGGGTTTACTACTCATAATTATTGGATGCGATTTGAACTGAAGAATATTTCTAATGAAGAGATCATTTATTTTTTTGAAACGGCTCGACCGATTACCGATTTGGCGGAATTTTATATCATAAAATCGAATGGCAAAGTTATAAAATACGTCAGTGGCGATGCAATTCCGTATTCACAACGCAGCTTTGATCACCGGAAAACCATTTTCAAAATTTCGCTCTTGCCTGGCGAACAACAACAATACTATTTACACATAAAAAGCGATGGCGAACAACTTTCTATGCCAATGGCCTTGCACAGTTTGCAAAATTTGTTAGAAATAACCTCATTCGAGCAATTTATTTTCGGTTTCTTTTATGGAATACTTATTATTGCCGCTATTCTGTATTTGTTCTTTTTCTTTGCGATGCGGGACAAAACCTTTTTTTACTACAGTATGTATGTCATTTTTATCGGTTTATTACAATTTTCAATTGATGGGTATTTTTATCAGTTTTTCACGCCACAATCAGGTTGGCTTTCGTTACATTCGGTATTAGTATTTGCGTGTTTGGCCAATTTTTTCTTAGGTCGTTATGCTCAAGTCTTTTTGAAAATAAAGCAGCACAACTCCATTTTAAACAAAGCATTTTATGTGTTGTACGCGCTTGACTTCCTCCTATTTGCATCGCTATTTGTTATAGAAAATCATTATTTTGCATATCCAGCAGCGAATGCCTTGGGCTTAATTCTCCTATTGTTAATCATTTCTTCCCAATTCATCATCTTCCTAAAAACAAAAAAGATAGATCGCTTCTTTGCTACAGGTATTCTCTTTCTGATTTCAGGTTTTGTGATTTTTATTCTGAAGAATTTTAGTGTTTTACCACTTACCTTCTGGACCGAAAATGCCTCTAAACTGGGAACCGGAATGGAAGTCATTTTCCTTTCGCTTTCAATGGCGAACTTGATTAAGAATTTAAAAGACGAACGAGAAGAATTGCAAACCATCGCCCTGCAAAAATCGGAAGAAATGAACGAATTGAAATCGTACTTTTTATCCAATATAAGTCACGAGTTACGCACGCCTTTGAACGCAATCCTCAATACAGCCAATTCCATCGCTTCTGAATCTGATGATGTTGAAGTGCAAAACGGCAGCCGAATTATTAAACATTCCACCTATAGTTTATTGAGTTCGGTTAATGACATTCTGGATTTCTCCAAAATTGAACGCGATGAAATCAAACTCGAAAATACCGAATTTGACCTCGTAAAAACAGTAGAACATATCGCCAACAACTTTATGCGCGAAGCCACCGATAAAAACCTTGAATTCAGCTTTATCAAAGGAAACGATTTGCCACAAATGGTCAAAGGCGATGTCGTAAGACTAAGCCAAATTCTACACAATATTTTAAGCAACGCACTCAAATTTACCAACGAAGGCTTCGTAAAATTCAGAATTGATGGTAAAAAAGAAAAAGACGGTAAAATCAACATCACATTTATGGTCAGCGATACGGGTGTCGGGATTTCTAAAGAAAAAATCAGCAGTATTTTCGATTCGTTTTCACAAGAAGGAATCAACAACAAGCGTAAATTTGGCGGACTGGGACTCGGACTTTACATTGTAAAGCATTTAATAAACCTTCAAAACGGAACCATTAAAGTTGGTAGCACTCCAGGTTTAGGCACGGTTTGCACTATAAATTTAGTATACGAAAATATACAAGTCAAACCACAAATTGAAGCCCACGTTTTACCCAACGATTACAACCTAAACGGCAAAACCATTTTAGTGGTAGAAGACAATGCTATGAACCAAATGGTCATTAAAATGATTACCAAAAAATGGCAAAACACTACCGTTGACTTCGCTAATAACGGTCAAGAAGGTCTAGAAAAACTTGCCGAAAAGCAGTACGATATCATTTTAATGGATTTACAAATGCCTATTATGGACGGGTACGAAGCCACCATTGCCATCCGTAACGGGGAAGCTGGCGAACACTACAGAAACATCCCAATCATAGCCGTCACAGCCGATGTTATGGAAACTACCAAAGTGCGTGTGACAGAAATCGGAATGAACAAATACCTCTCCAAACCCGTAGACAAAGAAGTGCTTTTTGAATACATCAAGTCGTTGATAAATGCTTAATATTTAGCAAATAGATATTTTTTGAAGGAGCAGAAATTCTCCCTTTCTAAGCACCTATGCTCCCGCTATCCGCTCTATCTTTTTTGTTTTGTCATACTGAGCATGTCGAAGTACAAAACAAAAAAGGATGCCGCTGCTATCGGGGCTATCTAGACCATTTTCTTATCTTATACAACTATAAAAAGATGCTTACCACGTTCCGAACACCATTTACCACGTATGCATCGCCAATTACCTCGTTGTTAAACAGACTGACCACGTCCGGAACCACCATTACCACGTTATGCGACCCCGTTTACCCACTTCCTAACGTGGTTAAGCACGGTTAAAAGCAATTATTTAGGATTTAGAATTTTCTATTTGTAATGATTAGGAGTAAACTAAATTTATAATTACTTTTGCACCGTTAAATACAACGTGATTATGGTAAAAGATTTATTCGAAAGAATACAAAACAATAAAGGTCCATTAGGAAAATGGGCTTCTCAGGCTGAAGGATATTTTGTTTTCCCAAAACTAGAAGGCGAATTAGGTCCAAGAATGCAATTTAAAGGAAAAGATATTTTAAACTGGAGTTTGAATGACTATTTAGGTCTTGCCAATCATCCAGAAGTACGTCAAGCAGATACCGATGCGGCTATTAAATATGGTGCAGCCTATCCAATGGGTGCCCGAATGATGTCTGGTCACACGGATGCTCACGAACAATTAGAGAATGAATTAGCCGCTTTTGTAAACAAAGAATCAGCTTACTTATTAAACTTTGGTTACCAAGGAATAATGTCGTGCATTGATGCATTGGTTAGTAAAAATGATATCATTGTTTACGATGTCGATGCGCACGCGTGTATCATTGATGGCGTGCGTCTTCACATGGGAAAACGTTTTACCTACAAGCACAATGATTTAGAAAGCATGGAGAAAAACCTTCAACGTGCCACTAAAATGGCTACTGAAACTGGTGGTGGAATTTTATTCATTACCGAAGGTGTTTTCGGAATGCGTGGTCAACAAGGAAAACTAAAAGAAATTGTTGCGTTCAAAGAAAAATACAATTTCCGTTTATTGGTTGACGATGCGCACGGTTTTGGAACCTTAGGAAAAACAGGTGCCGGAGCTGGTGAAGAGCAAGGTTGTCAAGACGGAATTGATGTTTACTTTTCTACGTTTGCCAAATCTATGGCGAGCATCGGAGCATTCTTAGCCGCTGATAAAGATATTATTGATTATTTAAAATATAATTTACGTTCGCAAATGTTTGCCAAAGCGTTACCAATGATTCAAACGGTTGGCGCTTTAAAAAGACTGCAATTGTTGAGAGACAATCCAAGTTTAAAAGACAAACTTTGGGAAAACGTAAATGCTCTTCAAAGTGGTTTACGAACTAGAGGTTTCAATATTGGAGATACGAATACCTGCGTAACGCCAGTGTATCTTGAAGGAAGTGTACCAGAAGCCATGGTAATGGTAAACGATTTACGTGAAAATTATGGTATTTTCTTGTCGATAGTGATTTATCCCGTTATTCCAAGAGGAATTATCTTATTGCGTATGATTCCAACATCTTCACACACTTTGTCTGATATTGATGAAACATTAACTGCCTTCGAGATTATCCGTGAGAAATTAGTAAACGGAACGTACAAAAAGATAGCTGACGCCACTAAAGTAGATTTAGACGCATAACAGATTTTAGTTATAGCAATAAAAAAAGCCATTCTATTTTTAGAATGGCTTTTTTATTTACAACATAATCTTATTTATTCAAAACAGTAACTTTAGAATCATCAATATTTAATACTTTGATTACATCATTATAATCAGAGTAATCTAGTTTTTTTGCTGCTGCTTTATTTGAGAAGTACGCTGGTACAATTACAATTCTGAAGGTTTGGTTTGTTAAATAACTTGGTGTTAATGTTAAGTCATAGTTTCCACCAGCATAAATAGTAAAATCTTCTTTACTAAAATCAAAATCATAATCCAATTCTCCTTGTGGCAAAAACAAAGTTCTTGGAATTTGCTGCCAAATTGGAGTACTAGAGTCTATAGTTCCTGACAATCTGTAAATTAATATGACATCTGAAGCAAAAATCTGGGGATTGAAAGTTTGGTAAATAGTATAGCCATTGTTAGGATCAAATCCAAAATTTATATTTCTTAATTCAAATACTTCACTAATCGTGTCTGTATCCACATCGTCATTGTTGCTGCAGCTTCCCAATGTTAATATCGTTGAGAAAGCTAAAAGTAAAATTATTTTTTTCATCGCTAAATTTTTTTTTTTTGTTTATACTACAAAGCTACACTCATTAACTATGCCAAAACCTATGGTTTAACAAAAAATTGTACTTTTGACCTATGGGAAGAAATAATGCTAAAAATATCAAGACACATAATGACAAGCTTCACAAGTCGCAAGATAAGGAAAAAGCTAAGAAAGTGGCGCGTGCGGAACAGCTAAAAGCCATCGTAAAAAAATTTAATGACGACAAATTGGATAAATAGTATTTAATTTTTGCTTGACAGCTATTCACAAACCTAAATTTATATCTTTGGTTTGTTCTTTATAATTTCAACGAGTTCATTTATGAAAAAAACAATCTTATTATTTCTTTGTTCATTTAGTGTTTTTGCGACTGATATTAAAACTAAAGCAACTCCAAAAGAAGTAACTGTTTATACCAATGGAGCGCAAATAACTTCAGATGTATATGTAACGGTGCCAAAAGGTACAAGTATTGTAAGAATTACTGAAGTATCTCAGTTTATAAATCAAAACACAATACAACTCAGCGGACTGAAAGATGTTTCAATACTTTCTATTGGCTTTGAAGTTATTGCTTATCCTAAAAAAGCCGTTTCGGATAAAATAATGATTTTGCAAAATGAAATAAGTACCCAGCAAAGAGAAATGGCAATTTTGCAAAGTCAGATAAAAGGTCTTGAAGAAGAAGAATCAATTCTTTCAAGTAATAAAAATTTGAGCAGTAGTCAACAAGCCGTTACATTAGAAAAAATACTACTACACTCTAAACATTATCGAGAAAGAGTTCCTGTTATCAAAACAGAAATCTATGATATTAATAAAAAAATTTCCGTTATTAATTTCGACTTACAAGCAATGCAGCAGGAACTCCAAAAAATAAAAGGCAACTCCGAAGAGCAAAAAGGAGAAATAATTGTTAAGGTTGATAATAGCAATGAAGCTGTTACATTAAACTTAATTCTGAAATACAATGTTTCTGGAGCGGGTTGGGTTCCGTCTTATGAAATTAAAGCCAAAAACTCGAAAGACGCATTGCAATTTGTTTACAAAGCTCAGGTATTTCAAAACACCGGAGAAAATTGGGATAATATCAGGTTGACTTTATCTACTGGAAATCCGAGCGTAAATAATGACAAACCTAAAGTAGAAAGCCATTATCTTAACTTTATAAATCCTTCATACGCAACTAATAAAGAAACCACTAAAAATTATCCTTACAACCCAATGGTAAAAGTAGTTTTGGGTGTGGTCACAGAAAATGGATTGCCATTACCAGGAGCCAATATTGTTGTAAAAGGAACCAACATTTCTACACAAACCGATTTCGATGGAAGATATACAATCAAGGTAGAAAATGGAAAAGAGCTTTATTACTCATTTATAGGCATGGAAGATACTGTACTTTCTATTTACAGTAATACTATGAATGTAAATATGAAAGCTAGTAGTATGCAGCTTCAAGAAGTTGTTGTTATGGGTTATAGCAAAAAAAACAAAACTGTAGACGACAATAGCTATCAGGTAGAAGCTGAAGAAATCATTACGACAGGTTCCGGTGATGAAAAAGAAGTAGTGCTAAATACCGTAGTTTTCAAAATCAAGAAAAATTACAGCATTCCATCTTTAGATACTCCATCTATGATTGAGATTGACAATTTCACTATTCCGGCTGAGTTTGAATATTTTGCAGCACCGTTACTAAATGAGAATGTTTTCCTAACTGCCAAAGTAAAAGATTGGAATAAATATGATTTACTTCCTGGTGATGCAAGCATTTATTCTGAAGGATCTTATGCAGGAACAACTTTCATAAATCCATACCAAACAGATGAAGAATTAGTTATTTCAATGGGAGTTGACAGTAATCTTATCGTAGAAAGAAAACAACTTAATAACCTTAAAGACAAATCTTTATTTGGGACATCACGTATTGTTACGCGTAATTATGAAATCACTTTACGCAACAATAAACCAATTGATGTAACTGTTAAAGTATATGATAGAATTCCGGTATCGCAAAACAAAGAGATAAAAGTTGAGACACAAAATGTTGACAATGCGGAATACGATGAAAAAACAGGTATTCTCTTTTGGAATGTTCCAATTAGCTCAAAACAAGCTGTAAAAAAACAATTGGGGTATGAAGTCAAATATCCAAAAACAAGAAAGGTAAACTTATAATAATAAAGCCTCTCATGATGAGAGGCTTTTTTATCTGTAAATTTTAATTACATATTCCTTCTATACTGCCCGCCAACTTCAAATAATCCAGCAGTTATTTGACCCAATGAACAATATTTTGTAGCTTCCATTAATACGTCAAAGATATTTTCATTAGTAATTGCTGCATTTTGTAAAGCCTCAATTTGTTCGTCTTCTTTATCGTGATAGCTTATATGCAAATTTTCAAGTGTTTTGATTTGCTCTTGTTTTTCTTCTTCGGTTGCTCGAATAACTTCTGCAGGAAGAACTGTTGGTGAACCTTTAGAACTTAAAAAAGTATTCACTCCGATTATTGGAAATTCTCCTGTATGTTTCAACGTTTCGTAATACAAACTTTCTTCCTGAATTTTACTTCGTTGATACATTGTTTCCATTGCACCAAGCACTCCGCCACGTTCGGTAATTCTGTCAAATTCAAGCAAAACAGCATCTTCAACCAAGTCCGTTAATTCTTCAATAATGAATGAACCTTGTATCGGGTTTTCATTTTTGGCTAAACCTAACTCTTTATTAATAATCAACTGGATTGCCATAGCACGACGAACTGATTCTTCGGTTGGAGTCGTAATCGCTTCATCATACGCATTGGTATGCAACGAATTACAATTGTCGTAAATTGCATATAAAGCTTGTAAAGTCGTGCGAATATCATTAAAATCAATTTCCTGAGCGTGTAAAGAACGACCAGAAGTTTGAATATGGTATTTCAACATTTGTGCTCTTTCGTTAGCTCCGTATTTGTTTTTCATGGCTTTTGCCCAGATTTTTCGAGCAACCCGCCCGATTACAGCATATTCTGCATCGACTCCGTTTGAGAAAAAGAACGATAAGTTGGGTCCAAAATCATTAATATCCATTCCGCGACTTAAGTAATATTCCACGTAAGTGAAACCATTAGACAACGTAAACGCCAATTGAGTAATTGGATTTGCTCCTGCTTCAGCGATATGATACCCAGAAATAGAAACCGAATAAAAGTTACGGATGTTCTTTTGTATAAAATATTCCTGAACGTCGCCCATTAATCTCAAGGCAAATTCGGTAGAGAATATACAAGTATTCTGTGCCTGATCTTCTTTCAAAATATCAGCTTGAACTGTACCACGTACTTGCGTTAACGTTTTTACTTTAATTTCTTGGTAAACATCATTTGGTAAAACCTGATCACCAGTTACTCCCAGAAGCATTAACCCTAAACCATCATTTCCAGCAGGTAATTCGCCGCTGTATTTTGGTCGTGATAATCCTTTTTCTTTGTAGATTTCGTTGATTCGTTCTTCAATTTGTACTTGAAGATTGTTTTCAACAATGTATTTTTCACAGTTTTGGTCGATAGCAGCATTCATAAAGAATCCAAGCAGCATTGGCGCCGGACCATTAATTGTCATTGAAACCGAAGTTAATGGATGACTTAAATCGAAACCTGAATATAATTTCTTAGCATCATCCAAACAACAAATAGAAACGCCAGCATTACCAATTTTTCCATAAATATCCGGACGCAAATCGGGATTATTTCCATATAAAGTTACGCTATCAAATGCGGTTGACAATCGTTTGGCTGGCAATCCAGCACTGACGTAATGGAAACGCTTATTCGTTCTCTCTGGTCCACCTTCACCTGCAAACATTCTCGATGGATCTTCACCTTCACGTTTAAACGGATATAATCCCGAAGCAAACGGAAATTCTCCTGGAACATTTTCTTGTAAATTCCAACGTAAAATATCACCCCAAGCCTGATACTTTGGCAAGGCAATTTTAGGAATTTGGGAATGTGACAAGCTTTCCGTATGGGTTTGTATCTTGATTTCCTTATCACGTACTTTAAAGCTATAAACTGGATTTTTATATTGGGTAACCTTGTCATTCCAAGTAATAATTACTTCCCAATTGAAGGGATCAAGATTCATTTTTACGCGATCAAATTCCTTAATCAATAAGTTCAGGAAATCTTTATTATCAGTATTAAAATTCAATGAGTTAACATCGATTCCAGCTTTATCAAATTTTGGTGATTTTTTGTTAACTGAATCTATTGTTTTATAAATACCGTATAATTTCTGAGCTACTTCAACTTGAGTTAAAACCGTAGCATCATATTTGCGATTGTTCTCTGCAATTTCAGATAGATAGCGTGTTCTATGTGGCGGAATAACGAAAATCTTCTCACTCATTTCGCGAGTGATTTCGAAAGTCGATTTTAGATCGGCACCTGTTTTTTCCACAATCTTATCCATTACTCTTTTGTAAAGAGAATTCATTCCCGGATCATTGAATTGAGAAGCTATTGTACCGATAACTGGCATGTCATCCGGATTAGCATCCCATAAATTATGATTGCGTTGGTATTGTTTTTTCACATCGCGGATTGCATCAAGCGCACCACGTTTATCGAATTTATTTATGGCTACCAAATCAGCAAAATCAAGCATGTCGATTTTTTCTAATTGTGTGGCGGCTCCAAATTCAGGCGTCATCACATACAATGAAACATCAGAATGATCCATAATTTCCGTATCCGACTGCCCAATTCCAGAAGTTTCCAGAATTATAATATCATACTTTGCTGCTTTTAAAACTTGAATCGCTTCGGCAACATATTTTGATAATGCTAAATTGGATTGACGTGTAGCCAACGAACGCATGTAAACTCTAGGATTATTTATAGCATTCATACGAATTCTATCTCCCAATAAAGCGCCGCCCGTTTTACGTTTGGATGGATCGACTGAAATTAATCCGATAGTTTTCTCGGGAAAATCGATTAGAAATCTTCTAACCAATTCATCAACTAAAGATGATTTTCCAGCACCACCGGTTCCCGTAATTCCTAAAACTGGAATTTTAGAAGTTTCATTGAGTGTATGAATTTTGTCAAAAACTGGTTTGGCGATTTCTGGGAAATTCTCAGCAGCAGAAATTAAACGTGCAATTGCAGTTGGGTTTTTATCTTCGATGTGTTTTAATTCACCATTTAATTTGTCACCAATAGGATAATCAGATTGCTTAACTAAATCATTAATCATTCCTTGCAATCCCATTGCGCGGCCATCATCTGGAGCATAAATCCGAGTGATTCCGTACTCTTGTAAATCTGCTATTTCACTTGGCAAAATAACACCGCCACCGCCGCCAAAAATCTTAATATGACCTGCTCCTTTTTCCTTTAGCAAATCATACATATATTTAAAGTATTCATTATGCCCGCCTTGATAAGAAGTCAGTGCGATCGCATTAGCATCTTCCTGAATGGCAGTGTTTACCACTTCTTCAACGCTTCTGTCGTGACCTAAGTGAATTACTTCCACGCCAGTAGATTGAATAATTCTTCGCATGATATTAATTGCAGCATCGTGGCCGTCAAAAAGTGAAGCTGCAGTTACAATTCTAACTTTGTTTTTTGGGATATAAGGTTGTTCTTGAATCATTGCTAATTAAATGTCTGATTTGAGCACGCAATTTAGGGATTTTTCAAAAAATTGCCTATTAAATAAGGTAAAACATAAAAATAAGTTTTTATAAAAGTAAGTCTTGAAATTGCGAAATGATTTGAAATTATATCTTCAAAGTTACACACGTTCATTTGTTGTCAAATTTACAATTTTGTAATGTATTGGTAAAGATTGAACTATAAATTTAAAAGCTAAAAAAAGCTAAAGGTTTATCATAATAAAGTTCTAATTATAGTCTACCATTAATTTTTTGGCTTTATTTTTGCAAGACCTTGAAAAAAAAATTTCCTATGAAAAAGTTAGTATTATTCTCTTCCGCTTTTATGTTCTCCTTTGTTTTTATGAGTTGTGCCGAATTACAACAAGTTGCCAATCAATTTCCACAAGTAGGTTCAGTTGGTGGTGTTGATATTGGAGCTGGATTAAAAGAAGCTCTGAATAATGGAATTTCTAAACAAGTAACAAAATTGACTGCGCTTGATGGTTTTTACAAAAATGAAGCGGTTAAGATTTTAATGCCCGAAGAATTACAAAAAGTAGATAAAGCATTGCGAAAAATTGGATTGAGTTCCTTGGCAGATGACGGAATAAAAATGTTGAATCGCGCTGCTGAAGATGCTGTAAAAGAATCGACTCCTATTTTTGTTGATGCCGTAAAAAACATGAGTTTTGCCGATGCCAAAAATATTTTAATGGGAAACCAAAGTGCCGCTACTACCTATTTGCAAAGTACAACTACAACTGCATTGTATGCTAAATTCAACCCGGTAATTAAGAATTCATTTGCTAAAGTCGGTGCTGATAAAGTTTGGACAAACATCATTGCTAAATATAACAAGATTCCTTTCGTAACAAAAGTTAATCCAGATTTAACGGATTATACTACCAATAAAGCTTTAGAAGGAGTTTACAAAATGATTGCTGTTGAAGAAAAAAACATTAGAACTAACTTAAATTCGAGAACATCTTCTTTGTTGCAACAAGTATTTGCCATGCAGGACAAAAAATAATATAAATTTTTAGAAATCAATAACATAAGAATAACATTTGCTTAACACTTGAGCTTAAAAAGACACTGTATATTTGTAGTGTAATAAATTTGGTTTTTTATTATATTGGTTTAGGTTAGTTAAAAAATCCGATGTTCTTTATTGAGCATCGGTTTTTTTTGTCAAATAGTTTTGAGAAAGGAAATTACATTTTTGTTAAAAATGGCTGATTGCTCCACATTTACAACATGACCACATTTTTCTATCACAAACAATTTTGAAGATTTATAATGATTTTCAACGACCTGTCGTACAGAAGGTAAAAACATATAATCTTCGTCTCCCATAACATATAAAGTAGGAATATTTAATTCCATTTGTCTAAACCACTTCAAAACTGGATTAATTTCTGCCGTAAGTTTGAACCACTTAATAAACTCTTTCTGATACAGTTTTTTGGCTTCATTAATAAATAGTAGTCGAGATTGTTTATGACTCTTCTTAGGCATGATCACAAAGGCGAAAAATTGATACAAAACCAAGTAAGGCAACACATATTTAAACATATTTCCTAGTCGCATTAATACTTGCGAGCGAAAATTCATTTTTAAAATTGCTCCACCGAGTATCATACTTTGCACTCGCGTAGGATGCAATTCTGCTAATTGACGAATTAGAATTGTACCAAGAGAAATTCCAATAAAATGGGATTTTTCAATTTTTAAATGATTTAGGACTTCAAGGATATCATTAGCCAAAGACGAAAAGGTATATTTCTGTTTGAAAGCTGTTTTTAAAGTAGTTTTTGATTCTCCATGACCTCGTAAATCAAGTAATAAAACATTAAAGTGACTTTTAAAATCCCGAATTTGTTTAAACCAAATTGACGAACTTCCGCCAGCACCATGGACAAAAGTTACCCATTGGCTGCTGTTTTTATTTTCGTAAATGGTATAATTTATCACTTTTATATTTTGTGCAAATGTATTATTTTAAAATCAAATTTTTTGATGCATTCTTTTGAAATAATCAAATGCTTTTGCAACCCGACTTCCGTACCAAGAAAACATCTCACCATCAACAAAAACTGTTACGGCATGATGTGTATATCTTCCCAATTCAAATGCATGTTCATCCGCAAACGGAAAGGGTTCAGAAGATAGTAAAACCAAATCCGGATCGCCTTGAATACGCATTTTCTGAATTATTATTTCCGGATAACGCTCTTCCCTATTTTCATATATGTTTTGAAAATTATTCAGCTTAAGCATTTCATTAATGAAGGTATTGTTTCCAGCAACCATATAGGGATTTGCCCAAATAAAATAAGCCACCGATTTTACTGCTTTATTTTTAATAAAATTTAGAAAATCTTGATGTGCAAAATTAATTTTATCGGTCCATTTTTGAGCTTCAATTCTTTTATTGAATAAATTTCCAAAGTCTTCAATCATTTTTAGATTATCCTCCAAAGTTATAATATCGGTAACCCAAACTGGACAAATTTTAGATAATTCTTCGACCATTTCTTTAGTATTTTCTTCTTTGTTTGCAATGATAATGTCGGGTTGCAATAACCGGATTTTCTCGAAATTCACTTTTTTAGTGCCTCCGATAATCTTCTTAGTCGATTTTAGATGATATGGATGCACACAGAATTTGGTTATCCCAAGTATACTCTCCTCCAAACCTAAGTCAACTAACAATTCCGTTTGAGAGGGAACCAATGAAATTATGCGATTTGGAGTAATTTCAAAACTATGTTGATTGCCTAATTGATCTGTGACTATTTTCAAGATGCATACTTATTTCGCAAGATGACTTCCATTTCTTGTTGCATTTTTAAGGCTTCTTCCCTTGCTTTTTGAGCAAAATCGTTTCCGTTGGAAGCATAAATAATTCCACGAGAGGAGTTTATTAGAAGTCCAATATTTTCATTCATGCCGTATTTACAAACTTCTTTCAAACTTCCACCTTGAGTTCCAACACCAGGTACTAAAAGAAAGCTTTCTGGAATTATTTTACGGATTTCTGAAAAATATTCCGCTTTAGTAGCGCCAACTACATACATTAATCTTTCGGGATTTTTCCAAGTTTGCGAGGTTTCGATAACCGTTTTGTACAATTCTTTTCCCCCTAAATCTTTTGTCTGAAAATCAAACGCTCCTTCATTCGATGTAAGTGCGAGTAAAATGGCGTGCTTGTTTTCAAAAGCTAGAAAAGGTTCAACCGAATCTTTTCCCATATAAGGTGCAACGGTTACGCTGTCAAAATTCAAATCTTCAAAAAAAGCTTTCGCATACATTGTTGATGTATTTCCAATATCGCCCCGTTTGGCATCGGCAATAGTAAAAATATCGGGATGTCTTTCGTTCAGATAAGTAATCGTTTTTTGTAGTGCCAGCCAACCTTTGATTCCGTAGGCTTCGTAAAAAGCTGTATTGGGTTTATAAGAAACACACAAATCGTGTGTTGCATCAATGATGGCTTTATTGAATTCGAATAATGGATCTTCAAGCTCTAGTAAATGTTGAGGAATTTTACTTAAATCCACATCAAGACCAATACAGAGAAAGGATTTTTTATTTTGTATTTGCTGAACGATTTCTTGTGTAGTCATATTTGTTTAGTTGCCTGTCTGCCGGAAAGTAGTTATGGTACAAAGTTACACATTGGAATTGAAAAGTGAAAGTTTTATAACATTACTCGAAAATTATGTAACCCTATCCAAACACTGACGAAATACCTTTGTAGAACTAATGATAAAGACCTACATTTATTGTTGGTCCAATTGTAAAAAGTTGGGGTTAGAAAAAAAAGCTGTATTCAAAATACAGCTTTTTTGATAGGAATATTTCGTTACATTTACAAAAATAACTCTAATCATATCAATATGAAAATATTTGTTAAATTTGATTTCAACGCAGTTTGTCGAAGAGTTTTAGAGGAAACCCTCATCAAGCATTCTATAAAATATCGAGTGTTAGGCTTTGGAGAAATCGATATCTTAGAAAAAATAGATAACGAAGTTTTGGCGGCACTCACTGAAGACCTCAAACACTATAGTATCGATATAATTGAGAACCAGAAAACAGTATTGGTTCAAAAAATAAAGGACGTTATTACTGAGATGATTCACAATTCAGACTTAGTGACTGTAAAAAGTTCTGTTTATCTTGCTGAGAAATTGAGTCATAGTTATGGTTACCTTTCTAATTTATTTTCGGATGTAACGTATACCTCAATTGAAAATTACATCATAATGCAAAAAATTGAATATGCAAAACAGTTAATGGTCAGCACTGATTTGAGCTTGACCGAAATTGCTTTTCAGCTCAATTACTCAAGTGTCGCTCATTTAAGTACTCAATTTAAAAATGCAACGGGAATTACACCTTCTGCATTTCAAAGAATAATTTCAAAAAGACGAGAAATTGCTAACAAAAAATAACAGATAGTGGATAGAGATTATATACATATTATTTTGGCTGATGATGACGAAGACGACAGAATGCTCTTCAGAGACGCCTTTGGTGAACTAAGAATAAAGACTAAGGTAAATACGTTTAACGACGGCGTAGAATTGATGGACTACCTTAATACACCTGATTCTATTTTACCTAACGTCTTGTTTCTTGATTTAAACATGCCTAAGAAAAATGGAATTGAATGTTTGTATGAAATAAAAAAAGACCCCCGTTTCGATGATATCGCAATTGCAATTTTCTCTACCTCTTCATCTGAAGAACATATTGAAGAGACGTTTGTGCAAGGTGCCAACATCTATATTAAAAAACCAAGTGATTTTACAACTTTGAAAAAAGTATTATCAGACGTGGTAACACTAAATTGGCAGTATCACACATCCGGCTTAAATAGAGATAACTTTTTATTGAGATTATAAATTTTATTTATAAGTTATTGCAATCATGGAAATTAAGAGAATTTATAAATCTACCATCTTTCTCAAAATTATTTTTGTGGTGTCTATTTTTGCTATTTTTTTTATTTCAGCAGTTACTTATAAACATATTAGTATACTTAATGATTCTTCTAAATCGGTCAACCATTCTTACGATGTCAATTTGGAATTAGAACGTCTGTTTTCTTATTTAATAGATTCTGAGACAGGGCAACGCGGATTCTTAATCACTAAAGACTATGCTTTTTTAAAACCATATGAAGATTCCAAAGAAAAAATTCATCGTTCGTTTGCTTTAGTTAAAAGCTATACAAAAAACAATCCCGCTCAAGAAAAGAATCTTAGAAAGCTTGAATTTTATATCAGTAAAAGGCAAAATTATCTTTCAGCAACCTTACAAATGGCGTATTCAAAACCAATATCAGATCAAGTGCTACAAGAGAAACTGATTATTGGAAAAGCAGCTATGGATAGCATCAGAACTCAGATAAATGAAATGATTCTGTTTGAGAAAAAATTATTAAAAAACAGAGAAATCGATTATTTTGATACTATGGAGGTCACTCCTGTTTTTGTTTACATAACGCTTCTAATCACACTCTTATTAATCTCTATTTCCTATATGAGAATTAATAAGGATTTAGACAAACTAAAAATTTCAAATAATAGTTTGTCTGTAATGAACGAATCAAATAATCTTGCAGAAATCATAGGTAATTTTGGTAGTTGGCAAATAAACGTCGATACCAAAGAATATACTTCTTCAGATAATAGTTATCGATTACTTGGGTTTCAACCTCATTCCTTTTTTGCAAGTCAGGAAAATTTCATGAAACATATTCATCCCGACGATATATCGGCTTTCAGAAATGCAAATGAACAAATGGTTGTTGATGGCTATTTAGCCCCATTCACCTATAGAGCAATCCGCAAAGATAAGAAACTAAGATATTTTAGAACAACTGGTAGAATTGTAACCAATAAATCAGGCGACGAAATTTTAATTGGAACCACCAGCGATGTGACGGATGAAGTTCTTGTATCATTATCATTGGAACAACAAAACTTGGAGCTAGAAGCTAGCAATAAAGAACTCTTGGCTTTCAATTATGTGGCAAGCCATGATTTACAGGAACCTTTGCGAAAAATTCAAACCTTCGTTTCACGATTATCAGATAAAGAATATGACAATCTTTCTGATAATGGGAAAGAATTTATGGGAAGAATTAACAATTCTGTTGAGCGCATGCGAATTCTAATTGATGATTTACTGCAATATTCAAGAACGACCAAAACGGAGAAAATATTTGAAGAAATTGATTTAAACGAGTTACTAGAATATGCCAAAAGTGATTTGCAACAAACAATTGATGAAAAGAAAGCTCTTATTCAAAATGAAAAATTACCCAAAATTAAGGCAATTCCTTTCCAAATTCAGCAACTATTTGCCAATCTTATGGGAAATTCATTAAAATATTGCAAGGAGGATGTTGCGCCGAGAATTAAAATTAAATGCAGAAAAATAATCGCGGCCGAGGAAGAGCAAATTCCTAAAAGCACAAAAGAGAAGTTTTATAAAATCACGTTTAAAGATAACGGAATCGGATTTGAACAAGAATATGCCGAAAAGATTTTTGTGCTTTTCAACCGTCTTCACAATAAGAATGAATATGCTGGAACTGGAATTGGATTGGCTATTTGCAAGAAAATTGTAGAAAACCATAAAGGATTTATTTTCGCTGAATCAAAACCAAATGCGGGTTCAACGTTTACAGTTTACCTGCCTGAGGAAAATAGTTAATTTGATTTAATATATTGAATTCTAATATTTTAATCCTATAGTTACTATAGGATTTTTTATTTATACAAATAAACACAGTACTTCCCGAATGGAAATACTATAACATTTCGGAAAAAAGCTATAACAAAAGCATTTACCATTCGATGCAACTTTGCACTGTTAAAAAAAAGGAAAAGCGTTTCTAAATGAGACGCATAATAGTAAACTAAAATTAAATACCATGAAAACAATTTTAAGAAATTCAGCAAAATTAGCCCTAGTTGCCCTATGTCTATTAGGTTCAACTACCATGTCAGCTCAGGACACAACAATAACGGATACAAAAAATTACGATCAAGGATTTCGCCTTGGATTCGGACTAAGTGGCGGTGTGCCCTTGAATGCAGAGCCTTATGAATTTAATGTTGGTGGTGATGTTCGATTACAATATGATTTATCTACAAGATATTCACTTACATTGACAACAGGTTTCAATAACTTTTTCATCAATGGTGATGATAATGACTTAGGGTATATTCCTGTAAAAGCTGGATTTAAAGCCTTCGTTTTAAAAGATCAACTTTATTTAATTGGAGAAGTTGGTGGTGCATTCGCAGTAACTAATGGTTATAATGACAGTTCACTTCTACTAAGTCCTGGAATAGGATATGCTAACAAATATTTTGATGCTAGTTTAAGATACGAACATTACACAAATTTTCCAAAATTGAACAATGATGGAACAACAGGAAAAGGTTTGGGAATGATTGCTTTGAGACTTGCTTATGGATTTAAAATTTAATTAAGTTCAAATTTAAAACCAAATAAGCAAAAGAAAAGGGCTAACAATAATTGTTAGCCCTTTTTTATTTTTACAAGTTTTTATTCTTAGAAAACTTCACTTTCTTTAAGTTTCTCCATATTGTTAACTAATTGAAGTTCATCAACAAATTTTTGGATTTTCCCGTTCATCACCCCATCCATATCAAAAACATCTAATCCTATTCGGTGATCTGTTACCCGACCTTGCGCATAATTGTAGGTACGGATTTTTGCAGATCGGTCGCCAGAACTTACTTGTGACGTGCGTTTTGTGGCGTCTTCCGCTTGTTTTTTAGCTAATTCTTGTTCGTACAAACGAGAACGCAATACATCAAGTGCTTTATCTTTATTCTTGTGCTGCGATTTTTGGTCTTGACATTGAGCCACCAAACCTGAAGGAATATGTGTCAATCGCACCGCTGATTTTGTAGTATTTACTGATTGTCCACCCGGTCCAGACGAACAGAAGAAATCAACACGAACATCATTCATATCAATTTGTACATCAAATTCTTCCGCTTCTGGCAAAACCATAACTGTTGCTGCAGAAGTGTGAACACGTCCTTGAGTTTCCGTTTGTGGAACACGTTGTACACGATGTACTCCCGCTTCAAATTTCAATGTTCCGTAAACATCTTCACCTGTAACTTCAAAAATCACCTCTTTAAATCCTCCAGAAGTTCCTTCGTTCATATCAACAGTTGAAGTTCTCCAACCGCGAGCTTCACAATATTTAGTGTACATTCTGTATAAATCTCCAGCAAAAATCGAAGCTTCGTCCCCACCAGTTCCGGCACGGATTTCAACCATTACGTTTTTCGCATCCTCAGCGTCTTTAGGAATCAGTAAAAACTTGATCTCTTCTTCCAATTCAGGTAAACGATTTTTAGCTTCATCCATTTGCATTTTAGCCATTTCAACCATTTCTGCGTCAGAACCATCTGCTAAAATTTCATTAGCTTCCGCAATATTTCCTGTGATGTTGATAAGCTCTTCGCGCTTTTCCATCAAGTTTTTTAATCCTTTGTATTCTTGATTTAACTGTACATAACGTTTTTGATCAGAGATAATATCGGGTTGAATTATCAAATCCGAAATTTCATCAAAACGTTGTTTTACATATTGCAATCTTTCTAACATAGTACTATCTTTATTTTCGAGTGCAAAAATAGTAAAAAGTCATCACTTTTTGGTCTTTTTAACCTTTCGTTTTTTGTGATAGATTTAAGAGTAAAAAAATCTAATTTTGCGTAATCGTTCAGTAATTTTGTAGAAATACATTTTCTAAAATGATGTCAATTACTAAAATCAGAAAAAAATTCCGTTACATTCTACTTCGGAAATTACTCATTGCGTCAATGCTAATCGCTATTTTATCATCTTTTTTAGCGCTTTCACTAAAACATACTACAGAATATCTAGAAAATATTTTCTTTTTAAAAACTCAGTATCAGCCCTTTTATATATTTATTTTTCCATTAATCGGATTGCTCATTATTCATTTTTTGCGAGAGTATTTGTTCAAGAAGAAAGAAAATAAAGGTATTAAGGAAATTTTCGATGCGACTAAGAACAAAAATAAAAGCTTACCATTATATAAAATTCCATCACATTTTATCAACGGATTGTTTACAGTTGCATTTGGAGGTTCAACTGGAATTGAAGTTTCAACAGTAGTTGCAACAGCTGCTATTGGTGCCACAGCCCATCGAAAAGAAAATCGTTTCAGAAACTACAAAACAGCATTACTATGTGCCGGGATTACAGCTGGAATAACTATTTTATTCAGTAGCCCAATCGCCGGAATTTTATTTTCAATAGAAGTTATTGCAAAAAAAACCAATAAGATTTTCTTTTTGACCAATAGTATTGCTTTGACTATAGCTTCAGCTTTACTGTTTATAATCAATGAAACACCCTTATTTTCTATCTCAATTACTACTTGGCATTATTATGCTATTCCTTACTTTATTTTACTTGGGATATTAGCCGGAATCAATTCGGTTTTTCTAACCAAAATGGTCTTGTTCTTTAAATCTCAATTTGGAAAAATAGATAATCCGTACTACCGAATCATTATTGGAGCCTTGATTTTAAGCTTGGCTTTATTTTTCTTTCCACAATTGTATGGTGATGGGTATCATGCTATGAAAGACATATTTTCTGAGGCTAAACCAATTGCAACGCTAGGTGTTATTGTAACATTTTTGGCTTTAGTACTTTTAAAACCTATTGTGACTTCGGCAACATTGGCTTCTGGTGGCGATGGTGGCGTTTTTGCTCCTAGCCTATTTATTGGTGCTTTTTTAGGTTTGGTGTTGGCTGCTATTTTAAATACGTATTTTGGAACTAATGTTATTCCAGTTAATTTTATGGTAATTGGTATGGCTGCCGTTTTAAGCGCTAGCCTTCATGCCCCATATACCGCTCTGTTTCTAGTTTGTGGGATAATAAACGATTACACCCTATTTTTTCCTATTTTAATGGTTTGTCTGATTGCCAAGTATACTTCTAAACTTCTATTTCCATATACAGTTTACACTTATACACCAGTGATTTTAAAGTCATAGTTTATGCCGATACATAAGATAAAAAGAGGATATCGTAGAACGAGATACATACTGTATAAGGAAACATTAGTCAATTTTAAAGAACATTTTTGGTCTTTTATTGGTTCATTTATTGGTATTGGCGTATAGCGTACCTACAATCCAAAACACTACCCCATTCAGATGTAATCTATCTTATTGGATCTTTTGGAGCTTCAAGTGTTTTGATATACGGTTTAATCCAAAGTCCACTTGCTCAACCTCGTAACCTAATTGGCGGACATTTTGTGTCGGCAGTAATTGGTGTAACTATTCAAAAAGTCGTCCCCGATGTTTTATGGTTAGCGGCTCCACTGGCAGTTTCGTTATCTATAGTTTTAATGCAGATAACTAAAACCCTTCATCCGCCGGGCGGAGCAACAGCTCTGATTGCAGTTACTGGTTCATCTGAATTAAAAAATATTGGCTACTGGTATGTAATTTCACCTGTTTTAGTTGGAACTTTAATATTACTTTTGGTGGCTTTATTTTTCAATAATAGTACTTCAGATAGACAATATCCAACTTATAAAAAGTTTTCTCGTATTCGAAAAAAAATTCCTTTTTTTCCAAAATATAAAAATCATGAATAAGTTTAGTATTTTTACCTTATTCTAATCCAAATTTATGAAATCCAAAATAATCATTTTATTGTCGACAGCTTCTATTTTTTTACTTTCTTGCCAAAACAAATCAGGAAACAAATTTAACAAATTGCAAAAAATGGAATGGCTTGTCGGAGAATGGGAACAAAAACTTCCAAATGGAATTATAACTGAAATCTGGAAAAAAGAAAACGACAGCACTTATTCAGGAAAGAGTTTTTTCGTAAAAGAAGAAGAAGATACCATTCATTCTGAAACTATTGTTTTGTCTCAGAGAAAAGATAAACTTTTATACATTCCAACAGTTAATGGACAAAACAACGATGAACCTGTAACTTTTACAATGTCATCGGATGCAGAAGATAATTTTACTTTTGAAAATCCAACACACGATTATCCTCAAAAAATTAGTTACAAAAAAAGTAATGCTACTACTCTAATGACGTCTATATCTGGAATTCAACAAGGAAAACTAAGCCAAGAAAACTATTCGTTGACAAAAAAATAAGCTTTTACTATCTAATTTTCTATATAACCTCGAACAATACGAGGTTTTTTTAGTTATAAATAGTAGTAAATCAATTTGTTAAAAATATTATTTATATTAAGTCTAAATAAACTTTTATTATTCAGTTCTCGTATTTATATTTGCACTCTATTTTTAATTAATCTAAATAAAAATGTACAAATATATTTTACTACCAGTTGTGTTATTAAGTTTAAATACGGCAAGCTTTGCTCAAGAAAGTTATGCAAAGGAACACGAAGAATTAAATGTTTTCAATGATACTGTAAAAAAGAAAAAAGGCGAAGCACTGAAAGAAGTGGTCATCTTGGCCCAACAACAAAAAACGATCGTGAAAAGCGGGAAAGCCAACATTAAGCCACTTGATCTGCCGCAATCCTCAATGGTAATTGGAAAAGAAACGATCAAACAGCAGCAAATATTGAGACTTTCTGATGCTTTAAAAAATGCTAACGGTGTTTATGTTTCAGGCGCCAGTAACGCTTCAGGAAATAATCAAGAAGAGCTAGGTTCACGTGGATTTACCTTTAGTGGCGGAAATACTTTTAAAAACGGAATACGTTTTAATGGTTCACTAATTCCAGAAACGAGTTCACTAGAAAGTATCGAAATTTTAAAAGGCAGTTCTGCCCTATTATATGGAAACGTATCACCCGGTGGAATTTTGAATCTAATAACCAAAAAACCTCGATTTGATTCAGGTGGAGAATTGAGTTTAAGATTAAACGAATATAATTTCTTTAAACCCACTGTAGATGTTTACGGAAGTGTAAATAACAGCAATACTATAGCTTATCGTTTTATATCGAGTTATGAGCAAGGCAACAGCTTTAGAGATAATGTTACCTCAGACCGAATCTACTTTAATCCTTCTTTTTTAATCGATATTTCTGAAAAAACTAATGTTATTGTTGAAGCTGATTATACCAAAGACAATAGAACGCCCGACTTTGGTTTAACAACTATAGATTATAAAGTAATTGAATTACCAAGAAATTCCTTTTTGGGTTTTGATTGGGCAAGATTTAAGTCGGAACAAGTTGGTTTTACATCCACTATCAATCACGAGTTGAATAAAAACTGGCAACTTAAAGGCATCTTTTCTTATCAAGGATATAACACAAATTTGTTGTCCAACTTACGTCCAAATGCAACCAATTTAGTTCAAGCGAATGGCGATTGGACAAGAGGCGTTCAAAAAACGGAGAGCGAGCAAGACTACAGTTTGGCAGAAGTAGATATCAACGGAACTTTTACTACAGGAAAAATTAAACATTCGGTATTAGTAGGAGCGGATGCTGATCAAAGTAATACCACCACTTTGGCTTATAAAAACATTACATTTTATGACAAAATAAACATCTTTAATCCGTCAGTTATATTAGAAAAAAATAGTATTTATGCCAATACAACTGTTCCAATCCTAGATAAAAATACTAATGCGTTAGCTAATATTAAAAGAGCTGGAATTTACTTCCAAGATTTGATTGATGTGACCACAAAATTGAAAGTATTAGCTGGTTTACGCTACAGTTATTTAGAAAATACAACTAACACACTAACGTATTCTACTGATACTACCATTGAAAGCAGTAGTAGTGATAATATAATTTCTTCTAAATTAGGTGTCGTGTTTCAACCCACAAAAACCAACTCTATATTTGCCAGTTATGCTGATTCATTTGTATTAAATACTGGAACAGATAAAAATTTGAATGCATTACCAAATTCGACAATTAATCAGTACGAAATCGGAATCAAAAATGAATTTTTCAAAGGCAATATTGTTGCTAATCTTACTACGTATTTAATCGATTATGGTAATTTAGCCCAAACCGATTTTTCAGACGGTAATACGAATACAAACATCAAGGAATTAGCCGGAGCATATCAAAGTAAAGGTATTGAACTTGATATTACAGGTAATTTTAAAGAATTACGATTGATTGCAGGATACAGTTTTAATGAAACAAAATATACCAAAAGTAATATTTATGATGTGGGAACCAAACTGAGATTTTCGCCAAAACATACGGCCAACGCTAGTGCATTTTACACCTTTAAAGATTCAGAATTAAAAGGATTAGAAGTAGGTTTGCAATCAACTTATATTGGAGAACGTTTAGGTGGAAGAATCAGACCAAACAATGCTTCAACTCCAGCAGAATTAGCTAGAAAACCAATACCTGTTGACGGATTTTTACAATTCGATGCATCTATTGGCTATTCCATAAAAAACTTTTCTATTAGAACAAAATTATCCAACTTAGCAAACATAGTAAGTTATTATGTTTACGATGACAATACGGTGACACCAATAGCGCCAAGAATGTTGTCAAGCACCGTATCTTATAAATTTTAAAATAACAAAAATGAAACAAACTACCATCAGAAACTTACACCGCGATTTAGGATATTTCTACATCGGATTAATTATTTCTTTTGCCTTTTCAGGAATAATGATGAACCATAGGGAAAGTTGGCATCCAGAAAAATATACGGTCGAGACCAAAGCCATTCAGGTTTCCCTTCCGGAAGAAAGTTTGATTACCGAAAAATATGCCGAAGAATTAGGCGTTACTTTGGGGATTGATGATAAAATCAGACGTCATAAAATAAAGGATGATCTTTTGAAAATTTCATTCGAAAAGCACGATGTAGAAATTGATATAAAAACGGGAAAAGGTGAAATTGTATCCTTCATAAAAACGCCAATCATCAGCCAGATGATGAAACTTCACAAGACTACTTCTAACTGGTGGATTTATTATGGTGATATTTTCGGAATTTCATTAATCGTTATTGCCATTACGGGATCAATAATGATTCCTGCCGGAAAATTGACTTTCAAACGACGCGGTTGGAAACTGGCGCTGGCCGGAATTATAGTTCCATTGTTAATTTTATTATTCGTTTAAAAAATAAAAGCTTCGAATTTCGAGGCTTTTTCTTTATATTAAATCTCTCTAAAGCTTTTACACGTAAATGACTGTCTAAAACAAATTCTATGTATTATCTCAGAATTATGGGTCTGCTCCTACTTTTCTTTTCGTTTACGAATTGTGCCAGCAAAAAATATAAAAATGTTTCTTATATCGAAAATACTTCCGAGAAAGAAAATCCAACACTCAATATTTTCAAACCCCGAAATAAAAAGTATAACAATAATCCAGTTTTACTATTTGTTCATGGTGGAAACTGGAATTCAGGTGATAAAAAACTGTACGGATTCTTTGGAAGAAACTTTGCTAAAAAAGGCATTACAACTGTAATAGTGGGTTACACTTTGAGTCCGAAAGCGAATTACGACGACATGGCAAAAGAAGTTGCAAAAGCGGTAGAATGGACAAAAAACAACATTGCGAATTATAACGGAGATCCAAATTCTATTTTCCTTACGGGACATTCCGCTGGCGGACATTTAATTGCCTTAATAGCTACTAATCCAAAATACTTAAAAGACAATAACATTATTAAAGGTGTGATTCTCAATGATGCTGCGGGTTTGGATATGAACCATTATCTTGAAGAATTTCCGCCAACGAGTTCAGCTGATTATTTAACGACTTGGACCGATAAGCCCGAAAATTGGAAAGAGGCTTCACCAATTTATTTTTTGAATAAAAACACACCCAAATTCATGATTTATACTGGAAGTAAAACCTATGAATCCATAAAAGTTTCAAACGAACGGTTTCTCAATAAATTACATGAATTTCAGCCTAACGTAAAACCAATCGTATTGAATAAAAAACACATTCCTATGGTCATACAGTATTTTTTTCCGTGGAATAATCGCTTCGACGAAATCAAAAAATTCATCGACGAAACTAAATAGCATTAAAAAGCCCCGAATTATCGGGACTTTTGGTTTATTTTCTGGAATTAAAAAAATCTTCAAAAACCAAGCAACTCGATAGTTCTTCGCTGTATTGCGGATATTCAATCTTTAATTGATTGGGCGTATTGGTATACTCTTGAGTAAAATTAACCATACGTAAACTCAAAGCTTTGAACTTATCTGACTTTGAGGTATTATAAGCCATTTGGTAATACAATTTTGTAATAGATCGCGTTCTGTATTCCAAATTATCAATATACGATTCGTTCACATATGTATCATCGTAAGTAGAATAACTGCTAAAACGACGCATCATCCAGGAATTTCCCATATCGGTCATGTTCAAATAACAATTGGCAACAATAAAATAATAATAATCGCGATCGGTTCGATTTACGTCGTTGGCCAATTTTAAATATTTTACAAGATGCTCCGTAATTGACAATTTGTTTACAAAATAGGTTTCTTTGGGCTTAATGAAATTATCGGTGTATGGAATAACATAAAACGGATTTTTATCAAAGGAATGGTATTCATCAAATTTTCCTCTTTCCCAAGCGTTATAATTCTGCTGCCAATAAGTTTCGGGTAAGGATTTAAAAGTAACCAAGGCCATATTGAGTTTTTCCTCGCGGATGTATTTTGTGCCCAATAAATCAATTAGGTAATTTTTATCTCTGATCAACGTACTGTAAATAAAATCATCTTTCTCACTTGGCGAAAGAGCATTAAGTTGATTTATAATTATTTGTAAATCTCTAGCGGGATACACAAAATCTAAGTAATCATAATAATTATAAAAAACATCTAAATTAGAAGACGTATTGAGTCGGTTTCCGCGCCATTCTACATCATTGGCACTCGAACTGATTTCGTGGTAAAAAGTACTGTTTAATGAAATTAACGCAATGCCATCGCGAAGATTTCCTCTGAACTCCAATTCGCGCCCTAATGCAAAAACAAATCTACTATCTGATTTGTTTTTTTCGACAATTACTTTGATTTCATCCGTAAGTATGGCTTTACCAAATACTTGCTTGGCCGTCAAGCAAAGCGCTTTTATTTTTTGGATTTCAGCAAACACTTTTTCGTTTTTGTACTTGTTTTCGAAATCACTAATTTTTGATAATGCCACTTCGTATTGATTCGTCATAAACAACAATTGAATTTCTGAAGATTTCCACAAAACCGGATTATCCACTTTTTTAAAATCAATAGTCGAAACAAAATCCAATACTTCTTGAGCATACAAACGATCAGTAGCTGAACGTTGACGAAGTGTCTCCGTAGTTATCTTACTTTCAGTGCTTTCACTGTAATAACTTCCTTCTTCAATTGAAGGCGAATAGTTAGTATAAAATGGTGTATAAATCCAATCCTCTAGTTTATTAATTTCGCGTAATAGCAGAAAATCAAGCGCTTTAAATTTTGGTTTATTCTGATAAATTACTTTTAAATTATCGAGGTTTTTAGCAATAATTCGAGGTGAAGCATAGGCATATAAATTGGCGACTTGCGTTGGATTTTTAGCGAATGTTAATGCTTTCTCCAAATTGAATTTACTTGAAAAATAGAACTGACTCGCAAAAGCTTTTTCAGGAGAATTGGCAAAAATATCAGCGATGTCATTGTAATTTCCCGTTTGTTCAGTAGTAAACGAATGAAAATACAAACTCCAATAATACAGATAATCTTTAGTAGAATTCAAAAATTCATTGGCAAAAACAGAACGCATCAAGCCTTCGTTTCCATTGTAAAACGACAAACGAATGCATTGAAAAGCATATTTCCTTTTTAGATTTTTATCCTTCTCTTTAGTGTAGGCTGCAACTAACTCTTTCTCGAATTTTAAAGCAGAAACTTTCTGATCTTCCTCGGCACGTTCCCAAGAATTTCCATAGTTGCTGATGTTAAAACCTTCGCACTTTTTGGCATAAATAAGATACTTTATAACATTTGATTTTTTGTTTTTGTAAAGGAATTTTAAAAACTCATTATCAGAACCTGAGTGAATATCCGTCAGCTTTAATTCGTTATTGAAATAAATAATCTGATCAATATCTACTTTTTTACCGGTAAAATTATACCAGTCCAAAATATTGGATTCATGCGCTATTTTATCCTGAAAGGAATCACTAGCACTGTCATAACCCCAAGCAAAATTGTTATAGTAAAATCCGTAATACTGATTGTAATTAAAGTACTTTGGATTGAACAAACAATACCGGACATCTTCACCGTAAGGCGAATAGCCACACGCTAAAATTGGACTACTACTTAGTAAAAGTATCGTAAAAACCAGTAATTTCTTCATTGCTGTATTTCTTAAAAATGGATTCATCTAAATCAAAAAGTGAAATGGTAGTGTTGGCATCAAGCGCAACATTTTTCTTAATCACGGCGATTGCTTCGTTAAGCGTTGCTGCTGAAACTTCCTCACATTTTATTTGATCGGCAACTCGGTAATAGTCGTTCCAATTCAAAGTAGTGTCTTTTGTAACTTCATACCACATCGGTTTTACTTCTTTAGTAAACTCTTTCAAATCAACAGAACTGATGTCAATTAACTTTTGAAAATGATTGTTTTGATACAATTGTGACCAACTAAAAATCGGTAACGCGACATCCATATGAACGGGATAGCTTCTTTTTTGATCTAAATACGATTTCAATTCGGTAATATCTAAAATCGAATTTTTATCACTTTTTGTCAATGGTCGAACCAAATTATAACACATCAACATTACTCTGTCAACCGGAGGAACGCCCATAATTTCACTGTATTTATAGGGATACAATCGCAAAGTGCAACTGATTTCTTTTTTAGAAAGTTCCTTGATTTTCTTTAGCAGATAAAAGTATTTGTCTTTCGTCGATTTTGTCCAATCACAATCGATCTGAATTTCGTTGGCAACAGTCGATTTTTTAAACTTTTCGTCGCAACGTTTGTTTATCAAGAAGACGATATTATCCGCCAAAACATCCAAGTCCTTTTCGGTATTGTATTTAAAAATTTCATTCTTGATAAAAACCGTCGGAATTACCGAAATACCTAGATGACTGTCCAACATATCATTATAACTGTCCAATTTGTCAAAAGGATAATTGCCCATCGCTTCAGAATAATCGATTTCAAAGAATTTGACATAGATCTTTTTTATCTTATTGGCAATCAACTTGCTTTCCATTTCGGAGTTTATGTTGCTTGAACTTTTCCAATAGTAAAAAGCACGTTCGACACTCTGCACTTTACTCGCTTCAGTACACGAAAAAAGACACAACGAAACCATTCCAAGAAATACAATTTTCTTCATTTTTTGACATTTTAGAGATAACGTAAAAACCGTATTAAAAGTAAATCTTTTTGAGCAATAATTAGAATAAAAAAACCGCCTAGTAATAAGCGGTTTCTATTTCTATTTTTTTGTTTTATGCAAACAACGACTGAATACTATTTCACTGGTATATTCGCCAATATTTCCAAATAAAATTTCCAAAATTTCTGAGACGATTTTATAGAAGCTCTTTCGTCTGGGCTATGCGCTCCGTGGATGGTTGGTCCAAATGAAATCATATCCATTCCCGGATAATTGGTTCCTAATATTCCACATTCTAATCCAGCGTGACAGGCTACAACATTAGGTTTTTCTCCATTTTGCTTTTCGTAAATGTTGACTAAAACGTCTAATATTTCAGAATTTACGTTTGGTGTCCAACCGGGATAACTTCCGCCAAATTCAACTTCACAACCAAACAATTCATAAGCGGAGCGCAGGGCATTAGCTAAATCAAATTTAGAAGTTTCAACAGAAGAACGCGTTAAATTCTGAATCGAAATAGCACCATCCTTAACAATCACTCGAGCGATATTATTAGAAGTTTCAACTAAGTCAGCCATATCAGCACTCATGCGGTAAACACCATTGTGAGCGGCGTAAATGGCACGTAACAACCCTTCTTGAACGCCCAAATCCATAACTTCTTTAGGTAAATCGCCTTTGATAATTTCTACAGAAAGATTAGGTTCTGTTGTTTTGAATTCGGTTTTAATATCGTTGATGATTTCCTGCATGTCAAATACAAAAGCTTCGTCATACATTCCCGCTACAATAACTTTAGCAACGCTTTCCCGTGGAATCGCATTGCGCAAACTTCCACCGCTAATTTCCGAAATCTGTACACCGAAGTTTTCAAATCCGTCAAACAATAAACGATTCATAATTTTGTTGGCATTACCCAAACCTTTATGAATATCCATTCCTGAATGTCCGCCGTTTAAGCCTTTAACTGTGATGGTGTAGCCAACAGAATTTTCCGGAGTTTCCTCCATATTGTAGCTTCTTGTTGCCGTTACATCAATTCCACCAGCACAACCAATATCAATTTCATCGTCTTCTTCTGTATCTAAATTTAAAAGAATTTCTCCTTTCAACACACCGCCTTTTAGGTTCAAAGCGCCTGTCATTCCAGTTTCTTCATCTATTGTAAACAAAGCATCAATTGCAGGGTGTGGAATATCTTTACTTTCTAGAATCGCCATGATTGCTGCAACTCCCAATCCGTTATCGGCTCCAAGGGTAGTTCCTTTGGCACGAACCCAATCGCCATCAACATACATATCAATTCCTTGGGTATCGAAATCAAAATTAGTGTCGTTATTTTTTTGGTGCACCATATCCAAATGCCCTTGCAGCACCACCGTTTTGCGGTTTTCCATTCCTAGAGTTGCTGGCTTGCGGATGATTACGTTTCTGATTTCGTCTTCAAAAGTTTCCAATCCAAGGCTGTTTCCGAAGTTTTTCATGAATTCGATAACACGCTCTTCTTTCTTTGATGGACGTGGAACTGCATTTAAATCAGCGAATTTATTCCACAGTACTTTTGGTTCAAGGTTCCTAATTTCTTGGCTCATTATTTATGTAGTATTTCTAAGTTATAATTTTAATATTTCAATAAGTTTATTGTTGATGCTAAAAACATCATCTTGTTCTAATTCTCCTAATTTACCGAGAACTAAATTTTTATCTATAGTTGTAATTTTGGATAAACGAAGTAAGGATACTCTTTTCAAACCATTTATTTTACTAGGCTCAAGAGGTATATCAAATTGATTTTGCCATTTAAATTGTGTGGTAATAAAGGCAACGATAACATCAAAATCTGAAACTACTAAAACCATTGCTGGTCTTATTTTCTTGCCTTTCATATCTGTAAATGGAAAAGATAGCAATACTAAATCGCCTTTTTTCATTTATATTTTTCTTTAATATCGCTAACCTTATATAGTTCTTCGTCATCTTGAAGAAATTCATACGATTTGGAATTTGAAACAATACATTTTATTCCTTCATTTAAAATATTATCGTCCATTTTTGCACTTAAATTACTGACGTATTCAGACACTTCTTCCAGATCTTTATCTGAAAGGTGATTAAGATTTTCGATAGTAACTTTAAGCAGCTCTTCTCTAGACATGAAGCGATTCTAATTATTTCAACACAAATTTACAAAAAAAAGGAAATAGGTCTTCTCAATTTATGTTATTTTTATATCCAAATTATACACTTTGAAACGCAAACATCTACTACCCCTTTTTCTGGTAATCCAAATCATTTTCATCAAAACATTGGCTTTCTTTCCGGAAACTGTGGAGCGTTTTTACAGTAATGGAGTATTTGTTTACATCTCAAAAACCGAGCGATTTCTATTGGGTAGTATTCCGTTTTCTGTTGGCGATTTTTTATATGCACTTCTGATTATTTACGTACTGATTTCCATCTGGAAAACCCGAAAAACATGGCGAAATAAATGGAAAGATAATCTATTGAATGTACTGAGCGGATTTTCCATTTTTTATTTTTTGTTTCATTTGCTTTGGGCAACAAACTATTACAGGATTCCACTTTTTGAAAAGATGACCATCCAACGGGAATATACTGATGCGGATTTATATGCGTTCACCGAAAAGCTGATTATCAAAACGAATGAAGTTCAATTTGCAATTACCCAAAATAAAAACCAAAAGGTACTCAATCCTTACTCGCAGGATAGCATTTTCAAAATGACACAGAATGGCTATGATAATTTGGCCAAAGAGCATTCGTTTTTCAGGTATGAAATTCCAAGTCGAAAGAAATCGTTGTTCAGTTTACCGCTGACTTATATGGGTTTTGGCGGTTATCTAAATCCGTTTACCAATGAATCGCAGGTCAATTACAAGCTGCCGATGTATGGTTTTCCGAATGTCATTTGTCACGAAATGGCACACCAAATCGGCTATGCCAGTGAAAGCGAATGTAATTTTATCGGATTTTTAGCGTGTATCAAAAATAAGGATTTGTATTTTCAATATGCGGCTTACAGCAGCGCGCTACGCTATTGTTTGGGAAATGTGGCTATGAAAAATGAAGAAAAATTCAAAGCGTACAAACCAACAATAAACCCAGGCATTATCAAAAATTTTAGAGAAAGTGAGTTGTTTTGGAAACAGTACGATACGTTTATCGACAAAGGGTTCCATGCATTTTACGATCAATATCTGAAAGCAAACCAACAACAAGATGGCTTAGACAGTTACAGCAAATTTATCGATTTACTAATTAATTATTACAAAGAAAAAGAACTTCGTTAAACGATTATATCTGATATCTATCATCTATTTGTCTATTATCTATCATCTCAATCTTACCTCTTTACTTTTGCCTATCACTTCACATTCTGCTTAAAATAAACCTCCGTGGCGCCTTGTCCATACTTCTGATAATTAGCTTCTTGAAAAATTACATTATCATATCTTCCAAGCAAAAAATCTAAATCCGATTTCAATACACCTTCTCCAACTCCATGTATAAAAACAATCTTCGGGATTCGGTTCCGAACGGCAAAATCCATGTGGCGTTGTGCGGTTTCAAGTTGAATAGTTAAAATATCATAATTACTCAGCGACTTATGATTCTTGACCAATTTTTCAATGTGTAAATCAAATTCAGGTGCTGGAATTTCCTTTTTGTTCTTCTTTTCTTTATTGATGTAATTGGGTTTAGCCACTTCTTTTTCGCTGATGACTTGGCTTTTATTAAAGCTAAAATTCAAAGCGTTACCACTTTCTATTTTGATTAATTCATTACTTTTAAAAGTAAGATTAAAACCATCTAAAGTTTCGATAGTAACATCAGCACCCTTAACTTCAACAACTATACCATCCATAGCATCATCCAAAACCGAAACTTTATCTCCTTTATTCAGCATCTTCTTTTTCTTTTTCCTCTTGATTTTTACTCGGAACTTTTGAACTCAAATTCATCATACCAAACATGAATACCGCTACTGCTGCACATAGAATATAAATGTTGGGCTTGTCTTTTGATTGCTCAAACAGTCCAACAAGTATCGCTATAAACATAAACGGAATCCAGAGTTTTTTCATTGTATCAGTTTTCTAATTTAAGAATAGAAAAACCAGCCGGATTAGCTGGTTTCTATATAATTACTTTTCAAATTGTTTAAGCGTCTCGATGATAATAGAAACACAATCTAATAATTGTTCTTCATTCATTACTAACGGCGGCGCAAAACGTATAATATTTCCATGTGTTGGTTTGGCCAGTAATCCGTTATCACGTAATGCCATACAAATATTCCACGCGGTGTCGCTTTCTTCTGTATCATTAATTACAACGGCATTCAGCAATCCTTTTCCACGAACCAGAGTCGCAATGTTTGAAGTTTCAATATATTTTGCCAATTCAGCTCTGAAGATTTTACCCAAATGACGTGCATTTTGGGATAAATGTTCCTCTGACACTACATCCAAAGCAGCCATTGCTACTGCAGCGGCAACTGGATTTCCTCCAAAAGTGGAACCGTGTTGTCCAGGTTTAATAACATTCATAATAGTATCATTCGCTAAAACTGCTGAAACTGGATAGGCTCCACCTGAAATGGCTTTTCCTAAAATTAAAATATCCGGAGTAACATAAGAGGCTTGTTGCTCACATTGATTTTCACAACTACAATTACCACAAACAGCCAATAAAGAGCCTGTTCTTGCAATACCGGTTTGAACTTCGTCTGCAATAAACAATACATTATTTGCTTCGCACAATGCTTTGGCTTTTGCCAGATAATCTTCCGCCGGAACATAAACGCCAGCTTCACCTTGAATAGGTTCTACTAAGAATCCAGCAATATTTTTTGAGGAGGTAATTACTTTTTCTAAAGCGTCAATATCATCGTATGGTATTTTAATAAATCCCGCGGTGTAAGGACCAAAGTTTCTTCGTGCATTTTCATCATTGGAAAACGAAATGATAGTCGTAGTTCTTCCGTGGAAATTTCCGTCACACACAATAATTTGTGCTTCATTTTCAGGAATACCTTTCTTCTCATAAGCCCATTTTCTGCAAAGTTTTAAAGCGGTCTCTACAGCTTCGGCACCAGTATTCATTGGCAATACTTTATCAAAACCAAAATACTTGGTGACGTATTCTTCGTAAACCCCTAATTTATCATTGTAAAAAGCTCTTGAAGTAAGTGTCAAAGTTTGCGCTTGGTCCATCATGGCACCAATAATCTTTGGATGACAATGTCCTTGATTTACTGCTGAATATGCCGAAAGAAAATCGTAGTATTTCTTACCATCAACATCCCAAACGTAAACGCCTTCTCCTCTATTTAATACTACAGGTAATGGATGGTAATTGTGCGCACCATACTTGTTTTCTAAAGCAATTACTTCATCTGAACTCATTTTTTCTAAAACTGACATTGTTATTGAATTTTTAATCCATCGCAAACACTAAAAGATCACTACAGATTATTTGTAAAATCGCAATTCCTTCTTATTGGAGAGAAATCATCCTAAGCAAAAGTATGAATTAATTACGAATTGAAATTTACGAATTACAAATTCTTGCAGCATTGCTGCTTCTATCTTCTTGCATCTTGCTATTAACTTCTTTCTTCTTTATTTCTTACTCTCAATTCTATTCAAAATATCGTTCATCATTTCGATTTGGACTTTTTGAATTTCGATTAGTTCTTGTTGCTGATGCATAATTAAATGGTCTAATTTATCATCTAGCATTCTAATTTCTAATTCCGATTTTAGATTAATCATATAATCTTTTTTGGCGCGTTGCCGATCTTTTTCTTCCTGACGATTTTGGCTCATCATAATTATTGGTGCCTGTAATGATGCTAAACATGATAGAATTAAATTGAGTAATATAAATGGATATGGATCAAATCCTCTATTCAATAGCAGAAAAGCATTAGCTCCTATCCAAACTATAATGACTACAAAAAACCATGTTATAAAGGTCCAGCTACCGCCAAAAGCAGCAACGTTATCAGCAAGTCTCTGGCCAAAAGTACGGTTATCATGTTCGTGTTCAACTTTTCGAACTAGTGATTTGTCCTCTTTAAAGGATTTTAGTACATTTTTATGCAAATCACTTAATTCACCAACTTCTGATTTTAAGAACCTTGAAATATATTTTTCGCGGTAGATATTTAGTTCAGCTACTGTTATCTCTTTTGACATATCCAAGTCGGGATAATCTTCTTTTATCAAATTCAGAATTGGAATTCGGATACTCGTACATGAAACTTTATCTTTTTCAAGAGCTTCTATGCCTGAAATAGTACTTTTAAAAGTAGTTTTTGAACTCATATACAACTTATTTAGTTACTTCGAACGGTTCGACTATGCAATCACGAGTGGCTAATTTACATTTTATAACACAAAAAAACCTCATTACTTTAAAAGAAATGAGGCTAGAGATTTTATCTTGAGTAGCAACTTATAACAAAGTGGCAGTCGACGTAATTTTAGTATTTAATAATTTTGAAATCGGACAGTTTTTCTCTGCTTTAGTTACCAATTCTTGAAACGTATCATTCGTTATTCCCGGAACAGTCGCCTCTACCGTTAAATGAGAGCCAACAACGGCGCCGTCCTGGAAATCTACATCACACCTAGTTTGAATGTTCTCCGCTTCAAAACCCGCTTCTCCAATAAAAGCAGAAAGTTGCATGGTAAAACAACCCGAGTGCGCTGCGGCAATAAGTTCTTCTGGATTGGTGCCAACGCCATTTTCAAAACGGGAACTAAAGGAATACTGAGTGTTGTTTAAGGTAGTACTTTGTGTGGTAATCGCTCCTTTACCTTCTTTGATAGAGCCTTTCCAAACTGCGGTTGCATTTCTTTTCATGAGTGTTTATTTTTTAAAAATTTACAGTAAATTTAAGTCTTAGGTAACAAGTTGATGTTACTTAATTATTCCTATTTATTACGAGATTATAATCCGAAAGTTAACGATATAATTGTTTCTAAACCGGAAACATCTCTAACAATTTGTTCACTGTATTCCAGTTGCGCGTGGTAGAAACTACATTCATACTTTTTTCAATCCATTTGTTGTCCAATCTAGTTTTGGCTGGTGAAATGTCGTATTTTAGGTATATTCGTTTGCCGTCCAATTGAATTTCATCGGGCTTGATAAAGTTCAGATTGAGTTGTGTGATCATATTGTCGGGAAGTATGGACGAGATAAAAGAAACATACAATTTCTTCAAGTCGACTCCTTCTTCGTTAAGGAATTCATTTCGGTCCAAACACGCTTGCAAATCTTCTTTACCAATAACAATTACGGGAACATCGTGTCCAAATTCCTTGAAGATTTCTTGTTTTATTAGAAAACCCACTTTACTCGGACTTTCCTCATCTGTATCAATAAAAACATTACCCGATTGGATGTAGGTGATCACATTGGTAAAGCCACAGTTTTCTAGTGCTTTTTTCAAAGCGACCATGTTTATCATTTTATGTCCTGATACATTAATTCCCCGCAGAAGGGCTAAGTGAGTGTGCATTTTTTTAATTTGTATGTTTCAAATATACAAATTTCAAAGTGTTTTAGCTCTATGAATTTTTTATCAAAACAAGATATCTAATGGGTATTTGCTATTTATCAATTCTAAAACCAACGGTGAATACAGCGCCTTTATTCGCACCATCACTATTGGCATAAAGATAGCCACTGAATTTAGTAACAATCTGTAAACAAAGATATAAACCAATGCCAACTGAATCTTCACGGGAAGTTCCTTTACGAGATATTTTAGAGAATTTTGAGAATAGTTGTCCTTTTTGTTTATCGGTAAAGCCTATCCCTTGATCCCGAATTTTTATTTCAAGATGCTCTTTATTAAGGCCAACATCAACAGAGATAGCACTATTGGGTTGCGAAAATTTAACGGCGTTGTGCAGCAAATTAAAAACCACACTCGACAACAATACTTCGTCTGCAAAGAGCTTTACATTGGTTTGGATTATATTTTTCTGAAGGATAATATTCTTCTCCTGAAGTTTCACTGCTAACTGCCTTTCGATATCCAATATAATCTCGGTAAAATTTACCGTATTCGACTCTACTTCTACCGCAGAAAGAGCTTCTTCTTCTCGTAACAAATGAATAAACGATTCTAAAAACTCTAATTGGTTGTCCGAAGAAGCCACAATAAGCTTAGCAATATCTCTAATTTCGGTTATGTCATTTTCATCCAGTAAAAGCAGTGCCAATCCTTTGGGCTGTGACACAAAATTCTTAATATCGTGAGTCAAGAGAGATACTAAATCTTGTTTCTGATTCAAATACGTCTCATTATCACTAATCGTTTTCTGTACATTATAGAGTAATTTTCCCGCTTCATCTTTAAAGCGCAGTGGCAAATTGGGAACCGTTCTGTACTTTCGGTACTGAGCCAACGATAATGATGCAAGGTTTATTGGCACTATGATCTTCTTAATCACATAAAGCGTTACCGCGGTTGCTAGCAGTGTAAAACCTAAGGTAAAAAGTAAAATAGCTTGGGTGGAAAAAGCATTCTTATTAAAAATAAGTGTAATAATCAATCCGATTAACGGAATGTGAATCCCTAAAAATGCTACAAAAAAGAACTTATTAGTGTAACTCTTCTTGAGGAAACTGATTTTAGATAAATTGCTGTAAAGCTTCATTTAGGACGTTTTTTGTTTGGGGTAAAATTCTATCAACGATTGCAAATCTAACCATTGAATTGATAAAACATCTACGAAAATGAACCTTTTTTGGTTCTATACGAACAGTAATAATTTGAAGCACAAACTTTCGGCTCCTTTAAACCCATCCTCCCGCTTTCCGTTCTATCTTTTTTGTTTTCTCATGCTGTCCCGAAACTTCGAGAGTCGAAGTGCAAAACAAAAAAAGGATGCCACTCCCATCGGGGCTAGTGAGAACGTTTATGCTTCTAATACTTAATGCAATTAAATTACTACTAAATCATAACTGATTGCCTAGTAAAAATTAGAGCAACATTTTGCATTCTCCATTTTAAAGTATGACAGTAAAACGACTTTACACTAAATAAACTATTCTAATTTTTAGTATATTTGATAAAATAGATTGTGACGCATCTAGATGCGCGATTTTAATTAAAGATACCATATGAAAACAAGTATAATTGTAGTCTCTATTTTAGTAATTCTACTCATTGCATCTCAACTCTATTTAATAATGGCATCTACTGAAACACAAACGTACCGTGTTATCAAAATTGAAAAAGAATTTGAGATACGCGTTTATCCGCCTGTTATTATGGCAAGTGTTACCATGAATGCAAAATCATATAAAGAATTATCCTCATCTGGATTTAGAAAATTAGCTTCCTTTATTTTTGGAGAGAATAAGTCTAAAGCGAATATTGCCATGACCTCGCCTGTTCATATGGACATAAACACCGACCAATCTTCGATGAGTTTTGTGATGCCTGCCAACTACACCCGTCAGAACTTACCAAAACCAAACGATTCGTCTATCAACATAAAAACTACAGCCGAAGACTATGTTGCTGCCATCCAGTTTGGAGGATTTGCAAATGACGATAAAATTAAATCTTATGCTGCTCAACTCGAAAATTCGTTGAAGGCTAACGGCATTGAATACTTCGGAAACTATCGGTATTTGGGGTACAATGCACCGTTCCAAATTGTAGGACGAAAAAATGAAATTATTGTCAGTGTTAGGTGGGATAAAAAATAAAGACAAACTTTAAAAAGTAATGAGCGTACTTGCGCAAAAATAAACCAACAATGAAAAAACAAAATTATAAAAATCACCTTAAATTTTATACGCCGCATCACTTTATATTCTTACCACTGCTCGGTTTTATGATGGTTTGGGGAATAGTGAATGCTTATAAAGAGGAGGACAATAGACTGGAATGGGTTTTATTTGCGCTACTTTCGTTTTGTATATTTTATTTTGCTATCATGGTCAGACAGCATTATGCATTAGGAAATCAAGACCGAATCGTTAGGCTAGAATTTAGATTACGCTATTTTGAGTTGTATGGAAAAAGTGCAAGTACGATAGAACCTCAACTTTCCTTTGGACAAATTGCAGCACTACGTTTTACCGATGACATTCAATTTAAAGAACTCTTAGCTCTTGCTTTAAAAGATAATTTAAAACCTGATGACATTAAAAAACGAATTACCCTTTGGCAGCCGGATACTATGCGATTGTAATTGCTAAAAAAAGTTGATTCTGATTGTATATTTTGTTAGATAATGAAGATCACTTAGACTGCTCTCAGTATGACACATGCACCTAATTGGATTTCTTAATAACTTTGAAAGTGTGCATAGCTATTTAAAAGATAAAACACGTAGAAAATAGGAAAAACCTAGACTAATTGCTGGTTTCCCGTAGTTATCCTTTATCGCAAAAAAGTGAAATACCTTTTTTATTTAGTAAAAACTATGTTTTTAGGTGGTTATAAATTTTGATGTTGCACTTCGATACTTCCTTATTAAAAACTGGGTGACGGCGTTTTTTATTTAAAACTTTACGCCTTTACACCTTTGTCGATCGGTACTTCCGGCTTTTCAAAGTCTCACGTGTTATTCCTTATCATCAACGCATTCTACCGCTGTAAATTTATACTTCACTTGGTCAAAATCAATAGGTTTCCCTTTAACAAAATAAGAAGCGCCCATTGTGGTTTCTATTTCACCATTGCCTAAAATGAGTTCGTTCCCTCGCTTTAAAAACGCCATCGGATTTTTAAATGTTTTATCTTTATTTCCGTCTTGAGTAAAAGTATAACTGGCAAATAAGGTATCGCCACGAACTTCACCCGTAAGTTCTCCAACCTTTTTAGGGAAATTGAACAGTGCCATCTCCATAGTGCCGGTTATTTTGCCCTCTTTTAGCGTGTTAATTTTCAAGTCTAAAGTATCTTTTTCATAAACCGCGGTATAGCATTGAACACTTATTGGTTTTTCAATTACAACCACTTTCTCCTTTGTATCCTTTTTACAATTTTGGAATACAATACAACTCAGAAGCAAACAAGCAAAGCCTAGATTTTTCATAATGATTAGTATTTAGTTAGTACTATCGGCAAGAGCCATTCACAAGATACGAAAAATATTGAGAGTTACATAAATAGCTTCTTGTAATTATCTAGTAAAAAAGGTTAAACATTGATATTAGTGTTCCTACAGTACCATTCTGTACTCTTATCGGGTAAACACCAACGTATGCTCAGTACTTAAATTCGCATCAAAACCATATCCTTCGTAATTGAATCCTTTTAAGTCATCAATGGTTTTGGCGTTAGTTTCAATGATGTAACGCACCATCATGCCCCTAGCCTTCTTAGCAAAGAAACTGATGATTTTTAGTTTACCATCTTTATAATCCTTGAACTCGGGAGTTATAACGGGAACTTTTAAGACTTTAACATCTACAGCATTGAAGTATTCATTACTGGCTAGATTGATAAACAAATCACCTTTCTTAAGTTCACTGTTCAATTCCTTGGTAATGGTCTGTTTCCAAAACTCATACAAGTTTTTGCTTTTACCAATGGGTAATGCTGTTCCCATTTCTAATCGATACGCTTGCATTAAATCTAACGGTCTCAGCAAACCATATAAGCCAGAAAGTATTCGGAGTTTGTCTTGTAAATCATCAATTTTATCTAAAGGCAAACTGTAAATATCCAAGCCTTGATACACGTCGCCATTAAAAGCATAAATTGCCTGCCTTGCATTATCATTTGTAAAAGGTACATTCCAATCTTGATTGCGCTGCCAATTCAGTTCTGCGAGCTTGTCTGAAATGTTCATGAGATGCAATAAATCTTTTGGCTTTTGTTTTTTTAAAATACGTTGAATACTTGCTGCTTCTTTTAAAAAATGTGGTTCAGTACACTTTGTTGTTTGTACTTCTTTTTCAAAATCTAATGACTTGGCTGGGGATATAACAATTTTCATTTTGAGCTCTATTTAGTTTACTTCGTTTGTTCACCCTTAAAGTGAGTCGAGTCAAAAATACAAATTCAATACCTATAATGATGCACCTCAAAATAAAAATATTTTGATTCTACTAGTAATAATAATGCTATTTAAAAAGTTAATCTCTTGTGTGAAAATGTTAAAAATTGTAAATTGCAATTCAAACACTTTAAACAAAAATATAGCGATGCGAAAAATAATCCTCCTTTTATGTCTTGTCTTGCTCTTTTCCTGCAAGAGTAAAAAAAACAGCAGTACAAGTGCTGTTAAAGTTCCGGAGAAGGCAACTAATTTGGTTAAACCAGAAGAAGTAGAGGCCATAAAAAAAGATAGAGCATATGATGTTGGAATACGTTTGTTGGAATCGTGTAATACCTCTAAATTCAAGAATTTCAGTTCTGCAGAAGCTACCGATAAAGTACGTCAGAATGCTACCCGCGAAAAAATATCAGCCATCTGCAAAAAGATCAACCAACGCAATGGAAGATTCATCAACATTAACCTCATCGACATTACCCGCAACAAAAAAACGGACGAATTACTTTTTCGATATAACATAAATTACGAAAAAAAACTCTTTAAGCGAGAACTATTCGTAACCGTAAATCCTGAAAACAAAGTATCTGCAATCTCAACCAAAGAAGTGCCAGCAAAACCCTTGTAAGTATGAATTCATTTTGGAAGAGAGTAGTAATAATGACCACATTACGAGAGCAACATAAGGAAACTTTTTCCAGTTATGCTCTAGCAAAAGGATACCTCCTATTTATAGTGATGGCCAAGCGGTATGCTAAAGATTTTATTCTAATTACAATTGGTGTTTTTTCCGCCACATTTGGTTTCAAAGGTTTTTTATTGACCAATCATTTTATAGATGGTGGCGCAACCGGAATTTCCTTACTAGTGTCGGCACTAACCGGAATTCCATTATATGTTTTGATTATAGGCGTGAATCTTCCCTTCGTGATTTTGGGATATCACACCATGGGAAAGGTTTTTGCTGTCAAAACAGCCTTGGCTATAAGCGGCCTTGCATTATGTTTGGCCTATATTAGCATCCCCGATGTAACATCTGATAATCTTTTGGTGGCTATATTTGGCGGTTTCTTTTTGGGTGCGGGTATCGGACTTTCAATACGTGGTGGAGCGGTAATTGATGGCACAGAAGTTTTGGCTATTTATTTGAGTCGGAAGTTGGGAACAACCATTGGTGACATCATTATTCTAATAAATATTATGATTTTCTCCGCTGCAGCCTATTTCCTTGGTATTGAAGTGGCGCTCTATTCAATGCTAACTTATCTTGCAGCATCAAGAACACTTGACTTTGTTGTTGAAGGTATTGACGAATATATTGGCGTAACTATTGTCTCCTCTCGAAGTGATAAAATGAGGGAAATGATTATAGAAAAAATGGGCCGAGGCGTAACTATCTATAACGGAAAAGGGGGTTATGGTAAAAGTGGGGAGACTAAAGAAGTAGATATTATTTACACCGTTATCACGCGCTTAGAACTTAACAAACTCAACAGTGAAATCGAAAAAATAGAACCTACAGCTTTTGTAGTAATGAATAGCGTAAAAGATACCAAAGGGGGAATGATTAAAAAAAGAGCTTTAAAACACTAAAAATAAAAATTATGAAAAGCACCTTGCTTTTAGCAGTAATCATATTATCTGTTATTGTTTCGGGATGCAATTCCACAAAGACAACAGAAACGAAAAAATCTGCGAGTAACGCCTCTATTTATGATAGTGTTTGGGAGTTAGAATACATCACAGGACCGCGTATTACTTTTGAAGGATTATATCCAGAAGACAAACCCACCATCACTTTTAACGAAACGGAAAAGACCTTTGGAGGTAACAACAGTTGCAATGTATACAACGGAAAATTTACCAAAAAAGAAAATACTATCGAGTTTGGAGATACTATAAAAACGATGCGATTTTGCGAAGGTGGCGGAGAAGAAACCTTTATGAATATGCTCGGAAAAGTAAACAAATTTGCCATTGATAATGAGGGTAAACTACTATTACAAATGAATGATATCACCATGATGCGTTTTAAAAATGTTACTAAAAACAAACAATAAATAAATCAGTTATTATGACTAAACAAGTCTTATTTTCATTCGCTTTTGTATTCCTGCTGTTGGGCTGTAAAAAAGAAGTTCCTTCTACAGAAAATTCCGGTACTAACGAAAATAAAATTGCTCCGCCTAGAATAGAATGTTTTACGTCTGATGCGAATGGAAGCGCAGTTTCTATACAACTTCAGTTCAACGGAAACGAGGTAACGGGAACATTAAATTATTCTTTGGCAGAAAAAGATAGTAATCATGGAACTATTAAAGGTAAAGTTGAAAATAACATTCTTATTGCTGATTATACTTTTTATTCTGAAGGAACTGAAAGTACACGACAAGTTGCATTTCAATTTGCCGAAAATAAATTAATGGAAGGTTATGGCGAAATGACCAAAGAAGGTACACAATTCAAGGATGTAACCAAACTGAATTTTAATTCGAAAATGCCATTAATTAAAATTGATTGCACAGAATAAACAGTAAATAATAGCTAATCAACTCAAAATACTCTTTCAAAATTTCGAGCCAAATAATATCAGAAGCAAATAAGAAAATGAAAAGAATCGGACAAATAAACTTTGATTCCAACCTTTTCCTTCCTAATTGACACATCAACTCCAAAAAGCACTTCGAAAACTCTATAAATGTCTGATTTCAAGTCATTTTGTCGTATTATAATGATAAATATCATATAAATAACGACATTTTGGCTGTAATTTTACATTGGAATACATATTGCCGAAATGAGAAAAACTAATCAACACTACAACAACTTATGAATCTAAATAATTTAACCATTAAATCGCAGGAAGCTTTGCAACAAGCACAACAAATTGCACAAGGTTTTGGTCAACAACAAATAGAAAACGAACACATCTTTAAAGGTATTCTCGAAGTTGACGAAAACGTAACACCATTCATATTGAAAAAACTCAATGTGAATGTCGAACTATTCAAAAAAATATTGGACAGCACCATTCAAAGCTTTCCTAAAGTTTCTGGCGGAGAACTTATGTTTTCCCGCGATGTCAACACCATGCTCAACGAAGCCAGTATTATAGCTAAAAAAATGAACGATGAATTCGTTTCTATTGAGCATTTAATCTTAGCCATCTTCAAATCAAAAAGTAAGGTTGCCCAAATTTTAAAAGATCAAGGCGCTACCGAAAAAGCCTTACAAGCAGCCATCGACGAAATACGAAAAGGCGAAAGAGTAACATCCGCTTCTGCTGAAGAAACGTACAATGCCTTAAATAAATACGCTAAAAACCTTAACGAATTAGCCAAAGAAGGCAAACTCGATCCTGTTATCGGACGTGATGAAGAAATTCGTAGAGTTTTGCAAATTCTAACGCGCCGTACCAAAAACAATCCGATGCTTGTGGGCGAACCTGGTGTGGGTAAAACAGCCATTGCCGAAGGATTAGCACACCGAATAGTAGACGGTGACGTTCCTGATAATCTAAAAGATAAAGTGATTTTCTCTCTAGATATGGGTTCACTGATTGCGGGTGCCAAATACAAAGGAGAATTTGAAGAGCGATTGAAAGCCGTAGTTAAAGAAGTAACATCTTCCGATGGAGATATCGTACTTTTTATTGATGAAATCCATACCCTTGTTGGTGCTGGCGGCGGTGAAGGTGCTATGGATGCTGCAAATATTTTGAAACCGGCTTTGGCTCGAGGCGAATTGCGAGCTATTGGTGCAACAACTCTTGATGAATACCAAAAATATTTCGAGAAAGACAAAGCACTGGAACGTCGTTTTCAAAAGATTATGATAGATGAACCCGATACCGAAAGTGCGATTTCCATCTTGCGTGGTATCAAAGAAAAATACGAAACACATCATAAAGTTCAAATCAAAGATGACGCTATTATTGCGGCTGTCGAATTATCACAACGCTATATTACCAATCGTTTTCTTCCCGATAAAGCCATTGACTTAATTGACGAAGCAGCTTCTAAACTCCGAATGGAAATCAATTCCAAACCCGAAGAATTAGATGTTCTCGATCGAAAAATTATGCAACTTGAAATTGAAATTGAAGCCATCAAACGCGAGAATGACGAAAGCAAAGTGAAAATTTTGAGTATGGATTTGGCAAATCTCAAAGAAGAGCGAAACGAAATCTTTACCAAATGGAAATCAGAGAAAGATGTGGTTGATAACATCCAAGCTGTCAAACAAGAAATTGAAGATTTTAAATACGAAGCGGAACGTGCCGAACGCGATGGCGATTACGGAAAAGTTGCCGAAATCCGTTACGGAAAAATTAAAGAAGCGCAGGAACGTTTAGACCAATTGCAAATCGAATTACAAGAAAATCAAGCCGAATCTTCTCTTATTAAAGAAGAAGTAACGCGAGAAGATATTGCGGAAGTTGTAGCAAAATGGACTGGAGTTCCCGTGATGAAAATGCTGCAAGGGGAAAGAGAAAAATTATTGAACCTAGAAGGAGAATTACACAACAGAGTTGTCGGTCAAGAAGAAGCCATTGAAGCCATTAGCGATGCAGTTCGTAGAAGCCGTGCGGGTTTACAAGATATGAAAAAACCTATCGGAACCTTCTTATTCCTCGGAACGACTGGTGTTGGTAAAACCGAATTAGCCAAAGCGCTAGCCGAATACTTGTTCGATGATGAAAATGCACTAACGCGTATCGATATGAGTGAATATCAGGAAAGACACAGCGTCAGCCGACTAGTGGGCGCGCCTCCGGGATATGTGGGCTATGACGAAGGCGGCCAATTAACGGAAGCCGTTCGTAGAAAACCGTATTCCGTAATCCTTTTAGACGAGATTGAAAAAGCGCATCCCGACACCTTCAATATTTTATTACAAGTATTAGATGAAGGACGATTGACGGACAACAAAGGGCGCTTAGCCGATTTCAAAAACACGATTATCATCATGACATCCAACATGGGAAGCTCCATTATACAAGAGAAATTTGATAATCTTAAAGGCAGTGTGGATGCCGCAATAGAAAGTGCAAAAGTGGAAGTTCTCAACTTGCTGAAACAAACCGTTCGCCCCGAATTCATCAACCGTATCGACGAAATCGTACTTTTCACACCCTTATCCAATGCTGATATTACCAAAATTGTCGGGTTGCAATTGAAAAGCGTTGTCAAAATGCTAGCGAAGCAAAACATCACACTAGATGCCACCCCGGAAGCCATAAATTATTTGGCCCAAAAAGGATATGACCCGCAATTTGGCGCGCGTCCGGTAAAAAGAGTAATTCAGAGAGAGGTTTTAAACCAGCTTTCAAAAGAGATTTTGGCAAATAAAATCACAACTGACAGCATCATATTGCTCGATAGTTTCGATGGCCAATTGGTCTTCAGAAACCAAAGTGAACTAGTAAAATAATAGTTTTAGTTTATTTTTCCCAAGCCCTGATCGTGTGAAAATGCGTTCAGGGCTTGGGCTTTTTAGGAGCACAACGATTTCATTATTCAGGACCTTCACTCCCGCTGTTCACTATATCTTTTTCTAAAAAAGAAAAAGGATGCCGTTTCCATCAGGGCTAAAGAGAACATGTATCGTAATCAACAAACCCAATGCTTCTCCCTTCTCCTTCTCCCATATTTCTTCTTTCATCATTCTGCTTTCTTCTGGCTTTCTGCTTTCTTCTTTCTATTTTCTGTTTTCTGTTTTCTGTTTTCTGTTTTCTGTTTCTAAATAAAATTCATATTTTGGTCTCCTAAATTTAATACTTATGAAACTATTAGGAATTGGCTCCCGAATAAACCACGCCGAATACGGTAAAGGCGTTGTAACAAACGTATCGTCCAAAGATTATTGGGTAACTTTTATTGATGGCGGCCTAGAGACTATCTCAATCGACAGCGAATTCGAAGTAATCGAAGCCGCAGAAAACGAAGTCGATACAATAAGCTTTTTTGATGTGGAGAAAAGCCTACTTTCTATCCTAAAAAAATGGAATGGTCTTGGTGAACCTGTTGCTATTGGTGACAAATGGAAAGGCGGCAACATGCGATTAGAGCCAGGACAAGCTGGTTTGGCGCACAAAGACATTCCTATTGATACGTTCTTCCATAAAATCGTTATGCTTCGCGATAGATTACGTGTAATGGAACAAAAAATAAATGCCAGCAATCTTGAAGAAATTGAAAAGATAGAATTGCAACAATACATCACTCGTATTTATGGTAGTTTGACCACCTTCAATGTACTTTTCAAATTGCAAAGTGATCACTTTGTTGGCGAAAAGACCAAATAAAGTATTTTGCCTGTCATGTACTCTTTTTTAAAGGATTTTACTCTGTGAATCTGTGGTCGAGAAATTACAACACTTAGTTCGATTTTTTAATTCTGGAACTTTAAACTTTCTTTAAGAGATGGCGCTTTTAAATTTTGTACTTTTATGCTCACTACAAAATAAACAATACCATGAAAAAAATACTACTTGGAATGGCTGCACTTGGATTATTTATCTACAGTTGCAAAAGTTCTACATCAAGCACTACAGATGATTCCAAAAAAGTTGGAATCCGTTTCGAAGCCAAAAGCGGAAGCAAAGTTGAAGGAACCGCCGTTTTCATTGAAAAAAATGGAGTCGTAAGTTTAGAAGCTAAATTAACCGGACTAAAACCCGGTGTTCATGCCATCCACATTCACGAAAAAGCAGATTGCTCGTCTGCAGATGCGTCTTCTGCTGGCGGACACTGGAATCCAACCTTCAAAAAACATGGGAAATGGGGCGAAACCGAATGTCATAAAGGCGATATCGGGAATTTCACAGCCAATGTTAATGGAGAAGCAACTGTACTTTTCAAAACAGATGAATGGTGCATTGGATGCGGCGATCAAACAAAAGATATCTTAGGAAAGGGCTTAATCGTTCACGAAAAACCAGATGATTACGTAACCCAACCTACCGGAGACGCTGGTCCAAGAGTTGCTTGTACAGCGATTATTAAATAATTCAGTCTTACAAAAAGAACTTTCACAAACAGAAAGTTCTTTTTTTTTATACAAACAACTATTCGTTAAAAGCAAACACTAGGAATTCTGCACAAATTGAAATCATAAAATAGTATGACCAAAAATTAAAATTCAGATAACATTGATTTTGCTATTTTAGTTATAAAAATGGTTTAGTTTTGTACTTTATTCGTATTTCAAATGATTAACCCTTCAGCACTAGGTTGGATTGACAAGTTTTTTAACGAGCAAAAGACTTCACAGCAGCGTATTGAACTGACTGAAGAAGAATTTTATCTAAAAACACGCAGCACAGGTTTTATTTTTGGGCATATTATCAACTTTGATACGGACAAACCAATTCCGATTTTCGATACCCTTCCCCAAGAAATATCAAAAATAGGAATGCTCAATACATTGTATAAAATGTACTGTTTGACCAGAAAGGATAGTGACCAAAACCGTTTTATTTCTGAAGCTATTTCTTTTTACAACGTACTGACCCCAAAAGGTTTTAATCCATTAAAAAAAATACTCCCTACAAATTCTGATGCTGTAAAACTGGAAAAAATCATTCATGATCGCGTACAAACTAATGAAGATTTATTTAGCAAAAACTTTTCGCACGTAATTACTAACGCACTACTTTTTGTTGATGTTTTGGCTTTCAAAAAGTACTTGGAAAAAGGTTCGCTGCCCGAAAAATACTCAAACCGTATTGAAGACATCGTTGTCAGCATTGTTTCGCTTTCGCTGAAATCTAAAACAGGCATTTCTATTCATGATGATTTATTGCAAAAGTTATTCGAATCGTCTGTTCGCTACAATAGATTTTCTGATAAAAACATCCAAACAATTGAGGATTTATATTTAAGTTATTTGAGTACTGATTTGGAGAAATTTTACATGATTGATTTGGCAGGAATCAGTTTATGGAGCGATGAAAAAGTAGAAAATGAAGAGCGCTATTTCTTATTCAAACTTGGAAATAAATTGAATATTCCTGAAAGTTTTACTCTTGAAAGCATCCACTTTATTAATAATTTTATCGTAAATTATAAAAAAGAAATTCCGTATTTCAACAATTCCAATCCGGTAAAAAACTTCTACGATCACACCACAGAAAATGTTGTGGTTTTGATTAATCGAAACAAAAAAAGATTGGTTAAAGAAGTATCGCAAAGCAAAGAATTGATGTATCTTCTAGCAAAATCAACACATAAGGATTTAGATAAAGAGGAAAAGAAAAAAATAAAATCACAACTGCTAGACATTTGCAAAACGGTTCCGTCGCTTACTATTTTTCTTTTGCCTGGTGGAAGTCTATTATTGCCAATCTTGATAAAATTCATTCCACAGTTATTACCATCCGCTTTTAATGAGAACGAAGAACGAGACTTGGGCTTATAAAAAAAAAAATCGCTCGAAAGCGATTTTTTTGGTTTAGAATTTTAATTGGTAGACTTCATCCAAATCTTTATTAGAACTTATATTTACTTTTAGATCGGTTACATAGCCTGAATTTAGACCGTAAACCCATCCGTGCAAAGTTAAATCCTGACCATTTCTCCATGCTCCTTGAACAATAGATGTTTTTGCTAAATCGAAAACCTGTTCTTTAGCATTTAATTCGACAAAAGCATTAAAACGGTCATCTTCATTTATAATGGAATCTAGATAAGTATTGTGCAAACGATAAACATCTTTTATATGACGAATCCAGTTGTCTATTATACCTATAGAATCATTTCCCATCGCAGCTTTTATTCCACCACAACCATAATGTCCGCATACAATAACGTGTTTAACTTTCAATACATTTACTGCATAATCCAAAACACTTAACATATTCATGTCAGAATGAACAACCATATTGGCAATATTTCTGTGTACAAAAACTTCTCCTGGTTTCGCACCAATAATTTCATTCGCTGGAACACGACTGTCAGAACAACCAATCCATAATAATGGTGGGGTTTGTCCTTTGGCTAAATCTTTGAAATAATTTGGGTCTTTTTCTAACGTTTTTTCAACCCATTCTTTATTGTTGTCTAATATTTTTTTATAAAAATCGCTCATTGTGTATTTATGTTTTAATTATAAAACAGATATAAAAGTAGTAATTACAATTTAGGTTTATTAATTTTTTAGCTATTAAAATCTTCCGATTGGATTTCTTTTTTCACCGTTTTTCTTTTCATTGCATCATAGTAATGCTCCACAGTAACTTTATTGGTAGTTTCTAAAGTGTTTTCAAGACGATATGCTTTTTTAAATCCTTTGAGTTTCACTTTAATATTTTCATCTGAAGCACGAGTAGCTTTAAATTCTTTTATTAAATCTAGAATATCATGAGCAATATAAACCGTATCATGGGCATTAATAATAACTTTAGAATTCTGTGGAATTTCACTTAATGTTGTTTTAATAGCTGCTTTATTTAAAAAAGAAACTTCTTGTGCCAAATCAATGTGAATGACATCACCATCAACATATTCTTCTTTTCTAAAATTGTAAGCGCGTTTCAGGTTTCCTTTTAGCACAAAAATAATACTGATCACAATTCCCAATGCTACGCCTTTCAATAAATCAGTGAAGACAACTCCAATGAAAGTGGCGATAAATGGAACAAATTGGTATTTCCCTTTTTGCCAAAAATGTTTGATTATTTTTGGATTAGCCAATTTGTATCCAACCAATAATAAAATGGCCGCCAATGTTGCTAAAGGAATTTTATTTAAAATTGTTGGAATTGCTAATACACTTCCTAAAAGTAATACGCCGTGAATAATAGCAGACATCTTTGATTTTGCTCCTGCGTTATTATTTGCCGAAGTTCTCACAACAACAGAGGTCATTGGTAAACCACCCAACATTGAACTGATGATGTTTCCAATTCCTTGTGCTTTCAATTCTACATTAGTGTTTGTATACCTTTTTTGCTCATCCATTCTATCTGCAGCTTCGATACATAAAAGTGTTTCTATAGAAGCTACCACAGCAATGGTGATTCCAACAATCCAAACTTTACTATTACTTATTGCAGAAAAATCGGGAATCATAAAAATATTAGTGAATTCTTCAAAAGATGTGGGAACCGGTAAAGCAACTAAATGAGCGCTACTAATAGCTAAACTGCTTCCTGTTTGGATAAAAATCTCGTTGAGAACGATTCCAACAACAACGGCAATCAAGGCCGCTGGAACCAATTTTAATTTTTTTAGGAATTCAAATTTTGTCCAACTTATTAAAATTGCTAGTGAAACTAAGGTAATGATAATCGAGCCTATTTGAATGTGATTAATTATCTCAAATAACTCCGAAAAAGTATTTTCTCCATCGGGCTGAGAAAACCCTAAATCGCCTTCGTAGTCCGGATCATAACCAAAAGCATGTGGGATTTGTTTCAGGAAGATAATAACTCCAATACCAGCAAGCATTCCCTCAATAACATTTGTTGGAAAATAATTAGAAATACTTCCCGCTTTTATAAACCCTAAAACCAATTGAATTACACCAGCAATCAAACCGGCCAATAAAAAGGCATTGAAAGTTCCTAAATCACTGATTGCTGTTAAAACTATGGCTGTCAAACCCGCAGCTGGTCCAGAAACACTAAGATGGGATTGGCTCAAATATCCTACTACAAGCCCACCCACAACACCTGAAATAATTCCGGCAAATAAAGGAGCTCCGGATGCCAAAGCAATTCCAAGACATAAAGGAAGTGCTACTAAGAAAACTACTAAACCTGAAGCAAAATCTGACTTTAGGTTAGCAAAAAGATTGACTTTTTTTGTCATGTTCTGAAAATTTAATACAAAAAGATTAAACACTCACAGCTGTGTAAGTATTAAAAAAAATGGAGAATTGTATTAAATAAATTTGGGTGGAGGTGAAAATATTTTTTCTAAAACTTTATCGTGTTTGGATAATTTTTCAGAAATAATTCCATTTTTTGTAGCACCAATAAAAGCGAATGATTCTTCATTATGAGAAAACTTGAATTGAGCTTTTACTTCTTTAAAATGCTTAGTAATCTCTTCCTCAGCAAAATTGTAAAATACAGAAACATCAGTATTCTTTTCAATCATTGTGACTATTGTTGGCACCGAAAGAAAGGAGATAAATATAAATAATACTAATTGAACTGCAATTTTCATGATGTAAAAATAGAAAATCTTCAGACTTTTAAATAATTTTACACAAATTTTAACATTATAGATTTACATTAAATCCTTAAAAACTGTACGTTGTAAAGATTTCTATATAGTATTTATAAAATAAAATATTAAATCATCATAAGATATTCTTATAGTTTTTATATTTGTATCAGAAATTACTATACCATGACCATTACACAATTAAAATATGTCTTAGCTGTTGCGGAACATAAGAATTTTACGCTGGCTGCCGAAAAATGTTTTGTTACGCAACCCACATTGAGCATGCAAATCCAAAAGATAGAAGAAGAACTAGGAATTCAGATTTTTGACCGAACAAAAAAGCCAATACAACTAACAGAAATTGGACAAAAAATTGTAAATCAATCCAAGAATATAGTTAATGAAGCTGATAGAATTCAAGATATTGTTGACCAACAAAAAGGATTTATTGGCGGTGAATTCCGACTGGGAATCATTCCAACCATTATGCCAACATTGTTGCCTATGTTTCTAAACAATTTTATCAAAAAATATCCAAAAGTAAAATTGATCATTGAAGAATTAAACACTGACGAGATTATTAAGCGTTTGAATAATGGCCATTTAGACGCGGCGATTTCGGCTACGCCATTACAAGAAGAAAAAATAAAAGAAGTTGTGTTATACTACGAACCTTTTGTAGCGTACATCCCAGAAGGACACAGTTCTTTTCAAAAACAAGAAATCGAAATTAACGATTTAAATTTGGATGAAATATTACTGCTGCAGGACGGACATTGTTTCAGGGATGGTATTTTGAATTTGTGTAAAAATACAGATATCAATGAAAAAGCACATTTTCAAATAGAAAGCGGCAGTTTTGAAACACTAATAAAACTAGCAGACGAAGGTTTAGGAACTACACTTCTTCCCTATTTGCATACTTTGGATTTAAAAGAAAAAGACAAACTAAAATTACGCCATTTTAAGGAACCAAAGCCGGCACGAGAAGTTAGCTTAGTTTTTCCGAAAAACGAATTAAAAATACATATTATTGATGCGTTACGTACTACAATTGCTGGAGTCGTGAAAGGTGCAATCGTGTTTCAGAATGTAGAAATTATAAGTCCATTACCACAAAAAAAATAAGGAGCTTTTTGCACAAAACTCCTTATTTAATTTCTGTTAACTAACAACAGATAAACATTGCTTTAATTCGGGATGCTCACTCGTAAAGAATTGCAACCATTTTTTTAATTGTTCTACTTCGTATGGCAACAGGTTTCTAATTGCCTTTTTCAATTCTTTGGCAAAAAGTATTGGATCGAAGCTTACTCTTTCGAGTACAGATTTTGTGTAATCATAAATCATTCTAGGCATGGTTAATTAAGATTTGGGGTTATCTTATTGTAAGAACGTTTAGTAAAAGTATACTAAAAGTTCTTAGCTACCTAATGATTTGATTAAAAATAATCGTTTAAATACATTTTTAGTCGTTAAAATACATTTATTAACAGTATTTTAAGGTTTTAACTTACTAAAATATTTTTATCTAAAAGCTCATAAAGCCACTTTTGCCTTTCTGGTTTATCAGCTGTGAAAAAAAATAACCAATTAGTAAGATTATCCTTTTCATGTGGCAATAAAGTTTTTGAGGCCTTGATTACTTCTTTTATAAAAAGTTCCTTGTTGTTACCAGTCTTCATAATCGAAGATTTTGCTAAATCGTATATAATCTGTCCCATAGTTGTAAAGTTTTATAACTAACTTTATGTACGAAACAATTAACTCTAAAGTTTCCCTAACTGAATAAAATAAAAAAAGGAACCATTTAAGTTCCTTTTAGTTTTATTATGATTTGATTAGCAATACTGCATGCTGCAATTCTGGTTTTTCTTTTATAAATTTTAAAAGCCAAGATGTTAATTCTTCTAGTTCAAAAGGCAATAAAACTTTATATGCTTTTTGAAGTTCTTTACAAAACAGATCGACATCAAAACTTACTCTTTTCAAAACAGACTTTGTGTAGTCTAACATTGATTTAGACATGAAAGATTAATTTAGTTGGTTAGGTATAAATAAGAACGTTACTGTTATCCAAAAGTAAAACTATTTTTCATTCATTGACAGAATTGCTAGTTAAATATAACTACATTAAAAGTTAAATTATTTAAAGTGCTTTAGTGGCGCGTAACATTTCCCTTTTGCCCGGCGCACCAGGTAGCTTTTCTACAGAAAATCCTGCTGAAAGCATTGCTGTTTTAATGGATGTTCTGCAGGCATAGGTAACCAATACTCCGTTTGTCTTCATTGCCTTGAACATAGAAGCAAAAACTTCTTCTGACCAAAGTTCGGGTTGAACACGAAAACCGAACGCATCAAAATAAATCAAATCAAAAGCATTTTCATCTTGAATATCCTGAAAGAATTGCTTGCGTTTGGTTAAAGTAAAAGTAGCTGAAAGTGCATTCTTTTGTTCCCATTGGCTTTCGTGCATCTCATTAAAAAGGATCTTTTCAGTAGAGTCGATTTCATCTGAATAATTCATCTGCAACGCTTCTTCAATTGAAATAGGATAAGCCTCTATTCCGATGTAATTAATAGGTTGATTTCTCTTTTTAGCTTCCAAATACGTAATGAAACTATTGAGTCCAGTTCCAAAACCAATTTCTAAAATAGAAATGGGCTTGTCTCCAAAAAGATCAAGCCCATTTTTTATAAATACGTGATAGGCTTCCTGAATGGCTCCGTGTTTCGAGTGGTAACTTTCGTCCCATTCCGGAAGATGAATCGTTGTCGAACCATCATTGGTTTGAATAATTTCGCGTTTCAAAGTTATTCTTTTAAATAAAGTTTCTTGATTTTCGGAATGGGTCCGCCACATTTTTCCATATGGCAGGCAATACAAGCATCTACGGCTGCATTAAAATTCTTTCTTTGATTGTTAGGATCAGTGTAAAGCAATTTTTGAGCTGCAATATAGTCTGCAGCTTTTTCCTTAAAGAATTCATCATTATCGGATTCATCCGTGAATTTTGAACTGAAAATCTTTTGATAATGCTCTGGAAATTTACCTATCGCTTCTCCTTTTTTGATATTCGCTTTAACGCGTTGATTGTCGACATACATTTGCTCCATCAAAGCTGCCATTTCTGACATTTGGTACATTTCTAGTTTTTTTTCACTTTTTTCAGCAGGACAAGGTTCTTCCTTTTTTACTTCTTTTTTCTGGCAAGAAACCAAAATAGCAGAACTTCCAAAGAACAAGAAACTCAAAACTACAGCAAACGTGATTCTCTTTTTCATGTATTATTTTTTGATATAAACGCCATCTGCTGTAAAAGCAAAAGTAGTTTCTGGCTTTGTAATTTTAGCAATTTCTTCTTTAGATTTTCCCGCGTCTTTCGCATAGTGCCTTAACGATTCCACTGTTTCTACATCTACAAAAGCTTTTCCATTTACAATAGCATCACTATTATCCGCATTTAAAGGAACGAAGAATCCATAATCCTTGAATTTTACAAATGATTTATCATCACCAGCTAATTCCATGTTCATCCAACAGCCTTTCTTTTTACAAACCGACTTGATTTTAGAGGCAAATTGTACAGTGATGGTATCTCCTTTTTTAAGGTTTTTATATTTTTTAAGCATTTGATCTTTCGTTAATACTTTAGTCACTTTGAATTTTTCTCCAAATGAAGCATAATCTTTAGCATTGAAAGCTACTGCATTTTTTTGAGCCATCATTGTTGTTCCGATAAACAATAACATAACTAGGATAAGGTGCATTTTTTTCATGTGTGTGTTTTTTAATGATTTGCAAATGTAAAAAGAATAGTAAATATCAATGCTAAAATGACAATTATTTTTGGGTTTTAAGATGAAATTAATGCTATAAATTAGTTTAAAATCAGGATTTCCAAAAAAAACCATTTTTTTTCTGTTATGCAAAAAACAGAAATATTTTTATTAGTTTTACAAAAAATAAACACACAAGCCTAATCATTCAGAAAATAAATTACAAATCACTAGTTGTCAATTAGTTGTTGTATTTTCCGAGTTTAAAAATAGAACTAGATGACATTAAAAATTACTTCCGAAATCGATATAGTTAAAGCAAAAACCTCTAAAATAAAAGAAGTCGATTTTGAAAATATCGCCTTTGGAAATATCTTTACAGACCACATGCTGGTTTGTGATTTTAAAGATGGCGCATGGGAAAAACCTAGTATCAAACCTTACGAACCTTTTATGATTGATCCTTCAGCTAAAGTCTTCCATTATGGGCAGGCTATTTTTGAAGGTATGAAAGCGTATCGTGATGACAATGATCAAGTATGGTTATTCAGACCCGACCAAAACTTAGAGCGTTTCAATAAATCGGCTGTTAGAATGGCAATGCCTGAGATTACTGAAGATATTTTTATTGATGGATTAAAAGCCATCGTTGAATTAGATAAAGACTGGGTTAAGAAAGGTTTGGGTAATACCCTGTACATCCGACCGTTTATGATTGCCATTGGATCGGGTGTTATTGCTCAGCCGTCTACACAATACCGTTTCATGATTATCCTTTCTCCTGCTCGCGCATATTACTCGGGTGAAGTTAAGGTGATTATTGCCGAACACTACAGCCGCGCAGCAAATGGTGGAATTGGTGCTGCTAAAGCGGCAGGAAATTATTCTTCGCAATTCTATCCACAAAAACTAGCGCAAGAAAAAGGATTCCAACAAATCATCTGGACGGATGATGCTACTCATACCAAATTAGAAGAAGCAGGAACCATGAATGTATTTTTCAGATTTAATGATACCATTTGCACAGCGCCAGCCAGTGAAAGAATATTGGACGGTGTAACCCGAAAAAGTTTAATTGCTATAGCAAAACGTGACGGCATAAAAGTAGAAGAACGTTCCGTATTGGTTTCTGAATTAGTTGAAGGCGCGAAAAACGGAAGTCTAAAAGAAATCTTCGGAGCCGGAACTGCCGCTGTCGTGAGTCCAATTGTAGGATTTCAATACCAAGAGCATTATTATGAACTCCCAAAATTAGAAAACTCAATCGCATTAGAATTAAAAGACAAACTGACTAAAATTCAGTATAACCTTGCCGAAGATACATTTGGTTGGATGGTTAAGATTTAAGGGAAAGAGGAAAAGGATAACGATAAATCAAAAAACTTTGGGGAAACTTGGAGTTTTTTTGTTTGTAGTGCTGAATTGTATGGCATCGGTCTATCATTTTGTACTTTACAAAGTTGCGAATAATGGCATATTCTCTTTATAGGTTTGGTTTTGATAGTTGTACGATTGCCATCTCACACTATAACAAAAAAAAACGGATACCCATTTTAGAAAGGCGTCTCACTTTACATAATCATTACTGATTAAGCCACTACGGATATGGTTACAATATCACTCCACAAACCTACCTGATCGTAATTGTACAAATACAGTGCTCTGTATTTCCAAACGGCGCTTTCTTCTGCTGGAGGTAACTCTGATTTATTTATAAAGTACGGATGCAAGTCTTTGTCTAACACTATAAATCCTTTGCCGCTTAATTTTCCGATAATAATACCCTAAAATTTTCCTTTCTTCCAGTCCAGGTTAACCTTTCCTCCTCTTGATATTGCTTTCAATATCGGTTTCGCTGTGTCTAAATCTAGTTTTAACGAGGCGAAAATTCAATTCCTAAGTTTTGTCCAATGGCGGTCGTATAACTTTGATGTACTTTTATATGGTTGACCATAGTCGTAAATCTGAAAACGATGCCTGGTGCTGCAGCTGCCGAAACGGTATCCAATGCCAGAGTTTCAGGAAAGATGTTGGAGTATTCAATACTGTGTTGGGACGTTGCATAAATGAGTATAGCACATTCAAAAACAATTTTAGAACGTTCAATAATGGGTTTGAAATTTCCAACAATGAGTGTAGGAGTTTCAAAAATGACTATTTCAAGTTTGTAATCCTATTTAGTTAGTAATAGGAAATGTTTTATATATTTGAGATGTAAACTGGGACTGGAGTTATATTAATCTTATGAATGTAGGTTTGTAGCAGATATATAAAGTTAGCCGTCAATTTGTCAGAACGAAATCGAAACCGAAAATCAAGAATAAACAAAATCAAACATTTTATGAAGAAGACAATTCTGACTTTAGCTCTAATCAGTTTAACAATAACTGTAAAATCTCAAAATGCCAGTGTTGAAAAATCTGTATTTGGTATTCAAACAGGTTTATTTGGTATTTGGGCACACAATGAAACGAAACTGACTAATCAAATTGCGTTACGAAGTGAAATTGGATTTGATAGTGGAATTTGGGGCGGAGATTTTTGCGACAAAACGGGATTTTTAATGACTCCAGTGATAACTGCTGAACCAAAATGGTATTATAATCTGAATAAAAGAGTAAGAAAATCGAAAAGAATTGATGGAAATAGCGGAAATTTTATTTCACTTAAAATAAGTTATCACCCAGATTGGTTTGTAATTTCAAATTATGATAATATTAATATTATTAGTGATATTTCAATTGTACCAACTTGGGGAATTAGAAGAAATATTGGAAAACATTTCAACTATGAAACCGGAATTGGAATTGGTTACCGATATATTTTTGCTAAGCAAGCAGGTTATATAGAAAACGAAAGCGAAGCGGCTCTTAATTTACACTTGAGAATTGGATATAGATTTTAAAAAAACCAAACGTCTAAAAGCTGTTTCGCACAATTGCAAATTTTGTGGAAAGTTCATGTTCACGTTTTGCAGGAATTTTAATCTTTAACATAAAATAATTCGTTCATAAGTTCGCAACTGATGCAATGCGTGGAAACGATGTATGCTATTATAAAAAAAAAACGTAAAAATGAAAAAAAGGATATCAATTATTTTTTTGTTGTCAACTATAAATACCTTTTCACAAACAATTAAATTGAGTGACACAATTGAAATGCATATTAATAAACATAATACAATGTTTGTAAATGCTATTTTCAATGAAAAAGATACTTTAAAATTAAATTTTGATACCGGAACAACTGAATTGATACTGACAAATGATGTTTTAAATAATAAGCTAAAATCTAAAACCGAACTTTATAACAAATTATACAATTTGCAGATTGGAAACATTCAATATAAAAGTAAAGTTTATAATGCGGAATTATCTGGTCAAGGTACAGATGGAAGATTTGGCTGGGACTTTTTTAAAGAAAATATAGTTGAGATTAATTATGACAAAGGATATTTAATTATTCATTCAGAATTACCACAATACGTAAAATTTGATAAGAAGTTTACAAAACTTAAAATAGAAATGTGGAAAGACTTATTTTTTATTAAATGTGAAATTAAAGAAAATGGTATTATAAATAATAATCTATTTCTTTTTGATACTGGCTTTCAAAGAACTGCAATGTTAGATAATGACCTATTAAAAGAAGGACAATTTCCAACTGAAAAAATGAAAATAATTAAAAAAGTAATAATGAAAGGTGCAAAGGGAAATGAAATTCCTGTTATTACAGCAAATTTACAAAAATTGCAAATTGGAAAATATATTTTAAAAACTATTCCTGTTCAAATAACAACTACACAAAAACCATTAAAAGATAAAAATGTACATATTTTAGGAAACGAAATTTTAAAGAAGTTTACTGTTTTTTTGGATTTTAAAAATAATATCGTTTATATGAAACCGAGTAAATTTTACAACGAAAAATATATAGATGAAAGGAAAAACGGCACCTAACAGCGGTGTCATGAAGTGGCGAGAAATGTGCTAAATTCACATTTTTCTTTCGCAAGCAACTTTACCTTATTGGAAAATAGGTCTTTACAAAGACGATAGTATTTTCAAATCAAAAACAGTATACCATTCAATGACAACTACACATTGCATCAACTGCGATAAAAAATTAGTAGATACCTTTTGTTCGGCCTGCTGACAAAAAGCGGATAAGCACCCTATTACTTTTAAAAACTTTATTTCTCACGATGTTTTGCACGGCTTATTCCATATAGAAAAAAGAATACTATTCACTTCAAAAGAAGCCTTACTTCGCCCTGGAAAAGCCGCACTCGATTATATTTATGGAAAAAGAAAGCGGTATTACAATGTGTTTTATTTGATTTTAATCACCTTTGGTCTAATCGTTTTTTTTCGTCATTTTTATAATGAATTGTCCAATTCTATAGCTACAGAACCAATTCCGGAGAGAACGTATATCAATGAAGCGAGTAAAAGATACGCTGAGCTATTTTCTGAGAAAAGCAAGATTATAATTTTCCTCTTGGTGCCGTTGTTTGCCTTAAACAGCTTTATTTTTTTCAGAAGAAAAAAGTTAAACCTGACGGAACATTCTATAATAGCCGGAATGGTATTATTAAGTGTATTATTGATTTCATTATTTGGAAACCTCTTTTTTTACTTTGATATACTTGTTGTCTTTAGCGATGCTTTCAACGATATAATAAGTCTGCTTATAGTGGTTCTAATCTTTATCCAAATTTTACATGGCTATTATAATGCGTTTAATGCTGATTATTCTAAATTGGGAATCAGCTACAGAATCGGGTTGTTTTTGGCGTTGATTTGCCCAGAAATAGCCATTATGCTATTTATCCGTATCAGATTTATCACACATTGGAAATTTGGAGTTATTTCTTAGAATCCTTTGTAGCGCTTACTTTTCCGTGCATTACTTTTAATCTTTTGATAACCTTTTCAAAACTCCTATGTTTTTGATGTGGTGTAATTTTACACAACTTAAAAAATTAATGGAAATGAATTTAGCTATTTATAGTATTTTGATAGTAATGGCAATCATTTTATTGGTACTGATTGTTAAAGAGCATTTAGCGTATAAAAAAGAGTTTAACGCTAATTCAGGTAGGGAATATAACTCTAGATTAAAGAATGAATTTGAAGATGCTGAGGAATAAGTTGAAAAGCACTTCGACAGGCTCAGTGTGACAATGCAATTCTAATTGGATTTTGTTAGAGTAATTGTGTTTCCTAAAAAAAATTTAAGATAAAAAAAAGCGCACCTGTAAGTACGCTTATCTTTTATCTTAGAATTTCGTCAAAACTGGGTTTGAAGTAATTTGGGCCTTTTAATACTTTACCATCTTCGCGGTAAATTGGTTTTCCATCGTGGTCGAGTTTGCTCATGTTAGAGCGTTGTATTTCGTCAAATACTTCTTCTATTTTGTGTTGTAAGCCGTGTTCTAAAATAGTTCCACACAAAATATATAACATATCGCCAAGCGCATCAGCTATTTCAATCAGGTCATCATTTTGAACTGCTTCTAAATATTCTTCATTTTCCTCTTTCATTAAATTGTAACGAAGCATATTTTTTTGTTCGCCTAAATCCCCTTTCATTTCAGGGCTAACACCAAGACCAAAAGCGGTGTGAAATTCTTTAACTGAGATAATTTGCTTTTGCATAGTTTCTAAAATTTATTGTTGATGCAAATTACAACTTTCCAATACATTTGAGTAAATTTGTTGAAAATTTTGAAATAAATGTTCACAACTGGTCAATGGATTTTTGCTGCACTCTTTTTTGTGGCATTCGTTATCGCTACTTACTTTGCCTACGGAAAAGACAAGGCGCTTCACCAAAAGGTTTATAAAGGAAGTTATAAAATCTTACTAGGATTTATACTTTTTATTGTTTTACTGTTTGTAATTAAGATTACGATGAAACATTAGTTCAATAGGCGGTCAGAATAAGTTCCTTGTTTACTACTACTTTTTTTCTTATCCCTGATCCCTGATTACTTTCCTTTTAAAAGATTTACACTAACGGTAGCCAAATCGGAATTTGGGAATTTGGTGAATACTTTGTCATCCGAAAATAATCCAGCTTCTGCAGCTATTTTGTGTAAAACGTCAATCTCTACAATATACTGATCGGAAAAACCGTGTGTGGCATCATAGGCGGTGGCTGCTGTTCGTCCAATATTAGCGGCAGTTAATTCGGGTGCGATGGTGTGAAGTTCGATTAATAACAATCCAAATTTCTCTACGAATGGCGCCCATTTATTAAGATGTTCCAATAAATTGTCTTCTACTTCAGCCGTATTGATTCTTTGTCCGCGATGGGCAAATGCGCCAGAGGACGTGCTAATTCTGTTGGGTGTTCTTTTAGTTGGTGTTTCCCAAATTCTATTATGATCCAGAAAGGTTCGAACATTCAACAATTCCTTTAAATCGATATTATAATCTTCCCGAAGAGTTTCAGCTAATAATTGCGGTCGTCCAATATCGCCCCAAATAACTTTTGCCCAAATGTCTGCCTTGATTAAATTGGCACGAGTGACTTTGATAGCAGCTTCATTATAATCGACACCTACCAAAAACAACGGATGTTCATCAAGCATTTTGCCTCGGATGGTTTGCCTTTCAATCACATCAAAAATATGTTCTAAAAAAGCGCCATTTCCACAACCCATATCCAATATTCCGATGGGCTGTTCCGCTATTGGACGACTGAACAATTCTATTATGATTTGGTCTACAATCTTAAAATATTCGGCATGCGCTCCGCCACTACCCCAAACATTCATTTCTCGATCAACGTGTTGCTCTTCTTCGTGTTCTCCAATATTTCTCAATATAGAAGCGTTGCCAAAAAGCAAATCATCCATTTTTCTAAGTGTAGGAATATACGAAACCGTAACTCCATAAGCAGCGGCTCTTTTAGCATAAAACAAACCTGTTTCGGTGAATTGAAAGTTATCATTTTTCTTTGTAAACCAATTCAGATGGGTAAGAAAATCTAGTATAGCCTTAAAACATTCTGGCTGTTTGTGAAATTCTTCCGGACGAAACGACGTTTCCATAAAGTATTTATGAAACATTCCAGTCATTCCCAACATTACAACAGTTGGTCCAACCAAAACACCTTCAATATGGTATAAAACTTGTTCCTGAATCGTTCTGATTTTCTCATCATCTGAAAATTGAATTCCGAAATTTGATTTGTATTTGGAGAACAATTTGTTCAGGATTTCGAAAGGTTCTACTTCAAATTTTCTTGGATGATAATGCTCTGACAATTGCATAAGGCTGTAAACATCTTCATAAAGTGCAATCAATAAAAAAGCGGTTTCACTTTTATCGGTTACTGAAAAAAATATTTCATCGTTGCAATTGTCACTATTTTGCAGAAGCCAACCTTGTGAACAAAGAACTCTAAGCGCTACGTTTAGATACCCTTCATTGGCCTTAAATTTTTCCGTAAGTTCTTTTAGAGATGCGTTCTTGTGTTGCAGTATATAATCTAAAACACCAGTTTTATGCAACGAATAGGCTGCTGGAACCGTTACAATTCCGTCTAAATGCCTGAATAAAATACCGCGAAGTTCACTTTTTGTCTTCATCAATTAAAATTTGATTACTTACAAATATAATCAAATTTACTATGCTTAAATTCATAACTTTGTGACAACTTAAATACTGCCTCAATGAGAATTTTAAAATATATTATCCTGCTTCTTATACTTGCTTTTGTCGGTATTACAGTCTATGTAGCTACTCAAAGAGGTGATTTTGAAATTCAAAAAAGTGGTATTATTAACACTACTAGAAGTACTGTTTTTGAATATGTCAATGATTATAAAAACTGGGAAACTTTTGGTTCTTGGATGCAAAAAGACAGCGGTGTTAAATTTAATTACCCCTCTAAAACGATGGGCGCTGGAGCAAGATTGTCTTGGACAAACAACTCAGAGGCTGGAGCTATTAATACTGTTTTTGTAAAAGAAAACGACAGCATTGCGCAAAGAGTAAACTACAGCGGAAGTTCTGCCACTATTTCTTGGAGTTTTAAAGATACCGTTGGTGGAACTAAAGTCACAGTATTTAGCAAAGGTAAAATGGATTTGATGACAAAAATTACTTCGTTTTTCAAAGGTGGTATCACTTCCATTGTGGGTGATGTTTATGAAAAAAGCTTACGTAATCTCAATAAAACACTCAAATACGAAATAACGAACTACTCCATTAAGGTGAATGGAATTGTGCAAAGACCATCAGAATTTTGTCTGAAGCAAACGGTTACTTGTCCTATCAAGAGTGTTTCGAAGAATGTTAAAATTATAATGCCGAGAATGGTTCATTTTTTCAATAAAAACAAAATAGCTATGGCCGGAAAACCATTTGTAATGTATGATCGATATGATGTTGCAAATGATATTGCTACAATTTCGGTTTGTATTTCGGTTGCACAACAAATTAATATTTCCGTCGGAAGTGATGTTTCGTCAGATGAGATTATTGGTTTTACTTGTTTGAAAACCACTTTGACCGGAGATTATTCACATAGTAAAGAAGCTTGGGCAAAAGCGGAGAAGTATATTGTTGATAATGGTTTTAAACAGAATTTTGCCGGAAGCTATAGCGAAGTATATGTGAAGACAATTGACGATGTAAAGCAACCTTCTCAGTGGATTACTGAAATTTATATTCCCGTTTTTCCAAAAGTTATTGCATTGCCAAAACCTTTTCCTACAGCAGTTTCGACAGCCGCAACTCAAACTCCAAAATCTGCCGTTACCACTCCAACAGATGAGCCCTAAGTTGAGCATCCTTTAAACCTTTTACTGTATCTTTATTCCAATAGTAAAATTTTCACTTTGCAAGACGAAAAGGATTTCATTCGGGAGTTATTAGATACGAAGACGCAGAATGTTGCGTTTCAAAAACTCCTGCGAGATTATCAGCGTCCGTTGTACAATCAAATTCGAAATATCGTTTTAAATCATGATGATGCCGATGATGTGTTGCAAAATACGTTTGTCAAAGTGTTTAAGCATCTAAAAAATTTCAAAGGTGACAGTAAATTATTTTCCTGGATGTACCGTATCGCAACCAATGAAGCCATCACATTCATTAATCAGAAATCTAAAAGAAATGGAACAACGAGTGAAGCGATGCAGACCAAAATTGTGGAAAATTTAAAAGCAGATGACTATTTTGATGGAAGCGAAATTCATATTAAATTACAAAAAGCAGTTGTACTACTTCCCGAAAAACAGCAATTGGTTTTTAAAATGAGGTATTACGAAGAAATAAAATACGAAGATATGTCGGAGATTTTAGGAACATCTGTAGGTGCGCTTAAAGCATCGTACCATCATGCTGTGAAAAAAATTGAAGATTATATGAAAAGGAATTAAACCTTTCTAAAATTAAGACGTCAAAATGAACATGAAAGAATTTAAATTAGAAAACGAACCCAAAATCACTTCAGGATTTACTAGTCCAGATGGCTACTTTGATTTGTTATCAGAACAAGTTTTAGCACGAATAACTTCTGATAAAGAAGTGAAAGTTATGTCACTTTTAAAATCAAGAAAACGTTCGTATTATGCTATAGCAGCAGTTGTTATTATGTTATTATCAATTCCAATATACACTAGATTGGCAACAAATACAACTAGTATTGAGTCCGCAGCTTTAGACAATTATCTTGCTTATCATTCGATTTCTGAAGACCTAATTTTAGATTTATTAGATCAAGATGATATAGATAAATTGGCGATAGAAATTACTCTCGATGATGCTACCCTTGAAGATGCATTAAAATCAAATTCAAATTTAGAAGAATACATAATAAACTAAAAACATGAAAATCAAACAATTACTTCCGTTACTTATTCTTTTTATTTCTGTGAACGCTATTGCCCAAGATGGTTCGTTAATAAGAAAAAAAAGAGAGCAAATTAAGTCTTTAAAAGTCGCATTTATTACCAGTGAATTACAATTTACACCAGACGAAGCAAGCAAATTCTGGCCTTTATACAATGCTTATGAAGCCAAGCAAAAGGAAATTAAAAAAGATAAGATTAAAGGGTATATGAATCGCATGGATAATGATTCGTTTGACAAATTATCCGAAAAAGAAGCAACCGTACTGCTAACCCAAATGGAAACTAATGAAGAAGAATTATATTTGGCTCGAAAAAAATTTGTTACAAGTCTCACAAGTGTTATTTCTCCAATAAAGATCCTTAAACTCAAAAAAACCGAGGAAAATTTTAATAAAAAGTTATTGCAACAATATCGAGATAAAACGAAAAATAGATAATTTTAAGAGAGCAACTAGCGCTCTTATTTTTTGAATTCAATTTTGACCATTTTATCTTTTCCGGCAGCAATCGCGGTATTCTGATTAAGGAAGCGAATAGTATAAAGGGTTGCATCGGTATGCAATTGTTTCCATGAATTTCCGCCGTTAGCTGAGTAATATAATCCCGAAGCTCCAACCGAAACTAATTGTTTTCCACCTGATTTTGGCACAAATTGAATACAAGAAGTGTAACCAAAGGCGGCGTTATCAGCAATAAGTTTCCATGTTTTTCCACCATCATAGGTAATAGCTTTATTTTTAGAATTTTGGTTTGGAACATCATAATTCCCGCCCGCTATCACTCCGATTTGCTCATTGTAAAAATCGACTGTAAAGATTCCAGTCATAGCCTGTCCATTGATAATTGGTGTGTCAAAAACTTGCCACGTAGTACCTTTGTCTGCCGAATAGAAAACTCTAGATTTCTTTCCGCCTGAAACGAACCATGTTTTGTTTCCTTTAATACAGATATTAGTATTACTTGCGGCAAATGCTGTTTCACCATCAACAAATCTTGGCAAATTATCACAAGCTGTTTTATTCCATGTTTTTCCAGCATCGCGCGTTATTAAAATTGAAAAACAGTCTTGCGTTGGATCTCCAAGAGCAATTCCTTCTTTCTCGTTCCAGAAGTTCATGCTGTCATAAAAAGCTTTTTCATTGTTTTCGGTGTATACTTTTTCAAAGGCAATGGATGATTTGTTGACTTTAAAAATATAGGCAGGATTTCCAATATTAGCGACGAATAGGGATTTCGAATTCTGTCCAATCGATCTAAATTCGATTTTATCATCTGATGGATAGATTGTTTTTTGCAGATTCGTGAGCGTCTTTAAATCATAATATCCAATTCTACTCCTATCGCCAGCGTACCAAATTTTATCCTCATCAACCAAAATGGCTCTGATACTGATTTTATCATTTAAGAGGGTGTCAACAGCAACCGATTTAAAAACATCTGATGAACTAGATGAAGTTGATTTACATCCGATACAAAGAACAAAAACAGCGAGACTCAAAACTATATTTTTCATGGGAAATAGTTAGATTGATAGCGAAGATACGAATTTCAGTCGAGTTAAGATTTGGTTAAGACCTATTTAAAAAAAGTTGTGGCACAGTAATTGGTTAGTCTTGAAAAAAAGAAGTTCCATTATTAAAAACTATACTTATGAAAACTAAAATTTTTACCCTTGCAATAGTTGCATTATGGAGTGTTACAGGTGTTTTCGCTCAAGACAGAACTACGGTAACAGCAACAAATTCAGACATCAGCGATAATTTAGATTTGCGTGCTGTTGCATCAATCTTTGGAGATTCACAAGACTTAAACGATTTTGAACAGAGGTTAAATGACCCAAAAGCCCAAATTTCTAATTTAGATTTGAACGGTGATAATCAAGTAGATTATTTGAGAGTAATTGAAAGTGTTGAAGGTAATGCGCATTTGATCATAATTCAATCCGTTTTAGGTCGAGAAAATTTTCAGGATATTGCAACTATCGAGGTGGAAAGAGACAGGAATAACCAAGTTCAGGTTCAGGTTGTAGGCGATGTTTATATGTATGGTACTAATTATATATATGAGCCGGTATATTCTTATGCACCGCCAATCTACACTTCTTTTTGGGTAGGTAATTATCGTCCTTATTCTTCTTCTTGGTATTGGGGTTATTATCCAGCTTACTACTCATTTTGGGCTCCATATCCAATATATACATATCATAATCACATTCATGTACACATAAATTCACATCATCATTATAACTATGTGAATAGCAGAAGAAATACAGTAGTTTATAATAATTATTACGCTAGTAGACGACAAAATAGTTATGAAAGACAATATCCGAATCGCACATTTACTCAAAGAAATCAGGGTTATACCAACAGACAAGAATTGACTAACAGCAGAACTACAAGAATAAATTCAAGAAATCAAGGTATTACTACTAGAGGTGGAAGCGCTTCTAGTGCGACAAGTTCGACACGTGCAATAACAACACAAAATGGATCAAGAACGCAAACTAGTTCAACTCCAAGAAGTGTATCGGTTCAAAATGGTTCAAGAGATAATATGTCTCAGTCCACCCCCAGAAATGTTGCGACACCTAGAAACGTTGAAACTCCTAGAGCGCAAAGTACCCCCAGAAATGTTGCGACACCGAGAAACGTTGAAACGCCTAGATCGCAAAGCACTCCAAGAACACATGTAAATACGAGATCAAATGAAAGTCAAAGAGCTTATGAAAGTCCGAGAGCACAAACACAAAGAAGTTCGAGTTCTTATCAAGAGCCTCAACCAAGTGCAAGTTCTTCAAGAAGCGAGGGAATTTCAAATGGAGGAAGAAGATAGTTAAGAGGGGAAAATTTATAGTTTAGATTGTTGAGAAGAAGCACTGCATTTATGTAGTGCTTTTTTTATTCCATTCACCAAAATTATCAACGTAAAAAACTATTTGATTTAAAAATATACTACATTTGTGACCGTTTTAACAATTTTTTATGAGTGCTCATACTAATCAACTTCATAGCAAACTTAGTGTTGCAGGACTACTTATCGCGTTAGGAATTATTTATGGAGATATAGGAACTTCTCCATTATATGTGATGAAAGCCATAATCGGATTGAATCATGTTATCAACAAAGATATTATTCTGGGTGGATTGTCGTGTATTTTCTGGACACTGACATTACAAACTACTATAAAATATGTTATCATTACACTTAGTGCGGACAATCATGGTGAAGGCGGTATTTTTGCTTTATATGCCCTAGTAAAACGCACCAAAATCCAATGGCTTATCGTTCCCGCAATTATTGGAGGAAGTGCGCTTTTGGCGGATGGAATCATTACTCCTCCAATATCCGTTTCATCAGCGATAGAAGGTATTAGAACATTTTATCCAAGTATCAATACGGTACCAATCGTTATTGGAATATTGTTTGTTCTGTTTACCATACAGCAATTCGGATCAAAATTAGTAGGAAAGTTTTTTGCCCCTATGATGATTATTTGGTTTACAATGCTTGGCGTTCTAGGAATAATCCAAATTGTTTCCAATCTTGAGGTATTCCACGCACTTAATCCTTATTATGCCTATCATTTATTAAAAATTCATCCTGACGGATTTTATGTTTTAGGTTTTGTATTCTTATGTACAACTGGTGCCGAAGCTTTATATTCAGATATGGGTCACTGTGGAAGAAAGAATATCAGAATAAGTTGGATTTTTGTTAAAACAGCATTAGTCTTAAACTATTTTGGACAAGGAGCTTACTTGATAAAACATCAAGGTGATACCTTAATGAATTTGGGAGGAAAAAATGCCAATCCATTCTATTTAATAATGGAAAGTTGGTTTCAGCCTATCGGAATTGTAATTGCTACAATGGCAGCAGTAATAGCATCTCAAGCCTTAATCAGCGGATCGTTTACATTGATAAATGAAGCCATGCGTTTGAATTTTTGGCCTAAAGTTAAAATTAAATATCCTACTGATTTAAAAGGTCAATTATACATTCCATCTATCAACTGGTTATTGTTTATAGGTTGTGTCGGTATTGTACTCCACTTCGAAGAATCTGGAAATATGGAAGCCGCTTATGGTTTAGCAATTATACTTTGTATGATTATGACCACCATTTTATTGAATTTTTATCTAATAATGAAACGATTTTCCATTTTTGTAATAATACCCATAATTACGCTCTATTTAAGCATTGAAATAAGCTTCTTAATAGCTAATATAGATAAATTTTCTCACGGTGGTTACGTAACTTTAATCATTGCTTGTATCTTAATTTCCATAATGACAGTATGGTTCTTAGCTAAAAAAATCAGCAAGACATATACTAAAATAGTGAAGATTGACAAGTATAAAAAAGTACTTGCCGAACTAAGCGTAGATTTATCCATACCAAAATATGCTACACATTTGATATACATGACCAACTCAAACCGAGCGGATGAGATTGAAGAAAAGGTAATGTATTCAATCTTGCAGAAACGACCAAAACGAGCGGATATGTATTGGTTTGTTCACGTAAATGTCTTGAGCGAGCCATACAAAAGAGAATACCGAGTAACGGAAGTGATCAAGGATGATTTGTATCGAGTGGATTTCAATTTAGGATTTAGAGAACCTACCAAAATCAACTTGATGTTTAAAGAAGTAATTAGAGATATGGTTCAAAATGGTGAAGTTGACGTCACAAGTCGCTACGAATCATTGAATAAGAACAATATTATCGGAGATTTCAAATTTGTACTCTCTGAGAAATTTCTATCAAACGATAGTGATTTGACTTTCTTTGAAAAGATCGTAATGAACAGCTATTTCTTATTAAAAAAACTAAGCTTATCCGAAGAAAAAGGATTTGGCTTAGATAGTAGTTCCGTAAAAGTGGAACAATTTCCGATGGTACTTCATGCGCCAGAGAAATTTGAAATGTTCCGCATCCGATAAAAAACCATCAACTATATAAAAACAGTTAACTTCTGCCGTATTAAATCCATTGGGGTACTACTATTCTAGTGTTTGTTTTTTTAAACTGAAAAAATAACAAATAGGATAATAAAAAAGCAATATCTTTGCAGGCTGATTTTTTTTACACCATGCGATTACACCGAAACTTAGTTTACACTACCATCGACTCTTTAAATGCCATTTTCAACGAAAGTGAATATGCCGATAAAGTTGTTGCTCGAGCCTTGAAAAAAGACAAACGTTGGGGAAGTTCCGACAGAAAATTTGTAGCCGAAACCATTTATGAAATTGTTCGTTGGAAGCGATTATACTCTGAAATTGCAGAGGTAAAAGAACCTTTCAATAGAGAAGATTTGTGGCGAATGTTTTCGGTTTGGGCCGTTTTGCGTGGTTATCCAATTCCAGATTGGCGACAACTGGAGGGAACTCCGGAAAGAAAAATTAAAGGAAGATTTGACGAACTTTCGAAAATCAGAAAGATGCGCGAATCTATTCCGGACTGGATGGATGAATTGGGCGTAACTGAACTAGGCGAAGAACTGTGGACCAAAGAAATTGCTGCACAAAACCAACCTGCAAAAGTTATTCTTCGTGTAAATACTTTGAAAACTACTAAAGAAAAACTGCATTCTATTTTGATGGATTTGAACATCGAAACTGAATTTCTGAAAGACCAGCCAGACGCCTTAGTATTGAAAGAAAGAGCAAATGTTTTTTTAACCGATGCATTTAAAGAAGGTTTTTTCGAAGTACAAGATGCTTCATCCCAATTGGTAGCCGCTTTCTTAGACGTTCAACCCGGAATGAGAGTAGTTGATACTTGTGCCGGAGCAGGCGGAAAAACATTACACATGGCATCTTTAATGGAAAATAAAGGACAATTAATTGCCATGGATTTGTATGAAAGCAAATTAAAACAATTGAAGTTAAGAGCCAAAAGAAATGGCGCTTTCAATATAGAATATAGAATAATTGACACTACCAAAGTGATCAAAAAACTGCACGAAAAAGCAGATAGAGTCTTGATTGACGCACCATGTAGCGGATTGGGCGTATTGAAAAGAAATCCGGATGCAAAGTGGAAACTTAAACCTGAATTTATTGATAATATCAAGAAAGTACAAGCTGAAGTTTTAGAGAATTATTCTAAAATTGTTAAGCCAGGAGGCAAATTAGTTTACGCAACCTGTTCAATCTTACCATCTGAGAATCAAGAACAAATTAAGCATTTCTTAACTACCGAAACTGGTAAATCATTTACTTTTGTTAAAGAAACAAAAATCCTTGCTCAGGAAACTGGCTTTGACGGGTTTTACATGGCCTTATTAGAACGAAAAAAAGAATTATAAAATGAAAAAAATTACGTCCGTTATCTTATTATTTAGTGTTGTTTTTTCTTTTTCACAAAATGGTGCACCGGCTTCTCCTTATTACAATGGTTCAAATTGGACGTTGACAGGAAGCAACCTAAAAGATGCGTTGGCAACAAAAATTACAAATACACAAACTAATTTCTTAAGCTATTCCCAAACAGATGAAGCACTAGCTATTTTAGATCGTGATCCATCTGATGCTACACAAACAAATGTACTATTGATTTATGGATTCAGTAGTAACTTATGCCCAACGTCTTCAACCGACGACAAAGATCACAGAAGAAGAGATTCGAGTTTCCAAGACGACGGTACTGCTTCTGCTTGTCTATACAACAGAGAACATACGTTCCCAAAGGCATTAGGAAATCCTGATTTAGGGACTTCTGGTCCAGGTGCGGATTTACATCATTTAAGAGCTGCTGACAAAAAAAGAAATGCAGATAGGGATAACGACAAATTTTTTAATGGCTCAGGAAACTCATTTGAAACAGGAACAAATTGGTATCCAGGTGACGAATGGAAGGGCGATATTGCTCGAATGATGATGTTTATGTATTTACGATACGGTAGCCAATGTCTTCCGACAGCTGTTGGAGTTGGAACTCCAGTTGCCTCGGATGCAAATATGATTGATTTATTTTTACAATGGAATGCTGATGATCCTGTTTCTCAGTTTGAAGACAACAGAAACACTTACCTTGGAAATGCTTCAAACACGTACGGTCAAGGAAACCGAAATCCTTTTATAGATAATCCTTATTTGGCTACAGTAATTTGGGGAGGCCCAATAGCGCAAAACAGATGGCCAGCTATTTTTCTGGATGCACCAACATTTGATTTAGCAAGTGCTATCACTGTTTACCCAAATCCTTCTTCCGATATTGTTACTATTTCTACTGAAATTGCTCTTGATGAAATTGATATTATTACTATAAACGGTCAGGTTTTGCAACAGATTAAAAAACCAGTTATGAGCAACAATAACTATACAATAAGTAATTTACCAAAAGGATTTTATTTCGTTAAAATTTATTCTAACTCTAATTCTGTAACCAAAAAAGTGCTTATTAACTAACTACGTTCTTTATCAATAAATTAAAACGCGGTTGAAATTCAACCGCGTTTTTTGTTTTTAATCGAAAAAGGAGTCAAACTACGATAAATAGGGTACAGAAAACATTCATTTTCTTTGAACTTTAGTGCTTCTTTAGTATCTTTCGCCCTCAAAATGTGTAACCCTTAAAACATTTTCAAAATGTTAGAAGAAAAGAATGATAACCTGCAAGATGCAGATGGAAACGTAAGCAATGAATCGCAAGAAACAATTGCTGTTGAAAATCAAGAAATTCCTGTTGAAGTTCAAGAGGAAAATGAATCAGTTATAGAAACTGAAGAAGCTATTGAAGCTATTCCAGAAACAGACGTTGCTGAAGAAGCTATTGAAGCTATTCCAGAAACAGACGTTGCTGAAGAAGTTTTGGAAGCTGAACCAGAAGTTGCTGTTTTAACAGAAGAACTTACAGAAGACCAAATTGAAGTTGCTGCTGAAACAGAAGCGCTTGTTGAGGAAACTGTTGAAACTCCAATTGAAGTTGAAGAAACGCTACCCGTTGCAGAAGAAGAAGTTGTGGAAACTGCTGGTGAAGTCGAAGAAAACACCATTGAATTAACTGACGAACAAGTCGCTGATGACTCTCTTGTTATTGAAAACAACGATGCTGTAATCAGTGCCATTGAAGATGTAAACGCCGAGGAGAGTGAAGACGAAACTTTAAAAGATCGTCACGACATTCCAATGCTGGACTACGACACATTATCAATGGAACAATTGATTGAGGAACTAGAAACTTTAGTTGCCGTTGAAAAACTGATGTCTGTTAAAGACCATGTTGAAGAAGTAAAAAAAGCATTTTTATCAAAATACTATCATTTTATTGATGAAAAGAAGGAAGAATTCCATGCTGAGAATCCGGAAACTACTGAGGAATTCCATTACCATTTCCCTTTAAAAACAAAATTTGACCAATTATACTCTGCTTACAGAGACAAGAAAAATAATCATTTCCAAAGTTTACAAAACAATCTAAAATCGAATTTAGAAAACAGATTGGCCATTGTAGAAGAATTGAAAAACCTAATACATAGTCAAGAAAGCATTCCGGTAACCTTGAAGAAATTCAATGACATCAGGGATCGTTGGAAAGTGGCTGGCCCAATCCCAAAAGACAAATACAACCACGTTTGGAATAACTATCATTTTCACTTAGAAAATTTCTATGATGTATTGCATTTGGACAGAGAAATTCGAGATTTGGATTTCAAACACAATTTGGTTCAAAAGCTTAAAATCATTGAGCGTGTTGAAGAATTGGTAAATGAAGAAGATATCAATAAAGCGTTCCGTGAATTGCAGGATTTACACCGAATCTGGAAAGAAGATATTGGTCCAGTTTCAAGAGATAGCCGTGAGGAAATCTGGAATAGATTCAGTGAATTGACTAAACAAATGCACGACAAACGCGAAAGTTTATTCGAAAAACTTCGTGAAGGCGAAAGTGAAAATCTAGCGAAAAAGAAAGAACTTATCGCTCAGATTGAAGTATTGGCACAAGAAAAAGTAAATTCGCATTCGGCTTGGCTTACCCAAATCGAAAAGGTGGAAGCGTTGCGTAACCAATTCTTTAGTGCAGGTAAAGTGCCAGCTGAAGTAACTGACCAAACTTGGACCGAATTCAAAAATGCGGTGAGAAGTTTCAACGTATTAAAAAACTCGTTCTATAAAGACATCAAAAAAGATCAGAACGACAACCTTTCCAAAAAACAAGCCTTGGTTGCTAAAGCCAATGAGTTAAAAGAAAGTACCGATTACGCAGCTACAACACCATTATTCAAACAGATTCAAGAAGAGTGGAAAACGATTGGTCACGTACCTAGAAAGTTTTCTGATAAACTTTGGACTGAATTTAGAGCAGCTTGTAACGAATATTTTGAGAAGCTAAAAGAGCAGAAAACGGAAGTGAACGCTGAAGAGTTGGAAGCTTTTGAAAATAAAAAAGGCTACCTAGAAACGATCAAAAGTTTTGAATTGGTTGGAGATCACAAAACGGATTTGGATGCGATTAAATTGCATATCGAACAATGGAAAGGCTTTGGAAAAGTTCCTTTTTCCCGAAGACACATTGAAGGTAAATTCAATAAAATACTTGACACTTTATTTGAAAAATTGAGTTCTAGCAAGAAAGACAACGAAATGGCGCGTTATGCGAACCGAATCGATACTCTTTCAGGCTCAGATAACACCCGAAGATTAGATAATGAGAAAGTATTCATCATGCGTAAAATCGATGAAGTGCAGAGCAATTTATTCCAATTAGAGAATAACATTCAGTTTTTTGGAAGAGCCAAAGCAGATAATCCAATGGTGAAAGAAGTAATGAATAACATTGAGAAACAAAAAGAAGAATTGGCTACGTGGAAAGAAAAGCTAAAACAACTTAGAAGTATCAAAACCGAAGAATAAGCAAAAAGCCTCTCAATTTTAAATGAGAGGCTTTTTTTATAGTTGTATTTTAGAAGCTAAGAGATAAATAACGGCCATTCTTATCGCGACTCCGTTTTCGACTTGGTCTAAGATTACCGATTGTTGGGAATCGGCGACATCGGAAGTAATTTCTACACCGCGGTTTATAGGTCCTGGGTGCATGATTACGATTTTCTTGGATAAGGAATCTAAAAGCGCTTTATCAACACCATATTGTTGTGCGTATTCTCTGGTTGACGGAAAATAATTCACATCCATTCGTTCGTTTTGTACGCGAAGCATATTTGCTACATCACACCATTCGAGCGCTTTTCTCAAGTTCGATTCAACCGTTACGCCAAGACTTTCAATGTGTTTTGGAATCAGCGTTTTTGGCCCGCATACTTTTACTTCAGCACCTTGCATTTGCAGTGCATAAATATTCGATAAGGCAACTCTTGAATGCAGAATATCACCCACAATCACGACCTTCTTCCCTCCTACTTCGCCCAATCGTTCTTTTATAGAATAACTGTCTAATAAGGCTTGCGTTGGATGTTCGTGTGCTCCATCTCCGGCGTTTATGATGCTTGCTTTTACGTTCTGTGATAAAAAGTAAGCCGCGCCAGGATTGGCATGACGCATCACCACCATGTCCACTTTCATTGAAAGAATGTTGTTGACGGTATCAATTAGAGTTTCTCCTTTTTTAACCGATGATTGTGCTGCTGAAAAACTAATCACATCGGCAGAAAGTCTCTTTTGGGCCAGTTCGAAGGAAAGTTTTGTTCTGGTACTGTTCTCGAAAAAAATGTTGGCAATCGTAATGTCGCGCAGTGAGGGCACTTTCTTAATAGGTCGATTGATGACTTCTTTGAAATGGTCAGCGGTTTCGAATATCAAATCGATATCTTCTTTTTTTAGATACTTTATGCCTAATAAATGGTTGACTGATAGTTCCAAACTTTTTATTTTAAATTTTGAATTATAAATTTTAAATTCTTAATCATTAGTATTAAATCAGATATACTGCGTCTTCTCCATCCTTCTCTTTCCAGCAGACTTTAACCTTTTCATCATTAATAACATCTACTTGACGACCGCGATAATCGGGCTGGATTGGCAAATGACGGCTGAATCTTCGGTCGATTAAAACCAATAATTCTATTTCTGCCGGTCTTCCGAAAGATTGGATGGCGCTTAAGGCTGAGCGAATGCTTCGGCCGGTAAAAAGAACGTCGTCAATAAAGACTACTTTTTTATCTTCTACTAGAAAATCTATATGGGTTTTGTTAGCTTCCAATTGCTTTTCGCCACGACGGAAATCATCACGGAAAAACGTAATATCTAAGAATCCTAACGGTATGTTTTTGATGTTGTAATCGGTTTCTAAAATCGTCTTAAGTCGTTCAGCCAATGAAACACCACGGGGCTGAATTCCGATAAGGACTGAGTTTGAAAAGTCAAGGTGATTTTCGATTAACTGACAAGCCAAACGATGGAGTATGATATTGACTTCTTTGGAAGTGAGCAATATTTTCTGACTCATAGTAGTGTTGTTTGGGTTGTAAAAGTAGTATTTTTTATTGAGTGTGTCAACTGATGCCGGAAATTTGTGCTTCGGCTTTCTCTAGAATCATAAACTCAGTCCTTAGTATGGGGCATCCATTTTTTAAACTCGGCGTGCAGTACTTCTTTTTCTAGTTGGAACTGTTGTACACGCGACTGTAAAGCAAATAAATCAACCCACGTGTTTTTTTTACTACCCGCTTGAGCCCGACTTACTATTGATTTCAGCATTTCCTGAGAATGCTCAAATTTTAATTCGTTTACAAATGATTCCAATTGTATCGCTTTTGCATACGCCTCATTTTCTGCCGTTAAGACATCTAGTTTTAGTAGTGCTTTTTGCAGCTGATATTCGTTTTCTAGTCGCAATTTGTCATAAACTTCCTTAGTCACGCTTAGTTGTACGGAATCTAAAATTTGATTTTTAGAGGCAATTGCTGCTGTAGATTGCAAATGGATATCCATTTTAGAATAAAGTATAAAGGCAGCTGAAGGCAAGCTTCTTCTATTAGATTCATACATAGACCATTGCGCCCGACTTATGTTTAGCACAATCGCCATCTCTTCCTGAGTAAGTCCAATTTGTGTTCGAATTGTTTTTCTTTTTCCCATGATGTTTTTTGCTTGATGTATAATGGCTATAAAAATGCCCAACCTATTTTTTTGTTTCAATTTCAATTATAATGCCAATTTTGAAACAAGATGTGTTTCAAATTTAAATGTTGAACTAATTTTGAAACAGAATGAATGTTTCACTCTGCTTTATCACGGAAATACTAAAACCACTTCAAACATTCGTAAGAGTAAATTCTTATATTTGGAAAGTAAAAAGCGAAATAGACTTTAGACAAACTATGAGTGACGGAATGAAAAAAATACGATGGGTTAAATTTATCTTATTGACTTTTTTAACTCTTGCTGTTACACAAGACAGTATTGCTTGCAGTGGTTATAAAATTACTATTGGCAACAAGACTATATTTGCCAGCAACGAAGATGCCTGGAGGGTAACTCCACATATTTGGTTTGAAAACGGAATAAAAAACGCCCAATTTGGAGCGGCTTTTACAGGTTCAAGATATGACGGCGAAAACGGATACGCACCACAATCAGGAATGAATGAAATGGGTTTAGCCTTTGAAAGACTGGTTTCATACCATCCAACACAAAAAAGCTTTGCTAACAGAAAAACCATATCCAACCCAACCAAATATCTGAAAGACATTTTACACACTTGCAAAACAGTAGAAGAAGTTCAGGAGTTTATCAGCAAATACGACCACAGCTATTTTATCGAAGATATTTTTATTTATGTGGACAAATCAGGTAAATATCTTATCGTAGAGCCTTATACAGTAACAATTGGAAACGAGCCAACGTATCTTATATCGAACTTTTGTCCTTCCATAACTTCTGAACAAAATGCCAACAAACTTGAAAGATACCGAAACGGAGTTTCATTTTTGAAAAACGGTAGGGACACTACTCTTGAATTTTGCACTGCTTTATCAGACGCAATGCACGTATGCAGAAAAAAAATTGGTGACGGAACGCTGCTGACTTCTATTTGGGATTTAAACACTGGAACAGTTAACTTGTATTTTTATCACGACTACAAAACTGCGGTTCAGTTCAATTTAAAAGAAGAATTGGAAAAAGGCGACCACATTATTGCCATACAAACATTATTTCCTCATAACGCTGAATTTGAAAAATTACGCACTTATAAAACCCCGAAAAACAGTAATTTAATTGGCGTATTTATCGTTGCTTCCGCTGGTTTGTTTTTATTTACTTCAATATTCTTTCTAATTCAGTATTTCAGAAGAAAAGAAAATAAAAAATATCCTTACATTCAATTATTGCTTTTCCCACTTGGACTAATCTTATTTTATTATATGGTTGTGTTAAGCGGTAGGATTAACGTTTTCTACTTTCCTGCACCATACAAAGACCTGACAAATGTTTTTGTTAGCCTAACCTCATACATACCCTTTTTATTGTTGTTTATGATTATTCCTTTTTGTGTAATTAACGTTAAACTTTTTAAAGAAAAAAGCTGGAGTGTTTTTGCAAAAGGACTATTTACTTTTAACAACCTTGTTTACATCGTTCTCATTGGACTTTTTGTTTATTGGAGATTTTACAACATTTTTAGTTAACTAACAAAGGGAATAATATAGAAAGAAAACGGCTTTTATCAACGGTTTCAATAAAGTGCGTATAAAATTTGAAAATCACGTTTTTCTTTCACAAAAAATTTTATTTCTACTAAATATACTTAGCTAAATATAGTGCTTCATTACTATTTTTAAATTTTATGAATCATTTAGTTAGCGTGCATTATCGCGAGACAAAGTAGAAATCAACAAATAGATATCAAAATTTCCAACACAGTTTGAAAAATGAAAAAAATTTTCTCACAAATCCAAGGTTTTACTTTCCTGACACTAGTACTTTGTGGTACTGCCTGCAACGGACCCGCTAAAAAAGATCTGCCAAAAGAAAATGACCATCCAAAACTTATAAAAACTATAGGGAACCCCAAATATGGCAATGTTACTTGTAGCCTACTGGATAAAGAAGGCAATCTTTGGTTTGGCACTACAGAAAATGGGCTATTTAAATACGATGGAAAAGCATTTCGTCAATTTTTGGTGGCCGATGGATTAAACAGTAATGCGATCAACGACATCTTGGAAGATAAAGTGGGTAAGATTTGGGTTGGCACTAAAGATGGAGTTTGTCTTTACGATGGTAAAACATTCGCTAAAATCCAGATTCCTTTACCAAAAAACCTACCGCCGAACAAAAACAAGTTCCATCAAACGCATATTGTACATGATATTATGGAAGACAAAACAGGGAAACTTTGGTTTGCAACCATAGACGGTCTTTACATCTACGATGGTAAATCCTTTACTCTGTTTTTAATTGATGAAGCTGCAAATGGTTTTTTGAGCAGTAACGATAAGGTTGAACGCATTTTAGAAGACAAAAAAGGTAATATTTGATTTGGTGGACGAACCAATGAAGGTGTTTTTAGATACGATGGGAAATCTATAATTCATTTTAAACTACAAGAACTTACGCTTCAATTCGATTCACGTCAAGTCAGTCATAGTTGGGCATGGCCTCAATTGCAAGATAAAGACGGCACTATCTGGTTTAGCAATTGGGCTGGAGCCTACCGTTATGATGGCAAAACATTTACAAGTTTTACAAAAAGTGATGGTTTGGCAGGTTCTAACGGCTTAGTTGCAAAGATTATAGAGGACAAAAACGGCAACCTTTGGTTTGGCGGCGATGGTGGTCTTTCTCGTTACGATGGAAAATCATTTCAATGTTTTAAAAATGGATTAATCAATTCTTGGATTTGGACAATTTTGGAAGATAAAACTGGAAATCTTTGGGTAGGTACCAGAGAAACAGGCCTCTACCTTTTCAATGGAAAACAATTTATTACTTATTCGGAATATAAAAAATAGCTTAAAACCAACTAATAAAAAAATTGTAACAAGAAACACAAATAAACAAAAGTAATGAACCGCTAACAATCGTTTTGTGAGATGGCGAAATATGTAGTAAATTCACCTTACTCTTTGGCAAGTAATAAGTTCGTCTTCAAATGAAGGAGTATACTATCTATTAATTTAATTTTATGAATAAACAATTTTTAATTTTAGCTCTAAGTTTTACGATTAACTCTTGCTTGTTTTCTCAGACTAAAAATTCTATAGTTTCAACTATTGATGTAACAAATTTTTGGGTTGCTTATGACAGTGTTCAAAAAACTACTGATCGCACTAAACAATTAAAATTCATTCAAGAATTATATCTAGACAAAGCTTCCGAAGGGTTGCAAGATTTTATGATTGCTCGAGAACATTCGGCCAAAAGACATTTAGATAATATTTTGAAATATCCTAAATTTTGGATTTCTATACGACCTCATACTATTGAAATTGAAACGCACAAGAAAGAGATTAATAAATTAATGTCTCGATTTAAAAAATTGTATCCTAGCTTTAAACAACCCGATGTTTATTTTATGATTGGTTGCTTAAATTCTGGCGGGACAACAACGAAAGATAAAATTCTAATAGGTTCAGAAATTGCGTGTGCAAATAAAAACGTTGAAGCGTCTGAAGTTAGCGCTTGGCTTCGAGAAGTATTTGCACATAGAATTACTATTGTTACTATGGTCGCACACGAAGTTGGACACACACAGCAAGTCAATGGCGATAGTGAAAACGACGGTAAATCAAATTTATTAGGCTATTGTATTGGCGAAGGTTCTTGCGATTTTATCGCCGAATTACTTGTAAAGAAACCGATAAAGTCGCCTTACATGATCTACGGAAGTGCCCATGAAAAAGAGCTTTGGAAACTATTTGAAGTTGAAATGTTTGGTCAAGAAACTGAAAATTGGTTGTATAGTGGAGATGAAGCACCTAACGGTAACGCCGATTTAGGCTATTTTATGGGCTACAAAATTTGCAAATCCTATTATGAAAATGCAAAAGATAAAAAAAAGGCACTTAAGGAAATAATTGAATTGGAGTACACGCCGGAAAGTGTAGCTAATTTTTTAGTTCAATCCAAATATCCTGAAAAATGGAATAAATAAAAAAGGCGTTTATGCATGCAGCATATTTTATTTTCGATAATTTAAAACTTAAAGAAATAAGTACGTAATAATCATGAACCACAAACAAAATACGATACAAACTTGGAATAAGTTGGCACAAAAGTACCAAGATAAATTTATGGATATTCGCATTTATGATGACTCCTATGATCTGTTTTGTGCGGCTGTAGCCAATGAAAATGCGTCCGTTTTAGAAATTGGCTGCGGCCCTGGAAATGGTACCAAATACTTATTGGATAAACATCCAAACTATAAAATTTTAGCAACTGATGTAGCTCCGAGTATGATTGAATTGTGCAAAATAAATGCGCCAACTGCTCAATTTCAAGTTATAGATGCCACAGCAGTTCATCAGATTAAACAGAAATATGATGGTATATTTTGCGGTTTTTGTATGCCGTATTTATCTAAGGAAGAATCGATTCAACTTATTAAAGACAGCTACACATTTTTAAATAATGGTGGTATATGCTACTTCAGCGTAATTGAAAATGATTACGAAAAATCGGAAACACAAACGAGTAGTGATGGACAGCACAGCATGTTTGTATATTACCATCAAGCAGACTATTTACAAGCAGCTTTGGAAGAATCTGGTTTTGAAATACTGCATTTACTACGTGTTACTTATCCAAAACCGAATGCTATTTTCGATACCCATTTAATTTTTATCGCGTGTAAATAGTCTCATAAAGTAGCTATAATTTACTTTAAAACATTTAATTTAAAACAATTGAAAATAAAATAGTTAGAGTATCTTTGGTTAGGTTTTTAAAACAAATGATAAAAAAAATAATTTCGGCAAAAAAAAACATTGGTCTTCTTATAGAAGACAAAATTAATAATGCATCCGAATTACTTCTTGCCAATAAAGAACTTGCCCTTCAAGTAGTTGAACGAGAAAAACGGGCTGCTGAACTCGTTATAGCCAATATTGAACTTGCCTATCAAAATGAGGAAAAAGAAAAGCGAGCTGCCGAGTTGGTCATTGCCAATAAAGAATTAGCGCTTCAACTCACTGAAAAAGAGAAAAGAGCGGCAGAATTAGTTGTCGCCAATACAGAACTTGCTTTTCAAAATCAAGAAAAAGAAAATAGAGCAGCAGAACTGATTATTGCCAACAAAGAACTGGCGTATCAAAATAACGAAAAAGAAAAACGCGCAGCCGAACTCATTATTGCTAATAAAGAATTGGCTTATCAAAATAATGAGAAAGAGCAACGTGCAGCCGAATTGGTCATTGCCAATAAAGAATTGGCTTATCAAAATAATGAAAAAGAAAATCGTGCAGCCGAATTGATAATTGCTAACAAAGAGTTGGCATTTCAGGTCATTGAAAAAGAAAATCGCGCAGCCGAATTAGTAATCGCTAATAAAGAATTGGCTTATCAAAATCACGAAAAAGAAAATCGTGCGGCAGAATTACTTATTTTAAACAAAGAACTCGAGTCTTTTAACTTCATTTCCAGTCATGATTTGCAGGAACCTTTGCGTAAAATACAATCCTTTACAAGTAGAATTCTCAGTACTGAATATGATAATCTTTCTGAAAAAGGAAAATATTATGTGGAACGCACCAATGTTTCAGCACAACACATGCAAACTCTTATTAATGACTTACTTGCCTACTCTAGAACCACACCCAACAAGAGGAACTTCGAGAACAAAAATTTGCATAAAATTGTAATGGAATCGATAGCATCTCTCAAGGAAGAGATTGAGGAAAAACAGGCTGTTGTTGAAGTGAATGTTAATTCAAATGTATCTATTATACCCTTTCAGTTCAAGCAATTAATTCAAAATCTTATTGGTAATTCTTTGAAGTTTTGTGATCAAAATGTTAAACCTCATATTAAAATTGAAAGCAATTTTGTAAAGCATACTACTGTTGATGCAAAAAAATCACTCTTAAAATCAGACCATCATCACATCCGTTTTAGCGATAATGGAATTGGATTTGATCCACAGTTCAAGGATAAAATTTTTGAAATATTCCAACGCTTACATCAAAAGAGCCATTATGAAGGAACCGGCATTGGTTTAACCATTGTAAAAAAGATAGTGAATAATCATAACGGAATCATCACAGCAAATTGCAAACCAAATGAAGGCGCTGTTTTTGATATTTACATTCCCGCTCAACAATCAATATAAAAAAACTCCCAAGGGTTCACTTGGGAGTTTATATTAGATATACATTTTCTTTCGTAATTCCTGAACTTTTTCGTCATCAAGGTATTCATCAAAAGTCATGTAGCGATCAATTACGCCGTTTGGTGTTATTTCTAAAACTCTGTTAGCCACAGTTTGTGCAAATTCGTGGTCATGTGTCGTAAACAATACCGAACCTTTAAAGTTTTTTAATGAATTATTAAAAGCAGTAATCGACTCCAAATCTAAGTGGTTGGTTGGTTCGTCAAGCATTAAAACGTTGGCACGAATCATCATCATTCGAGATAACATGCAACGCACTTTTTCACCACCCGATAATACCGTACATTTTTTCAAAGCTTCTTCGCCAGAGAAAATCATTTTTCCAAGGAAACCACGAACGTATACTTCATCACGTTCTTCTTCAGTTTTTACCCACTGACGCAACCAATCCACAAGGTTCAAATCGCCATCAGTAAAAAATTGGCTGTTGTCATTGGGCAAATACGATTGATTGGTAGTAATTCCCCAATCAAATGTTCCAGCATCCGCTTTTTGATTACCGTTTAGTATTTCGTAGAAAGCGGTTGTAGCTCGCGAATCTTTAGAAAAAATCACTACTTTATCGCCTTTCGCCATGTTTAAATCGACATTCTTAAACAATATTTCACCATCTACAGAAGCAGCTAATCCTTCCACGTGAAGAATCTGGTCTCCAGCTTCTCTTTCTGTATCGAATATAATCGCAGGATATCTTCTGCTTGAAGGTCTGATTTCGTCTAAGTTTAATTTCTCAATCATTTTTTTTCGCGAAGTAGCTTGTTTAGATTTGGCTACGTTGGCACTAAAACGACGAATAAATTCTTCTAACTCCGCTTTCTTTTCTTCAGCTTTTTTATTTTGTTGTGCTTTTTGACGGGCTGCTAATTGACTAGACTCGTACCAAAAAGTATAGTTTCCGGAATAATGATTAATTTTAGAGAAATCGATATCTGAAATATGGGTACACACTGAATCTAAAAAGTGACGGTCATGTGATACTACAATTACAGTATTTTCATAATTAGCCAAGAAGTTTTCTAACCAAGAGATGGTTTCAAAATCCAGATCATTCGTAGGCTCATCCATAACCAAAACATCCGGATTTCCGAAAAGCGCTTGTGCCAAAAGTACACGAACTTTAAGTTTTCCTTCTACGTCGGCCATTAAGGTATAATGCATGTCAGCACCAATTCCCAAGTTGGATAACATCGAACCCGCATCCGATTCCGCATTCCAACCGTTCATTTCTTCAAACTCAACTTGTAATTCTCCTATTCTATTGGCATTTTCGTCTTTATAGTCTGCATATAATGCATCCATTTCCGTTTTAACGGCAAACAAAACTTTGTTCCCCATCATAACTGTTTCTAGAACCGTATGTTCGTCAAACTTGTTGTGATCCTGACTTAAAACCGACATGCGTTTGCCAGGTTCAAGAAAAACTCTTCCCGATGTTGGGTCAATATCTCCGGCAAGAATTTTAAGAAAAGTCGATTTTCCTGCTCCATTCGCACCAATAATACCATAGCAATTGCCTTGTGTAAAGCTTGTATTTACTTCATCAAACAAGATTCTTTTACCAAACTGAACCGATAAATTATTTACAGTTAACATGTATTCCGAATTATTAAATTTGGTGCAAAAGTAGTCAAAAGTGTTCATTGTTTAGGTGATAATCGTCCCTTTTTTACATTGATATTTAACTAATGATTAACAGAGAAATCAAAAGTATCAGGCTATTTTTGTTTATTAGTCTCAAATTATGCACAAGATTACCACTATAAAAATTTTAAGTCTACTAATTCCGATGCTCGCGCTTTTTAGTTCATGTAAAAATGAATTTAAAGGTTATGAATATGTCGCCTATTTTGGTGGTGAAGTGGTAAATCCAAATACCCGTTATGTTCTTTTCTGTAAAGAAAATGAGGTGCTAGATACTTTAAAACTAGACAAGAATAATCGTTTTTTCGTACAGTTTGATTCCTTAACACCAGGACTTTACAGTTTTAGACATGAACCCGAATATCAATATATTTATTTTGATAAAAACGACAGTATTATGGTGCGTGTCAACTCAAAAGATTTTGATGGTTCAGTATTTTATTGTGGTCGTGGCGATGAAAAAAATAATTTCCTGATGGAATTGTATTTAAAAAACGAAAAGGATCGAAACAAAATGTTTGAGTTTTTTGATGACAATTTTGAAGATTTTTCGAAGGAAATCGATTCTACTTATTCAAAATCAACTGCATTTTATAATCGTAAAAAAGGAGAAATTAAATGGAGCGATGACTTTGATGTTTTTGCCAAGGCATCATTAGATTTCAATTACTATTCGAAAAAAGAATTATATCCGTTGGTTCATAAAATCAGAACTGGAGTAGATTTGATAGAAAAGTTACCCGGAGACTACTATGATTATAGAAAGAACATCAATTTTAATAATGCTGAACTTTCAAATTATGCGCCTTATGTGATGTATTTGTCTAACATGCTCAACAATATGGGGACGATAAATTATCACAATCACTTTACTGAAAAAGATTTGGCCTTGAAAACCAACATTAATAAAATGAATATTGCGGATACGCTGATCAAAAATGATAAGTTAAAAAACAACATTTTGAATAATATTGCTTTTACATACTTGCTTGAAGATCAGAATATGGCAAACAACAATAAATTCTTAGAAACCTATAATAAACTTTCTACAGACAAAAGTAAAAAGAACGAGATCACGACGATTTGCAATGCGATAAAGATGCTCGAAGTTGGCCAGCCTTTACCAGAAGTAATTTTGAACGATATAAGTGGTACTAAAATCACATCTTCAAGTGTATGCAAACCCAATACGGTTTTTTTCTTTTGGACTGTAAATGCTAAGGCGCATTTCGAATCGGTTCACAGAAAAGTTATGGCATTAAAAACAAAGTTTCCGCAATATAATTTTGTGGCTGTAAATATCAATGACAGTGCAGAAGATTGGAAAAAAGTTTTATCATCTTATAAGTTCGATGGCATAACAGAACTACACTGTTCCGATTTTGAAAACATTAAAAACAAATGGGCAATTAATAAAATTCATCGAACTATAATTATGGATCACAAAGGCTTGATTAAAAATGCTTTTGCCAATATTTTCGATTCACAATTTGAGGATAACTTGAAGTAGACTTCTTAGACTTTTTAGACTTCTTAGATATAAAAAATCCCGATGCTATTTAAGTATCGGGATTTTTTGTATTTATTATTAAACTGTTCACTAATCCCGAAACTTCGAGACTAATCGCTGAATACTATTTTACTTATTTCCTTTTTCGTAATCAGCTATAAATTGAGCCAAACCAATGTCTGTTAATGGATGTTTCAGTAAACCTAATATTGATGATAACGGACCCGTCATCACATCAGCACCAATTTTGGCACAGTTCACCACGTGCATAGTGTGACGTATAGAAGCGGCTAAGATTTGAGTTTCAAAAGCATAATTATCATAAATCTCGCGAATTTCTTGAATCAATCCCAAGCCATCCGTAGAACAATCGTCTAATCTTCCTAAAAATGGAGAAACATAAGTTGCACCCGCTTTTGCCGCCAATAAAGCTTGACCCGCAGAGAATACTAAAGTAACATTTGTTTTAACGCCTTTATCTGAAAAATATTTACAAGCTCTGATTCCTTCTTTTGTCATTGGTAATTTTACCACGATTTGTTCATGTAAATCAGCCAACTCCTCGCCTTCCTTTATCATTCCATCATAATCAACAGCGTTTACTTCAGCACTGACATCGCCATCTACTATGTTGCAAATGTCAACATAATGTTTCAGGATGTTGTTTTTTCCTGTAATTCCTTCTTTTGCCATCAACGAAGGGTTTGTAGTAACGCCATCAAGAACGCCTAATTCCTGAGCTTCTTTGATTTCTTTTAGATTGGCAGTGTCAATAAAAAATTTCATAATATATAATTAAGTGTTGTTTCTGTTGTGGGCGTTCCCCTAACGGGTCAGGCTATCCGCAGTGCATGGCACTTGCTCCTATCCTTAACGCAATCGTGTACAAAGTTACATATTCAATTTCAAAAATCAATAGCAATTTCAAAAATCAATAGCAATGTCAAAAATCAATAGCAATAGCAATGTCAAAAATCAATAGCAATGTCAATTTCAAAAATCAATAGCTATTTCAAAAGTCAATACCAATGGAAAAATTAAACTGATATATTGAATATTTTCATTGACATTGTAATTGTCATTGACATTTACAGTTTATAATGATTCATCAGCATCTTTTCGTAGATTCTGTCTGGTAAAATTCGTTTTAAAACAATAGAAAATTTCTGCATAAACGCACCCACTTTATAGTGTAGTTTTGGACTTTTACTGTTGATAATCTCATAAATTGCTAGTGCCATTTCGTCTGGATTGTTTCCACTATCGACATGTTCATCCATTTGACTCAACGTATTTCCGTATGGGATTTCATAAGCTGAACCCACAATCAACGGAGCATGAAATCTTCCGGAAGCAATGTTGGTAGCAAAATCACCTGGAGCGACATTTGTAATATTGATTCCAAAACTTTTCACTTCCATACTTATGGCCTCGGTTATAAGTTCCAACGCACCTTTAGACGCAGAATAAATTCCACGATACGGCAATCCCATATAACCTGCGATAGAAGTAATATTGATAATCAAACCCGATTTTTGTTCTCGCATTTGAGGCAAAACGGCCTTAATCACTTCAATAGGTCCAAAGAAATTAGTCTCGAAATTATTGCGCATTTCGCTGGTTGGAATTTCTTCAATGGGTCCCGTAATTCCAACACCTGCATTATTAATCACAACATCAATTCGACTAGAAATTGATATTACTTTGGCAACCGCAAGTTGAATACTTTCTGCATTTCGAACATCCAAAGCGATTAATGGAAATACAGAATTGGTGATTTTTTCAGGATTTCGACTGGTTCCGTAAACCGTAAAACCTTTGTGGAATAAAAACTCTCCGATGGCTTTCCCAATTCCGGATGAACCGCCTGTAATTACTACTACTTTGCTCATTTTTTTTTAGATAAAAGAGGATAGACAATACTTAATATCCGATAAAATATCTATCATCTATTCGTCTATTATCTATCAGTTTATTTTGGGTTAAAGATACTTAGTTTAATTGTATTCCTAAACCCGGTTTTTCGCTCAGACAAATTTTACCAAATACGATTTCGCTCCCTTTAGCAATATCATTTGCAATAAGATTTGCACCATCTAAATCGGCGTAATCGCAATACGGAGCCAAAACTGCAGCAGCGGAAATTCCGATGGACGATTCGGTCATACAGCCAATCATAATTTTATAATTTAGTGCTTTGGCAGCGGAAATCATTGCTAAAGCAGGAGTCAATCCCCCACATTTTACAAGTTTTATGTTGATACTTCTGTAATGGTGTTGTAAATCGTTTAGTACTGAACTATCCTGACAATCTTCATCTGCCATCCAATTTGCAAATTTTGTAGCATGTAAGATTTCATAATTGGTAGCATCTGGTTTCATGGGTTGTTCAATATACGAAAATTTAGAAATCGCTTCATTATTTTCGAGCCAAAGGCAATGCTCTTTAGTGAAACTTCCGTTAGAATCTAAAGCCAAAGTTACCTCTAATTCTAATAATCTTGTAATAGCTTTTTCATCAAAATGATTGCATTTCACTTTAAATTTGGACCAATTCGATTTTTGAATTTTCTTTATTTGACTTTCAACGATATCAACACTTATTGTAATAGAAGAATCCGGAAGTTTAGCATAATCGATGGCATTTAGTTGCAAAAAACTTTTCTTTTCGATTTTGCCAAATAGATCCCAATATGCGCAATCTAAAGCTGAACGCAGGAAACTTGGTAAATCAAATTGCAAAAGGAAATCGTAAAAATCAGTCGGATAAAGTATGTTCTGACTTTCAATTTTAGATTTTATTTTGGTTAAAATAACTTCAAAATCAGTAAGACTTATATTGTAATAATCTATAGCTGTACATTCGCCGTAACCTTTGCTTCCATTCTTTTCAAGCGATACTACTAAGGCTTCTCTGTGTGTGTAATTTCCATAAGCGATGGCAAAGGTTTCTTTGAGTTGAAATCGTACTATTTGCCATGCTAAAACCATTGGTGTAAAAATAAAAAATCCCGAGAATTTCGGGACGCTTTTTTTGAAAAAAATGGCAAGCGACCTACATCGCACCGCTCAACCACATACCTTTGCTATGTTCCCATCCTGGAGGATTTTGCAGGAGCTGGTCGTGTAGGACTTGCCGGTGCAAATATACAATCTTTTTGTTTTTTTGCAAGGATTTTAGAGCAATATAAATATATTTGTGGTAGAAATTTTAATTCCAAAAAATGAAAGTTTATAATCCGTTAATTACCATTTTATTAGCCTTAATTATCGCTAGTTGTGGCGACAGTCAAAGAGAAAAAGAAAACTATTTCAGCTTTGATAACAATGCGTTAAAATCATTATATCAAGCAACAGATAAAGTAGATTTTACACTAGTTAATACAAAAAATAAAACGATTGACAGCGTTGCTTATTTTGTAGATGACAAAAGAGTTTCCTCTGTAAAGGGAAATGGAAAATTCACTTTAGATTTAAATGGAAAAAAATTAGGATACCAAAACCTAAAGGCATTAGTTTATTTTGAAAGTGATACTATTTCTACTAGAACCCGAATCGAAGTCGCTTCAGGAATTACGATTAAGCCCTTAAAATATACTATTGTAAATACGTACAATCACGATATCAATGCCTTTACCGAAGGTTTTGAGTTCTATCGCGACACGTTGATGGAAAGCACGGGACAAAATGGAAAATCATATTTCGCCAAAATTGATTACAAAACAGGTAAAGCCTATAAAAAAGTGGATTTAGACCAACAATATTTTGGAGAAGGAATCACCGTTTTGAACAATAAAATCTACCAATTAACCTGGCAAAATGCAACTGGCTTTATTTACGATGCCAATACCTTGAAAAAGATAAAAACGTTTCAATTTGATAAAAAGATTGAAGGTTGGGGAATGACGAATGATGGAAAAAACATTTATCAATCGGATGGAACGGAGAAAATTTGGACCATGGATCCCGAAACACAAAAAATGACGAATTACATCAATGTCTATACTAATAGCAGTAAAATTCAAAGCATCAACGAACTCGAATGGATTAACGGAAAAATTTATGGTAATATCTGGCAAAAAGATGCTATTGCAGTTATAAATCCACAAACTGGAGCCGTTGAAGCTGTTTTAGATTTGACAGCTTTAAAAGCACAAATTAAGAATCCAAAAGCTGATGTTCTTAACGGAATTGCTTACAACAAAAAGACAAATACCATTTTTGTAACGGGAAAAAACTGGGACAAAACTTTTGAAATAAAAGTTACCGAGTAATTTTTGAAATTAGTATTATAAAAAAAGCCACTCAACTAAAATTAAAGGCTTTTTTCATTATTTCTTTTTGAATTCCATTTTGGTTGCATCATAAACCATAATGTTTTGCTGTGTTTTGTTCTTTTGTGTAACAGAACCATCGGGATTTAGTTTGAACTCAAAACCTTCACGTCTGTATTTCTCTTGCGTTTCGGAAGCGGCGGTATTACCCAACATTACTTGCTCAATGATATGATTCGTCAATTGGTAATTTGAGAACACTTGTTTTTTCGATGTAAGTTCATAAATAACAGTATAAACTGTTGTTTTATCTTCCGATTTTTTCCCCGTAACGACTTTCGTAAGATCGGTCCAAGTCAGTAAGTACAATTTAACTCCATTGGCCATAAAGGAACTCAACTTGCAATCGGTCGGTTTGAATGAAGCATCAACCGCTTTTACGACCAAAATGTCATTGGTTTTCCCTTTTTCACTGATCGAAATTTGGAAGTTTCCATTTTTCACTTCGGTAGTAAGATTGTCTAATTTAGGAAATGCTGAAATAGTTGTGCTCGCTTTTTGCGGTGAAGATTTCTTTTTTTGGCTGTAGCCATTGAAACTTAACAAAGCAACACAAACTGACAAAATTATTTTATTCATAGCAGATTATCTTTTTTAATTAGGTTACCAATGTACAAAATATTATTTTCCAAACTCATTAAATAAAAAAAACCGGATAATTGCTTACCCGGTTTACTTATTAAATCATTGATACAAGTGCACTACTCTTTAACTTGTGATTTCACTGCTAAATTATAAATTACAAGACCAAAACCGATTTTGTTAATCGCATCTGCAATGTTGTAAGCAACGTCTACGCTTCCTTTTCCTAGCATAGAAGTATACCAACCATCAGTTCCGAGCATGTATCCTAAAGGATAAATTGCCCATCCTACTAATACAAACCAACATAAAATTTTGTGCGCTTCTAAAACAGGACCACCAGCTGCTTTAGCTAATTTTGCCGCACTTCCTAACCAAATTTCATATGCAATTGCAAAATACGCAATTCCAGAAATAAGACCCCAAATTTGAGCTTGGTCTTTGTAAACAGTTTCTCCTAAATAACCTGTTACTAGCATTACCACAGAATAAAAAATCATTTTCCACAGTAATCCAGTTTTTGCACCTGCAACTTTTAAGATTAAATAAAATTCTAAACACATTAATGGCACTGTTAAAATCCAATCTACATATCTAAAAAACGTTGGCGATTCTTGAAACTCGCCCCAGTATTCTTTCATGTAGAAATAGTGGACTGCAGCAATGAACGTGATTAGCCCTGAAACTAAAACTGATGTGCGCCATTTTTTATCAAATTGGTTTAATGATAAAAAGAAAAATGCTGATGCGGCCATCATAGCCATACATCCTACAAAAAAGGTGAACCCAGTGTAATCATCTGGTAGCATTTTGGAAACTGAAGCAGAAATAAACATAAAATTTGTCATAATTAAAAGTGTTGGTTATAAAAAATTGAGTTAAAAACTATTTTTGTTTAATCAAATATAGAAAAGATTGAACAAAATAAAAAACAATTTCTTTATTTTTTTTTCAGTATTTTTAAACAAAACTTAAAGTAAATGTCTAAAAATTCCAATTTATCAATAGTAGCAAGCTTTTCAGGCCTTTGGATAACCTCGTTTTTTGCACAAAATTTTCAAATTATTCTAGGTTTTATACTAATTTTCTCCTTTGGAATACTGCATGGCGCAAACGATTTAGTACTTTTAAAAAAAATAGATGTATCCAAAAGGTCAATTTCATTCAAAAAATTGATAACATCATATATTGTTGTTGTTAGTGCCTCCGCACTACTTTTTATCATAATTCCGTGGTTGGCCTTACTTTTATTTATTTTAGTTAGTGGTTATCATTTTGGCGAACAACATTGGCAAGAATTAGAAAATGATACAGTAAAATGGATTAAACCCCTTTTTCAATTTAATTATGGCATTTTCATTTTATTGTTGCTATTTGTATTTCACATAAAAGAAGTAGAGGAAATAGTTTTCTCGATCATACGTATAAATATTGATTTTATAAAAATCGCTTATTTAGTACTTTTTTTTGGTTGTACTTTAATTATGTTCTTTGTTTACTTCATTTTTAAATCTGTAAAATTTAAAAACAGTATGATTGAAGAATTACTTTATCTAGTAGTTTTTACAATTCTTTTTAAGGTAGGAAGTTTAATCTGGGGATTTGCACTCTACTTTATCTTTTGGCATAGTATTCCATCGTTACAAGATCAAATAAAATTCTTGTACGGAAAGTATAGTTTCCAGAATTTTAAATTATATTTCAAATCTGCTTTTATATATTGGATAACATCTCTTCTCGGAATTGTTATCTTGTACTTAATAGTAAAGGATGAAACCATTTTTGACGCTTTGTTCTTTTCTTTTCTGGCGGCAATAACTTTTCCCCATGCTTGGGTTATTTTAAAAATGTTTACTAAAAAAACCGGATAATTGCTTACCCGGTTTGTTCTTATTTAATTTTTTCCGATTTGCATCGGAATAAGCGATTCATGTAATTTTATTATATAAAATTGGTTCTCTGCTTATTTTACTTCTTCGAATTCAACATCTTGCGTATTATCTCCAGAATTTTCAGCTTGTGGCGCAGCATCTTGTGCTTGACCAGCTTCTCCTTGAGCATACATTGCTTCTGTAGCTGTTTTCCAAGCTGCATTTACATTGTCAAGACCTTTTTGAATTGCATCTAAATCTTGTGATTGGTGTGCCATTCTTAATTCAGTCAAACTCATTTCGATTTTTGCTTTGTGATCATCAGCTAATTTATCTCCCAACTCTTTCAATTGAGTTTCAGTTTGGAAAATTGTACTGTCAGCCTCGTTTAATTTCTCAGCTCTTTCTCTTGCTACTTTATCAGCGTCAGCATTCATTTCAGCATCTTTTTTCATTCTTTCGATTTCTTCTGCTGTTAAACCAGATGAAGCTTCAATACGAATATCATGAGATTTACCGGTTCCTTTATCAGTTGCAGAAACTTTGATGATACCATTAGCATCAATATCAAAAGTTACTTCAATTTGTGGAACTCCTCTTGGTGCTGGTGGAAGACCTTCTAAGTGAAAACGTCCGATAGTTTTATTATCTGCAGACATCGTTCTTTCTCCTTGCAATACGTGAATTTCAACACTTGGTTGGTTGTCTGCAGCTGTAGAGAATACTTGAGATTTCTTAGTTGGAATAGTTGTGTTAGACTCGATTAATTTAGTCATAACGTTACCCATAGTTTCGATACCTAAAGATAAAGGTGTAACGTCTAGTAACAATACATCTTTCACATCTCCAGATAAAACTCCACCTTGAATAGCAGCTCCGATAGCTACAACCTCATCAGGATTAACTCCTTTTGATGCTTTTTTACCAAAGAACTTTTCAACTTCGTCAGCAATTCTTGGCATTCTTGTAGAACCACCAACTAAAATAACTTCATCAATATCCGATGTAGATAAACCAGCATCTTTCAACGCTTTAGCAACTGGTTCCATTGAACGTTTTACTAAAGAATCAGATAATTGCTCAAATTTAGCTCTAGTTAATTTTTTAACTAAGTGTTTTGGTCCAGAAGCGGTAGCAGTAACGTAAGGCAAATTGATTTCTGTTTCAGCAGAAGAGGACAATTCGATTTTCGCTTTTTCAGCAGCTTCTTTAATTCTTTGTAATGACATTGGATCTAATCTCAAGTCAATTCCTTCTTCCGATTTGAATTCGTCTGCCAACCAATCAATAATGGTTTGGTCAAAGTCATCTCCACCTAAGTGCGTATCTCCATTTGTAGACAATACTTCAAAAACTCCATCTCCTAATTCAAGGATAGAGATATCAAAAGTACCACCACCTAAATCATAAACAGCAATTTTTTGGTCAACACCTTTTTTATCTAATCCATAAGCTAATGCAGCAGCAGTTGGCTCATTGATAATTCTCATTACTTTCAAACCAGCAATTTCTCCAGCTTCTTTTGTAGCTTGACGTTGTGCATCGTTAAAATAAGCAGGAACAGTGATAACTGCTTCTGTAACGGTTTGACCTAAATAGTCTTCAGCCGTTTTTTTCATTTTTTGAAGTGTCATAGCTGACAATTCTTGTGGAGTGTATAAACGACCATCAATATCCACACGTGGCGTATTGTTATCACCTTTTACAACACTGTAAGGCATTTTTTTTGCTTCACCAGTAGTTTCAGCAAAAGTGTGTCCCATAAAACGCTTGATAGAACCAACCGTTTTTGTTGGATTCGTTACCGCTTGTCTTTTTGCAGGATCACCCACTTTAATCTCACCACCTTCAACGAAAGCAATGATAGATGGTGTTGTTCTTTTCCCTTCTGAGTTAGGTATTACTACAGCTTCTTGTCCTTCCATTACGGATACACATGAGTTGGTTGTACCTAAGTCAATTCCAATTATTTTTCCCATTTTTGTTTAATTTATATTTTTATTTGTGTGTTTATTTTTCAAACTTGCTTGTCCAAAGTCAACTATTGTGCCAAGCGGCCAAGAAGAATAAATTGTCAGTTTTGAGCAAATAAATATGACAAGATGACATTTTAAGTGCAAAATTCTAAGTAGAAAGTACTAATTATTTTTTTAGGAGCTGTTTCCAGCTTTACACTCCAATCTTTTTGTCTCGTTCCAAAAAACGAAAAAAAAAGGATTTCCGCTGCAATCTGGGCTAGGGTTTTCTTAAGCAGTCACATACTATACTACTTTGGACCTTTTAAAAATAGTCGTTACAACAAAATAAAAGATGTAATTTTGTTTTAAATAAATCTCATGAAACCAACCATCACAATAATAGGCGCAGGAATTTCAGGTCTTACTGCCGCCGTTTATCTCCACAAAAAAGGATTTAAAGTTCAAATTTTAGAAGCCTCTGATCGTGCCGGTGGTCGCATCAAAACGGATCTGATTGACGGATTTAGATTAGACAAAGGGTTCCAGGTTTTGTTAACCGAATATCCCGAAGCAAAAGCAGTATTGGATTATGAGAAACTAAATTTAAAGCGATTTTTACCTGGCGCAACCGTACTTTATGAAAACGGACAATTTGAAATTGCAGATCCTTTCAGACGACCATCTGCTTTATTTTCGACAGTATTTGCACCCGTTGGAACGCTAAAAGATAAGATGAATACCTTTTTCTTAAAAAATAAATTAGTCAAAATTACTGTTTCAAATATCTTCAAACAAACAGAAACCGAGACGATTTTGCAACTCAAAAAATACGGCTTCAGTACAAAAATGATTGACCGTTTCTACAAACCCTTCTTTTCCGGAATATTTCTAGAAAATGAGTTGAAAACTTCAAGCAATATGTTTGATTTTGTCATGAAAATGTTTTCCGAAGGCGATGCAGCGCTACCCGAATTAGGAATGGAAGAAATTCCGAAACAATTGGTAGCAATGCTTCCAGAAAATTCTATTCAATATAATGTGAAAGTAAATGCAATTGAAAACAACAAAATCAGTTGTGAAAATGGAAAACTAGTTGAAACCGATACAATCATTATTGCAACAGAAGCGATAGGTTTTGCAAGCAACTATATTCCAAAAAGCAAACAAAATTTCCATCAAGTTACCAATGTTTATTTTGAAGCTAAAATTGCTCCTACCAAAAAAGCAGTGGTAGTTTTAAATGCTGCAGCAAACAAAAAATGGGTCACTAACTTGACTGTAATCACCAACGTTTCTAAAAAATACGCTCCTGACGACCGAATATTAATTTCAGTTTCATTAAATGGAAACCCTACAATTGACGATGAGACAGTAGCTAAAAACATGAAGTTGGAACTGAAAAATTGGTATGGAAATCAAGTGAATGATTGGAAAATGATAAAAACCTATCGCATCCAGTATGCTTTGCCAAATCAAGAAAAAGTTACTAATGAAGTTTTAAACACAGAATTACAATTAGATAAAAACTTATTTATTTGTGGGGATCATTTAATGAACGGTTCTATAAATGCAGCCATGAAATCAGGGAGATTGGTCGCTGAATTGATTGATAGTCTAAACTAAGAAAGTCACAAATAGCTACTTTTTCAAGACGTATATTTTAAAATTATAAAAGTAACCGCGGTTACTACTCAAAAAAAATCCCAACCGTTAAGCTGGGATTAATTATTTAATCATTCATCGAAATAAGGAATTCCTCGTTGTTTCGGGTTTTCTTGATTTTATCGTTTATAGTATCCATAGCTTCCACCGGATTCATATCGGCTAGGAATTTCCGGAGGATCCACATTCGTTTCAACGTGTTTTGATCTAACAATAAATCGTCACGACGCGTACTTGAAGAAGTCAAATCGATAGCCGGGAAAATTCTTCGATTGGCAATTTTTCTGTCCAATTGTAATTCCATGTTACCCGTTCCTTTAAATTCTTCGAAGATGACTTCGTCCATTTTAGAACCTGTTTCGGTTAAGGCTGTGGCGATGATACTCAAAGATCCACCATTCTCTACATTACGAGCCGCACCAAAGAATCGTTTTGGTTTTTGTAATGCATTAGCATCTACTCCACCCGAAAGTACTTTTCCAGAGGCTGGTTGAACCGTATTGTAAGCTCTAGCCAAACGTGTAATCGAATCCAACAAAATCACAACATCATGACCACATTCTACCAAACGCTTGGCTTTTTCAAGAACAATGTTGGCGATTTTTACGTGCTCCATTGGTTCTCGATCGAATGTTGAAGCAATAACTTCACCACGAACACTACGTTGCATATCGGTAACCTCTTCTGGACGTTCATCTATCAATAAAACAATTAGGTAAACTTCTGGATGGTTAGCCGCAATAGCATTTGCAATGTCTTTTAACAACATGGTCTTACCCGTTTTTGGTTGGGCCACGATCATACCACGTTGTCCTTTTCCAATTGGAGAAAACAAGTCGATTACTCGTGTCGAAACGCTAGCATGCTTATCCGCTATATTGAATTTTTCTTGTGGAAATATTGGCGTTAAATGTTCAAATGAAACTCGGTCACGAACCACTTGTGGATCATGCCCATTTATTTTAAGCACTTTTACTAATGGAAAAAACTTCTCTCCTTCTTTAGGAGGACGAACTACACCTTTTACGGTATCGCCCGTTTTTAATCCAAATAATCTGATTTGGGAAGTTGAAAGATAAATATCATCTGGTGAAGCCAAATAATTATAATCGGATGAGCGCAGGAAACCATACCCATCAGGTATCATTTCAAGAACGCCTTCACTTTCTATTATTCCGTCAAATTCAAAATCAGCATCTCTGAAGTTGTTTTGTTTCTTCCCTTTAAAATTTGGGTTATTATTGTTGGCATTAGCATTTGGTGCTTTGCTCGGCTGTTTAGCGTTGTGTTCTCTGTTGCCGTTGCCGTTGCTATTGTTTTGGTTTGGATTTCCTTCTGCTTCTTCCGTGGTAGGTTTTTCTACAATTTCTGCTTCAGATACACTTGGTTCCTGAGATTCTATTTTTGGATTAGTGTTATTCTTTTTCTCGAAAACCGGTTTTTTAAACTTAGGATTTTTGCTTTGAAATACTGGTTTTTCCTCTGTCTTTTCATCGGTGGTACCTTGTACTTTTTCTTCCGTCGGTTCTACTTTTGGTTCAGCGGCAAACAAATCGTTCTGAAGCGGTTCAGCAGTAGACTTTGTTTCGGGTGCAATTCGCATTCGTTTGGCTTTGCTTTCGGCAGGCTTATCAACAGCAACTTGTTCCGCCGAAGCGTTACTTTGTTGTTCCAGAATCTGGGTAATAAGTGTGTCTTTTTTGACGCCGTTAACCTTAATGGTTTTGGTTAATTTGGCAATTTCTTGAAGCTCAGAAAGCTTCATTTCTTTAAGGGCAGAAATATCAAACATAAATAATATTTATATCGTAAATTGATTTAATTTGGAATACAAGGAAAATGAGTGTAGATTCAATTCGTAAATAAATCCGATTTTTGGAAGATTTTGCGGATTTACACTGCAATAATACAAATAATATTTTATCATGCAATAGTATTTTTTTAAAAAGAAACTTTATTTTTGCATCTAATTATTCGAAAAAAAAAATGTTTAGACCACAAACCTATTATTTGATTATTTGCTTAGTAGTAACTAGCGTTTTACCTTTTGTATTTCCATTATGGAAAGATGCAGCCGGAAAACCTTTTTATTTTATGGCCGATACAGTGTACGTCACGCTTTTCGGACTTAGTAACACCCTAACTTTACTTAGCATTTTTTCACATAAAAAAAGACAACAACAATTTGTCATGGGCAGATTGAATATGATATTGAATTTAATTTTATTAGGATTATTTGTGTATCGAACACTAACTGCATCTGGAGAAACAGCTATTTCTGAGAAGGGTGTTGGGATGTTCTTACCTATTATTTCTATCGTATTTTTGGTTTTGGCCAACAAAGCCATTAAAAAGGACGAAGATCTCGTAAAATCTGTGGATCGACTGCGATAAACCTATAAACTTAGTTTTTTAGTGCTGCAAAAAACCCGAGCCAATGGTTCGGGTTTTTTATTTGCTCTGAACTTATTTCAGATTCTCTTCTCTGTTTTAGATTCTAAATCTATATTTTCCCATCTTTTATTTCGTCCACTATTTCAGGATTTAGCAATGTTGAAGTATCTCCAAAATTACTAAAATCACCTTCAGCTATCTTCCGCAATATTCTACGCATAATTTTTCCAGATCGTGTTTTTGGTAAGCCTGAAACAAACTGAATTTTATCAAGTTTAGAAATTGGTCCAATTTGATCCGAAACTAATTGGTTAATCTCTTTAGCCAAATTAACTTTATCGCGACTTTCACCTACTTCTTTTAAAATAATAAAACCGTATAAAGCATTTCCTTTTATGTCATGTGGAAAACCTACGATGGCACTTTCTGCAACTGCTGGATGCTCATTGATAGCATCTTCAATTGGTGCCGTTCCTAAATTGTGTCCCGAAACGATGATTACATCATCTACTCTTCCAGTGATTCGGTAATACCCAACTTCATCTCGTAAAGCCCCATCCCCAGTGAAATATTTACCTGGAAAAGCGGTAAAGTAGGTTTCTTTATAACGTTGGTGATCATTCCAGATCGTTCGCGCTATGGCGGGCCAAGGGAATTTTATACACAAACTTCCCGTAACCTGATTGCCTTCAATTTCGTTGCGTAATTCGTCCATTAAAACAGGTTGAATTCCAGGTAATGGTAACGAAGCGTAAGTTGGTTTTGTTGGGGTTACAAACGGAATTGGTGAAATCATAATTCCACCTGTTTCGGTTTGCCACCAAGTATCTACTAGTGGACACCGTTTTCCGCCTACATGATCATTATACCAATGCCATGCTTCTTCATTTATAGGTTCTCCAACGGATCCAATCACTTTCAATGATTTTAAAGGAAAACGCTGTACATAATCGAGATTTTCTTTCGCCAAAGCTCGAATTGCGGTGGGAGCTGTATAGAATTGTGTCACGTTATGCTTTTCTATTACTTCCCAAAAACGACTGTAATCTGGATAAGAAGGTACACCCTCAAAAATTACTGTAGTTGCTCCATTCAAAAGGGGTCCGTAAAGTATATAGGAATGCCCTGTAATCCAACCAATATCGGCAGTACACCAAAAAATATCATTTTCTTCGTAAGCAAAAACATTTTTAAAAGTATAGGCAGTATATACCATATAACCAGCAGTAGAATGAACCATTCCTTTTGGTTTTCCCGTCGAACCTGATGTATAAAGTATAAATAAAGGATCTTCTGCGTCCATGATTTCGGCAACATTGTTAGGAATAGCTGCATCCAACAAAGGCTGTAACCAAATATCGCGTCCTTCTTTCATCGTAACTTTAGTATCAGTTCTTTTAACAACTAAAACTTTCTCTACACACGGCGTTTTTTCAATAGCTTCATCGATAATAACTTTCAAATCAATGGTTTTTTCTCCACGATAACTTCCATCAGAAGTGATAACCATTTTACAATCGCAGTCATTAATTCGAGCCGCAACCGCTGAAGCTGAAAATCCTGCAAAGACAACCGAATGTACCGCTCCAATTCGGGCGCAAGCCAAAGTAGCAATAGCCAATTCGGGAATCATTGGTAAATAAATACAAACTCGATCTCCCTTTTTTACACCTTGATCGCGAAGCACATTAGCCATTCGAGCTACTCGATCATAAAGTTCGTTGTAGGTTATATGAAGAGCATCTTCATCGGGATTATTAGGTTCGAAAATGATCGCAGTTTTATCTCCTCGTCTTGCTAAATGTCTGTCGATACAATTTTTAGTGATATTTACCTTGGCATCAACGAACCATTTAAACTTCGCTTCTTCAAAATTAACTTCAAAAACCTTTTCCCATTTTTGGTACCAAGTAAAATTCTCATCGGCAATCTTATCCCAAAATTTTCGGGGTTCTCGAACCGATTTCTTATACATTTTAAAATAATGTTCCAGATTATCTATTTTGTAATAACTCATTGTAAATCTAATTTAATATTCGTTTTATTAAGGTAAATATACTTATTCTAAGTATGTACCAATTATTTTTTTTGCTAAATTACTATAGCTCATTTATAGCTTCCAATTTTGGTTTTTGCCAGTTCTTCTTGAATCTCGGCAATAATCGCTTCATCATCTATAGTGGATGGTACTTGAAAATTTTCACCATCAACAATACTTCGCAATAGCTTGCGTAATATTTTTCCGGAGCGCGTCTTTGGTAAACGTTGTACTACAATCACATCGCGCAAAGCAGCCACGGCACCAATTTGTTCTCTGACTAACTGAACAATTTCGTATTGTAGTTGAAAATGTTCTATCTCTTCTCCTAATTTAGTTACTACTAATGCCAATGGAATTTGTCCTTTTAACTCGTCATTAATTCCAATCACGGCGCATTCTGCAACCGAATGATGTGAAGCCACTATTTCTTCCATTTCAGCTGTAGAAAGTCGGTGACCGGCCACATTAATAACATCGTCCACTCTACCCGTAACATAAATGTATCCATCTGCATCTTTATAACCGCCATCGCCTGAAAAATAATAGCCTGGAAACCGATTTAAATAACTTGATTGAAAACTTGGATGATCTTTCCAGATATCGAGTAATGTTCCGGGAGGCAAAGGCAATTTAATGACCAAATACCCTTCCTCGTTTGGCTCAAGTTCCAGACCGTTTTCACCTACTATTTGAATATCATAACCACAGACTGCTTTTCCGGTAGAACCGGGTTTGATTGGCAAGTACTCCACGCCCATCATGTTGGCAATCATCGGCCAGCCGGATTCCGTTTGCCACCAATGATCAATAGCAGGAATCGGAATGTGTGCTCTATACCATTCTAAAGTAGCCACGTCACAACGTTCACCCGCTAAAAATTGGGTTCGTAACGAACTCAAATCATATTGCTTTATGAATTCTCCATTAGGGTCTTCTTTCTTGATCGCTCTTATTGCTGTTGGCGCGGTAAACATAGCACAAACTTTATGTTCTTCGATGATCCGCCAAAACGTACTAGCATCCGGAGTTCTAATAGGTTTTCCTTCAAATATGACGGAAGTATTTCGATTAATCAATGGACCGTAAACGATAAAACTGTGGCCAACGACCCAGCCCACATCTGAAGCAGCCCAAAAAACTTCTCCTTCGTTCACGCCGTAAATCTTTTGCATTGAAAATTTAAGTGCTGTGGCATAGCCGCCTGTGTCTCGTAAAATCCCTTTTGGTTTTCCTGTAGTGCCCGAAGTATACAAGACATAAAGTGGATGTGTAGACTCAACCGGAACACAAGGCGTTTCCTCAGAACCGTATACTAAGGCATCATAATCGACATCGTATTTTTTAAACGGAATTCTAGCGCCAAGTTTGCGATTTAAGACCACCACTTTTTTAGGTTTGTGAGTAGCTTGTGCAATGGCTTCGTCAACTAGGGGTTTATAAGCAATTAGCCGGTCGATTTCAATACCAGAGGAAGCTGTGAGTATAACCCGAGGTTTACAATCGTCAATTCGAATTGCCAACTCATGTGGAGCAAAGCCTCCAAAAACTACGGAATGTGTAACTCCAATTCGGGCACAAGCCAACATCGCAAAAGCCGCTTGTGGAATCATTGGCATATAGATAATAGCGGTTTCTCCTTTTTTTAATCCTAAAGAAAGTAAACCACCTGCCAATTTAGCAACTTCTGATTTGACTTCGCTGTAAGTATATTTCTTAATAGTTTGGGTTACTGGCGAATCATAAATGTAGGCAATTTGGTCGCCATAACCATCCTGGATGTGTTTGTCTACAGCCAAATAGCAACAATTGAGCAGGCCGTCCTGATACCAAAGTGGATAATCATTGGCATCTTGAGAAAGTATGGTAGTGGGTTTTTGATACCAATCAATTGCATCGGCTTGCTCTGCCCAAAATTGGACCGGATTTTCAATACTCTTTTTATAAAATTCTTCGTAGTTCATTGTGTGTTGTTGTTTACTCGATTATAATAATTCGTTGACCTGCTCGACAATTTTTTTGACCGAGAATGGTTTGGTTAAATACGCATCGGCACCGAGACTTAATCCTTTTTGGATGTCGCTCTCTTTGTTTTTGGCCGATAGGAAAATGACTTTGGTATGCTTAAAATTGGTGTCTTTCTTAATCTGTTCCAGAGTAGCGTACCCATCTACCATAGGCATCATAACATCAAGTATGATTACATCTGGATACGTGGATTTCAGGATATCTAAGGCTTCCTGACCGTCGCGGGCAATAAATACTTCAAAATTGTTTTTCTTAAAGGTGTATTCCAAAGACATAACAATATTTGGTTCATCGTCTACAATTAATATTTTCTTCATAACTACTGAATTTATTCGGTTTTTTTGAGCAAGGTAAACGCTATACAGGCTCCTTTAACAGCAGGCATAACCTCTATTTTTCCCCCGTGATGCTCTACAATTTGTTTGCAAATGGCTAATCCCAATCCGCTGCCAACCGGTTTTTTAATATTTTGATTCATGGATTGATAAAACTTATCAAAAATAATTTCATAATCGTTCGGGGTGATTCCTTTACCGTTATCGTGCACACTAGTTTGGATGAAATTTTCTTTTTCAACTACTTGAATGGTAATTAGTCCTTCGTTTTCGGGACAGAATTTTATCGCATTCGAAATTAAATTCGTCATTACTTGCACGATTCGGTCTTCATCATAAAAAGCGGTTACTTTATCTTTAGATTCGGTATGAATTGTTATTTTTTTGTTTCGGATAAGATGCTGCAATGGCTCTACGGCGTTTTCGATAGTTTTGATCAAATTGTGTTTCGCTGGATAAATAGTTTGCTTACCCGTTTCAAATTTTTCTAAATCGAGAATCTTATCAATCAATCGGTTCAATCGGTCTGATTCCGAAATGATGTTTTGCAGAAATTGTTTTCTTAGTTCATCCGGAATATCATCGTCATCGTGAAGGATTTCGCTGGCAGCACGAATAGCGGTTATTGGCGTGCGTAATTCATGTGTTACCGTGTCTAAAAATTCATCTTTTTGTTGGTCTTTGGTTACCAACGATTGATTGGCTAGTTGCAATTTGGCACTGATTTTTTTTAGCTCGTTAGAAGTCTCAGTCAGTTTCTTATTAATGATGATGTTTTCTTTAGATTCCTCCAAAATTTTCAATACTTCAGGCAAAGTAATTTTCTCTTCTTTTACCACACTGGCAATCAGAATTCGCGCCGAAGCCGTTCCGATATGACCTGTCAGTAAATTTTCTGAAAACTTAACCAAACGCGCATCCGCTAGTTTCTGGTCTTTAGCGACATTGTATTTCAAGTTGAAAATAGTCAAAGCACGCTTGGTTCGTTCTTCGCCTAGGAATCGAATCAATACTTTCTCAATATCACTAGTATATGCGGTTCCTTTCCACACAAAAGCATTCTCATGATTGGTGATGTATTTGTTGATGTCGATAAACATCTCAGCATAATTGCGCTCGCGATAATTACCTTTAAAACTAACAGACACTGAAAAATAAACCACACTATTAAACAGTAGGCTCCAAAACAAAGCATGTTGGACTGGCTGCAAGTAATCCAATCCAAACAATTGGAACGGTTTTAGCAAATAAAAGCCCATAAAACCTTCCGATATGAAAGTGCTGTTTTCATTGCTAATCCCAATAGAATATGGCGCTAACAACGTATAAATGCAAATTAGGAATCCGATAATAATGCCATAGACAGCACCAAGACGGGAACCCCTTCGCCAAAACAAAGCTCCGAAAAAAGCAGGTGCCAATTGGGCAATAATCACAAAAGCAATCAATCCGATGGAAACCAAACTGTAATCTAACCCAAAGAAACGGTAAATGAGATAGGCCAAAATAATCAAACTAAAAATACCAATTTTTCGGCTGTTGACGATGGTTTTACTACTAATAGTTTGTTCTTTACTTTTCAGTTTTCCTAGTAAGTTGTATGGAATCAATATGTTATTAGTAATCATAGTTGACAAACCAATAGAGGAAACTACAATCATAGAAATAGCTGCCGAAAATCCACCTAAAAATACTAAAACCGTCAGTGTAGTATTATTAAATAATTGCGGAATTAAAAGGGAATAAAAATCGGAATTCACATTTTGGTTTTGGAATAAGATATTCCCGCCCCAAGCTATTGGATACACAAAAATATTGAAAATCAAAAGATACAGAGGAAACAACCAAATGGCTTTATTCACGTGGTTTTCCTTATTGTTTTCTATTACAGCAACCTGAAATTGTCTTGGTAATAAAAAGATTGCAAACATTGACAATACACAAAGCAAAAACCAGTTAATTACTTGTGGCAAACCGCCAATAGTGTTCTTTTCTTTGAAATGTTCTAAAACGGAGGCTTTTTGGTAAATATCATCAAAACCATCAAAGACAAAGAAAGTAACATATACTCCGATGATGACAAAGAAGACCAATTTTAAAACGCTTTCCATTGCTACTGCCGTTACAATTCCTTTTCGCTTTTCAGAAGCATCAACATAACGGGTTCCGTAGTAAGAGGCAAATAATGCTAATGCGACCGCCACATAAGTAGTGGTATCATCAAAAATATAATGACTCGTTTTCGTCTTGGTCACCACATGAAAGGTCTCAGCAATCGCTTTTAATTGCAAGGCGATATAAGGTAAAATCCCAGTTAAACAAATTACGGTAACTATGGCTCCTAAGAATCGGCTGTTGCCGTAGCGAAGTGAGATAAAATCGGCTATACTAGAGATTTTGTTAACTCTAGATATGCGAATAATTTTTTTTAGAATTACGATCCACGACGGAATAATAATTATTGGGCCCAAGTAAATACTAATGTAACTCAAACCACTTTCTGCAGCCAAGCCGATGCTACCATAATACGTCCAAGCAGTGCAGTATACAGCCAGTGAAAGCGAATATACATACGGATTGACTGTCCATTTGCTGTTGCCTTTTTTTTCTGCCCAATGTGCCATGAAAAAGAGCATGGCCAAGTAGACTGAGAGAATCAGAAGTAAAACAGCACTATTCATCGTATCGTTTAATTATTATGAATGATAATAACACTGAAAACGCCCAAATAGAAAAGATATAAATATAGATAATTGGAAATCCCAACAATGACTTAGCTGAATCAAATAGCAATACAATAGGAATGTTAAGCCCTATTAGCAATGCCATAGATAAAATAACTAATTTTTGTTGGTGTCTTTTTTTCATCTTATTTAAATTACCAAAAGCTCTTATTGAATAAGAGCCTTTGGATAACTAACAAATTATAACATTAATCGTAATCTTCATCATATTCGTCGGTTACACAATAATAACCAAACAATGCCAATCCGGTTACGATGAGCGGTAACAAGATAAAGAAAATGATAATCCCAAAAACTAAATCTTCTTGTTTACCAGAAGTAAGTTTACTTCCGAAAATACCGATACTGTAATAGGCTACTGCTATTGCTAGAACTATCCATATAAATCCTAAATATTTTTTTACTGTGTTCATAATTGCTTTATATTATTCGTGAAGAGTATTAATTTTTCTATCGATGTAAATCATTCCTATGACAAAACAGACGGCGGCTATTCCAATAGGATACCATAGTCCTTCCAAATAGAATTGTGGGTCACCCGCATCTTTTGCCGAAGTTACGAAATAGGTAGATATGGCCGGTAGTAATCCACCGAATATTCCGTTACCAACATGGTAAGGCAATGACATCGAAGTATATCGAATCTTCGTTGGGAACATTTCGACTAAAAATGCTGCAATCGGTCCATAAACCATTGTTACAAAAATGACTTGAAGAAACACTAAGAAAATCAACATCATCCGATCATTATTTGTGATGGTTTTAGTGACTTTAGTTTCAATTTTATCTTTGCCCTTGTCGTCTTGCAGTAACTTCCCGCTTTCGAAATGTTTGGTTTTGATTTCTTCAACAGTAGTACCATCAGCATAGGCTTTGTTGGTTGTGTAAATAGAATCCAATTTGGTTCCGTCTATTTCTTTAATAGAAGGCACTATAGTTGTTTTGTCTACCAATTCAGTTTTCAAAGTCAAATCGGTCGTTTGATACATCGCTTTGTATATTGGACGGTAAGCCAAGATGGCTAATAACATTCCACCCATCATAATGTATTTTCTACCTACTTTATCGCTCAACCATCCGAAGAAAATAAAGAAGGGCGTTCCAATCAGCAAGGCAATTCCGAGTAAGGTATCTACTTGTGAAGAATCGATACACTGAACCGTTTTCATAAAGTTCATGGCGTAGAATTGTCCAGTATACCACACAACTCCTTGTCCCATAGTAGCTCCAAATAACGCTAACAAAACAAATTTTAAGTTGTATTTATTTCCGAAACTTTCTTTTAAAGGATTCGTACTGGTTTTACCTTCTGCTTTGGCTTTGGCAAAAACAGGTGATTCGTGCATGTTTTTCCGAATGAAATAAGATACCATAACCATTATAATAGACACCCAGAATGGTACTCTCCATCCCCATTCGTCAAAGGCTTCTTTGGATAACAGATTTCTTGTAATCAAGATTACCATTAATGAAATAAACAATCCTACTGTTGCTGTAGTTTGAATCCAGGAAGTCCAATAGCCTTTTTGTCCTTTTGGAGCGTGTTCTGCTACATAAGTTGCAGCGCCACCATATTCTCCTCCAAGAGCTAAACCTTGTAACAAACGCAGTAGTAAAACAAGTACTGGCGCCATAAAACCTATAGTTTCATAACTTGGAATACATCCAATCAAGAAAGTGGCACCACCCATTAATAAAAGGGTGACCATAAAGGTGTATTTTCTTCCGATTAGGTCGCCCAAACGTCCGAAGAATAATGCTCCGAAAGGTCTTACTACAAATCCGGCTGCAAACGTAGCTAGAGTTGATAAGAAGGCTGCAGTTGGATTTTCGGACGGAAAGAATTTAGTCGAAATTACTACGGCCAAACTACCGAAGATGTAAAAGTCATACCACTCAATCATGGTACCCATTGAGGAAGCAGAGATTACCTTCCAGATTCCTTTTGTTGATTTATCGCTCATATTTTATTGTTTTTGGTTTGGTTTTTTTTATAAATAAATTTGAAGTTGTAGCAAAAATTCGCTTTTGTAAGTATCCAAATTATCTTTGGCAGTATACACTGGACGAGTTGAATATTGTGCTGTTAGCTTTGCATGATGACCATCTAAAAACAAGTTGGTTCCAATATCGAACTGATTGCTTGCTTGTTCAAAAGCGTCAAATTTCTTGTAAGTATATGCTCCGAAAGGTTGGACTCTAACTTTAGGTTTTTCATTTTTGTTGGGTAATAAGAATCCGGCTTGTGTATACCAAATTGTGCCTGTGCCAATCACGGGTTGCAAATTTCCTGCTCCGGCAAGTCCCGGAGTTCCTGTGAAATTAGTGTCAGAAACTCCAACATTCATAATTCCTAAATTTCTAACGTAGTTTGGACCAAAATCATAATCATACAAAACGCTATAAACAGTAATGGCCATTTTTTGCTCCTTTTTTCCAATTGGTAGATCTAAGAAAGCATCAGCAGCGAATAAATTTATTGAATGTTTTTCGATTACACCATTTACAGCTGTTTTAGTTCCGCTTGGCGCAGTATAAAAACCGGCACCAATGTTAAACATTCGCTTAGTTCCTAAATAACAACCTACTTTGTAAGGTAAAAAATTGGATTCTTTATCAAAAAATTGATATTCTACATATCCTGCTTTTGACCACTTGGTATTAGCACTATTATCAACCGCAACGGCAGTTGCATTTGATGTAGCATCTGTTGGAACTTGATTGGTAGCAAATGGTTTATTCAAACTGAATCGATATTCCAATTTATTGTATTTTCCTTTTGCAAAAACGCCAATTTGACGGGCAAACTGATCTGAATTTTCAATTAAAGGCCAATTAAATATAGGAGCATCAATGGTCATGTAATTTAGAGTAGACGACATGGTCATTCTCGATAATCCCATATAATAATGCAATCCAGCACCAATAGAAAGGCTAAAAGGCTTGTTTTCTCTGGGTAAAGCAATAGCATATTCATTCCATGCATCGTGAAAGAAAACTCCCGGTTTTTTTCCAGCGCCATAGCCACCAGTTCCTGTAGATCCTGAAGCGCCACCATTGGTAAATGTTTGGTTGTTGATTCCAATATGCGTAACAATCATGTAACGCGGTGAAATTTGAGAATAAGCTAAAATACGCAATCGTCTTAATCCGATGTCTTCTTGCTTTGTTGCGGGTTCTCCTCCTACTAGAGAGCCTGGATTTAAATCGGTAGCCCGCATCCAAATCTGATTCCATGCAATAAATCGCATGTATTTGGTTCCTTCTGGATTGAGATTGAATTTCATTCCTCCGCCATAATCAGGCGATCCTTGTCCGAAAGACAATGCTGAAAAAAGTACAGCAGTTAATAAAACTATTTTTTTCATAATTTATAATATGGTTTGGTTGATTTAACGAGACCAAATTCAACATTTTGTTCAATGAAAAAAATTATAATATATATAAGTGTAAATCTATATAGTTAATCTTTGAAACGCTCCCATTTTATTAGCATAAACTTATCACCAAGTTCAGTAATAATCATCCCTGCCCCTTTTAAAACTTCTTTATTTTTTAGGAATTCTATTAGTTCCAAGTGATTGTATATCTTATAAGTGGGATGATAATCGGTATGATTGGGTTTAGTGATTTTAAACTCCTTTACCCAATTGCTAACTGTTACATGTGAAACGCCGATAATACGTTCAATTTCTCTAAAGCTTAAGCCCTCAAGGTAGAGTTGCAACGCTTTCGTCACATAGTAACTGTCTATCTTTTTACCCATTTTATTCACCGTGAAAAAGTAATTACACTTTTTGCATAAATACCTTTGCCTGTCTTTGATGATACCACTTTTGACTATAGTATTACTTTGACATTTAGGACATGCTAAAATCTCCATATATATATATTTTGCATAAATATATCATTTTAGCAACAATACAAAAGCATTATCTTGATTTTTTTGATCGATTATTTAAATAGTATGCAATTTTAATAGGTTTTTTTTGCATTGTATACACTTTAATACACAAATGCTATTTTCGGCATTCGATAATATTTATTTTACAAATCTGAAAGTCTATAGCTATGATAGCTCGATTGTTAAACCAAAATAATTTTCTTAACTTCGTCATCCGAATAAATCACAAATGCATTCAAAAAGTACCAATTCTTTCTTACAATTTCTGGCTGGCGGCGGTGAAATGGGGAAACTCATTCGTGAAAAAGATTGGAGCAAAAATAAGTTAGGAACTCCCGATACTTGGCCACAGAGTTTACGAACAACACTCAGCATCATACTGAATTCTAAATTTCCAATGTTTCTTTTTTGGGGACCCGAACTAATTTGCTTTTATAACGATGCTTATCTTCCAAGTCTGGGAAATGATGGAAAACATCCTGCAATGTTGGGTGGAAGAGCAGAGATACATTGGAAAGAAATCTGGAAAGACATCAAACCCTTATTAAATCAAGTTTTAGAAAAAGGCGAATCTACCTGGAATGAAGACCTACTTTTACCGTTTTATCGCAATGGAAAAATGGAAGACATTTATTGGACATTTAGTTACAGTCCGGTACATGACGAATCTGGTAAACCAGCTGGAGTTTTTACAACTTGTTTTGAAACGACTGAAAAAGTAAATGTGTTAAAAGAATTGCATAAAAGTAATCAGGAATATAAAAAATATGAGGATAAATTAAACATTATTATAGACGCTAGTGAATTAGGAACATGGGAATTGGATTTAAAAACTATGGACGCTACTTATTCCGACAGGTATTTAGAAATTATCGGTGGATATAAAGAGCCAATCAAATTAACACATGAACATTTACTAGCACATCTTCATCCAGATGATTTGGAAATCAGGAAAAAAGCTTTTAGTAATGCGATAAATAATGGGTATTTGTCCTATGAAGCGCGGGTGATTTGGAAAGACGGTTCCATTCATTGGATGGAAGGAAAAGGAAAGGTTTTTTACGATGTTACTGGTCAAGCAGAAAAAATGATTGGTACAATACGCGACACAACAAGAGAACGGAATAATCAGATGCTCTTGATTGAAAACGAACGCAAATTTAGATTGCTCTCTGATTCTATGCCACAACAAATCTGGACTTCCGATACAGAAGGCAATTTAAATTACTACAATAAATCGGTATTCGAATATTCTGGATTATCGCTTAAGGATTTATACGAAAAGAGTTGGTTGGATATTGTGCATCCCGATGATAAAGATGAAAACATCAAAAAATGGGCACATTCAATTACAACCCGTCAAGATTTTTTAATTGAACATCGGTTCCGCAGATATGATGGTGAATACCGCTGGCAGTTAAGTCGCGCGATTCCGCAAAGAGATGAAGATGGAAAAATCCAAATGTGGGTTGGAAGCAGCACCGATATTCAAGATCAAAAAACGTTTAGCATTTTACTTGAAAAGCAAGTTAAAGAACGTACTAAAGAGCTGAATCTGTTAAACGAAATTCTGAAAGAAAGTGAAGAACGCTATCATTTAATGGTCGGAGAAGTTCAAGATTACGCTATTTTATATTTAAGCAAACAGGGAATCATAGAAAACTGGAACAAAGGCGCCGAACGCATAAAAGGGTATCGGACAGAAGAAATTGTTGGAAAAAGTTTTTCGAACTTTTACACTGCCGAGGATAGACAAAATAATTTACCTCAATTTTTATTAGATCAAGCATCCAAACATGGTCGATATGGGCAAGAAGGTTGGCGTGTTCGAAAAGATGGTAGTCTTTTTTGGGCTAATGTTGTCATCACCGCTATTCATAATGAAATTGATGAAGTTATTGGTTTTTCTAAAGTTACACACGACTTGACGGCTAAAAAAGATGCTGACGATAAATTAAAATTAAATGCAATAGAACTCAAACAAAAAAATCTCGAACTAGAAGAAATGAACAAGGAGCTTCAGTCCTTCGCTTATATCTCGAGCCATGATTTGCAAGAACCACTCCGTAAAATACAAACGTTTTCCAATCAGATCATTGAAAAAGAATTTGATAACTTATCCGAAAATGGTAAAGACAGATTCAAGCGGATGCAAAATGCTGCACAAAGAATGCAGACCCTTATAAACGATTTACTTGCTTATTCTAGGACGAATACTCAAGATGTAGTATTGACAAAAACAGATCTCAATATAATTATTAAAGACGTTATTGAAGATCTACAAGAAGAAATTCAAGAAAAAAAGGCTACAATAGAAATAGAACAAGTGGAATCGGATGTTTTTATCGTTCCTTTTCAAATACACCAACTACTTTTTAACCTTCTGAGCAATTCACTTAAGTTTTCACTCGAAAATTTTCCGCCAATTATAAAAATAAAGTGTAATATAAATAAAGGTGAAAAATTAAATAATGCTGCATTAGACAAAGAAACAAAGTACTGCCATATCCGATTTTCTGACAACGGAATTGGTTTTGACCAACAGTATAGCGATAAAATATTTGAAGTATTCCAACGATTGCATGGTAGAGAAGTATATCAAGGAACCGGAATTGGTTTAGCGATAGTCAAAAAAATAATTGACAATCACAAAGGCTTTATTACAGCATCTGGCGAACCTAATAAAGGAGCTACATTCGATATTTATTTTCCCGTAAATAGCTAATTGTCAAAATTTAACCCTTAAAACCACACTACTTAAACAACTGTTAATTTCTTTCAATTCGTATTATTTAAATAGCTATCTTCACACAAAAAAAGTACTATTCTGAAAATGGAAGAAAAAGCATTCACCTCAATTTTTTACGCAGACGACGATGTTGATGATTTAGATTTTTTTAAAGAAGTTACAACTGAAATTAACCAAGCTGTGTCTTTATTTGAAGAAGGAGAAAAATTACTTCAACAACTTCACAATCCACCACCACAAGCTTCAGTTATATTCCTAGATTTAAACATGCCAATAAAATCGGGTTTTGAAGTACTTCAAGAAATAAAAGCTACACCTGCAATCGGAAATATTCCAGTTGTGATTTTGACAACTTCTAGCAATCCGTCCGACATTGAACTGTGTAAAAATCTTGGTGTAGACCTTTATATAAGAAAACCAACATCAGTCCAAGACCTGAAAAAAGCCATCAATTATGTGCTGTCAATTGATTGGAATACTTATCATACGTCCAATAAAGAATTTGTTTATCACCGTTACTAGTTTGAAATTCATCGCATAAAAAAAGCCTGCTGAAATTTTTCTAGTAGGCTTTTTGTTTGATTTTATTTTGCTTTCTTTTTCGTCATCAACTCTTTTATATACTTAACAGGAGCGCTTCCATAACTTAGAAATTCTTCATGAAACTTTTTTAAGTTAAATTTATCTCCTTGCTCTTTTTTTAGCGCTTCTCTAAATTCATAAATTTCAGTATAACCTGTAAAATAAGAACACAACTGCACTTGAGATAAAGTGGCGCGCTTCCATTTGCCATCAGCTTCAGCTTGTTGCTGAAAGGCTTCATTGATCATTAAACTAATTGCTGTTTCCTTACTCATATTTTTGGTATGGATGCTATAATCTAAAATAGTATTATACGTAGCTCTTAGATTCCATTTATAGTACATCAACCACATTTCATCTGAGTTTTTATAACCGCTTTCCAACATCATTCGTTCCGTATAAACCGCCCAACCTTCAATCATAGCGCCATTACCAAAAATAGATTTGATAATACTTGGCGCCTGATTACTGTAAACCAATTGCGTGTAATGTCCCGGAACCGCTTCGTGAATGTTCAAAATTTGAAGAATATAATCGTTGTACTCTCTTAAATAACTTTCTGAACGCGCTGCATCCCAACCCGACATACTTCCAACATTATAATAGGTATTCGCATTTTTATCATATGGCCCAGGCGACGAAATTGAGGCTCCAGCAACTCCAGCCATATAATCCGGCTCTTTACGAACAACCAAAGGTTTTGACGGATCGATATACAACAACTCTTTAGCTTTTACATAAGCCACCAATTCCGGAATCTGCTTTTCTATTTCCGATTGAAATTTTTCTGGTGTAGTGTGTTGTAATGAAATTTTATCAATTACCATTTTTATTACCTTCAATTTATCTGTTGGTTTAATTTCAGTAGCACAGTATTTCGGCCATAATTTATCAGCCAATTCAAACATTTTCGCATGCAATTCCGTTTTATGATCAACTGCTTTTTTATAAATTTCGTCTGGAGTGTAACCGGATTGAATCTCGTATTTAAACTTCTTATCAAACAACTCTTTACCTAATCTAAAAGAGCGCGGCGTTTTATTATCCAGTTTTTTCAACCAATCCACATAATCAGTAATGGCAACAACGGTCTTTTTTGATTTTTCTAAAATAGCTTTCTTTTCGGTATCCGATAATTTACTTTCTCCAACGAACTTTACTAAATCAACTGTAAAAACGGATGCGCCACCACTATTTTGGTCGATTGCTAATTGCGTATGTTCTATCGTTGGATTTTTCACATTCGCTTTAGCCGCTTCATAAAAAGCGGGAACATTATCCATCTTAAGATTGAAACTCTTAAGTCGGTTTTCTAATGAATCATAATTTCCATTTAAAATCTCTGCAAAAGAACCACAAACGTTATAAGATGACGGATCCCATTCGTACGATTTTAATTCATTAACCGAATAAACTGCTCCTTCCAAAAAGTTTTTAATCATATAATAATCGGTCACATTATTATCCGAAAGTTGTTCTATTGCATATGTTTTAAGCGAATCCAAATTACTTTCTGCAAAAGCGACTTGCTCTTTTCTATAGTCCGCATTTGGTACTTTGATAACCGAATCATATTTATGAAATCCTTGATTTGTTGCCCAATCTGGATATACTTTCCATAATTTTTCAACAAAATTATTTTTATAATTGTCAAATTGGCTGTTGAAGACTTGAGGATCTTTAGGTTCCTTTTTACAAGAAAAACTAAGTAGTACAAGGATTAGTAATAGACTTGCTTTTTTCATATTTTAAATTTTAGAACCCAAATATAGTTAAAAATTCCAGTATACTAATTGCTCTTTTTTTCGTTAATTTGTATACAAACAAACACCCGAGGCACAGACAAACAGTATACAGTGCAACGGAATAAATTATAGCAATGCAATTCGACCCCAACGAACTAGAATACTCGGCGGTTTATAAACTCCTGACTGGTGCAATTATACCAAGACCTATAGCCTGGGTTTCAACTATCAGTGAAAACGGCATCAATAACCTTGCTCCTTTCTCTTACTTTAATGCGGTTGGTGATGATCCACCACATGTGATGTTTTCGACAGGTAGAGGCAACAATACCAATAAAGATACACTGAATAATATTTTGGCAAACAAACAATTTGTGGTTAATATGGTTACGGAAGAACTAACCGAACAAATGAATACCACAGCCCAATCGGTTCATGCTGATGTTGACGAATTTGAATTGGCTGGCGTTACTCCAATTCCATCCGAAAAGATAAAACCAATGCGTGTGAAGGAAAGTCCAATACATTTCGAATGCGAACTCGTTCATCATTATTTTTTAGAAAATCATAAGAATGGTGGAGCTTGTGTATTGATTGGTCGGATTGTAATGATGCACTTCAGCGACGAAGTTCTTCTGGAGAATCACAAAATAAATTTGGACCAATACAAACCCGTTTCAAGATTGGCAGGTTCTAATTATGCAAAAATCGGAGAGCTCTTCTCTGTAAAAAGAAATTAAATGAAAATAGCAGTTATAGGTGGTGGTCCAGGCGGATTGTACTTTTCAATACTAACAAAAAAAGCAATGCCCAATTGCCAAATTGATGTATATGAACGCAACAAACCGGATGACAGTTTCGGATTCGGAGTCGTGTTTTCAGATGAAACCTTGGGTGAATTTCTTTCTAGAGATTTAAAATCCTATGAGTTAATCAGAAGTAATTTTGCCTATTGGGACGATATCATTATCGCCCGTGACGGACAAACAGTAAACATCGCCGGAAACGGATTCTGCGGCTGCTCTCGAAAAAAATTGTTAGAATTATTGCAGCAACGTTGTGCCGAAGAAGGTGTAAATCTTCATTTCGAACAAAATGTAGACGACTTAAATCAGTTTAAGGATGCTGATATTATTGTGGCCTGTGACGGAATTGGAAGCGCTATCAGAACACAATTCGCAACCGATTTTGGTACAAAAGTTTCACTAAAAAAGAATCGTTTTGTCTGGTTAGGCTCAACCAAACCTTTAGATGCTTTTACCTATTTCTTTAGAACAACGCCGCATGGAGTTATCGTGGCCCATTCCTACCAGTACGAAGAAGGCATGAGCACCTGGATTTTTGAATGTAGTGATGAAACTTGGATAAAACAGGGTTTTGAAGTTACCAATGAACACGATACAATCACTAAAATAGCTGAAATATTCAAAGACGAATTGGACGGTCACGGATTAATTTCCAACAAATCGCATTGGCGTCAATTTCCGCACGTTACTAATGAAAAATGGTTTCATAACAACATCGTTCTTTTAGGCGATGCCAAAGCTACAGCCCACTACTCTATAGGTTCGGGAACTAAATTAGCCATGGACTCAGCTATTGGTTTGTCCGATGCTATACTTGCAAATCCAAACAATGTTCTAGCGGCTTTTGAGCAATATGACAAAACACGGAGAAATACAGTCGAAATGATTCAGCATGCAGCACTAGTTTCGTTAGATTGGTTTGAAAATATGGATAGAAACAACCAGCATCCATTTTATCAGTTTGCTTTTGGATGCATGACGCGATCCAAAAAAGTAACTTTTGAAAACCTACGTCTGCGCGACAAATCCTTTACCGATAAAGTTTTAAGTGAATTCAATGTCAATAACACTAACAAAAATGAATTAGTGCCCGCTGCTTTTACTCCATTTTCTTTGCGCGAAATGACTTTGCTTAACCGAATTGTTATGGCTGCCATGGGACAATATTCGGCTGTAGATGGTTTGGTTAATGACTGGCATTTGGTGCATTATGGAAGTCGCGCCACTGGCGGCGTTGGATTGATTATTGCCGAAATGACAGCCGTTTCAGCAACGGGTCGTATCACTTTAGGTTGTGCCGGAATATACACTCAGGAACAAGTAGTTAAATGGAAATCGATTACAGAATTTATCCATCAAAATACCCAAACAAAAATTGGAATTCAATTAGGTCATTCGGGTCGAAAAGGCGCTGCTAAAAAACCTTGGGAAACGGAACCGATTCAAAATCCATGGGAATTGACTTCAGCATCTTCCATAGCGTTTAACGATAGTTTTGCTTCTCCAAGAGCTATGACTATAACTGATATGGATTTGGTTACAACTCAATTTATCCAAGCTACAAAAAATGCAGACGAAGCCGGATTTGACTTAATCGAATTACAAGCGCATCACGGATTCTTATTAGCTTCTTTCTTATCACCATTGACGAATATCAGAACAGACGAATTTGGCGGAAGCATAGAAAATCGATTAAAATTTCCAATACAAGTCTTCAACGAAATGCGCAAAGTATTTCCGAAAAATAAACCAATGTCGGTTCGAATTTCCGCTACTGATTGGGATGAAAACGGAATTTCAGAAGATGATGTTGTAACTATTGCAAAAGCTTTCAAAAACGCTGGAGCCGATATCATCAATGTTTCAACAGGAAATACTGTTGCCAATCAAAAACCACAAACGGGAAGAATGTGGCAAACTCCATTCTCTGATTTGGTTCGAAATACAGCTCATGTTCCAACAATCATAGCGGGTTACATCCAAGACATAGACCAAATCAATACTATCATACTAAACGGAAAAGCAGATTTGGTGGCACTTGGCAGACCATTATTAGCCGATGCTAATTTTGTTAGAAACGCTCAAGCGTATGAACAGTTTGAAGCAACTGATATTCCGAATCAATACAAAATGGGAAGTTCACATCTGTATCCGCTAAAGGCTTCTGAAAGAAAACAGACTGAAGGAATGAAAAAAGCCTTGAAACCGAAGAGCAACAAAAAGTAATATTAAAAAATAAAAAATTTAACATAAAACTTTGCGCCTTCGCGTCTTCGCGAGAAATAAAATAGTATGAAACATTACACCGACAATTTCGCTCACGATAATTTACCAAGTCTAGACTTGCAGCCAGATTACGTTTTCACGGATTTACCGCAGTTTCAACATCCAGAAATACTGAATTGTGTGGACAAATTATTGGACAATCACATCAAAGAAGGTTGCGGAACTAATCCGTGCATTCGAACTTTTGACGAAACTTGGACGTATCAAGATTTATATGAAAAATCAAATCAAATTGCGCATGTTTTAATTGATGATTTAGGATTGCAATCTGGAAATCGTGTACTAATTCGTTCTGCAAATAACCCGATGATGGTAGCGTGTTGGTTTGCTGTTTTAAAAGCTGGCGGAATCGTTGTTGCCACAATGCCATTACTTCGTTCAAAAGAATTAACAACAATAATTGATTGCGCCGAAATTTCACATGCCTTGTGCGACAAGACTTTGCATGACGAGATGAATTTGGTTAAATCCAATTTTCTGAAACGAACTTCTTTCTTTGATGAGCTGGAAAATCTGATGCAATCTAAACCAAAGACATTCGCTAATTATCACTCGAAATCAGACAGCATAGCCTTAATCGGATTCACCTCTGGAACAACAGGTTTGCCAAAAATGACTTCGCATTATCACAAAGATATTTTAAACATTTGCGAAGCGTTTCCAAGATATTCACTACAACCAACACCAAACGATATTTTTACAGGAAGTCCACCACTGGGTTTTACTTTTGGTCTTGGTGGATTGGTTTTGTTCCCAATGTATTTCGGTGCAGCTACTTTTTTAATTGAAAAACCAACACCCGAAATGCTGTTGCAAGCCATTCAAGAATATAAAATTACCATTTGTTTTACTGCACCAACAGCTTGGCGGGTGATCACTTCAAAATTAGATAATTTCAATATTTCCAGCTTGCGTAAATGTGTTTCGGCTGGAGAAACCTTACCATTAAAGGTTTGGCAAGATTGGTATGATGCCACTGGATTAAAAATTATCGACGGAATTGGCGCTACCGAAATGCTGCATATTTTCATATCATCCAATGAAGACAACATGAAACCTGGCGCGACAGGCGTTGCAATTACAGGCTATGAAGCTAAGATTATCGATACCAATGGAAATGAAATCGCAACCAATGAACCCGGAAGATTGGCGGTTCGCGGAATCACAGGATGCAAATATCTCAACCGAATTGACAAACAGAAAGAATACGTTGAAAATGGGTGGAATCTTACTGGAGATATTTTCCGTCAAGATGCAGATGGACATTTTTGGTTTGTGGCTCGGGGCGATGATATGATCATTTCTTCAGGATATAATATCGCAGCAATTGAAGTAGAAAGCGTACTTTTAACTCACGAAGATATTTTGGAATGTGCGGTAGTCGGTTTGCCCGATGAAGAACGTGGAATGCTGGTTTGCGCGCATATTGTTTTGAAAGAAAAACATAAAGCGACTGACAATATGAAGAATCATATTCAACACTGGTTCAAAGAAGTAGCGGCGCCCTATAAATATCCGAGAGTAATTTATTTTGCAGCAACATTACCAAAAACCGAAACTGGAAAAATACAGCGTTTTAAACTTAAATAAGAATTGAGAATAGAGCCTGTATTGCGAATAAAACTTATGAAAACTTTGCTGAAATCGTAGCGAACTTTACAGTTAATTAAAAAAAAATGAGAAAAGCATTCGTCCTAGTTGCCATAACTTCAATCGCCATCATTGGTTTATTGATGTATGTGAATATAAAATTCACCTTTTTATTATTGATTTTTATTCCGTTACTATTAATGGGATTCTACGATATGTTCCAATCTAAAAAAAGCATTCGCAGAAACTTTCCATTATTGGGAAGAATGCGATATTTACTAGAAGGTGTTGGTCCTGAAATGCGGCAGTATTTTGTAGAAACTGATTTGGAAGGAAAACCTTTTAACCGCTTGCAACGCAGTCTGGTCTATCAAAGAAGTAAAAAAGAAAATGACACCATGCCGTTCGGGACGCAATTAAATGTTTATGATGAAGGTTATGAATGGATAAACCACAGCATCAGAGCCATTTCATTTTCGAATGTAAACGACAATCCGCGTGTTAGAATTGGTTCTTCTCAATGCGAGCAACCTTATGATGCCAGTTTATTTAACATCAGCGCCATGAGTTTTGGCTCCTTGAGTAAAAATGCTATTATCGCGTTAAATGAAGGTGCTAAAATGGGCAAATTTTACCATAATACCGGTGAAGGTGGATTGTCGCCTTATCACTTACAAGGTGGCGATGTGGTTTGGAATATCGGAACTGGATATTTCAGTTGTCGAGATGAAGAGGGAAGATTTTCTTATCCAAAATTTGTAGAAAGAGCTACTTTAGATAACGTAAAAATGATTGAAATTAAGTTCTCGCAAGGAGCAAAACCAGGTCACGGCGGCATTTTACCAAAAGAGAAAGTAACCGATGAAATTGCAGCAATACGTTTAGTTTCCAAAGGTCACGACATTGTTTCACCACCAACGCATTCGGCCTTTTCAACGCCTCTAGAGTTAATGGATTTCATAACATTACTCCGAAAAGGTTCTGGCGGAAAACCAATCGGTATGAAAATCTGTATCGGGAACAAATCGGAATTCTTATCCATTTGTAAAGCGATGGTAGCAACCAAAACGTATTTAGATTTTATTACTGTTGATGGTGGCGAAGGTGGAACTGGAGCGGCACCACAAGAATATTCAGACCACGTTGGAATGCCATTACGCGAAGCTTTAGCTTTTGTTTACGATGCACTCAACGGTTTCGGAATCAAAGACCAGATCAAAATTATATGCAGCGGCAAAATAATTACCGGTTTCGATATTATTAAAAATCTTTCGATTGGTGCCGATTTATGCAATTCGGCTCGCGGAATGATGTTCGCTTTGGGTTGCATTCAAGCATTGGAATGTCACGCCAATACTTGTCCAACCGGCGTTGCCACGCAAGATCCAACACTGATGAAAGGATTGGTTCCTGAACAAAAAAGTATTCGTGTAGCCCGTTTCCAAAAAGAAACCGTAAAAAGTGCCATGGATTTGATGGCTTCGGCAGGCATATTGCATCCCGATGAGGTGGACCGAACCGTTGTAAGTACCAGAATTGACAGAACACATGTCAAAACGTTCTACGAAATTTACCCAAAACTAGAAAAAGGCTGTTTACTAAATGAAGGAACTGTTCCACTAGATTTTTTGTACTTTTGGAGGAAGGCAGCTGCAGAAAAATTTTAGCGTTTATTTCAGGAGCAATTTCCCGCTATTCGTTGCAATCTTTTTAGTGCTTTGTTACCTTGAGTGCATCCCGAATTCTCGGGAGAAAGGTATTTATTTAAAGCAATAAAAAGGATTTCCACTACTATCGGGGCTAAACTATCAGGTAACGAAAGTAATAATTTAAAATCGGTGATAATTTGTGCAATCTGTGTTTAAAAACATAATAAATGAACAACTACTTTACAAAACAAGAAAAAATTCGATTTAAGCATGTGGACTATGCCGGAATCGTTTTCTATCCAAGATTCTTAGAAATGCTAAACGATTTAGTTGAAGATTGGTTTGAAGAAGCTTTAGACCGCCCTTTTTCAAAAATCCACGAAACGAATGGAATTCCAACCGTAGATTTGAAAGTGCAATTCAAAAAAGCAGCGCGTTTAGGAGAAATCCTAACCAAAAAACTTTGGGTAATCCATCTTGGCGGATCTTCCGTAAATTGCGGATTCCGTTTTGAAGATGAACAAGGAAAAACGTGCTTGGAAGGCGAAGTAACCTTAGTAAACGTGGCAATCACCGAAGACAGAAATACTATCAAAGCCGAACCGTTTAATGACGATATGAAAGAAAAAATCACGAATTATAAATTATAAATTACGAATTAAAAAATCCGTATATATCAGTAAAATCCATTTTATCCGTGTGCTATAAATTATAAAACTATGACATTCCCAAAATTCAAAGCCGCAGCCATACAAACCTCACCCGTTTTTCTAAACGTAGAAAAAACGATTGATAAAGCTATTTCCTTTGTAAAAGAAGCAACATCAAACGGAGCCAATTTAGTAGCTTTTCCAGAAGTTTTCGTCGCAGGATATCCTTATTGGAACTGGATTATGACTCCAATTCAAGGAAGCAAATGGTACGAACAATTATACAAATCAGCTGTAAAAGTGGATGATGTTGAAATGCAACCTTTATTTCAGGCAGCTAAAGACCATAATTGTCATATCGTTATCGGAATCAACGAACGTGGCGCTAGTTATGGCGAAATTTACAACACCAATCTAATCATTGACAACAACGGAAAACTAATTGGAAAACACCGAAAACTAGTTCCAACATGGGCAGAAAAACTAACCTGGACAAGTGGCGACGGTTCATCTTTGAAAGTTTACAACACTGAAATTGGTCCAATCGGTACTTTAGCTTGTGGTGAAAATACGAATACTTTGGCGCGTTTTACTTTATTATCGCAAGGCGAATTGATTCATATTGCCAATTACATTTCACTACCCGTTGCGCCGCCCGATTATGATATGGCGGAAGCGATTAAGATTCGAGCAGCCGCACATTCATTTGAAGGAAAATTGTTTACGATAGTTTCGTGTTCAACAATCTCAAAAGAAATAATGGAGGCTTTGAAACCTGATGTTCCAAATGTGGAAGAATTGCTAACGCGAAAAAACTCTGCTTTCTCTGGAATCATTGGCCCAAATGGCGCAGTTGTCGGCCAACCTTTAATTGATGATGAAGGAATTGTTTACGCTGATATCGATTTGCAAAAATGCATTCAGCCCAAACAAATGCACGATATTTTGGGGCATTACAATAGATTTGATATTTTTGATTTGAGAGTGAATACAGCTCCAACAAGGAAAATTACATTCATAGATAATCACGAAGAGTTTAATAAACGATCTTAAACTCTGCGAATCTCATGGTGCTCTGCGAATCTTTGTGATATAACCATAACACAGAGTTCCGCACAGAAGCACAGAGCAACACAAAGAAAAATTAAAATCATGGAAGCAAAACATTCAGACGATGTTATAGGACGCGCAAGAGTTCAAGACACACCAGAACTCGAAGCGTATTATAAAGAATTAGAAACCTTAGGCGCTGGTGCATTATGGACCGTTGCCAACGATATTGAACCATGGGAACCGAGAAGTTCCTCTGTTCCAATGCTTTGGAAATATGAAAACCTTCGTGATTTAGTTTTAAAATCATCCGAATTGGTAACACCAGAACAAGCAGGACGAAGAGTTGTTTATTTGGTAAACGACAAACGAAAAGACGTTTCGGCAGCTGTGGGCTGGTTGTACACCGGAATTCAGGTTACGCGTCCGGGCGAAAGCACTTCGGCGCACCGACACAAGGCTTCGGCATTGCGTTTTATTATGGAAGGCGAAGGCGGTTACACTGTCGTGGATGGCAATAAGATTACGTTTGAAGTTAATGATTTTGTGATTACACCAAATTCCGCTTGGCATGAACACGGCGTTGATGCGAATGGTAAAACCTGTATTTGGCAAGATGGTTTGGACATTCCGTTAGTAAATGCTTTGGAAGCGAATGATTATGCGGTTTATGACGGAAAACAAGCTTTGGTAAACGAAGTCAATTTTTCTCCGATTACTTATGGTTGTGCCGGATTGATTCCAGCAGATAAAGTTTGGGACAAACCGTATTCTCCTCTATTCAAATATTCCTGGAAAACCGTTTATCCTGCTTTGACAGAAGCTTTAAAAGTAAACGAAGTAAATCCTATTGATGGCATTTTGATGCACTATTCCAATCCGTTAACGGGTGGACATGTAATGCAAACTATGGGCGCATCGATGCAATTGCTTCCGGCAGGATTCAAAGGCAAAGCACACAAACATACTGGTTCTTTTGTGCACCAATGCGCGAAAGGAAAAGGATATTCTATAATCAACGGTCAACGTTTTGACTGGAAGGAGCGTGATATTTTTTGTGTTCCGTCTTGGGCTTGGCATGAACATCACAATGCTTCGGATACAGAAGATGCGTGTTTGTTTTCATTCAATGATTTGCCCGTAATTGAAAAGCTAGGATTATATCAATCACGAGAATTAGAAGACAATGATGGACATCAAGTACCCTAGATAAAACCCAATCAATTATTAAAAAAAAACATCTTGTAAGCCTAAAATGAAAACTAAATTTTTATCCTATTTTATAGTATTAATTACCACGACTATCTTCTCGCAAGAGGTGAATTTTGATATTGGCACTATAAATGAGAAAAAATATTTTGAGGAAATTAACTTTGAATTAGTCTACGATAAAATAGTTTTACCCGTTGTGATTAACGGAAAAAAATATCAATTTTTATTAGATACTGGAGCACCTAACGTAATTTCAAAAAAGGTTTTTGATGACTTGAATTTAGAAAAAACAAAAACTTTAAATGTCAATGACGCTAACAATCTCAATCAAACCATGCAAGCTGTTCAAATTCCAAAATTAGAAATTGGAAGTTTACGCTTTGAAAATCAGGCAGCTTTGATTTATGATTTAGAAAACCACAACTTATTGGGTTGTTTTAAAATTGATGGATTTATCGGAAGTAATTTATTGCGGAATTCTGTTATTAAAATTAGTTTGTCTGAAAAAAAAATTACTTTATCAGATAACATTAAAAATATAAATCCAAAAGTAAAACCCTCAAAAATTAAATTATTTGGAAGCCAAAAGGCCCCTTTTATCGAGTTCGATTTTGTTGGAACAAACAAAGAAAAAGGCACTGACATGGTTTTGATTGATACCGGAATGGATGGCTATTATGAAATGTCAAATAGAGCCTTTACTATTTTTGAAGAACATAAAATTTTTGAAATTTTGGGCAAATCAGAAGGAATAAACAGTGTTGGACTTTTTGGCACTACAAAACCAACGTTACAACATTTATTCACTGTTGAAAAAGGGATATTAAATAATGCTACCATCAAAAATTTAGTCATCAATACTACTGATGATACTAATTCGAGAATTGGTATCGATTTTTTAAATTATTCCGATTTAATCCTTGACTTCAAAAACAAACAGGCGTATTTTGAAACAAATGGAGCTATTACGCTAGAAAATACTATTCCGAAATATGTACCAACCGTTTTAGACAATAAATTTATAATCGGATTAGTTTGGGATGAAAATTTGGCAAAAGAGATGCATTTTGGTGATGAAATAATAAGTATGGATGCCCAAAAAATAAGTGAACTAAATTTTTGTGACATTTTAAGTTTGAAAAGAGAAGGGCAAAAAAAACTTAGCTATACTCTAGAAATTAAAACCAAAGAAAACAAAATAAAAACCCTAAAAATTGAAAAACAATAGCGATGAAACTACTTACCTATAAAACATTAGAAAGCGACGAGCAACGCTTAGGATTTATCCACAATAATCAGGTTATTGATATGGAAGATTTTGGTGAAATATCCAATTTTCCGCTGCCAACCACCATGTTGGAATTAATTGATATGGGATTTGAATTGGTTGAAGAATTAACCGACATGATTGCCCAAACCGAACCGGTATTTTTTGATGAAATCGCTTATGCGATGGACGAAATAATCTTCCTTGCTCCTGTTCCGAAACCGCGAAAAAACATTATTGGTATTGGTTTGAATTACACCGAACACGTTGCTGAAAGTGCCCGTACCTTAGACACCACAGGAAAATTACCTCAAAAACCAATCATCTTTTCAAAACCGCCAACAACAGTAATAGCAACAAATACTGAAGTAATTAAAAACACCAAACTGACTTCACAATTGGATTGGGAAGTAGAATTGGCTGTTGTTATTGGCAAAAAAGGAAAATACGTTCCGAATGCTGATGCTATGGATTATGTTTTTGGTTATACCGTGATCAATGATATTTCGGCGCGGGATTGCCGTCGTGAAGGACAATGGATCGTTTCGAAAGGACAAGATACGTTTGCGCCAATGGGACCAATTTTGGTTACCAAAGACGAAATCGAAAATCCACATAATCTGAATTTATCACTAAAAGTTAACGGTGTTGAAAAACAAAATTCCAATACCCAATTCCTTTTGTTCAATATCAATGCTTTGATTGAAGATTTGAGTACCGTTTTCACGTTAGAACCTGGCGATATTATTGCGACCGGAACTCCGGCCGGAGTTGGTGCCGGACGAAATCCTCAAGAATGGTTATTAGATGGCGATGTTATGGAAGCTACCGTTGAAGGCATTGGAACCATTGTGAATACGATTAAGGAGATTTAAAATTAAAGAAATGTACGCGTTAGGGATTGCAGTGAAAATCCTTTTTTAGGATTGCCCTGTAGCGCAGCGGAAGGGAAATGTTAAAAGATTGCCCTGTAACGCAGCGGAAGGGAAATGTTAAAAGATTGCCCTGTAGCGCAGCGGAAGGGAAATTCTAATAAAAGATTGTAACGGAAAGCCCGACCCGAAGGGGAACGCCAAAAAAAATAAACTAAATTTAGCTACTTAAATGAAGTCAGCACAAGATAAAAAATACAGAATAGGTCAAATTGTACCTTCGTCAAACGTTACTATGGAAACAGAAATTCCAGCGATTTTTCGTTCTAGAGAAACTATTTTACCCGAAAGATTTACGTTCCATTCCAGCCGAATGCGGATGAAAAAGGTAACCAAAGAAGAACTTGAAGCTATGGATGCGATGAGTTTGAAATGTGCTCAGGAACTTTCGGATGCGCACGTTGATGTGATGGGTTATGCGTGTTTGGTGGCCATTATGAGTATGGGACGCGGGTATCATTGTGTTTCTGAGGTGAATTTGCATCAGGAAACGATTGCGAATGATTTTCCGACGCCAATCGTCACTTCGGCTGGCGCTTTGATCAATGGATTGCGAGTTTTGGGAGCGAAAAAAGTAGCCCTTATTACTCCGTATATGCGTCCGTTAACAGATATGGTTGTGGATTATATCGAACATCAAGGTTTTGAAGTTGTGGATAGCATTGCGTTGGAGATTCCGGATAACTTAGAAGTGGCCGCTCAGAACCCGATGAATTTATTGGAGATTTACAAGCGGTTGGATTTGACTGGAGTCGATGTTTTGGTGGCTTCTGCATGTGTACAAATGCCATCCTTAGAAGCTATCGATTTGATTCAGGCTGAAATCGGAATTCCGGTAACATCGGCAGCGGTTTGTACTACTTATGAAATGATGAAAAAATTGGGAATAGAAGCAAAGTCAGCTATTGGCGGCGAATTATTAAACGGAAAATACTAATATAGTATGGAATGGAAAATTAACGACGGGAAACTAGTAAAGAATTTTGAGTTTAAATCTCAAACTGAATTAGCGCAATTTTTATTGAAAGTGGCGCAGTATGCAGATGAAATCCACCATCATCCAGATTGTACCATTCACAAAGCTTTTCAGCTAGAAATAACTTTATACAGTCACGATAAGAATGCAATTACGGAATTAGACTATCAATTGGCTAATTTTATTCTAGCGAATTATCAAGTGTAAATAAAGTACAACGTTAAATGAATAATTGGTTTCAAAGTACTTAAATAGGATCAAGACATCTTATAATTATGTAATTTTAGTATTTAATTTGATAACTTGATTTGGATTAATTTTTAAATATTTGTAATTCAATAACTTTAAAAACCTAACATCATGAACGGATTATTCAAAACTCTTATTGCAGGATTTACGGCTAAAAAACTTGGCGGTGGTTGCATCTCAATGATTATTATTTTTATTATTGTTTATTACTTATTAGGCAAATTCTAAGCAAACTTATTTTCAAGCTGTATAATTTTACACTACTTTTGTCACACAATTTTGGGGTCGACTGGTTTTGACAGCAAGTCGAATTGAATTGTAAGCACGTCGAGCATTGTATTTTTTGCTCGTAAATCCAAATTTACAAAAACACAAACGGCGAAGGAAACTACGCTCTTGCTGCATAATCTGAATTATAGTAAGATTAGCCACGCTCCTACTAGGTAGGAAAGCAGGATTCACCTCGATAGCTTTGGTTTGTGGCGGTCGGTACAGGTGAATCGTAAAAATAAACCTAAGAACAGTGAAGCTTCGGGGCTGTTACGAAAAAATTAGAAGATAAGTATTGTGTGGCTGTTTCTGGCCTTTCATAATATCGAAAACTCAATCAGAAAATAAGCGTGTAGAAAGCTCTTTAGTTGCTTGTTTGGACGGGAGTTCGATTCTCCCCGACTCCACTTTTAACCCTGTAAATAGCTAATTTACAGGGTTTTATTTTTTTAGTTGACAATCTGGTTGACAGTAATTTTGTTAATATATTTATAATCGATGTTTCATAAGATATTTATCAGCCAACAAATTTAGTTCTGAAGTTGTTTTATTTCGACCTTCTAATATCCACTTATCAATATCCGATTTTACAAAATATAATTTTTTACCTTTTTTACAATACGGTATTTTATTCCGATGGACCAAACCATAAATTGTAGGAACAGTTAATCTGATATAATCTGCTACTTCTTCTGTATTAAAAATATCCAGTTTATTTGAAGGAGTTTCAATTCCTTTATTTTTTAAATCTTCTAAAGACTTTTCAATATTTTCTAATTTTTGAAGAATAATTTCAAATGGGTTTTCCATATATTATTGTCTATAATTAAATTTTTTGTACCCAAGCTCTAGACCTTGTCTCTTTATGCGTACTATCTTTGTAGTTAATACTTTTAGCAGTAATCATCAATCGAATCACCCCCAGACCATTCAAGGCCTTGTGCAAGACAATATTGTTTTTCTGCGCCTTCACGAGTAAAGAATACACCAAGGTTCATATGTACAAACATCTCATTCTCGTAAGTAATTTTTGCAAGTGCCCAAGGCTTAATCGCATTTTCTCTTTCTTTAGATTCAGATAGTATATAAAGCTCTTGCTGGTCTTCAGAGATTGCGATCTTTGATACCAATGAAGAATAAACATTATTAACGCAAAATAGCAAACCAATTTTTAGATTGTCAGCATAGGCTTTGATGGGATTAATAGCGTATTCTTGAGGACAACAAGGAAATTCTGAGGGTATGCGCCAATTTCGCTGAACTGCATTCAAATTCTTCGCCATTATCAAATCTGAAATTTCTGGAACTATTTCTGTTTGCTGGTTTTTTAGTATGGGTCGATTAAATATCCAACTGCCTAAAGTTCCTTCACACCTTAGACTATCACTCTTTGCCCAAGATAATAATCTTTGCAAACTAATTTGCGCTTCCTCTATGCTAACGGAGCACATCCAACTATAATTTGGTTCTGGAAACTCAGCTTTAAATTTTGAAGGGTTAGCAAGAAATGCTTCAACACTTCCACACGCTGCTATAATTCGTTTTGTTGTAATAGGATTAAGCAATATGTTTTCAAGTCTCGTAACCCATCTAAGATTCTCTGGTCTATTATTCTGTTTATTTGTGTCTATATGGTCAACAACATGCTCTTTGGTTGGTGGAATTCCATGGAATGCAGTTGCTACAATTCGATGCACTCGAACTGTTGCAATTTCATTATAGCCATTTTTTACATTAAGTTTGCCAAAAGTCCACTGATTATCTGTTGGGCGAGTTCTTCTGCCTGCAATCGAATGTCGGAGTACTTTTCCATCATCTCTTACAGAATAAATTTCTTCTTTGTATGTGCAGTTAACTTCTCTCATAAAAATGGTGCTCAATATGACTATGCACTATATTGCGAATAAATAAACTCTTCAAAAACACTGCCTAATCATCAAAATTATTTTACCTGTTGAAAATCATAAACAATATTTAAACTAATATTTCTTCTAACCTCATTTTCAATTCTTCTTTCAAATTTAAAAAACAATCCGATAACTTCATTTTATTCAAATCCTCAATACTAATTGCCTTATCTAAAATAGGAACTTGATGTGCTTTTATTGTAATTTTCTTTTCATCTGCTAATTCATCAACAATGGTAATAGTTTTCAATTCTGTAGTTGCTGTTTCTTTAACGGTATTAGGATAAAACAACTTTATGTCTGTAACTTCAAAACGGATTGCATAAGCTACCATTTGATATAAATCATTTTGAGAAATTCCTTTTTTACTATCAACGGTATCATTATAAACCAATTTGTATTTCGTGTCAACAATATATTTCTTTGTTCCAATTTCTAAGAATAAATCAGGTTTCATTTTAAAATGCTCTTCTATATCTAAATATTTTTGAATTTGACTTTTTGCTTTCACTACTTCAATTTCTTTATCTATAAAACCAAAGATAAAATCTTCAAAAACATATTCCATAGGTAAAAGGAATGCAAATAATTTCAAATCGTTTTTATAATTAAACGAAACGCTATTTTCTAAAAATAAAACACAATAATCCCTAACGGTTTCAAAGTCCGAAAGCATTGGATTGAATTCTATTTTTTTGCAATCTTCCGATGAAATATAAGTATCTGAAACTTCATCTAAAATAAATAATATATCGTTTAAATTTCGCTTATTTTGTTGGTCTTTAGAAGCTGATAATAGCATTCTTGACACATATTTGATACACTGATTGAAAGGATTGTCCATCTCAAAGGAATCGTAAATGCAGTTTACTTTATGATTACGACCTCTTGCTAAGTTTTGATTAATGTATTCGTTAAAATTCATTCTACCTTTTACAAAAGACAATTCATTTTCTACCTCAACATATTTTTGATACACAGAAGAGTTTAATAATTCCTTAGTGTATTTACTAAACAGATAAATTAAAATTTCAAAGAAGTCAGCTTGTTGTGCGTTTAATCCCGATAAGTAGTTGGGAAATTTCAACTTTCTACAATAACTCAACCACCACAAAACATGTGAATTGATGATTTTTATATCATTCTCATTAGGTTCAGTTCCATCATAAAATATTTTTGGCAATAAATTAATCGTTTGGTCTTCATAATGAATAACTCCAACAAACTTATTTGACTTCAGTTCTTTGTTTTTGTGCAGAAACTGAATAAAATGCTGTACTTCTTCGCGGTTTTCTTCTTCGTTGTAGTAGGATGACTTTTCTCTTTTATTCCAAATAGCATCGAGAAACACTTCGAGGTTATCGAAATGCTTTACCGGGAAAGCTGCTTTATTTTGGTATTCAAAGAGATTTATCATTTAAGAAATCAATTTTAATGGCCAACCATCAACTGTAAGTTGTGCCGATTGCAAAATGACTTTTACCTCTTTTTCATCATTCATAAAATACTCCAGTAAAAGCGGAATCACTTTATTATTAATGGTTTTCACTCTCGAATAATCATCACCCATAAAGTAGGCATGTCCAATAGTAAAATCGTGGTTTTTCCTGTCTAAAATGGCTTTGTTTATGGCGGATAAAATTTCTTTATCATTAACAGCATCTATAGTTACATCTGGATACATTGGTACAAACTCAAAACGTCTTCGCAATGCAATATCCAATAAGGCAATTGATTTGTCAGCTGTATTCATTGTGCCAATGATATACAAGTTAGAAGGCACAATAAACGAATCTCCTGAAGGCAATGTTACACGCATTGGTATTTTTCCATGTGACCGTTTATCTTCTTCTATTAGCGTAATTAACTCCCCAAAAACTCTTGAAATATTGGCTCTGTTGATTTCGTCAATGATGATAACATAGTTTTGTTTTATTATTTTGCTATTTTGATTGGCTTTCCCTTTTTCTAATAATAATTTTAATAATGGTTCGTAGTAAGATGATAAACCTTGAATTTCTCCTGTACTTTCCTCATTATACATTTTTGCAAGTGTAGTCAAACTTAATGTATGTCCTGTTCCGCCACTGTTCTTTCTAAAAGAGATATTCTTTTCTGAAATATCAGTAAAGAAATAACTCATTTTAATCATTTTGACTTCAATTTCATCAACTTCTCCTTCTATAAAAGATTTGATGTAGTTATTCAACACCTCTTTGAAAGATTGTTTTGCAATTTGATTATTTTCTGATGCTTTTAAATTAAGATAGGCTCTATCCGCAATACGTTTAAAAACGCCATCTTTTTTTTCAAAAGTTAATGCATTTCCGTTTTCTGTATCTGGTCGTAAACCTTGAATAAAGTCTTCGTAGCTATAGTTTTGATGGAACGTAATGAACTCAATTTGATTGTTTAAATTTGCATTAAACACTTGCAAGGCATCATCATAATTAATATTTTCATTTCCAGTAACTATTTTGGCAGCTTCTAAAACAGTATTATAGGTTTTCCCTGTTCCAGGCGGACCGTATAGTATTTGGTTGAGAGGAAACCTTGTAGAAATTCCGTTATTAATAATGTCTTTTGTTTCAGTAATGCTTTCTATTTCATCCTCTAAATGCGAAATATCACTATTTTCGAAACGCTTGATACGTGCATCAAATTTTTGTATCATCACTTCAAACTCTTCAACACTCAATCGATTGGCTTTAAAATCGGGATATTCCTTCTTTATTACACTAATTGATTCATCAACAATAGGAAAAATGATTTCCATATCTTTTTGAATATCTACGAACATTTCGTCAACATTCTGGTAACTATCTTTGATAGTTTTAGTTCTCAGAGTAAACATTTTATTTTCAGCAGTTGGTTGCCTTTGAAAACCAATTGGTTTTTCAAGTACATTCTGCAATTTTTGGACCAATTCTAATGCTGCTTTATTTTGATTATCATGTGGTTTTTTTGTCTGTGTAAATTCAAAAAAATAATGATAACCTGTTTTAGTATATTCAAACACCAAGCCCATACAGTCTCCAGAAGATCCTGGAAACGCTACAGGCAAATACCAAAAAGTAGTAGAGAAATAATTAGATTTTTCAGTTCCAATAAAATAATCGGTTTCAGCTCCTTTTGATCCTTTTTGGCGTAATGAAAAAGTAAATGTAAAATCATTTGCATTTTTAGATATTAACCAATTAAATACTTCCTCTTCGTAATCTTTATAATTTATCATTTGGTAACGCTTTTTTTTATTTTTATATGTACTAATTCAGAAGACTTCACAGAGCGGATTGTCTCTTGCTATTAATTATGTCATGGCTATTATTTGTTTCATCAAATTCCCAAATTTCAACATCCTCTGGAATTAAATGACCGTATGTCTTAATGTAATATAGTCCTAAAGTATTATTTCTCTTTTCACTCAAATGTTTTTCTATAATAAATATTTTTGTAAAACTGTTAGAAACCAAACTGAAGTAATACATTGCTTCATTCCAAACCGTCAATTTAGCACTCGGAACATGGTCGCCGGTTGTCCATTTGTGAGTCTTACATTCAATAATTGTTTCATCATCACCGATATCAAACTTGTGAGACTTTTTTATGTCTGAAATTCCAATTTCAATTTTTTTACCAAATGTAAGTGTCCGACCTAGTTGTTTTTCTACATAAATCTTTGAAGCATTCTCAAAATTTCTACCAGCAACCACATTACTACTACTTCCAATTCTTTGAAAATTTGTCATATATCTTTATGGTTATTTATTATATTGAAGACACGATTCATAAAATTTATTAATTTCATAATGAAACTCATAGTCTTTTAAATCAGAAATTATATCTTCATAAAAAGTAGGCTCAATATCTATTTTTTCTAGTACTGGACTAAATTTTTTATCAAACCATTCCTTTCTTTCCTTATAATCATCTTCTTTCACATATTGATCAACTCTCTTTTTAACAGTTTCAAAAATATGCTTCTTGTCTAAAAACTTTTCGAAACTCTTTTTTGCTTTATATTGATCTTTAGGGACAAGTAAAAAAAAGCCAATCGTCAAATCATTTAAAACTTCTAATTTCTCTGCTTTATCAATTGTTTCTGTAATACAAGCAATATATCTTGCTGCTTGATTATAAAATGATGCGTTTGTAACATCTTTTGAAAATTCAGAATTAATCTTTGCCTCGAAAACATTTAATTTGTTTCCCTTTAAATGAACAGAACCTTTGCTTTTATCGTTTCCAATACTAAAATCTCCTATTACGCCATCAGCATGAGTATGACTTTCAGCAAATTGCTTTTTGCCAGGTTTAGCTAAAAATGGACTAAATAATAAACCCTCACTAAAAAACTTACTTTCATGATCTACAAATAGAGGATGCCCTCGCAATTCTACTTTATTTGCAGCATGATCAGTAACAGATAATACTACTAATTTCAGTAGCCATCCTTCATTATAAAATTCTGTTGGATGTGTGTAATCTTTCCAATATTTAAAAAATTCAAATAATTTATTTATGTCGTAGTCATATTTCATTGCATTTATTTTATACAAACTAGTTATTTTTAAAATTCTTAATAATACATGTCTTCTTTTGTAAAATCATAACATCAAATTATTTTTGTGGACTAGTCTGTATTACTTAATAAGTTTTAATTGCCTAGCGATATCTTGGGAATATTTTGCCATTGGTCTTTTATGAATTTCTGACGCGCTTGCATAATTTCCAACAATAAGTCTTTCTAAAATTGATTTGTCTGGGAATAAGAGTTTGAAATTATCCACTAAACTTTTGTTATAAGCTAAACTATAAACTTTAGCTTTATGGACTAATTCCTCAGCTATATCAATTTGTGTATCATATATTCCTTGAATTGCAAACATCTTTTTGTAATAATTCAAAAAATCAAAATCACCATCAACACTTTCAAAATGCACTTTCAAGTTTTTAAAATTTAAGGTAATCCAGTAATTTAGTATTGAATTGTTATCAAGCCAAAATTTAAATATTTCTAATTTACTGTTATCGTCTGTATAGAGTTCAAAATCTAATGGACTATTACTTTTTGCTTTATTGCAATTTCCGCAAACAGGGTAAAGATTGTAAAACGATGTACAAAGAAATGGATACTTTGATTTTGGATAATAATGATCTAATTCAAATTTTGACATTCTCTTAGGCCTTAGTTTCTTTTCCTTTTTATCATAATATGTAAAGTCAACAACCACGCATAACTGAGAGTTGCAATAAACACAAGACTTTATACCGGAAGCTTCAATGTAATGATGAAACTCAGAAGATCTTAAATCCTCATATCTCATTGCTTTTACAATTTGCTCCCAAAATTTTTCTTTACTTTTATTTATTTTTTGATCCAATATAACACCACCACCAATCTTATCAAATAGTTTGATTAAGTCTTTCGTTTTAGTGGAATCTGCTTTAATAATATCCTCGTATTTAGTAATAATTGTATCAATATATTCGCGGTGTTTTTTGTGTTTTATTTTTCCTAACTTATTGTACAAATTTTTAAGTCCATCTAATGGTTTAACGAAATTAGCATTTCGCCCGCTAAACAAATTGGTATAGTATAGAGCAACTTTTTTTTCTAAATCAATATCAACTAATATCCTTCTCATTTTTCGATATTTTTTAACTTTCTGTTTAATTCATCTATCTGAGCATAAATTACTTCTCTAATTTTAGAAGGAGATTTTTTTTCAAATAGTTCTAAAAGTCTTTCTTTAATGAGTGGCTCTCCAACAATTAAAATAAGTTTTAAAGCAGAGTCCTCAGACCAATTTTCATTTGGCTTTATATTCTTTTCAGTTTCTGGGTCTTCAGTATTAAAGTTTAAATATTTAATTAGGTCTTGTATTTTGTTTTTGGCAAAATCTCCCATAAAGCCATCTTGTAAAAAGAAATTATCCGCTAGCAATTCATGGATATTAGCTCCAAAGGTGTTATCAGCAGTAGAGTTTAGCTTGTTTTTAATCGATAAGGCAATAACGTCTTCTTTTTGTAAATCACTTACTAAGAAAGGCGAGTGAGAAGAAATAATTAAATGTTTTTCGCCCTCATATCTTATTTCTAAAAAAGAAAGTAATTTACTTAAATATTCTTTTTGCCATTGAGGATGAAAACCTGTAGAAGGCTCGTCAATTAGGAAATATATTTTTTTTGACTCTTTAATTTTAGGATGACTATACATTAAGTTAATGCCATGATGCAATCTTGAAAATAAGTTTAAATACGCTTTTTCACCCGTACTCATACCTTGCCAATCAAATACAAAGAGAGGAAGTTTTGAATTATAAGGTAGTAGATTTAATATTTGATTTTCAAGAGTCATTAACATCTTTGCAGCATCTAAAGGACAAGTAAAACTTCTGTTATCCTCAGCATATTCGAAATTTGTTTCGAAAATTGCCTCGACCTTATCTAAAATAAATAAAAGTTTCAAATTTTCACCTTCCTCGATAATAATAAGATTTCTTAAAAATAATCTTAACGTTTCATAGACACTATCACCTAATTCAAAATTGTTAGTGATTTTAACCCTGAAATTTGAAGTATCAATTTCTGCTTCTCCTCTATATTCTACGTTATAAAATAAAATTTCAAATAACCTTTTGTAAAACCAAAGTTTAGCTAATTCTTCATCAGTTCCGCTTTTTTTTCTTCTAAGTCTGTAATTTAAATCATTGCTATATTTTAGAAATTGTTCATCTATGTTTTTATATAACTCGACATCCTCAAAGTCAATATACCTGGGCTCGGAGTCAAATTTCTTTACAAACTGATTAAACTCGATACTGATTTTTTCCCGATTGAATGATTTATAAAATTGAATATTCTCATTTTGCTTTGATTCTGCAAATTGCATAAAAGCAATTTGTCTTTTAATTTCACTTTTTCTGAAATTTATTACTTGAGAAACATTTTGATTATTCTCTTCTTTATCGCTATTTTCTTGGTAAAGAATGAAATCGGAGCTAACATTTATATAATCTGGAGAATCAAAATTTGGTTCTTCCCAATCAATGTGAGGAGAGTAAAAAATGGAACTTGATAAACCGATATTTTTTTCTATAATCAAGTTGTCAAAAGAAATTGGCTCAAATATAAACGGAGAGAAGTTCATCGGATCAAACTCCCTTTCAAATTCATCAGGTAAAGTTTTATATTCTTGTCCATAAGTTATTGCAAGGCCATCTTTAGTATTTACAATAGCCATCCATTCCCAACTATCAAAATATTGATAAGGATGATTTTTCTCAAAATCCTCAAGTTTTGCAATCAAGTATTGTAGAAATTTTAAAAAAGTAGTTTTCCCGACACCATTGCTTCCTATCAATCCTGTTACGAATGTGTTTTCACCATATAAATGTTGATTATAATTTTCGTTTTCCGAATATTTTATTTTTCCTGATTTTTCATCAAAGCTGAAATAATGCCTGCCACCAAAATTGAGATCTTTATTGGCAAATGCCAAATTATAATTGGTTTTAGTGTCAAATATCTTCAAATATAGCAATTCCATAACTACTTCTTTTTATAATTTTCTCTTCCTCATCATCTCCAACCCTAACCTGACCATTCATTAACATTGGTTACAACCAATCGCGAAAAGACAAAAGTTGGTGTTGAAATATTATGAAAACAGTATGTTTTTTTATTCCTTTAAAACTTTATAACTCCAAGAATAATGACTGTAAATAAATTCTTTACCTCCTTCTCTTGATGTAATTTTTGCTTTAATACTAAATTTCGTTCCTACAGGAAAATCAGTAATCAAAACTTTAGAACATTCAACAAGCATGTGCTCTTCAAATGGAAATTGATTTGGTAAAGGTCTAATGTGAATTAAACCATGCTTACCAGATGAATTATTAATTATAAAACTCTCAACTATAATTTCTTTATACTCTTGATTTTTCATTTCTTATTTTATTTACCGTAACTTTCTCTTTCCTCCGCAACCATACCCAATTCCTCAACCTCACCAACTCTAACCTGACCATTCATCAACATTGGCAATTAGAAATCGCTTTTCAATTTCTTCTTACTTAAATCTTGCACCCAATCACTAATTTCGTAATGAAACCATTCACAAAAAGTAGTAAAATCAATAGTTTGAGGCCAATCATTTTCATCCGTCCACATGCCTTCTAGTTGTTCTTCAAAGATTTCTATAAAGTATTTTTTGATGTGTTTGTCGGGATTGTCAAAATCGGGATTGGTTAAATAGGTGTTCGATACTTGAAACTTATCCATGGTCAAAGGCGATTCTGGAGTTAACGCATTAATCCAATCTACAAATGGTTGTTTGGGTCGTACTGTTATGGCACTTCTATTATACACTTGCATAGTATTATTTTTTATAGTGAGCATTAGGCTCTGCAGCCATTCTTAAAATGTCGTCTTCTTGTTTATATTCTGTATTATTACCAACCCTAACCTGCCCATTCATCAACATAGGCAATAACCAATCACGTAACGACGAAAGTTTTAGATTTTCTATCTTGTTTATTCTTTGCTTTGTAAAAATTGGATTTGCAATTTCGTGAAATTTATCTATGAGATTCCCATTAGGAATCAAGCATTTTGAATCTGTTAAGTCATCTTTTGTAATTCCAACAATAATACTTCCTGTTGCTTGTCTTTTAAACCTTTCAATCTCTTGAATTAGACAGTAAAACAAATATTCAGATAATCTTTTTTCATTTGGTCTAACTGCTGCAACACCTCGTCCTAAACAAAATTCCTTTTCTGCATAAGTTAAGTTTCCAATTGTTGCTCTGATACATAAAACCATATCATCTTTTTTACAAAGTCTTGTAGGTTCAGTTGTATAAGTTCTACCAAGTAAAGAACTATTTTCATAATCCGCAGGTCCATTTAATAAAGGGGTTCCAATTCCTTCTTTATTATAAGATTCACCCTTTGGAGATTGACCCATAATATTTTTTGCAATTCTTTTTAACTCTTTCACTTCCCACCCTTCAGGAATTTCTCTTTTCAACTCTTCATTCCAAACCATTTTACCACCACTGGTTTTGTAAGGTTTACCATCTGCATCTGGAAAATCAAACTGCACAAACCAATAATCATAAAGCGTTTTTGCCATTGCTTCTAACTCGTTGTTGATTTTGTTGTTGAGCTCGATTTTGGCATCTAAATCAGAAAGAACTTTGGCGATTTTTTGTTGAATATGTAATGATGGTAAATTTACTTTCACACCATAATATGCTCCAAAAGTCATACTAGGAACTCCAGTTCCAGAATTTAAATAACTTAAATCTAATTGTTTTAAATAATGATATAAGTATAGTGGGTTGGCTTTTTCTTTATTTACGATTGAATAGTAAATTGTATCAACTGTCCAAAAAGGTTCATTTACAAATTGAATATTACTTAAAGTTCCTTTTCTTGGTAATAGAATGCTTTCTTCATTATAAATTGACTGATTTCCATAACGCATAATACCTCCACTTCCATAAATAGGAATTTCTCCATCTGGTAAATGTTTATGATCTCGACCATTTTTAATTTGAAGTAATTCTTCTAAAAAGTATTCTTTCATATTTTAATACTTTTCAAATTATTCTGAATTTCCAATTCCAACGTTTTACTTTCAGCAAAAAGAACATCTAAATTAGAAGTAAAACTTTTCATTTTAGCATCAAATTCCGCAGCAGAAATATCTGTATATTCAATTTTTACTTCAAAATATTGTCCTGCACTCAAGCTGTAGTTTTTGGCTTTAATCTCATCATAGCTTACTACTACCGAGAAATCATCTATAGCTGTTTTGGTATTAAACGTGTCAATAATTTTGTCTTCTTCATCGTGGCTTAACACCGTTTTTTGGTTCTTGCCGTCTTTTACGGTAGTTCCTAAATTTGAAGCATCAATCAAAACCACATCGCCTTTGTTTTGCTTGTCTAAAAACAAAATAGAAACGTTGGTTCCAGTCGTAGCAAAAATATTACTCGGCATACTTACGACACCTGCTAACATTTTGCTTTCTACCATACGTTCTCTAATTTTTCTATCAATGCCACTTTGTGCGGTTATAAAACCTGTTGGTACAACGATTGCTGCTTTTCCGTTGGGTTTTAGCGTGTACATAATGTGTTGCAAAAACAGCAAGTAAATCGCCATGCTTTCTTTTTTGGCTTTCGGAATATTAGGAATTCCTGCAAAAAAGCGGTCATGGTTTTCTTTACTGTCTAAATCGGCACTAAAATCGGAGAAATCCAATTTAAATGGTGGATTGGAAACGATATAATCAAACTGTTGCAAACGTCCGTTATTGTCTTTGTGATACGGTTCGAGTATGGTATTTCCTTTTACAATATTGGGAATCGAATGCACCAAATCGTTCAAAATCAAATTCAATCGCAACAAGTTAGACGATTTTTGCGAAATGTCTTGTGAATACACCGTACATTTATCTTCACCAATTTGGTGTGCCAAGTTCATCAACAAAGTTCCCGAGCCAGCCGAAGGATCGTAACAGGTTACATTGGTCACGTTTTCGTGCACCAAGCAACGCGCCATAATTTTGGCAACCGCATGAGGTGTGAAATATTCGGCATATTTTCCGCCACTATTGGTGTTGTAATCTTTGATTAAATATTCGAAAATCGTAGCATAAAAATCAAACTTTTCGTGAAAGATATTTTCAAAACTAAAGTTGATTAATTTGTTGATGATGGCTTTGCAAAACTCATCGCGTTTGTCGGTTACATACTTACTGATGTTTTCAAACAACACAATCTTTTCGCCACCTTCGGTCAATACCGAAAAGATGTCGCTGTTTTCTTTGGCAATGTCTAAAAGCGTGTTATCAAAAATATCAGCAAACTTAGGTTCGTTTTGACGTTCAAATAAACTAGAGATGAATTGGTTGGTTTGTAATCGTGCCGTGCTTTCGCTTAGTTGCATTAACAACATTTCGTAATCGTCGGCACTGTATTTAGAAAGAGTTTCTTCCCAATTTTTAGAGTTAGCGATTTTTGAATCTATTTGTTTTACTTCATGAACAAATTTGTCGTTCAGGAATTTGTATAGAAATACTTGGGTGATAATCTTGAATTCGTTTCCGTCATTTCCCAAACCGTAATTGGCACAAACGCTTTTTAGGTCGTCGATTAAGGTTTTGGTTTGCTTTTCAAATTGTAATGTAGTGGTCATTCGACTATATTATTTATTTATTATGTTATTATCTTCGTCTTTAAACAAACTATTTTTTAAAATGGTATATACTGTACCTTCAGAATCAGTAATCAAATCGAATCCTTCGTTATCTATATTATTTTCATGGTATAACAGGCTTTCATCTGCAAGCTCAATTAGTCTTTCCTCTAAAGTTTCAAGCAAAGAACCAAACAAAACCAAATCATCATCAGAATTATCATTTTCACATATATATAGGTTTAGTGAAGGTATAATTTCAGCTGTTACTGGTTTGTCCAAAATTTCAGTTATTGTAGTCAGTACATTTCCATTTTTTTTAGCTTGAATAAAAACATCTTCAAGAGAACGAAAATGATCAATTGCTTTTTTACGCGACTCTATCGGTATATCTTCTTTGAAAATAATTACTTTTTCAGTGTGTCTTTTATCTTCAGTACTCTCATTTAAATTAAAGTAGGAGATGGATATTTTATAAAATGGATGTTTTGTTTTCATGATTTATTGTGTTGCTATTTTTCTGCAATGCGCTTTATCTGTTCTTAACTCTTGTAACTTTAACGGATTGTGAGTATCGTTTAACAAGGGACAATGTTTTTTTATCCACTGAGATTCAACTGAAAAATCGCCTTGAAAAACTAAGCAATTAACTTCAAGATTTCGATTAATCCATTGGATTATTTTTTGTTCATCATGCACTTTAAATTTATAATTATTTTTATTTAAAGCATCTTTTAACGAACCTAATTCAGGCAAAAAACCTAAAACGGCACCAATACTTCTAAAAAAAGTACCATGCCCTTTTGCTCTAAGTTCTTGTCCTAGAAATCGTTTTTTTAAAGTTTGTCCTTCTGCTTTACCAATGTAAATAATTAGATGTTCTCTTTGATTTAAATGCATTTGATATTTTGGTGGCAACTTAGAACCTTTGATTAACTTAATACAATAAAAACCTGTTTGATCAGGTACTGAATTAGTAATTAATTCTGCTTTTTTGAAAACGCCATGAATTAATTGTTTTTCAACAGTATCCTTTAAACCTGTACTTCTGTTTTTAGTTATAGTTGATGTTGTTTCTTTTTTAACTACAGGAACAACAAATTTTCTTCTTAAGGAAGTACTATCATTACAAGTAATAAAGCCTTTGTCAAGTAAACCTTCAAACACACTTGGTGTAATACTTGTTATTCCAAAATCGGATACATAAAAATTAAGCTTTCGCATCAATACTCTGACAGCCTTTTGATCAGCTGCGCTATTTGCTTGACTGTATTTTTTAACTAACAGTCTGAGTACTTCAAGAGTTTCTGAGCTGAATGATGTACTACCTTTCATAATTAATTCTTATTATTTCTTTAATTTTTTAATATCGGCTTCGATTTCTTTTAAACTCTGTTCGATTTCATTGGTTTTTAAAACGCTTTTATATTTTTGAAATTCATCACTTGATTTATCTAACGCCATTTGATGTGAAATTTGTCCTGCATGCGTAAGCAATTCTCTTCCGTTGAGTTGCAAAATACTGTCTAATCGTGCCGTCCAATCTTTCATATACATTGGCGTTTGTTGTTGCGCCATGGTTTCTGCAAAGGCTAAATATTGTTCGACAAGTAAACCCAAAAGTTTCATTTCGTCTTCATTGAGATAGTTTTTAGCAATGCTGACTTCATTCTTTGCAATTGATTTAGTATCTTTTTTATCATACGATTGCATTCCCAAAAGTGGTAATGAGGCATCAACTCTGCGATATACTAATTCGGCTGCAGTATTTTGAGAAATAGCCCAAAGCAATTTATTTTGTACGATTTTGAAGAATTCAATTGTTTTTACATCCTTCGGATCATAGTCAATACTCGTTGTATAAATGTCTTTGATTTTCTGATAGAAGAATTTTTCAGACAGTCGAATTTCACGAATGCGTTGTTGCAATTCGTTAAAATAATTCATAGAAGTTCCCGACTTGAATCGGTCATCATTCAATGCAAATCCTTTTACAATGTACTCTCTCAATCTTTGCGTTGCCCAAATTCTAAACTGAGTTCCTTGTAGTGATTTTACTCGATAACCAACTGAAATTATTACGTCGAGGTTGTATAACTTTACATTACTTTCTTGACTTTTATCAGGTATTGCTCCGTGTGCACTGGTTAGTCGGAAATCCCGACATACCACTTTTTCATCTAATTCACCTTCTTTAAAAATGTTTTGAATGTGTTCTGTTATTGTGGTTCTTGCTTTACCAAACAACAAAGCCATTTGCGCTTGGGTAAGCCAAACAGTTTCTTCTTCAAGGCGAACATCAATTTTGATATTGCCTTCTGGGTTTTGATAAATAAGTATTTCTCCTGTGTCCATAATTATGCTACTCTACCATAAAATTCATTCATATATTCTTTTACAATCATTCCGTTAATTCGTTTGGTTGTGGCAGCATCAAGCGGAATGTTGTTTTTATTCTTAAATTGATCAATTACCAATCGCATCATCATTCTATCCACAAAACTCTCGTTTTCTAACATTTTTGAGTTTTGTAATATTTGTAAATCAACTTCTCTTTTCAATCCTTGCAAGGCTTCAAAAAGTTTACTTTCGCTATCGGTTAGTGGATCTTTTTCCATCAATCGTTTGTGTAAACGAGCGTATTTTTCGTCATTATCATATTTGGCACGCAGCAATTGATTTTTACGTTCCAACTCTTTCGCTTCTTGGTAAATTTTTTCAAGTGCAGAAATATTGGCTTCCATTTCTTCTTTGGTAACTTCACTCAAATTTTTCTTTTTGAACAACCGTTCCAATTCTTCTTTTAACGAAATAAAAACAAGATCTTTTTGATCGAAATTGCTTGCCAACATTTCACGTGTTTTTTGCAAGGTAGTTTTCAATTGGTCAGCTAAAACCATTTCTTCTTCTTTGACTTTTACAAAAGCAAACAACACGTCTTCTAGTGCAATATTCAACAAATTTGAAGTATCTACATTACTCTCTAAGGCTTCTTTGGTATTAATTAATGCTAGATGATTATTAGCTTCCGTTGATAATTTAGTTAGTTTATGAAAATCCAATTTATCTAACAAATCATAATTCCCAGACAAACGAATAAGATTATATAAACTCTTGGCATTATTTAACGCTTTTGCTATTTGCAACATCACATTTCGATCTTGAATTTGAGTAATCTGTTGCGAAAAGATTTCAGCATTTTGAGTATTAAAATGAAATAAAACTTCTTTTATTTCCTGAATCTCGGCATTGATTTCTTCTTTCGATTTGAAGAGGTTGGAATAATGTTCCATTTCATCACCCAGTTCCGCTTGCAATTCGTTGAAATAGTCTTGATTGGTTTTATCAAACTCTTTTTGAATATCAGCAAAATCAACTACATAACCGTATTTAAAATCTTTGTATGTTCGGTTGACACGCGTTAACGTTTGCAATAAGTTATGTGATTTAATCACTCTACCTATGTATAGTTTTTTCAATCGTGGCGCATCAAAACCAGTCAATAACATATTGAAAACAAACAATAAATCGATGTTACCATCTTTAAATTGATCGATTTGGTTTTTACGTTCGTCTTTAGTTCCAATATCATGTAAAATTACAGCAGCAGTTGTTACTTTACTTTCTGTTTTCTTTTTATTGCCATAACTTTCTGGTGGTTCGGCTGCCATGAGCAAACCATTTTCACTAGTAGTATTGCAAGCATATTTAGATTGAAAAATTTCAAATAACATTTTCGCCTGTTCAGAAGAATCACAAACTACCATTGCACCTATAGAATTATCATTCATTGCAATTCGAGCTTTTTCAAAATCTTGAACAATATAATCCAACATTGGTTCTACAAACTTGTGGTGTGCATAAACCAGTTTTTTATCACCGTTGCCTTTTAGAATATCAATTTCTTCTAAAGCTGCTTTTAAAGTAAGTTGGTAATTGGTTTCGATTTCTTCCCGAATCAATCGCAAGGTATAACCGTCAGCAATAGACGAATTGTAATAGTATTTATGAAAATAACCTCCAAATAATGATTTTGAATTGTAATCGGTTCCTAAAAGTGGCGTTCCTGTCAAACCAATTTTTATCGCGTTAGGATCGGATTCATTTAGATTGGCTAAAAAACTTCCTTTTGGATTATAACTTCGATGTACTTCATCTAAAAAGTAAACACGTTGAATGTTTAAATTATAATCGGTATTGCGAACCACATCGGGATCGTCTTGAAATTTTTGAATGTTTACAACCGTAATTTCTGCTTTACCAGAATGGTTATGAATTACGCTAATTGATTTAATATCCTTTGCAAAAGCTTCTCTGCTACTAATTTCATGCACTACCAAACCTCTACTTTTGAATTCTTTAGCTGATTGAATTAATAGATCAATACGATCCACAATAAAATAGAATTTTGGAATGATATTTTTCTGTTGAAAATAATTTGTCAAGTATTTTACGTTATAATAGGCTAAGGCCGTTTTTCCGCTTCCTTGCGTATGCCAGATAATACCTTTTTTTATTCCATCATCAAGTTTACTTGCAATGGCTTTGGTGGCAAACAGTTGCGGATAACGCATGATGTGCTTCTGCAATCCTGAATTACTTTTTACATAAGCGATTCCGTATTGCAATACAAATTGCAAGCGCTCTCTTTGTAATAAAGAAGTACAAATTCTATTGGTTGGAGAAGAAGTTGGGTTTTTATTGGTAATAAATTCAGCTGAGTATTTAATTCCAACTAAATTATTATCTTTTAAAACAGTTGTTTCTGTTTCATCATCTACGGAAGAAAGCAATTGATGTAAATCGAAAGTAGCTTCTTCTCTAAAAAAATTAAAACTAGGTTTTTGATAGGGTGCGGTTGCATAAAAAGCGCCTTGCAATATAGATGTTGATTCAGAATCATATTCCATATTATTAGAAAATACCATCAATTGCGTAATATTCACAAACTGACGGAATTTTTTATTTTTAAAGCGAGTTTCAATGCGCTTGTGCTCGGCTTGAATTCCGTCAAGATTATTTGGTTTCTTAACTTCTATAAAAACCAAAGGCATTCCATTGATTAATAAGATTACGTCTGGCCGAAATTCATCGTCATCTTTTTTATACTTGAGTTCCGTTACTACATGAAATGAATTATTATCGAAATTTTCAAAGTCAAGTAAACGAATTCCAGATTGGTCTGTAAGTTTTTCATAAAATGCTTTTCCCAAATCTTCATTTTCTAAAGTCAAAGCTACTTCATTGTAAAAACGTGAAATATCGTTAGAACTTAATTCAGGATTTAATTGTTGAATACTTTCATTAAAGATATCCGTAAATATATTGGTTGACTCATCCCATTTAGCGTCTTTCAACGAAAGATAGGTATATCCTAAACGCATCAAATGAAGTATAGTTGGAATTTTTACGCGAGAGTCTTCGTTGAAGTGCATGAGATTAGTTACTTATTATTTTATTCTTTCATAAATAAAGAATAGTCTTAGTTAACTTACCAAACCTATTGAAATAAATTGACTTTAACAATTTTATTTAACTACATTCTATTGCTCATTCCTTTAAACTCAATAAAATTAAATGCTTCAAATAATCGGTCGTAATTTCTATCACCGTAACGATCAAAGCTTTCTATTGCTGAACTCATGTCATTCGGGTAATCAGAATCATAATTACATAAAATTAAAGTTCTAAAGTTTTTACTTTCGCAGCGTTGATAAAGAATCTCTTTGAATAAATCGACTTTCCCAAAATTTGATGCTACTCTTTCATTTTTAACATCATCGAAAATTCTAAAACTCTTACTATATTTAGTTATAGTTTCGCTTTTGAAATTATTCAAACTGCTCTCAAATTCTTCAACTATATCAGCAGTGTTATGCATTCTAACTGGGCATCCATCAAAATTCAAACTCAATTTTTTAATCAACGAAACTATTGTTCTAAAAATCGTTGTTTTACCTACTCCAAAACCTCCCACGATTAGCAAACCTTTATCTAATGAATTATTACATTTATCAACTTTATATATACATGGTGAATTTGTAAAATTTGGCTCTCGTAAAAAGTAATATAGTAGAGTAAAAACAAATCTTTTTGATTCAATTGTGATTATAAATCTTTTTTGATTTAGAACTTCATATTCAATCAAAAACAATTTCCAAAAGTCAGGAGCAATCAGTGTTTTCTCAAACATTGGAAAGCGTTTCGGATCAATTCGATTTAAATTAGATCTCAATAAATAATTTTTAGCTAGGTTTTCCAAATAATTTGAAACGGAATCATTGTTGTTCGTTTCCATTATGGTCTATTTTTAGTTAATTTTTGTTTTTCAATTTTAGATCCAAAGGTTTTCCAGTTTTTCACTTTGATTTGAATGTTCCAGTAATTTTCCTCTTCAAATCGCAGCCGCCCAGTTTGAATACTTTCAACCGTCCAATAATCAATAAATGAATTTAAATGTTCTAAAGAATAATTATTTGAAAATTCTAAAACTTTGTTTTTAAAAATTTCTATTCTTTCTTCAATTTCTTTTTTTTCTTTATTATTATTGTTTGTTGTGGTTTGTTTTCGATTTGTTTGCGACTGGTCTGCTATTGGATGTTGAATTTGTTTGAGGTTTGGATCTATACTTTTATCGTGAAACCCTAAATTTATTAACTTCAACTTTGTGAATTTGTTTGTGGAAGTCTTTTTTAAAATTCCAGTTTTTTCTAGTTTAGATAACGATTCACGAATTTTAAATTCGGACATCATTAGTTCATTACTTAGTTTATTAACTGAAGTGATATGTTCATCCACTAGTATCTCTATTCCACGCCACTTTGCGGGAGCATAATTTACTTTGATCAGTAAATGTATATACACTCGAAAAACATCAGGGTGGTCATACCATTCCCATTCTAAAATGGCTCTCGGCAGCTTTACAAAGCCATTTTTTATAGATAAATTTTCCATAATATTTAATTAAAAATAAACTATACGATTTTGATGAGCATCAAAATAAGGCTTTTGACCAAAATTATTCATCGCTAAATTATTTACAGGATAATACCTATTTACAATTTTATCTTCCAATTTCTTTAAATCTCCTTTAGTCGCTGGTTTGTTAATTTCGGGAGTGAGTAAACTTTCAGCAATTTTAACAATTGCAATTCCTGCGACAGAATTTCCTACACCAGATAAACTCATTTTATCGATCTTAGTTGGTTCAGATTTACTTATTGCTTTTTCATTTACTACAGGTAGTGACAAGTTGGAACCTTTGCTTCTTTTGATAAATGCATTTGTTCTGCAACTGTTACTGCAATACTTTTGAAAGTTTCTCCTTTTGGGAATATAATCTTTGCCGCAATATTGGCAGAAATAAAAATAGTTGTCCATGGTGCGTAAATTATACGTTAGTTTTACGTTTAAATTAAAGATAATTAATTGAATTACCTTTTATAACGTGAAGATTTAACTTCGTTCATGGCTTTCTCTAAGCTTTCGTTGGTAATTAAAATTCGATTTCCAATCTTGAAAGCTTTCAATATTCCTCTGTCAATATAATTTCTAACAGTTAAGGTACTTACCTTTAATTCTAAGGCAGTTTCTTTGATGGTATAATGTTTCTTTTTTGTTTTTGCTAATTCTTTTTTCGAATAGAATTCTTGGATAGCGGAGTCTGGAGAAGATCTTACAATATCTTCTAACATTTCTGGAGTTGTAATAACTAGTTTCATAATTTTAAATTTTAAATTATGCAAACTAACCTTGTGCACTTAGGTCGATTTGCTTGTTTTTGATTATGTAAATCTACAAGCACTTCTAAATTTTAGAATATTAAATATCTAATATATTCTTATACTAGATACATATCAATATATTGACTAACAATAAGTTAATTATTTATATTGTAATTAAATCTATAAAAAATCTAATAATTATTTATTGCGTTTTAGATTTTAAGGTATATTTTCTTCTGTTTTTCAAAAAAGTCATCTACTGTAACTAATTCTGGATCATCATTTTTATTATAATTAGGCTTCATGTGATTATTTTTAAAACTATCTGTAACATGCAGTTCACCAATTAAAAACTTTGATTTTATAAATTGGAAAGCATTTTCTTTATAGTGAAGTACTAAATAGTCACTCAAATGATAAAAAATTCTACCAATAAAATTTAATTTTTTTGGTTTATCTAATGGAATTGGATATACTAATTTAGCTTCCAGTTGGAGTTAAGAATAAAATCTTAATTTTAA